>NZ_JBEOXO010000011.1:0-262654 GCF_040296605.1 Streptomyces sp. NPDC002088 | reverse complement strand
GCAGAGACGCGTGAGGTCCTCATCAGGTCCCTGGCGATGCTGCACACCAAGCACGCCGACCTGCCCTCCCGCAAGCACGGCAACCCCCCGCAGTAACCAGGCGGATCATCCGCGGTACCCCCGCGGAAACCTCTCTCACGGAGACTGACATCCATGAACTCCCCTGACATTCGCGTCGAGAAGGGCCACGCAGAGCCCGAGGAGGTCGCCGCCATCACGGCGATCCTGCTCGCTCGTGCCGCGGCCCGTGCGTCCACGGAGACCCCGGCGCACCGCGGCCGCGCTAAAGCCGGCTGGCGCCGGCTGGAGCGCGAGCCCGGCTTCCGCGCCCCGCACAGCTGGCACTGAGCCTGTACGAAGAAGGGCCCCTCTCTCGGAGAGGGGCCCTTCTTCTGTGTGTCCGGGCAAACAGGTGGGCGGCCCTCCCCGAGCCGGGGAGGGCCGCCCACCTGTGCGTACGTCGGCTCAGCGCAGGCGCGCCATGAGCGCGTGCTCCACGAGAGTGATCAACGCCGACTTGGCATCCGCGCGATGGCGGGCGTCCGTCGTGATGATCGGGGTGTCCGGGCCGATCTGCAGCGCCTCGCGGACCTCGTCCGGCTGGTACGGCTGGTTGCCGTCGAAGCCGTTGAGGGCGATGACGAAGGGCAGGCCGCTGTTCTCGAAGTAGTCGACCGCGGGGAAGCAGTCGGCGAGACGGCGGGTGTCCACCAGCACGATCGCGCCGATCGCGCCGCGCACCAGGTCGTCCCACATGAACCAGAAGCGGTCCTGGCCGGGCGTACCGAACAGGTACAGGATCAGGTCCTGGTCCAGGGTGATACGACCGAAGTCCATGGCGACCGTCGTGGTCGTCTTGTCCCCGGTGTGGGTGAGGTCGTCGATGCCTGCCGAAGCAGACGTCATGACGGCCTCGGTACGCAGCGGGTTGATCTCCGAGACGGCCCCGACGAACGTGGTCTTGCCCACGCCGAAGCCACCCGCCACCACGATCTTCGCCGAGGTGGTGGAGCGGGAAGGACCGCCGCTAGAGCTTGCGAAGTCCACTGAGCACCCTTTCGAGCAGTGTCACGTCTGGCTGGCCGCCGGCGTTCTCGTCGCCGCCGGGCTGATGGATGGCGACCAGTCCCGCCTCCGCCAAGTCGGCGACGAGGATCCTGGCCACGCCGAGGGGGATCGTGAGGAGGGCCGAGACCTCGGCCACCGACTTGATCTCTCGGCACAGGTTGCAGATCCGCTGATGCTCGGGCAACTGGCCCTGCATCTGGTGCGGAGATGCGGTGGTGTGCACCAGTGCCTCGATGGCGAGCTGGTACCGCGGCCTGGTGCGGCCGCCCGTCATGGCGTACGGACGCACCAGAGGGTTGTTCGACGCTCCGGCAGGCGCGGGTTCGGGGGTGCGGCGCTGCGGCTGCACGGGCTGGATGCGAGGCGCGTGCGGCTGGTCGTACGGCGACGGACCGGGGCCCTGAGGACCCTGGGGCGCGTACGGCTGCTGACGCCGCTGGCTGGGGGTGGAGGGGAAGTTGTACCGGTTCGGAGAACCGTCGCCCTGGCCCTGGGCAGGACCGTACGACCAATTGCCCGACGAACCGCCTGGGGGTGTTGCCACTTTCTCTCCTCCTCCGACTGCGCACTGGCACCCATCACTGTGGAGCCGCGTCCCGAAACCTTACGGCCCCGGGACGCCAATACGCACCGTCCATCTGTTAGTTGAGAAGGCTCCCTTGGAGCTCCGCACGAAGATCGGGGGTCAGGACCGTACCGGCACGGTCCACCAGAAGGGCCATCTCGTACCCAATGAGACCGATGTCCGCCTCCGGGTGGGCGAGGACGGCGAGCGACGAACCATCGGAAACGGACATGATGAAGAGGAATCCTCGCTCCATCTCCACAACCGTCTGGTTCACGCTGCCGCCCTCGAAGATGCGCGAGGCACCGGCGGTCAGCGAGGTCAGGCCCGACGCGACGGCCGCAAGCTGATCGGCACGGTCACGCGGGAAGCCTTCGGACATCGCCAGAAGGAGTCCGTCGGCAGAGACCACCACGGTGTGGGACACCCCCGGGGTGTTGTCCACGAAGTTGGTGATCAACCAGTTCAGGTTCTGCGCCGCCTGGCTCATCGGGCTCACACTAACGCTCCTGGTTGTAGGTGCTGTCAGGACCGAAGCCCTGGCCGTTCGTTTCACTGCCTGCGCTGCGTCCGCGCTCGACGCCTCGGCGCAGGTTGCTCAGCCTGCCCCGGACATCCTCCGGGGCGCGGGAGACCTGTGGGCCGCCCTGAGGGGTGGTCTCGGCGGCTCCCTCGACCAGGTTGGCCTTGGGTACCCGCCGCGGCAGGCCGGAGGAGGTGACCCCGCCCGCCTTGGGCTTCCGGAGCTGCGAGGCCTGCTGCCAGCGGTCGTCGTTCGCCGAACGCCAGTCGCTGCCGTTGCTGCCGTTGTTGCCGTTGCTCTCCGGAGTGGAAGCCGGGGCCTCCCGCTGCACGCGTCCCGCGCCGTTCGAACCGCTCGTGGCGGATCCGCGGCGGGGCAGCCCGGCGTCGGTCATCCGGTGGGCGGCGGAGGAGGCCGGTCCCGGCCGGTCGAAGCCTACGCGGTCCCGCTCACTCACGTCAGCGGCCTGCGAGGATTCCGCTTCCGGAGCGTACTGGTCCGGGTAGCCGTTCCGGTAACCGGTCTGCTGCGGCCAGTCGTCCTGGTAGGACTGCTCTCCGAAGCCCGAGAAGGTCTCCGGGGCAGCGGTGTTCGCCGTTTCGGGCTTCTCCTGGACCGGCTCCGCATAGGCGGGGTCCGGGTAGCCGCCGTTCGGCGAGAAACCGTTGTTCTGCGGCTGGCCGCCGTTCGGCCCGAAGTACTGGTCGTCGTACGACTGCTGCTGACCCTCGTACGCGGTCTGCTGATCGTACGCGGCGGGCTGCTCGGTGTAGCCGGTCGTGCTGTTGTCGTACGACGCCTGGCCGTTCTCGAAGGCGGTCTGCCGCGCGTCGAACTCCTCGCCGTACCCGGAGGCGTCGGGGCTCGGCCGGCCTTCCTGGGGCTGCGCCTGGGTCTCCAGGGCCGCCCGGCGCTCCTCGCGCATCAGGGAACGGCCGACGGGGTCCAGGTCCCGGATGTCGTCCGGAACCTCGGTGTAGCGGCTGTCGTCGAAACCGAGTTCGGCCGCCGTGCGCATCGGCTGCTGGTTGAAGTCCTCACCCGGGTACTGCAGCTGCTGCCGCTGCTCCGGGATGATCTGCGAGACCGTGAACTCGTCGCGGTCCAGCTGCTGCTCGCCGCCACCACCGTGGGTGATCGCGTCGGGCAGCATGACCAGCGAAGTCGTGCCGGCCTGCTCGCCCGAGGGGCGCAGCTGGACGCGGATGCCGTGCCGGTCGGACAGCCGGCCGACCACGAACAGGCCCATGCGCTGGGAGATCGCGGCGTCCACGGTCGGCGGGTTGGCCAGCTTGTGGTTGATGTCCGCGAAGTCCTCGGCGGTGAGGCCGATGCCCTTGTCGTGGATCTCGATCATGACTCGACCGTCGGGGAGACGGGTGGCCGTGACGCGAACCTTGGTCTGCGGGGAGGAGAACGTCGTGGCGTTCTCCAGGAGCTCGGCGAGCAGGTGCACGAGGTCGGTCACGGCGCGGCCGTGGATCTCGGCCTCCGGGACGCCGGAGAGCTCGATGCGCTCGTACTGCTCCACCTCGGAGGAGGCGGCGCGCAGCACGTCGACCAGCGGGACCGGCTGGTCCCAGCGGCGGCCGGGCTCCTCGCCGGCGAGGACCAGGAGGTTCTCGCCGTTGCGGCGCATACGGGTCGCGAGGTGGTCCAGACGGAAGAGGTTCTCCAGCTGGTCCGGGTCGGCCTCGTTGTTCTCCAGGTCGGTGATCAGGGTCAGCTGGCCCTCGATCAGCGACTGGTTGCGGCGCGACAGGTTGGTGAAGATCGCGTTGATGTTGCCCCGCAGCAGGGCCTGCTCGGCGGCGAGCCGGACGGCTTCGCGGTGGACCTGGTCGAAGGCCCGGGCGACTTCGCCGATCTCGTCCGTGGTGGTGATCGGGATCGGGGAGACGCGGGTGTCGACGCGGCCGGGGTCGGTTCGCGAGAGCTGGTCGACCAGCATCGGCAGGCGCTGCTCGGCGATACCGAAGGCGGCGTTGCGCAGCTGGCGCATCGAGCGGCTCATCTGGCGGGCCACCATGCCGGCCAGGATGAACGCGGCGAGCAGGGCGACCACGACCGCGGCACCGGTGATGAACGCGGAGGTCTTGGCGTCGTCGGCGATGGCGGACGCCTCGCTCACGGCCTTGTCGGCCATGTCCGACTCGATCTTGCGGTAGGCGTCGTACTTGAGGGTGTTGACCGCCCACCAGTTCTGCGCGGTGATGCCGTTCTGGGCGAGCAGGGCGCGCTCGGTGGTGTCCGTCGTCTGCATCGTCGACAGGGCCGCGACCATGTCGGTCGGGTCCGACGGCGGCGGGACGTAATCCGAGTTCTGGGCCTTGGCCTGCTGGGCCATCGCCGCACCGTCGGTCTTGATCTTCTTCGTGGCCGCGTCGAGCTTGGCCGCGTCGGCCTCGGTACCACCGCCGGTGTACTCCTCGACGGCGATGCCCTCGAGGTAGGCGTAGGAGGAGAGCGCGACGCGCTGCTTGGCGAAGTTCTCGGCCTTCGGGCCGGGCTTGATCAGCAGGTGCATGCCGATCGAGCGCTCCAGCGACAGGGCGGCCTTGGTCAGCGAGATCGCGTAGACGGTACGGCCGTAGCTGGTGATGTTTCCGGTGCCCAGACCGAGCTCGTTGGCGAACTCCATCAGCGGGTGGGCGACCAAGGTGTAGCCCTCCTCCGTCTGCACGGCGGGGAGCTTGCTGGTGTACGCGGCCGCGCGGATCGTCTGGAGCTTGGGCTCCTCCTCGCGGAACAGCTTCAGCCGGCGCTGCAGACCGGCCGTGTCCGGCATGCTCTGCGCGGCCTGGTCGAAGGCGTCGGCGGCCTCGTCCGTCGTCTTGCGGACGGCGGTGACGGTCTTGTCGTCCTGGCCCTTGCCCTCGAGCAGGGGCTCGGCCGAGGAGTCACGCTCGTTGTAGAGGGCGTCGGCGTAGGCGAGGGACGCCCGGACCAGACGCGCGGTGTTCTCCGCGTCCTGCGCCTCCTGCCAGGTGTCGATCGAGCTCTTCACCTGGAAGCCGCCCATGACGAGGCCGACCAGCACGGGTATGAGCAGGATCGCGTTCAGCCGGGTAGGCACCCGCCAGTTGCGCGGAGAGAAACGGCCGCCGCTCTTGGGGGGCGTCGCCGTCGGATCCGGGCCTGATACGGGGGCGGGCGCCGCTCCGCGCGGCGGCGGGGTGAAGTTGCCCCGCGCCGCCGGCTCGGGACTGCTCTTGCTTCGCCTCACTCGACCAACAACCTCTCGGCGGTCGGCACCTTCGTCGTGCCGCAGTGAATCAGAGCCCGGTTCGCCATCGACTAGTGAGTACGTCATTGACCATTGGGCAGTTCAGGCATTCCAGCACGTGGACCTGCGCTCTTCCAAACAGTCGGAAGCGGGGGTTCCGAGTCATGTAAGCCCCAGATAAAACGGTCATAAAGAGCGAGCCCCGTCAAAAGACGGGGCTTTCGTGCGCGCAGTGAGACCAGTTGACCGCGACGCGTGGCGATACCACTGGATTCCTCTGCCGAAACGTTATGAACACCGGAGCCGACCGTGTCAAAGGCCACAGCCGGCTCCGGCGGCGTCTACGACAACTTCCGTAGGACACTTCCGACTTGAGAGCTACCTCAGCCGAGCCATCAGAGCGTGCTCCACCAGCGTGATCAGTGCACTCTTGGCATCCGCGCGATGGCGGGCGTCCGTCGTGATGATCGGGGTGTCCGGGCCGATCTGCAGCGCCTCGCGGACCTCCTCCGGCTGGTACGGCTGCTGACCGTCGAAGCCGTTGAGGGCGACGACGAACGGCAGGCCGCTGTTCTCGAAGTAGTCCACGGCCGGGAAGCAGTCCGCCAGCCGCCGGGTGTCCACCAGGACCACCGCGCCGATCGCGCCGCGCACCAGGTCGTCCCACATGAACCAGAACCGGTCCTGGCCCGGCGTACCGAACAGGTACAGGATCAGGTCCTGGTCGAGCGTGATGCGGCCGAAGTCCATGGCCACCGTGGTGGTGGTCTTGTCCCCGGTGTGGGTGAGGTCGTCGATGCCCGCGCTCGCGGACGTCATCACGGCCTCGGTGCGCAGCGGGTTGATCTCGGAGACGGCGCCCACGAACGTGGTCTTGCCGACGCCGAAGCCGCCCGCCACCACGATCTTCGCGGAGGTGGTCGCCCGGCCTCCGTCAGAGCTTGCGAAGTCCACTGAGCACCCTTTCGAGCAGTGTCACGTCCGGTGCGCCGGTGGACTCGTCGCCGCCCGGCTGGTGAATGGCGACCAGACCGGCCTCCGCGAGGTCCGCGACGAGGATCCGTGCCACGCCCAGCGGCATGGCCAGGAGCGCCGAGACCTCGGCGACCGACTTCACCTCACGGCACAGGTGGCAGATGCGCTGGTGCTCCGGGAGCAGCCCCATGAGCGCTGCCGGGTCGGCCGTCGTGCTGATCAGCGCTTCGATGGCGAGCTGGTAGCGCGGCCGGGTCCGGCCGCCGGTCATCGCGTACGGACGGACCAGCGGCTGGTCGCCCTCATCGCCGTACGGCTCCGCGTACGGATCATGAGAGGCGGTGGGCGGGGTCATGAATCCTCCGGGCGGGACAGCAGGTTGGTCAGTCGTGCCGTCGGACGGGGGCCGGTGGGGGGATTGTGGCGGCCGGACGGTGATTTGGTGAGACGGGTGGATCCGGGGCCGATCAGTGGAGCAGACTTCCCTGGAGTTCGGCGCGCAGGTCGGGCGTGAGCACCGCGCCCGCGCGGTCGACCAGGAGTGCCATCTCGTAGCCGACGAGGCCGATGTCGCACTCGGGGTGTGCGAGGACGGCCAGGGACGAGCCGTCCGAGACGGACATGAGGAAGAGGAACCCGCGTTCCATCTCCACGACCGTCTGCGCCACACTGCCGCCCTCGAAGATCCGGGAGGCCCCGGCAGTCAACGAGGTCAGCCCGGACGCGACGGCCGCGAGCTGGTCGGCGCGGTCCCGCGGGAAGCCTTCGGACATCGCCAGCAGGAGGCCGTCGGCGGAGACCACCACTGTGTGGGACACCCCGGGGGTGTTGTCCACGAAGTTGGTGATCAACCAGTTCAGGTTCTGTGCCGCCTGGCTCATCGGACTCAACTAACGCTCCTGCTGGTGAGTGGGGCTCGGGAAGTTGCCGGTCTGACCGTTGCCGGCCTGGCGACCCTGCGCGATACCCCGACGGAGATTGGTCAGCCGGCCGCGTACGTCGTCAGGCGCACGCGAGACCTGCGGACCGGTTTGGTGCTGTTGCTGCTGAGCCGTGCCCGGGACGAGGTTCGCCCGGGGCACCCGGCGCGGCAGACCGGAGGTGGTGATACCGCCCGCGGCAGGCTGCCGCACGCGCTCCGCCTGGCGGACGAGCTCGTCGTTCGGCGAGGTGCGCCAGGATGCGGGCGCCGGACGCTGCGGAGCCGACGCCTGCCGCGAAGCCGGAGCCTGCTGCTGGGGAGCCGGAGCCGGAGCCGAGCCGTTGGGCTGCTGCTGGCCCTGCTGGCCCTGCTGGCCCTGCTGGCCCTGCTGGCCGTGGAACCAGTTGGTCTCCAGCGTGTCGTACAGCGGGGTACGACCGTCACCGGGGCCCGCGGCCGGCGGCAGCGCCTCCGGCTCGGGGCGGGCGGGCCGCTGCGGCGGGGCGGGCGGCCGTGGAGCGCCATAGTCGGGGCCGCCGGCCTGCGGCCGCTCGAACTGGCCGGTGTTCTGCGGAGCCATGGGCGCAGGCCGGCCCGGCAGGGCGTGCTGGCCCGTGGAGCTGTTGTCGTACGCCTGCGGAGCGGCGAACTGGCCCGTGGAGCTGTTGTCGTAGGCCTGCGGAGCGGCGAACTGGCCCGTGGAGCCGTTGTCGTACGCCTGCGGAGCCGCGAACTGGCCGGTGGCGGACGGGCTGTTCGGGCCGGCCGGTGACTGTCCGGCCGACGAGCCGAAGACGTCCGGGCGGACGAAGGAGCCCGTGTTCTGCTGGCCGGTCGGGTGCTGCGGGCCGTTCGGGCTCTGCTGTCCGTTCGTGCCGGGGCGGGCGAACTGGCCGGTGTTCTGGCCGGTGTTCGCGCCGGGTCGCGGGGCGTCGAAGTCCGGTCGGGCGAACTCGGAGGTGCTGCCCGGTCCCTGGCGGTCGTCGATCCGCGGCATGGGGGCCGTCCGGGAGACGTCCGGCTCCTCGTGTCCGCGCGGGGTGTCCAGCGAGGCACGGGGCACCGGCGGCTGAGCGTTCTCGTCGCTCCAGCTCGGCGTGCGCTGCTGCGGATCGCTGCCCGGCAGCTCGGCGCGCGGTCCACCGCGCCCCGGCAGCTGCGGTCGACGTCCGCGACGGCCCTGCTGCTCGGCGTCACCGTTTCCGCGCTGCGGCGGTACGGGACCACGGTTGTTGCCGCCGCCGAAGGCGTCCTGGCGCTGACCGTCCCCGAAGCCCTGCGGCACACCCGTGCCCGCGGCCTGCAGGTCCTGCGGGGCACCCGGCGCCTGGCCGAAGGCACCGGCACCGGCACCGGCCGGAGCCGGCCTGCCCTGGGGCTGCTGGGGTGAGCCCGGACCACCCGGACCACCCGGACCCTGCGGTCCGCGCGCTCCGCCCGGCGCGCCGGGACGGCCGCCCGCACCCGCACCGGGAAGGGCGGGCCGCGGACCCGGTCCGGCACCGAGACGGCCACCGCCGCCGGCCTGAGGACCGGCGCCGAGGGCACCAGCGGGCGCACCGCCCGCCGCACCGGCGCCGAGGGCACCGCCCTGGCGTCGGGCCGCGGCCACGCCGGCGGCTGCCTGCGCGGCGGCCGGACCGCTGTTCGCGCCGGCCCCCTGACCGGGCTTGGGCTGGGGCTTCTTACCGCCCTGGGCGACATCGACCGGCAGCATGACCAGCGCGGTCGTACCACCGGAGTCGGACGGGCGCAGCTGGATGCGGATGCCGTGGCGCTGCGACAGGCGACCGACCACGAACAGACCCATGCGGCGGGAGACGGAGACGTCCACGGTGGGCGGCGAGGCGAGCCGCTCGTTGATCGCGGCGAGGTCCTCGGGGGAGAGGCCGATGCCGGTGTCGTGGATCTCGATCAGGACGCGGCCGTCGGGCAGCGCGTGACCGGTGACCTTGACCTTGGTCTGCGGGGAGGAGAACGAGGTCGCGTTCTCGAGCAGCTCGGCGAGCAGGTGCACGAGGTCGTTGACGACCCGGCCGGCCACTTCGGTGGTCGGCACGGAGGCCAGCTCGATGCGCTCGTACTGCTCCACCTCGGACGCGGCGGCGCGGAGCACGTCGACCAGCGGGACCGGGCGGGTCCAGCGGCGGCCGGGCTCCTCACCCGCGAGGACGAGGAGGTTCTCACCGTTACGGCGCATACGGGTCGCGAGGTGGTCCAGCTTGAACAGCGAGGACAGCTGGTCCGGGTCGGCCTCGCGGGACTCCAGTTCGGAGATCAGCGACAGCTGGCGCTGGATCAGACCCTGGGAACGGCGCGAGAGGTTGGTGAACATCGCGTTGACGTTGCCCCGCAGCAGGGCCTGCTCGGCGGCGAGGCGGACCGCCTCGCGGTGCACGTCGTCGAAGGCCGCGGCCACTCGGCCGATCTCGTCCCGGGAGTGCACACCGACCGACTCCACGGACGTGTCGACGTCCTGCGGGTCGGACTCGGACAGCTGCTTGACCAGCTCGGGCAGCCGGTCCTGGGCGACCTTGGTCGCGGTCTCCTGGAGGCGGCGCAGCGAGCGGATCATGGACCGGGCCACGACGAACGCGCCGACCAGCGACACGCCGAGGACGAGCAGGATCAGCGCACCGGAGATGATCGCGTCGCGCTCGGTGGCGCTGCGCAGCTCGCGGGCCTTCTGCTCCATGTCCTCGAGCAGCGTGTGCTCGATCTGCTGCATGCCCTTGATCTTGGTCCCGCTGTCGTCGAGCCAGTCCCGGTAGGAGCGCTTGTCCAGCGACTCCAGACCCTTCTGCTTGCTGAACGCACGATCGGCGTAGGTGTCGGTCGCCTCGATCGTCGAGTTGCCCTCTGTGATGGGCTTGAGGAGTTCCTCGGCGCCCGCGTCGCCGTAGATGCTCCGGAAGCTGCTCAGCTCGGATCCCTGGCTCTGCAGGGCCGCCTGGGCGTACAGCCGGTCGTTCTCGGAGAGTTCGCCGAAGCTGGTGTTGCTCGCCGGCAGGGCCGCGCCGAGGATCGCGCGCTGTTCGGACGCGTACTCCTTGGCGGAGGAGAAGGCCGCCAGGGCGCGCGTGCGCGAGATCATCTCCGGGTTGCTGGTCGCCGCCGCCATGTCCTGGGAGAGGCCGAGCAGGTCGGAGATGAGGCGGTGGTAGGCCTCGACGGTCTGCATGGCGTTGCCGTCGGCCTCGTACGCGGCGGCGCGGATCTTGCTGAGGGTGTTCAGGTCCCTCTGCAGACCGACCAGGCTGTCGCGGACGCCCTCGAGGTTGCCGTCCGTGCTGGCGTCGTCGATCTTGTCGGAGGCGTCAAGGTAGTTGTTCATGGCCCGGTCCGTCTTGTCCCGGTAGCCCTTGACCGTGTAGTCGGTCGCCTTCGCGTTGTGCGCCAGCGGACCGGCCGACTGGTCGCGCTCCTCCTGGAGCGCGGACGCCAGCTCGGTGGCCTGCTTGGTCATCTCCGTCAGCAGCTTCATGTTGTCGAGCTGCTGGATGTCGTCCATGGACTGGTTGATGCGCACCGCGCCCAGCGTGGTGGCCGCGACCACCGGCAGCGCGAGCAGCGACACCAGACGGGTCGAGATGCGCCAGTTGCGCAGTGCCACGCGCGAGCCGGGACCCATGGGGCCCTTCGGCGGCTTCACCGCAGGCGCCGGGTTCGGCGACGCGGACGCGCCGGGGCGCCCGGAGCGCTCACCGCCGTCGCCGGACGGGGCCGAGCCCGGGTTCTGGGCGTGCTGGGGCGAGGAACCGCGGTCGGTCCCGCCGTGCGGCTCCGGCTCCGCCGAAGCACTGCCATCCCTCTTGAAACGTCCCTGCACTAGCGTCGCAACCTCTGGACCAGGCGCCCCTCCGCGTGAACGGAAGGACACGGTGTCGGCGTCATAGGAGCGCCCTGAATACGCCCCCGTGGTGGTCGTGAGTAACCGGCGCCGGCTCCCCCTTCCAAGCCGCCACTCGGCGCTGCGTAGCGCCCCCTGCGCCGGCTCGATCCTGCGGCGGTCCGTGGAATTCCAGCACAGTGCCGGATCTCCAACAAGGCCCGTGGGTCAGGCCGTGACCTCCGTGACAGCATGTGAGGGAAGGGTTACGGGGGGTGGAATGTGTTCCGCCTTATAACGGACAAACGGTCGCGAGTTGTCCGGCCGGAGAAGGTGTCCCAGTCGCCATGATCAGGAGCGGAATGATGGCTTCAGGGGGCCAATGTCCGTTTCGTTGGGGTGGGTTGCGGGCCTGAATTGACCGGTTTGAGCGTCGGTTCGTGAGCAAACTCACATGCAGATCATGGGCTCTTCACGTCTTCGACGGGAATCTGCATGTTTAGCCTGACGCTTTACAAAGGGCACCGCTCTGACAACCCGCGCCCGTGCCGGGGACCTTGAGGCCCTCCCGAGCGCCCGAAACGACAAGGTCTCGTACAACCGTGAAGACGACGATGATGTTCCGCACGATAGCCAACCCGCGGCGCACGACGCTGGCGCACCTCGACGACGCCGACGAACTGCAGACCCCGGACCAGCCGGAGCACTCCGTCGACCTCCCCGCACAGACCGCCAACCCCCGGCGCACCATCCTGATGGAGGTCCCCGCCGCGGCCTCCGCCGCCGAGTAGCAAGCGCACCGGCCGCCGAACACTCAGGACGGCCCGTACGCATGCCAAGGGCGCCCACGACTCGGTGGGCGCCCTTCGTCATGGGTGTCGCCGTCCGTGGCGCACCGGCCGTAATGCGCGAGGCCCGGGCCCCCTGCCGCGTTAGCCTGGAGCGTCAGACTCCAGCCAGCTCAGTCAAGGGGCCAAGCATCCCGTGCGCATCGCCAGGTTCTCCATCGACGGGAACGTCGCCTTCGGCGCGGTCGAGGGCGACAAGCAGGACGAACTCGTCCTGGACATCATCAAGGGCATCCCGTTCACGGACTTCGAGCTCTCCGGTACGAAGGTGCCGCTGAGCAAGGTCAGGCTGCTGCCGCCCGTGCTCCCCAACAAGGTCGTGGCCTTCGGCCGCAACTACGCGGAGCACGCGAAGGAGCTGGGCAACGAGGTGCCGGACGCCCCGTTCGCCTTCTTCAAGCCGTCCACCTCGGTGATCGGCCCGGGCGACGAGATCCAGTACCCGTCCTTCTCCCAGGAAGTGCACCACGAGGCCGAGCTGGCCGTGGTGATCGGCCGTATGTGCCGCGAGGTCCCGCGCGAGCGCGTCAAGGACGTGATCTTCGGCTACACCTGCGCCAACGACGTCACCGCTCGCGACGTTCAGAAGCGCGAGAAGCAGTGGGCACGGGCCAAGGGCTTCGACACGTCCTGCCCGCTCGGCCCCTGGGTGGAGACCGGCCTGGACCTCGCCGCCGCGTCCGACCTGACCGTCCAGCTCACGGTCAACGGCCAGCAGCGCCAGCTCGGCCGCACCAGCGAGATGATCCACTCGATCGAGGATCTGATCGTCAACATCACCGAGGCCATGACGCTGCTCCCCGGCGACGTGATCCTCACGGGCACCCCGGCAGGGGTCGGCCCCCTGGTCGTCGGCGACGAGGTCGCCGTCACCATCGAAGGCATCGGCACTCTCACCAACAAGGTTGTCAAGCGTGGCTAGCGCACCCGTCCGCGTACGTTTCTGCCCGTCGCCCACCGGTAACCCCCATGTGGGCCTGGTCCGCACCGCCCTGTTCAACTGGGCGTTCGCCCGGCACCACCAGGGCACCCTGGTCTTCCGTATCGAGGACACCGACGCGGCCCGCGACTCCGAGGAGTCGTACAACCAGCTGCTCGACTCGATGCGCTGGCTGGGCTTCGACTGGGACGAGGGCCCCGAGGTCGGCGGCCCGCACGCGCCGTACCGCCAGTCGCAGCGCATGGACCTCTACAAGGACGTGGCCGAGAAGCTTCTCACCGCCGGTCACGCCTACCGCTGCTACTGCTCCCAGGAGGAGCTGGACACCCGCCGCGAGGCCGCCCGCGCCGCCGGCAAGCCGTCCGGCTACGACGGACACTGCCGCGACCTGACCGCCGAGCAGGTCGAGGAGTACAAGGCCCAGGGCCGCACCCCGATCGTCCGCTTCCGGATGCCCGACGAGACGATCACCTTCAACGACCTGGTCCGCGGCGAGCTGACGTTCACGCCGGAGAACGTCCCCGACTACGGCATCGTCCGCGCCAACGGCGCGCCCCTGTACACGCTGGTCAACCCGGTCGACGACGCCCTGATGGAGATCACCCACGTCCTGCGTGGCGAGGATCTGCTCTCCTCCACCCCGCGGCAGATCGCCCTGTACAAGGCGCTGATCGAGCTGGGCATCGCCAAGCAGATCCCGGAGTTCGGCCACCTGCCGTACGTGATGGGCGAGGGCAACAAGAAGCTCTCCAAGCGCGACCCGCAGGCATCGCTCAACCTCTACCGCGAGCGCGGCTTCCTCCCGGAGGGCCTGCTCAACTACCTCTCCCTGCTCGGCTGGTCGCTCTCGGCCGACCAGGACATCTTCGGCGTCGACGAGATGATCGCGGCCTTCGACATCAAGGACGTGAACCCCAACCCGGCCCGCTTCGACCTCAAGAAGTGCGAGGCGATCAACGCCGACCACATCCGCCTGCTGGATGTGAAGGACTTCACGGAGCGTTGTCGCCCCTGGCTGCAGGCCCCGTTCGCCCCCTGGGCGCCGGAGAACTTCGACGAGGCCAAGTGGCAGGCCGTCGCGCCGCACGCGCAGACCCGCCTGAAGGTCCTCTCCGAGATCACGGACAACGTCGACTTCCTGTTCCTGCCGGAGCCGGTCTTCGACGAGGCGAGCTGGACGAAGGCCATGAAGGAGGGCTCGGACGCCCTGCTCCGCACGGCCCGCGAGAAGCTCGAGTCCGCCGACTGGACCTCCGCCGAGTCCCTGAAGGAGGCCGTCCTGGCCGCCGGCGAGGCGCACGGCCTCAAGCTCGGCAAGGCGCAGGCCCCGGTCCGCGTCGCCGTCACCGGCCGCACGGTCGGCCTCCCGCTCTTCGAGTCCCTGGAGATCCTGGGCAAGGAGAAGACGCTGGCCCGCATCGACGCGGCACTGGCGAAGCTGACCGCGTAACCCACGCGCGCGTGAGGGGCGGCACCCGGTGGACCCGGGTGCCGCCCCTTCGTCGTATCGCAGGACGGGCCCGTAGGCGCCGGGCTACCGTCGGATCATGAGCATCCGAGCCGTGGTCCGGGACGTCGACGACACCCTCTTCGATGCTGCGTCCAACGGGGGCTAACCCCCGTACCCCCAGCCGTTCGGGCGGTACCGTCGGTGGCATGGCGATCACAGCTGTCGTTTGGGACGTCGACGACACCCTCTTCGATTACACGACCGCGGACCGCGAGGGGATGCGCGCGCATCTGGCCGCCGAGGGGCTGCTCGCGGAATACGGGAATCCGGAGCAGGCCCTCGCGCACTGGAGGGAGATCACCGACCGGCAGTGGGCGCGGTTCGCGGCGGGGGAGACCTCCTTCGAGGGACAGCGGCGGGACCGCGTACGGGTCTTCCTGGAGGTGGATCTGAGCGACGCCGAGGCCGACGCCTGGTTCGAGCGCTACCTGGGGCACTACGAGACCGCCTGGGCCCTCTTCCCGGACGTCCTGCCGGCCCTCGACGCCCTCGCGGCCAGCCACCGACACGCCGTGCTCTCCAACTCCAGCCTCACCGTGCAGGACCGCAAGCTGCGCGTGCTCGGCGTGCGCGACCGCTTCGAGGCCGTCCTGTGCGCCGCGGAGCTCGGCGTCTCCAAGCCCGAGGCCCAGGCCTTCCACGCGGCCTGCGATGCCCTGGAACTCGCCCCGCACCAGGTCGCGTACGTCGGCGACCATCCAGAGATCGACGGCCGGGGTGCGGCTGACGCCGGCCTGCTGTCGGTCTGGATCGACCGTGACGGCCTGTACGCGACCGTCGACGCACCGGCGGGACCGCACCGGATCGACTCCCTCGCCGAACTCCCCGCGATCCTTGGCACGGATAGTCGTTTTGGAGCCCCGTCCACCTTCAGGTAATGTTCTTCCTGCGCCGCCGGAGAGCGGGCCGAAAGGCCGAAACCCGGGGGAGCAAACTAGAACAAGATCCCCTCAGGGGCTTGCGTTCCAGTGGCCTATGGTGTAATTGGCAGCACGACTGATTCTGGTTCAGTTAGTCTTGGTTCGAGTCCAGGTAGGCCAGCTCGCAGAGCTCATCTGCAAAGCCCCCGTTGTGTAGCGGCCTAGCACGCTGCCCTCTCAAGGCAGTAGCGCCGGTTCGAATCCGGTCGGGGGTACTGATCCTGATCCGTTGGGATCGCTAGGGCCCCCGTTGTGTAGCGGCCTAGCACGCCGCCCTCTCAAGGCGGTAGCGCCGGTTCGAATCCGGTCGGGGGTACAAACTGGTCTAAACCACATTGGTCTATGGTGTAATTGGCAGCACGACTGATTCTGGTTCAGTTAGTCTTGGTTCGAGTCCAGGTAGACCAGCTCGGATCTGCGGAAACGTTAGATCCTCGCCCCCGTTGTGTAGCGGCCTAGCACGCCGCCCTCTCAAGGCGGTAGCGCCGGTTCGAATCCGGTCGGGGGTACGAGTCCGATGGGCCTCCACTTCGGTGGGGGCCCATCGGCGTATCCGGGCCCGGCCCTACTCGAAGCCGTACCGCCGCGCCGACTCCTCCTCCTGCGCCAGCCGGTGCAGAGCTCGCAGGACGGGCTCGAAGAGGATCGCCGCCGCGACCGCCGTCTCCACCTTCTCCGCCTCGGATGGTTGGGTCTCCACGAAGTCCAGGTCGCGCACGGCCGCCTGGTGCATCAACTGGGCGTAGGGAAGCATCAGTTCGGCGTCCCAGGCGTAGCCGAGCCGTCGCAGTGTGGCCACCGCCACCACCAGTGAACGGTGCGCGGGGGAGATGGTGCTCAGGGCCTGGGTGTTGGACCAGCCGAGCCGCTCCATCACCTGCTCCACCTCGCGGCGGGCCGCCCGTACCTCCTCGTCGTCATCGTCCGGTTCGGGCGCCTGTGGCAGCGCCCACAGCGCCGCGCCCAGCCGGATCGTGCGCCCCAGGGAGTCGTCGTCGATGTGCTTGAGCACCTCCCGGGCGGTCGCCACCGGCACCCGGCCCACCTGGATCAGCGCCCGCACCAGCCGCAGCCGGCGCAGATGGCCCTCGTCGTACTCGGCCGTGGTCGCGTTGATCTGCCGGCCCGGCGCCAACAGGCCTTCGCGCAGGTAGTACTTGATCGTCGCGGCGGATACACCGCTGCGCTTGCTCAGCTCGGCCAGCCGCATCTCTTGCGCCCCTCATCGGATACCGGCGCTATCCAAGCACGCGGTGTTTGGATAGCGCCGCTCGCCAACCAGACGGCAAGGGGGAAGCGTCATGTTCGGTAAGTCCGTCACCGCAGGCCGTACGACCGTCGCAGCAGAGGGGGACGTGGTCGTTCTTCTGATCGGCATGCGCATCAACCACTTCTGGGCCGTGCACCACTGGTTCCCGGTGTTCGTGGGGATGCCGCGCATGCTGCGCGAGCTGCGGAAGGCCCCCGAGCGCGGACTCCTCAGCCATGTGCTGCTGACGGCCTCCCCGCGGACGTACTACGTCGTCCAGTACTGGGAGTCCAAGGAGAAGCTCTACGCGTACGCGTCGTCCCCCGACATGTTCCACCACCGGGCTTGGGCGATCATGAACCGCAAGGAGAAGGCAGAGAAGGCTCGGCAGCACGTGGGGCTCTGGCACGAGACCTACGTCGTGCCCGAGGGGTCGTACGAGTCGATCTACGGGGACACGCCGGCGTTCGGGCTCGCGGCCGCGCGCGGTCAGCTGCCGCTGGAGAAGCGGGGGCGGCGGGCGAAGGACCGGTTCGCTTACCGGTCGGGGAAGGTGACGGCGTCCGAGGACGCCTGAGTCGCCTGAGACGGGGGACGGGCCTGCCGCGGCGTTGAGGCCGGCCCGTTCCCGAAGGCGTGTCGCCGGCGGTCAGCCGGTGCGGCGCAGGGCCTCGGAGAGGCGGCCGGCCGCGTCGATGACCGCCTGGGCGTGCATGCGGCCCGGGTGGCGCGTCAGGCGCTCGATGGGGCCGGAGACGGACACGGCGGCCACCACACGGTTGGACGGGCCGCGTACGGGGGCGGAGACGGACGCGACGCCCGGCTCTCGCTCGCCGATGGACTGGGCCCAGCCCCGGCGCCGTACGCCCGAGAGTGCCGTGGCCGTGAAGCGGGCGCCCTGGAGGCCGCGGTGCAGGCGCTCCGGCTCCTCCCAGGCCATCAGGATCTGCGCCGAGGAGCCCGCCTTCATCGTGAGCGTCGAACCGACCGGGACCGTGTCCCGAAGGCCGGACAGGCGCTCCGCCGCGGCGACGCAGATGCGCATGTCACCCTGGCGGCGATAGAGCTGCGCGCTCTCGCCCGTGACGTCACGGAGGTGGGTGAGCACCGGGCCCGCCGTGGCGAGGAGGCGGTCCTCGCCGGCGGCCGCGGCCAGCTCGGCCAGACGCGGTCCGAGAATGAACCGTCCTTGCATGTCACGTGCCACCATGCGGTGGTGTTCCAGGGCCACGGCCAGTCGGTGGGCCGTGGGTCGTGCCAGTCCGGTGGCCGCTACCAACCCTGCGAGGGTGGCCGGACCGGACTCCAGAGCGCTCAGGACAAGGGCTGCCTTGTCCAGAACGCCGACGCCGCTACTGTTGTCCATGCAACGATACTCGCGTCTCACTCTGTGAAACGCAAGTTCAATTTTCCCTGAGACGCGCAACCCTTGGATGCATGACGGCCCGCGGACCAACGGGCCTGGTGGAGGGCGCCCGGACACAGGGGCGTCGGTGCTACCACCTCAAGATCTCTAGTTGGGCCGGTGCACAGTTGACCGGCCGGAGGGAAAGCGATGGGTAGGACACTCGCGGAGAAGGTCTGGGACGACCACGTCGTCCGGCGCGCCGAGGGCGAGCCCGACCTCCTCTTCATCGATCTGCACCTGCTGCACGAGGTGACCAGTCCGCAGGCCTTCGACGGCCTCCGTCAGGCGGGTCGTCCGGTGCGGCGGCTCGACCTCACCATCGCGACCGAGGATCACAACACCCCGACCCTCGACATCGACAAGCCCATCGCGGACCCGGTCTCCCGGGCCCAGCTGGAGACACTGCGCAAGAACTGCGCCGAGTTCGGTGTGCGCCTGCACCCGCTGGGCGACGTCGAGCAGGGCGTCGTGCATGTCGTCGGCCCGCAGCTGGGTCTGACCCAGCCCGGTACCACGGTCGTCTGCGGCGACTCCCACACCTCCACGCACGGCGCCTTCGGCGCGCTGGCGTTCGGCATCGGCACCTCCCAGGTGGAGCATGTGCTGGCCACCCAGACGCTGCCGCTGGCCCGCCCGAAGACCATGGCCATCACCGTCGACGGCGAGCTGCCCGACGGCGTGACGGCCAAGGACCTGATCCTGGCGATCATCGCCAAGATCGGTACGGGTGGCGGTCAGGGCTACATCCTGGAATACCGTGGCGCGGCCATCGAGAAGCTCTCGATGGAGGCCCGGATGACCATCTGCAACATGTCGATCGAGGCCGGCGCCCGCGCGGGCATGATCGCCCCCGACGAGACGACCTTCGACTACATCAAGGGCCGCGCCCACGCCCCCGAGGGCGAGGACTGGGACGCCGCCGTCGCGTACTGGAAGACCCTGAAGACGGACGAGGACGCGGAATTCGACGCGGAGGTCGTCATCGACGCCGCCTCGCTCGCGCCGTTCGTCACCTGGGGCACCAACCCCGGCCAGGGTGCGCCGCTTTCGTCGGCCGTCCCCGACCCGGCTTCGTACGAAGACGCTTCGGAGCGCCTGGCTGCCGAAAAGGCCCTGGAATACATGGGGTTGGAGGCCGGTCAGCCGCTGCGCTCCATCAAGGTGGACACCGTCTTCGTAGGGTCCTGCACCAACGGCCGCATCGAGGACCTGCGCGCTGCCGCCGCGATCGTCGAGGGCCGCAAAGTCGCCGACGGCGTACGGATGCTGATTGTCCCCGGTTCCGCGCGGGTCGGTCTCCAGGCCGTCTCCGAGGGCCTGGACGTCGTCTTCAAGGAGGCCGGCGCCGAGTGGCGGCACGCGGGCTGCTCGATGTGTCTGGGCATGAACCCCGACCAGCTGGCCCCGGGTGAGCGCTCCGCGTCCACCTCCAACCGCAACTTCGAGGGCCGGCAGGGCAAGGGTGGCCGTACGCACCTGGTGTCGCCGCAGGTCGCGGCCGCGACGGCGGTCCTGGGCCACCTGGCGTCCCCCGCCGACCTGTCCGACGCCGACACCCGTACGCCCGCTGGAGTCTGAGAGTCATGGAAGCATTCACCACGCACACCGGCCGGGCCGTCCCGCTGCGCCGCAGCAACGTCGACACCGACCAGATCATCCCTGCTCACTGGCTCAAGAAGGTGACCAGGGACGGTTTCGAGGACGGGCTGTTCGAGGCCTGGCGCAAGGACTCGTCCTTCATCCTCAACCAGCCCGAGCGGCAGGGCGCCACCGTCCTGGTCGCGGGCCCCGACTTCGGCACCGGCTCCTCCCGTGAGCACGCCGTCTGGGCGCTGCAGAACTACGGCTTCAAGGCCGTGATCTCCTCCCGCTTCGCCGACATCTTCCGCGGCAACTCGCTCAAGAACGGCCTGCTCACGGTGGTGCTGGAGCAGAAGATCGTCGACGCGCTGCAGGAACTCACCGAGCAGGACCCGCAGGCCGAGATCACGGTCGACCTTCAGGCCCGCGAGGTGCGCGCCGAGGGCATCACCGCCTCCTTCGAGCTGGACGAGAACTCCCGCTGGCGGCTGCTGAACGGGCTGGACGACATCTCCATCACCCTCCAGAACGAGGCCGACATCGCCGCGTACGAGGCCAAGCGCCCGTCGTACAAGCCGCGCACGCTCCAGGTCTGACACAGGGGCCTGAGCGGGTCGAGTTTCGGCCACCGCAACACTCCGCCTGTACCCCCGATCGCCACGATTGGGGGTACAGCCATGTCTGCACCCGAACGGCCCTGAGGGGCCCCACCAGGCCCCTCAACTTCCCACGTTACGAGGGTGGTTGGCGGGGTACGCGAGTCTCGTGGCCGAGGCCTCGGCCGATGCTCAAACGGCCGTTTGCGGCGATAGTTACACCCTGCGCAGGCGACAACTCGCCCCAGATGGCACAATCTGTGCATGGAACACGACGGCCAACTCGAGCTCTATGCGGCGGTCGCGGGCCAACTGAAGGAAGCGCACGCAAGAGTGCGCTCACTGCAAGTCCCGGAGGGCGTACGGATGGCGCTGACCCGGAAGCTGCTGGTCATTACGGCCGCGGCCAAGCACGATCTCGCCGATGCGACAAGGCGTCTGGAGCGGTTCATGGCGGACCTCGACGAGGGTCGATTCCTCGAAGAGGAACGCTGATCGCGTCCAGGACAGCCGAGTTCGTTGCGGCACGAGGGTGATTAGCCCGTTTCGTGTTTGATTTGCGGTATATATCTGCCTAACGTGCGAAAAAGCTTGAACACTTTCGTTCTGGCAATGTCTCCGAAGGGGAAGACGTGAACAAGGCGCAGCTCGTAGAAGCGATTGCCGACAAGATGGGCGGTCGCCAGCAGGCCGCCGATGCTGTCGACGCGGTCCTGGACGCCCTCGTCCGGGCGGTCGTCGCGGGTGAGCGAGTTTCGGTCACCGGGTTCGGTTCGTTCGAGAAGGTCGACCGTCCGGCCCGTTACGCCCGCAACCCCCAGACCGGCGAGCGGGTCCGGGTCAAGAAGACCTCCGTGCCGCGCTTCCGTGCGGGCCAGGGCTTCAAGGACCTGGTCAGCGGCTCGAAGAAGCTCCCGCGCGGCGGCGAGGTCGCCGTCAAGAAGGCGCCCAAGGGCAGCCTGACCGGCGGTGCAGCCGCGACGGTCAAGAAGGCCGCCGCGAAGAAGGCCACCACCAAGGCGGCCGCGAAGAAGACCACGGCGAAGAAGGCGGCCGCCAAGAAGACCACGGCGGCGGCCGCGAAGAAGACCACGGCGAAGAAGACGACCGCCAAGAAGACCACGGCGGCGGCCGCGAAGAAGACGACCGCGGCGAAGAAGACCGCCACGGCCAAGAAGGCGACGGCGAAGAAGGCTCCGGCGAAGAAGGCCACCACCAAGGCTGCCCCCGCCAAGAAGTCCACCGCTCGCAAGACCACCGCCAAGAAGGCCGCCGCCCGCTAGTAGGGCAGGCACAGGGCACTCACGCGCCGGGCCGGACTCTCTCTCGGAGTCCGGCCCGCGGCGTTCCCGTGAGCCCGCTCAGAAGGTGTGCAATGTCACGAGGGTGGCCCGCCGGGCGTCCCCTTCACCCTCGGTCTCCACCCGCACCCGCTGCCCGGGACGCAACAGCCTCAGTCCCCCCGCGTCGAACGCCGGCGCGTCGAAGGGAACGGGCGTGCCGTCGTCCAGCAGCACCTGCCCGCTGCGGGTCTCGGGGTCGTACGTGTATGCGGTCGCCTGCATGGCGGCAGCCTACTGCCCGGGGGTCGGGGGCCGCGCGGCGGCGGAGGCTGTCCGGGGGCTGGGGATTCCGTGGGTTTTGCGGCTTGCGGCTGTGCGGTGTGGGGCTGTGAGGCTGGCGGCTCGCGGCTGTGTGAGGTGCGGCTGTGTGGCGGGAGTCATTGCCTGGGGATCAGGAGGCGTGCGGTGACGGTGGCCGTTCGGGGGCCCACCCCCAATGCCAGGGCCGTGCGCAGGTCATCGCCGGTGTCGACGTCCTGACGTACGGAATCCACCGCTTCGAGCCGGAGTTCCATCGCGCCGGACGCGCGATGGCGGGCCCGGGAATCGGGGCCGAATGCGGGGAGCAGTTCCCGGCCCGAAGTGGCGGCCAGCAGCGTCGTGCCGATTGCGGCCGCATCGGGGAGAAAAGCGCGCGGGAATTCCGTGGCCGCCTCCAGAACACGGGTCAATTCCAGGGGGCGCAGGGCCGGCAGATCGGCATTCAGAGCCGCCACGGGGCAGCCGGGGCGTGAGGCGCGTACGACCGCTGCTCCGTGGGCCAGAGCGGCGTTCAATCCACCCCCGGGCTCGTCGGCGACAATCCGGGCGCCCAGGGCCGCCAGTTCCCGACCGGCCAGCTCGTCGTCCGTGACGACCGCCACATTCTCGACCGCCGGGCTGGCCAGCGCGGCGGCCACGGTGTCCTGGGCGAAGGCGAGGGCGAGTCTCGGGCGCAGCCCGCCGGTGGCGGTGTCCGAGAGCCTGCTCTTGGCCCGCGTCAGAGGCTTCAGGGGTATGACCAAGGTCCACTGCACGCGCGTTCCGCCCCTCTCCTGTCGCGGTCATTGTCACCCGGCCCATCCGGGAGCCGGGGGAGCGGGGCGTACGGTGTTCTCGACATACCGGCGGCCCGGGGCGACACTTGTGCGGCCCCCAGCCCTGGAGGAAGCCCTAGAGGAAGGTGTCCGCGTGCCCCGCCGCAGAATCGGCTTCTGGTATCGCTTCGCCGCGGTGCTGTGCAAACCGCCGTTGGTGGCATTGATCAAGCGGGACTGGCGTGGAATGGAGCACATTCCGGCCGAGGGTGGATTTATCACCGCGGTGAACCACAATTCGCACATCGATCCCTTTGCATATGCGCACTATCAGTACAACACCGGACGGGTTCCGCGATTCCTGGCGAAGAGCGGCCTTTTCCGGAAGGGATTCGTCGGTGCTGCGATGCGCGGCACCGGACAGATTCCCGTCTATCGCGAGAGCACCGACGCACTGAGCGCCTTCCGGGCCGCGATCGACGCCGTGGAGCGCGGCGAGTGTGTCGCCTTCTACCCCGAGGGCACCCTCACCCGCGACCCGGACGGCTGGCCCATGACCGCCAAGACCGGTGCCGCACGCGTCGCCCTCCAGACCAAGTGCCCGGTGATCCCGGTCGCCCAGTGGGGCGCCAACGAGCTGCTGCCGCCGTACGCGAAGAAGCCCAACCTCCTTCCGCGCAAGACCCACCACGTGCTCGCGGGCCCGCCCGTGGACCTCTCCCGCTTCTACGACAGGGAGATGACCCCGGACCTCCTGAAGGAGGCCACCGAGGTCATCATGGCCGCCATCACTCGCCTGCTGGAGGAGATCCGCGGCGAGCAGGCGCCCGAGACGCCGTACGACCCGCGCCGGGAGCGGATCGAGCAGCGGCGCCGCACCCAGGCGCAGACGGAGCCGCAGGTGCGCAGCCAGGCGCAGGCGCAGTCGGAGCCGCAGCCCCAGGTGCGCAGCCAGGCGCGGACGCGGGGGACGGCCAGGCAGGAAGAGGGGCAGAGTAAGTGAGCGACCCGGTCAAGGCGGCGGTCTTCAGCGCCGGTTCGTGGGGCACGGCCTTCGGCATCGTGCTCGCCGACGCCGGGTGCGAGGTGACCCTGTGGGCGCGCCGCGGAGAGGTCGCGGAAGCGATCAACTCCACCCGGACGAACCCCGACTACTTCCCGGGCGTCGAGCTCCCGGAGAACCTGCGGGCCACCACCGACCCGGCCGAGGCCGCCGCCGGCGCCGACATCACGGTCCTCTCGGTCCCCTCGCAGACGCTGCGCGCCAACCTCGCCGAGTGGACGCCGCTGCTGGCCCGCGGCACGGTCCTGGTCTCCCTCATGAAGGGTGTCGAACTCGGTACGACGATGCGGATGAGCGAGGTCATCGAGGACGTCGCCAAGGTCGGCCCCGAGCGGGTCGCCGTGGTCACCGGCCCCAACCTGGCCCGGGAGATCGCCGCCCGGATGCCGGCCGCGGCCGTGGTCGCCTGCACCGACGAGGCCGTCGCCCAGCGCCTCCAGGCCGCCTGCCACACGCCGTACTTCCGCCCGTACACCAACACGGACGTGGTGGGCTGTGAACTCGGCGGCGCGATCAAGAACGTCATCGGCCTGGCCGTCGGCATCGCGGACGGCATGGGCCTCGGCGACAACGCCAAGGGCTCGCTCATCACCCGCGGCCTCGCCGAGACCACCCGGCTGGGCCTGGCCATGGGCGCCGACCCGCTGACCTTCTCCGGACTCGCGGGCCTGGGCGACCTGGTGGCGACCTGCTCCTCGCCGCTCTCCCGCAACCACACCTTCGGCACCAACCTCGGCAGGGGCATGACCCTGCAGGAGACCATCGCGGTCACCAAGCAGACCGCCGAAGGCGTCAAGTCGTGTGAGTCCGTGCTGGATCTGGCCCGCCGGCACGGTGTCGACATGCCCATCACCGAGACGGTGGTCGGGATCGTGCACGAGGGCAAGCCGCCGGTGGTCGCTCTCAAGGAGCTGATGTCGCGCAGCGCGAAGCCCGAGCGACGCTGAGCGAACCGCCCCGCCGACGCTGTCTCAGGGCCCTACCACCGGGTACTCTCAACGCGATATGAGCAGCGAGAACCTCCCCCAGAGCCCCGAGCAGCCGTCCCGTAAGCCGCGTGTGGCCGTCGTGTTCGGCGGGCGCAGCTCCGAACACGGGATCTCCGTGGTCACCGCCGGCGCCGTACTGCGGGCGATCGACCGGACCAAGTACGAGGTCCTGCCGATCGGCATCACCCGGGACGGCCGTTGGGCCCTCACCGCCGACGAACCGGACCGCATGGCGATCAGTGACCGCCGTACGCCCAGCGTCGAGGAGCTCGCCGAGTCCAGCGAGGGCGGTGTCGTGCTCCCCGTGGACCCGGCCAACCGGGAGGTCGTCTACGCCGAGCCCGGTTCGGTGCCCAAGGCTCTCGGCGAGGTCGACGTGGTCTTCCCGGTGCTGCACGGCCCGTACGGCGAGGACGGCACCCTCCAGGGCCTCCTGGAGCTCTCCGGCGTCCCGTACGTGGGCGCGGGCGTGCTCGCCTCGGCCGTCGGCCAGGACAAGGAGTACATGAAGCGGGTGTTCACCTCGTTCGGGCTGAAGGTGGGCCCCTACGTGGTGATCCGGCCGCGCGAGTGGCAACAGGACGAGCCGGCCGCCCGCAAGAAGATCGTCGACTTCGCCGGCGAGCACGGCTGGCCGCTCTTCGTGAAGCCCGCGCGCGCGGGTTCGTCGATCGGCATCACCAAGGTCGACGACCTCTCCGGGCTCGACGAGGCCATCGCCGAGGCTCAGCGGCACGACCCGAAGATCCTTGTCGAGGCGGCGCTGCGCGGCCGCGAGATCGAGTGCGGCGTCCTGGAGTTCGAGGACGGGCCCCGGGCCTCCGTCCCCGCGGAGATCCCGCCGCCGGACGCGCACGCGTACTACGACTTCGAGGCGAAGTACATCGACTCGACGCCGGGCATCGTCCCGGCCCCGCTGACCCCCGAGGAGACCGCCGAGGTGCAGAAGCTCGCGGTCGACGCCTTCGAGGCGGCGTCCTGCGAAGGCCTGGTGCGGGCCGACTTCTTCCTCACGGAGGACGGGGACTTCGTGATCAACGAGATCAACACGATGCCGGGCTTCACGCCGATCTCGATGTACCCGCAGATGTGGCAGGCGAGCGGGATCGGCTATGCGGAGCTGGTGGACAGGCTGGTGCAGGCGGCCCTTCGCAGGTCGACGGGACTGCGCTGACCTTGTCGAAGTCCGGTGCGGTATCGCGCCCCGCAAGGGGCGCGGGGCTGTGTCGATATGCGGCTCCGCCGCGTGGGCGCGACCAGCCCCCACCGGCCCGCGGGATCGTCACCGCGCTTCCGGCGGAGCGCTCAGTCGGCAATCCCCTCCGGGATCGCTTTCTTGATGGCAGGCGCCAGATCGACAAGTGGCGCCATGCCGTCCCCGGTTCGCTTCGCGGGAATCGTCACCTCGAGGTACGCCTTCCGCAACGTCGTCGTGAACCGGAACGCCCCGTCGTCCCGCTTCTCCAGCAGCCACCCGACCCCGTCCACCTCGACCCCGTCGGCCTCCGGGTCGCTCATCTTCTCGGGCCTGGCGACACCGCAGCGCAGTATGATCGCTGGGTTCCCCCAGCCCGCGGTCAGCGCGGATGCGGGCTCGGGATCACGCCGGTTGAGACCGTCCACCTCGGACGGCAGCGCCTCGTCCAGGTTCCGGCACAATTTCGCGATCTTCGCGTCGACGCTGGGAACCACCGCCGACGCGCTGCCGTCTGCTGATGAGCAGCCCGCGGCGGCGACAAGCAGGGCGAGCGCGGGCGGCCCGAGGACAATGCGGTGCCGGTGACGGGAGAAGTTCACCGGCCAAGGGTAGACGGGGGCTACAGATGGACCACCGGGCAGGTCAGGGTGCGGGTGATGCCGTCCACCTGCTGGACCTTGGCGACCACCATGCGACCGAGGTCGTCGACTGTGTCGGCCTGGGCGCGCACGATGACGTCGTACGGTCCCGTCACGTCCTCTGCCTGGATCACCCCAGGAATCTTGCTGATCGTTTCGGCGACGGCCGACGCTTTGCCGACCTCCGTCTGGATCAGGATGTACGCCTGTACCACGGAACCTCCAGGGCGGCCACGAGGATCATGTGGGGAAAAGGAACGCCACGGTATCGCGTTGCCGCTCGCCGCGGGGAGACCTGCGGCGCCCGGGGTCCCCGTGCCGGGGTGCAGGCACGACAGAAGTTGACGATCCCCTCGACCGTATCGAGGACACTGGTGACGCGCGACCGGGCATGGGCAGGGACAGAGCGCGACCGGGTATGGACAGGGACAGAAGGGGAGCAAGGGTAATGAAGGGCACTGTTGGTGAGCTCGGGGAGTTCGGGCTCATCAGGGAGCTCACCTCCCGTCTCACCACCACCCCGGCGGTCCGGGTCGGCCCCGGCGACGACGCCGCGGTGGTCGCCGCCCCCGACCGCAGGGTCGTGGCGAGCACCGACATCCTGCTGGAGGGGCGGCACTTCCGCCGCGACTGGTCCACGGCCTACGACGTGGGCCGCAAGGCCGCCGCGCAGAACCTCGCCGACATCGCCGCCATGGGCGCGGTACCGACGGCGCTGCTGCTCGGGCTGGTCGTCCCCGCCGAACTCCCGGTGACCTGGCCGACCGAGCTGATGGACGGCCTGCGCGACGAGTGCCAGGTCGCTGGTGCCTCCGTGGTCGGCGGCGACGTCGTACGCGGTGACACGATCATGGTGTCGATCACCGCGCTCGGCGACCTGCGCAACCAGGAGCCGGTGACCCGGGCGGGCGCGCAGCCCGGTGACATCATCGCGGTCACCGGCTGGCTGGGCTGGTCCGCCGCCGGGTACGCGGTGCTCTCCCGCGGCTTCCGCTCGCCCCGCGCCTTCGTCGAGGCCCACCGCCGCCCCGAACCGCCGTACCACGCGGGACCGGCCGCCGCCGGGCTGGGCGCGACCGCCATGTGCGACGTGAGCGACGGGCTCATCGCCGACCTCGGCCACATCGCGGAGGCCAGCAAGGTCCGCATCGACATCCGATCCGGCGCCATCGACATCCCGACCCAGATGAACGACATCGGACAGGCCGTCGGCGTCGACCCGCTCCAGTGGGTGCTGACCGGGGGAGAGGACCACGCGATCGTGGCGACCTTCCCGCCGGACACGAAGCTGCCCGCCCGCTGGAAGGTGATCGGCGAGGTGCTCAACCCGTCGGCGCTGCCCCAGGTGACGGTCGACGGGGCGCCGTGGACCAGCAAGGGCGGCTGGGACCACTTCGGGGACATCGAGTCGTGAGCGCTCCGCCCAGGGTGCTGACGGTCGCGGGCTCCGACTCCGGTGGCGGCGCGGGCATCCAGGCCGACCTGAAGACGATGCTCGCGCTCGGTGTGCACGGCATGAGCGTGATCACGGCGGTCACCGCACAGAACTCCCTCGGCGTGCAGGGCGCTTGGGAGCTTCCGGTGGAGGCGGTGCGGGCCCAGTACCGCAGCGTCGTCGACGACATCGGCGTCCAGGCGATCAAGACCGGGATGCTCGCCTCGGCCGAACTGGTAGCGGCTGTCGCCGAGTTGATCGGCGGGACGGATGCTCCGGCCGTCGTCGACCCGGTCGGCGTGTCCAAACACGGCGACCCGCTGCTCGCCGCCTCGGCCCTGGACTCCGTACGGACGAAACTGCTGCCTGTCGCGACCGTCGCCACGCCGAATCTCGACGAGGTGGCCCAGCTGACCGGTGTGCGGGTCGAGTCGGAGGCGGATCTGAAGCGGGCCGCGGCGGCCGTGCTGGCGTACGGGCCGCGGTGGGTGTTGATCAAGGGCGGTCACCTGGCCGGTGACGCCGTGGACTTGCTGACCGACGGCTCCGAGGAGCACTGGCTGCGGGCGCCGAGGTACGACAACCGGCACACGCACGGCACGGGCTGCACCCTCGCGTCGGCGATCGCGTCGCAACTGGCGAAGGGGCAGTCCGTGCCGGAGGCGGTGGCGGCCGCCAAGAGGTACGTCACCGGGGCGATCGCGGCCGGATTCGCGCTCGGCGGGGGCATCGGGCCCGTGGATCACGGGTGGGCCTTCCGGTCTCAGGCCGCCGGGTAGTCGCGCAGTTCGATGTCCGTGGCCGCCTTCTCGGTGAGCTTCTTGAAGAAGCCGGCCAGCAGGCGCGAGCTGAGCAGGCGGTACATGCGGTCGCGGCTGCGGATGCGGCGCTCGGTGGGCGGGGCGAAGAACGGGCCTGCGTTGCCGGAGATCTTCTGGCAGCCCTTCGCGAAGTCCCGGATCCTGCTCTCGTACTCGGCGAAGGCGGTGCGGTGGTCACCGCCCGCGAGGGCGAGCTCGTCGGCCAGGACGTACGCGCCGACGATCGCCACGCCCGTGCCCATGCCGCCCATGGTGGCGCCGTAACCGGCGTCCCCGAGCAGGACCACGCGGCCCTTGGTGAGGCGGTCGATGTGGATCTGGGCGATCGCGTCGAAGTAGCGCGTTGGCGGCCCCGGCGGGCGGCTCGGCGCCGTACAGGCCGTCGGTCAGGCGCTCAGCGGAGACCGTACGGCCGGCATCGAGGAGCAGGAGGGTGAGCAGGGCGCGGGGGCGGGGGCCGCCGGGGTCGACGGGCGTGCCGTCGTCGGTGCGTATGTCGAGGGGGCCCAGGATGCCGAAGCGCATTCATGGGAGTCTGACAGGCCGCGGCGCTGATTGGGTATGGCAAAAAGCCGGCCCACCGAGGTGGACCGGCTTGATGCAGCGAACCAGCAGTGGCCGCGCGCTTAGCTGTGCCTCAGCGCGAGACCTTGCCGGCCTTGATGCACGAGGTGCAAGCGTTCACGCGCTTCGGCGTCCCGCCGACCACGGTACGGACGCGCTGGATGTTGGGGTTCCAGCGACGGGACGTACGGCGGTGCGAGTGCGAGATGTTGTTGCCGAAGCCCGGCCCCTTGCCGCAGACGTCGCAGTTGGCAGCCACGGGTCACTCCAAAGACTTCAGATGCACTTACGGTTGATCCCGGCATGCCGGGATCAGGATCGAGGATCTGAGTGGCGGTGCCAGGGGGAGAGCCCGATGTCATCGGGCAACCGGAGCAGCATACAACGGCTGCGCCAGTACAACGAAACTACCATGGCTGACCGGGGGCCCGCCCCGGCCCCCTTCCGGCGGACACCGAATCGGGGTTTACGCTGCGTCCCAGACCAGCAGTTCAAGGAGGCGCAGGTGCCGCAGGTGCCGCCGACATTCTTCGACGCTCTCGCGGTGCGCACCTGGTGTGGTCTCGCGCTGCAGGCGCTGGGGCGGGCGCGCGAGGAGATCGACGCGATCAACGTCTATCCCGTGGCGGACGGGGACACCGGCACGAACCTGTACCTGACCGTGGAATCGGCCGTCGTGACCGTCGAGGCGGTGTTCGCGGGACACGAGGCCGGATTCGGCGGCGACGGGGACGCTGGGGGCGCTTCGCCTTCCCTTTCCGCTTCACCTTTCCCTGCGATTTCACCTTCTTCGTCTCTGGCGGACGCCGTTCCGTCTCTGGCGGACGCCGCGCGCGCGATGGCGCACGGGGCGCTGATAGGCGCGCGCGGCAACTCCGGGACGATCCTCGCGCAGCTGCTACGGGGTATGGCGCAGGTGTTCGCCGCCGACGGTGAGGCTGCTCATACCGACGGAACGGGGCTGCGGCTCGCCCTGCGGCACGCCGCCGACTCCGCCCGCCAGGCCGTGGCCCACCCTGTGGAAGGCACGGTCCTGTCGGTCGCCTCCGCCGCCGCCGACGCGGCCGAGGGCGCCGAGGGCGACTGCGGGACGGTCGCGCGGGCGGCCTTTCAGGGGGCGCGTGCGGCACTGGCCGCGACCCCCGGACAGCTGGCCGTCCTGGAGCGTGCCGGCGTGGTCGACGCCGGCGGACGGGGGCTGGTCGCCGTGCTCGGGGCGCTGGTCGAGACGCTCACGGGAGAGGCTCCGACGGCGCTGGTGGTGCCGGGGGTGCCGGTACCCAGGGCGCACGCGCGCGTGGGCGAGACCGTCGCCACCCCGGCCGTCGCCACCCCCGCCACCCCCGCCACCTCTGCCGTCGACGACGTCGCGGCGTGCGCGGACGGGCCCACGGCACCGGAGGAGGGCGGCCCCGCCTTCGAGGTGATCTACCTGCTGGAGGCCGACGACGCGGCCGTCGTGCGGCTTCGGGCACGGCTCGACGCCCTCGGGGACTCGCTCGTCGTGGTCGGCGGCGACGGGCTGTGGAACGTCCATGTGCACGTCGACGACGCGGGCGCCGCTGTGGAGGCGGGCGTCGAGGCCGGGCGGCCGTACCGGATCCGGATCACCCATTTCGGCGTCGGCGACGTGCACACCCGCGGCGGCGAGCGGCCGCCCCGGGAGCCTGCCCAGCGCGCCGTGGTGGCCGTCGTGCCCGGCGAGGGCCTGGCCGGGCTGTACACCGAGGCGGGCGCCACCACCGTGCTCGCGCGCCCCGGGGAGCCGCCCGCGAGCGGTGAACTCGCCGAGGCCGTACGCCGGGCCCACGCGCGCGAGGTCGTCCTGCTGCCCAACGACGCGGACCTGCGCCACACCGCGGCCGCGGCGGCCGACCAGGCCCGTGCCGAGGGCATCCGGGTGGCCCTGATCCCGACGCGCTCCGCAGTCCAGGGCATCGCGGCGCTCGCCGTGCACGAACCCGACCGCCGCTTCGACGAGGACGTCGTCGCCATGACCTCGGCGGCCGGCGCCACCCGCTACGCCGAGCTCACCGTCGCCGAACGCCAGTCCTGGACCATGGCCGGCATCTGCCAGGCCGGTGACGTCCTCGGCCTCATCGACGGCGACGTGGCCGTGATCGGGTCGGACGTCACCACCACCGCCGAGACCGTGCTGGACCGCATGCTCCAGGCGGGCGGCGAGCTCGTCACCATCGTCCTCGGCGACGAGGCGCCCGAAGCCGTGGCGGCGCGTCTGGAGGCCCGAGTGCGTGAGGCCTATCTCGCCGTCGACACGGTCGTGTACCGGGGCGGGCGGCAAGGGGCACTGCTGCTCATCGGCGTCGAGTAGCGCCCCCCTTTCGGCCCCCTCCTTCCTGGGGGCCTACTTCGCTGCCTGCTCCTCCAGGACCTGCAACATCTGCTGCGCCTCCGCGCGCCGTGCCCGCGCCGTCCCGTCTTCGTCGGCGGTGCCGTCGGGGTACGCCTCCAGCACCGCACGCGCGCGTGCGGCCGCGTCGGCAGGGCGGCCCAGGTCGGCCTCCAGCCACCCCGCGGCGAGCTGGGCGGCGGTGCGGCTGTGGCGAGCCTCCGGCCCGAGGGAGCCGAACACCGCGACCGCCTCCGCCACCTGGGACAGGGCCTCCTCGAACGCGCTCTGGATCGAGTCGTCGCCGGCGTCCTCGGAGACGGAGCGGGCCAGCAGGTCGCCGAACTGCCGGTGGGTGTGGCCGAGTTCGGCGACGAGCCGCCCCCGTGCCTCCTCGTCGGCCGCCGTGCCCAGCGCCGCCTCGCACTCCCGCACCGCGCCCGTCATCAACTCCCGCGCCCCGTCCAGCCCCGCCTCGCTCCGCAGCGCGAGCCACGCGCGGGCGCGCAGGGAGCGGACCAGGCCGTGGACGTTGCCGAGGGTGCGCCACAGGTCGCCCGCGCGCGTGTAGGCCCGGTCCGCCTCGGCGGGCAGGCCCGCGTGCCCGAGGTTCTCGGCGGCGAGGTGGGCGAGCGTCGCGTGGTCGTGCTGCTCGGGCCAGTGCCGGGCGATCTCGGCGGCCTGGAGCCGGCGTTCGGCGGCGGCGCGGTGCTCCCCGAGCTCGCTCAGACAGTCACCGAGCCACCACTGCGTCTGGACGATCGCGCCGTCGCCGTGCGTCTCGGCACTCAGGTCGGGCAGTGCCGACTCCAGCACCTCCGCTGCCTCGGCCCACCGCCCCTGCCGTACCAGGAACCCGCCGAGCTGGTGCCGGGCCCAGGCGCCCAGCGTCGGTCCCTCGCCTGCCTCATCGGCCCAGTGCGCCGCCTCCAGCGCGTGTTCGGCCGCCTCCTCGGCCTGCCCCCGGCCGCCGACGACCTCGGCGAGCTGGAGGTGCAGCTGGGCCCGTCCGACCGCCTCCAGATGCGGACCCCCGTGCTCCAGGGCCGCCCGCAGCGCCCGCTCCGCCTCCGCCGTGTCGCCCAGGTGGTGCGCAAGCCCGGCCAGCCGCGCCTCGTACTCCACCGCGAACCACGGCAGCCCGGCCCCGACGAACGCCGCCGCGGCCCGCGCGAACAACTCCGCGCCCGCCGGGGCGTCCCCGGTGAGCGCCGCCAGCTCCGCGAGCATGGCCTGGGACTCGGCGGCCCGCGAGGCGAGCCGTACGTCGTCCCCGGCGTGCCCGTCGACGAGCGCCAGCACCTCCCGCGCGGCCGCCTCCGCCTCGGTCAGGACCGGCTCCGGCGGGGGACCCTCGGCCTCGTGCACCCGCCGCATCAGGATCCGCGCCCGCCCCATCAGCACGGACGCCGCCTGCCGTACGCCTGTGACGCCGTCGGCGTAGAGCGCGAGGACCTCGTCGTACGGACCCGCGACCGCGGCGACCGCCTCGTCCAGGTCGCCCGTGAGGGCATGCACGTAGGCCGCACGCGCGCGTGCCGCCAACGCCTCACCGGGGTCGCCCGCTTCCGCGTACAGTTCGGCGGCGCGCTCGAACAGCTCGGCGCCCTCGGGGCCCGCGTCCATCGCCTGGTGGTCGGCGATCTCCGCGCGGTCGCGCGCGTCCAGCTCGACGCCTTCGGCGGCCCGGGAGACCGCCGCCCACGCCTCCACGGCGTTCGGCTGCAACGTGTCCGACAGCCGGCGCGCCTCGGCCAGCAGCACGGCCAGCTCGGGCTCGGCAGCCGGCTCCACCGGGGCCGCGACCACGGGCACGGCAGCGCCGGCCGGCCGGGCCGCGCGCACGCCGAGCGGCAGCCGCTCCACCAGCGGACGCTGCGCCATACGCGCGCGTGCCCGCTCGCTGACGTACGACGTGCCGTTGCGCGCGTCGAAGCGTTCGGCAAGCGCGAGGGCCTCCACGTGCGCGTGGGCCCCGAGTTCGACCGCCGTCCATGCCCGGCCCGCCGGCCCCGGCACCCGCCGGTCTTCGAGCCCGAGCTCCGTGAGGCGGTCCATCAGCAGGGCCACCACGGCCATGAACTCCAGCCGGCTGCGCGGATGCCCGGTGTCCGTGAAGTACGCCGGCCGCTCCGCCAGCAGCTCCAGGCCGCGCGCCTCGTTCCCGGTCAGCGCGCAGAACTCCACGTGGTCCGCGTACGCGCCGCGCATGCTCTCCATGGACCGTACGAGCCGGAAGCCTCGCAGATGGTTGGCGCGTGCCTCGTCGAGGCGGTCCAGGCGCAACAGGGGCACCAGGGAGGAGGCGAGGACGGTGTGCGGCTCGTGGGCGCAGGAGAACTCGCCGTCCAGGACCGGCCCCCACAGCTCGACCGCCTCGGCGTCCCGGCCCCGCTCCGACTGCCACCAACCCTGCCCGTGCAGCTCGCACGCGTGGCAGTCGGCCATGGTGTCCCGGTCGGCGGCCAGCCAGGCGGCGTACGCCCGTTCGGCCCGCCCGACGTCCCCGACGTGCGCGGCCACACTGAACTCCGCGCTGCGCACGGCCCGCTCGGAGTGCCCGGCCAGGCGGTAGCGGTGCTCCATCTCGCCGAGCCACTTCTCTATGGAGGCCAGCGGCACGTGCGGCTGGTCCAGCATGCCGGACGACATCCACTTGAAGACCCAGTGCAGCGAGTGCGTCTCGTACTCGTCGAAGTCCTCGGGCCGCTCGTCCCACATGCGCAGCAGCCGCGCGAACGGGACGAACATCTTGTCCTTCTCGGAGCTGTAGTTGTAGACCTTCAGCTGGTGCCCGAGCGCCTCGATCACGGCGAGCGGGATGTTCAGCCGCTCCGCCTCGGCGAGCAGCTGTTCCGCGCGCGCGTTGCGGGCCGGCCCCTCCGGCTCCTCGCCGTTCTCCGCCATCGCCCGGCGGAGGGCGTCGAAGTCCGTGATCTCACTCATCGGTGACCGTCCTCGCCATGGGTGGCCCACTCCAGCAGGCCGATGAACGCCCGGTTCAGCAGCGCCGAGTCGGCGGGCCGCAGCGGGCGCTGCGCCATCAGCAGCGCCTGCCCGTACAGGGACTCCGTGGCGGTGCCGATCAGCTCCGCGTCACGCAGCGAACTGATCCTGCGGATCAGCGGATTGAGATGGTTGAGCACCAGACGCGCGCGCGGGGCGCTGCCGCGCAGCGAGCCGAGGATGCCCGCCCACAGGTCGTCGGCCTGCTCCTCGGCCTCCGCCCGCGCCTGCTCGTGCCGGGCCGCCCGGTCGTCCAGGTGCAGCGCGGGCACGGACAGCGGGTGGAAGGCACGCAGGACGACGTCACAACCCAGCGGGTCGAGCTTCGCCCGCGCGGCCGCCAGGAAATCCGAAAGAGCCAGCTCCTCGGCCGGGTCGACGGCGTCCAGATGGGCCGTCACGGTGTCCGCGTCCAGCTCGGAGACCACCGTCCCCGGCCGCACCGAGGGCAGCGCCTGGACGAGCTCGCTGTCGTACGTGTAACCACCGTTGATCACCCCCACGCCCTGCGCGGAGGCGATCGGCGCGACCTGGCGGTACTCCTCGACGGTCCGCGTGAAGTGCACGACCGGGTGCCGCTGCGCGAACTCCTCCAGTGACAGCTGCCCGTCGGTCGTCTCGAAGGGGAGCCACGGCAGCATCGTGCGCAGCATCTCGCTGTCGTGCCGCGCGAGGGACTTCACACCCAGGTGGTGCACGGACAGGAAGGCCGCCAGCCGCTCCGGATCACCGGCGGCCAGCCCGGTCAGCCAGGACCGGATCCTTTCTCCGAGCGCCTCCCGTACCGCGGCCAGCGTCTCGTCCTCGTACAGCGACTCGCGCGACGCCGTGGGCCGCAGACTGTCCGTGTCCAGGACACAGCGCACGAAGAAGGCCCAGTCGGGCAGCAGCTGTTCGCCCCGCTCGGTCAGCAGCATGCCCTTGAGGTGGACGCGATGACCGGCCCGCTGGGCCGGACTGACCGCCGACGGCAGCACGTACGCCACCCCGCGGATCCCGGCCAGCGGCACGTCCAGGTCGATCGCGTCCAGCGGAGTGAACCCGAACAGCCCGTGACAGTGCCGCCCCAGGGCCACCCGCCGGGTGGCGGGAGACGGATAGGGCCGGTCCCACGGCGCGGGGAGGTCGGTGACGGCCTCGTCGCCCACCCGCACGTCGTACGGCAGCAGCGACCCGAAGTCCCGCGCCAGCGCCAGGACGCGCGCCTCGGTGAGCCACTCCTGGGTCCCGGCCCGTGCCACCAGGTGCACGGTGGTGCCCGGCTCGGGGCGGGCCTCGTCCGGCAGCGTCCGCACGGTGTACGAACCGTCGTCGGTCGCCGTCCACTCCACGGGCGGGGCGTGCGGCGTACGGGCGCTGCGGCTGACGACCCGGATCCGCTCGGCGACCACGAAACAGGCCAGCAGACCGATGCCGAACTGCCCGAGGAAGTCGGAGCGGGCCTCCTGCAGACCGTCGGCCCGCTTGGAGCTGCGGCCGATGGTGGCCAGCAGGTTGTGCACGTCGGCCTCGGTGAGCCCGACCCCGGAGTCCTCGACCCGTAGGGCACCGCCCTCCGCGAACAGCCGCACCCGGGCAGGTGCGTCCGGCTGCTCGGCCCGCCGGGCAGTGATCGCGTCCACCGCGTTCTGCAGCAGCTCGCGCAGGTAGACCTTGGGACTGGAGTAGAGGTGATGGGAGAGCAGGTCAACCAGACCACGCAGGTCGACCTGGAACGTATGAGGTGACTGGGATGCCTGGGATGACTGTGAGGTCTGGGAGTCCATCGTCGCAGCGCCGCGGGTGGGGGATCATCGACGGCGCGGGGTCGGGCGGTCCCGGTGGGGCAGTGACCGCGGGGGATGGCCGGAGCGCGCCATCCTAGAGCCCGAGCAGCCCGCCTGACCAGGGGATTCCCGGGACGTATACGGCATTGTCAGTGGTGTGGTGTGCAATGGATCTCGTGCCCGCACTACAAGAACCACTCAAAAAGGTGCTCGGCCCCGCCACCGCGAAGGTGATGGCCGAGCACCTCGGCCTGCACACCGTCGGCGACCTCCTGCACCACTACCCCCGCAGATACGAGGAGCGAGGCCAGCTCACCCACCTCGCCGACCTCCCCATGGACGAGCACGTCACCGTGGTCGCCCAGGTCGCCGACGCCCGTCTGCACACGTTCGCCTCGTCCAAGGCACCCCGCGGAAAAGGCCAGCGCCTCGAGGTGACGATCACGGACGGCAGCGGCCGGCTCCAACTGGTCTTCTTCGGTAACGGCGTTCACAAGCCCCACAAGGAGCTCCTGCCGGGCACGCGCGCGATGTTCGCGGGCAAGGTCTCCCTCTTCAACCGTCGCCTCCAACTGGCCCACCCGGCCTACGAACTGCTGCGCGCCGACACGGAGGAGGCTGTCGAGACCTGGGCCGGCGCCCTCATCCCCCTCTACCCCGCCACCGCCAAACTGGAGTCCTGGAAGATCGGCAAGGCGGTCCAGACCGTCCTGCCCAGCGCCCAAGAGGCCCTCGACCCGCTCCCCGGCTCCCTCCGCGAGGGCCGCGGTCTGGTCTCCCTCCCCGAGGCACTCCTCAAGATCCACCGCCCGCACACCAAGGCGGACATCGCCGACGCCCGCGCCCGCCTGAAGTGGGACGAGGCCTTCGTCCTCCAGGTCGCCCTGGCCCGCCGCCGCCACGCCGACGCCCAACTCCCCGCGGTCCCCCGCAAACCCGCCCCCGACGGCCTCCTCGCGGCCTTCGACGACCGCCTCCCGTTCACCCTCACCGACGGCCAGCAGAAGGTCTCCAAGGAGATCTTCGACGACCTCGCGACGGACCATCCGATGCATCGGCTGCTCCAGGGAGAGGTCGGTTCGGGAAAGACGCTGGTCGCCCTCCGCGCCATGCTCGCCGTCGTCGACGCGGGCGGTCAGGCCGCGATGCTCGCGCCCACCGAGGTGCTCGCCCAGCAGCACCACCGGTCGATCACCGAGATGATGGGCGAGCTGGCCGAGGGCGGCATGCTCGGCGGGGCCGAGCGGGCCACGAAGGTCGTGCTGCTCACCGGGTCCATGGGCACGGCCGCGCGGCGCAAGGCGCTGCTCGATCTGGTCACCGGGGAGGCCGGGATCGTCATCGGCACGCACGCGCTGATCGAGGACAAGGTGCAGTTCCATGACCTCGGGCTGGTCGTCGTGGACGAGCAGCACCGGTTCGGGGTGGAACAGCGGGACGCCCTGCGCGGCAAGGGCAAGCAGCCGCCACACCTGCTGGTCATGACCGCCACGCCCATCCCGCGGACCGTCGCGATGACCGTCTTCGGCGATCTGGAGACCTCCGTACTGGACCAGCTCCCCGCCGGGCGTTCGCCCATCGCCAGTCATGTCGTCCCGGCCGCCGAGAAGCCCCACTTCCTGGCCCGGGCCTGGGAGCGCGTGCGCGAGGAGGTGGGCAACGGGCACCAGGCGTACGTGGTCTGCCCCCGCATCGGCGACGAGGCCGACGACCCCAAGGCCGCCAAGAAGAAGCAGTCGCCCGAGGACGAGGCCGAGAAGCGGCCCCCGCTCGCCGTCCTCGACGTGGCTGCGCAGCTGAGCCGCGGGCCCCTCCAGGGGCTCCGGGTGGAGGTGCTGCACGGCCGTATGCCACCGGACGACAAGGACGCCGTCATGCGCCGCTTCGCCGCCGGCGACACGGACGTCCTGGTCGCCACGACCGTTATCGAGGTCGGTGTGAACGTGCCGAACGCCACAGCGATGGTGATCATGGACGCCGACCGGTTCGGTGTCTCCCAGCTCCACCAGCTGCGTGGCCGCGTGGGGCGTGGCTCGGCCGCCGGGCTGTGTCTGCTGGTCAGCGAGATGCCGGAGGCGAGCGCGGCGCGCCAGCGGCTGAACGCGGTGGCGTCCACCCTGGACGGCTTCGAGCTCTCCCGTATCGACCTCGAACAGCGCCGCGAGGGCGATGTCCTCGGCCAGGCCCAGTCGGGCGCCCGCTCCAGCCTGCGGGTGCTCGCCGTCATCGAGGACGAGGAGGTCATCGCGGAGGCCCGCGAGGAGGCGGCGGCCGTCGTCGCCGCCGACCCCGAGCTGGAGCACCTGCCCGGACTGCGCACGGCTCTGGACGCCCTTCTGGACGAGGAAAGGGAGCAGTACCTGGACAAGGGGTGAGCCCGCGCGGCCGTTTCCGGGCCGAGAAGAGCCGGGAGCGGGAGAGCTGAGAGACTGGAAGCGACGCCCCACCGCACATGGACAAGGACCCCAGATGACCCGCGTGATCGCCGGCGCAGCCGGCGGACGCCGCCTCGCCGTCCCGCCGGGCACAGGCACCCGCCCCACCTCCGACCGCGCGCGCGAGGGCCTCCTGTCCACATGGCAGTCCCTGCTCGGCGGCCCGCTGGACGGCGAACGGGTCCTCGACCTGTACGCCGGCTCGGGCGCCGTCGGCCTGGAGGCCCTGTCGCGTGGCGCGGGTCACACCCTGCTCGTCGAAGCCGACGCCCGCGCTGCCCGCACGGTCCGCGAGAACGTGAAGAGCCTCGGGCTGCCCGGCGCCGAGGTCAGATCGGGCAAAGCGGAACAGATCGTCAAGTCACCGCCGCCCGCCGAGCCGTACGACATCGTCTTCCTCGACCCCCCGTACGTCGTCTCCGACGACGATCTTCGCGAGATTCTGCTCACACTCCGCACGGAGGGCTGGCTCGCAGAGGAAGCCCTCGTCACCGTGGAGCGCAGCACCAGAGGCGGGGAATTCCGGTGGCCGGACGGTTTCGAAGCCCTTAGGGCCCGTCGCTACGGCGAGGGCACGTTTTGGTACGGTCGCGCCGCCTCTACGTGCGAAGACGCACCATGACCGGACCGGAGAGCGAGGGATCACAGTTGCGCCGCGCCGTCTGTCCCGGGTCGTTCGACCCCATCACCAACGGACACCTCGACATCATTGGCCGCGCCTCCCGTCTGTACGACGAGGTCTATGTCGCGGTGATGATCAACAAGTCCAAGAAGGGCCTGTTCGAGATCGACGAGCGGATCGACCTCATCCGTGAGGTCACCGCCGAGTACGCGAACGTCCGGGTCGAGGCCTTCCACGGCCTCCTCGTCGACTTCTGCAAGCAGCGTGACATCCCCGCCATCGTCAAGGGGCTGCGCGCCGTCAGCGACTTCGACTACGAACTGCAGATGGCCCAGATGAACATCGGCCTCTCGGGCGTGGAGACCCTCTTCGTGCCCACCAACCCCACCTACAGCTTCCTGTCGTCCTCCCTGGTCAAGGAGGTCGCGACCTGGGGCGGCGACGTCTCCCACCTGGTCCCGCCGGCGGTCCTCGAGGCCCTCGCCCAGCGCCTGAAGACGGACTGACCCCAACTCCCCGGGCGCGCACGGGAACCCCTCCGGAATCTGACAGTCCGTCACCCGGTGTCGGCCCGACATCCCATGGCCGTACAGTCGTCCCGTCCGTCTCCAACACAGCTGTAGAGAGTGGCGAGCACACGATGGACGTGCAGAAGAAGCTCGACGAGGTCGTCTCGACGGTCTCCAGTGCCAGGTCGATGCCGATGTCGGCCTCGTGCGTGATCAACCGCGCCGAGCTGCTCTCGCTGCTCGAAGAGCTGCGCGAGGCGCTGCCCGGCTCCCTCGCGCAGGCCCAGGAGCTGATCGGCGACCGCGAGCACATGGTCGAGCAGGCCCGCCAGGAGGCCGAGCGGATCATCTCCACGGCGCACGCCGAGCGCGGCTCCCTGATCTCCGACACCGAGGTCGCCCGCCGCTCCCAGGCCGAGGCCGACCGGATCCTCTCCGAGGCGCGCAAGGAGGCCGAGGAGGTCCGCGCCGAGGCCGACGACTACGTCGACTCCAAGCTCGCCAACTTCGAGGTCGTCCTCACCAAGACCCTCGGCTCGGTCGGCCGCGGTCGCGAGAAGCTGCTCGGCACCGGCCCGGGCCTGGACGAGCAGGGCTACGAGGACGAGGACGCCCCCGAGCGCAGCCACGACCCGGAGACGCTGCGCCGCGACGCCGACGCGTACGTCGACACCAAGCTCGGCGCCTTCGAGGCGGTCCTCGCCAAGACCCTGGAGGCCGTGGGCCGCGGCCGCCAGAAGCTGCACGGCCGTATCGCCACCGACGACCTCGGCGCCCTCGCCGACGACGACACGACCTTCCAGCACTCCAGCGACGCCGACTACCTAGCCGACCTCGCCGCCGTCGCGGACACCCCGGCCGAGCCGCAGCAGCCCGCCCAGCCGCAGTACGACCCGCAGACCGCGCAGCCGGCGTACGGCTACCAGCAGCAGCCGGACCCGTACGGCGGCTACCAGCAGCAGGCGTACGGCCAGCAGGACGCGTACGGCTACCAGCAGGCCGATCCGTACTCCCCTGCTTTCGACTACGCCCAAGCGGGAGGGGCCCCCATCCAGGGCTACGACGCCCAGCAGGGGTACGACGCCCAGCAGGCCGCGTACGACCCCAGCCAGGCCCAGCAGCCACAGCAGGGCCAGCAGGGCTACTCCCTCGACGAGACCAGCCTCTTCGACACCAGCATGATCAGTGCCGACCAGCTGCGGGCCTACGAGCAGGAGCGGGGCCTGTAGGGACTGTCTCCGACCGCGGTCGGCGGCCGGCAGGGCACACCGGATTGGGCCGAAAGCGAAAGGTCCAGTATCCTGGCTCTTCGGTCGCGTGTACGTCCGCGATCAGCGCTGCCCGGCAACACCGAAGGGCAGTGTCCCCCTGAGCTCAGAAGATCGAAAGCAGGAATGGCTCTGAACGCCCGCCTAGACCACCGCAACCCTCTCGTGTTCGACACACACGAGCTGGGGCGGCGTCCTGGCGCGCTGCAGCGCCTGACCCGCACGATCGACGCCCCCAGGGATCTCGGGATCCAGGAGGTCATCGGAGTGCCGGAAGGCGCCCCGGTGGAGCTCGAACTCCGACTCGAGTCGGTCATGGAAGGGGTGCTCGTCACAGGCACCGCCCGTGCACAGGCCGAGGGGGAGTGCGTAAGGTGTCTGGAGCCGCTCGGGCTGGCGCTCGAAGCGGACTTCCAGGAGATGTTCTCGTACCCTGACGCCGACGACCGGGGCCGCCCCAAGGCGGAACCGGCCGACGACGCCGAGGAAGACGAGGACAGGCTCTTCATCGAGGACGGCCTGTTCGACCTCGAACCCGTGCTGCGTGATGCGGTGGTGCTCGCACTGCCGATGCAGCCGGTGTGCCAGGAAGACTGCCCAGGACTGTGCGCCCAGTGCGGCGCACGCCTTGCGGACGACCCGGACCACCACCATGACGCCGTCGACATCCGTTGGGCGGCACTGCAGGGACTCGCTGGTTCATCCGGAGACGGCGAGAAGGACGAGATCAGCGGCGCCGAAGCGGGCGTCGACGAGAAGCAGGAGAAGTAGCCGTGGCTGTTCCGAAGCGGAAGATGTCGCGCAGCAACACGCGCCACCGCCGGTCGCAGTGGAAGGCTGCGGTCCCCACCCTGGTTGCGTGCGAGCGCTGCCACGAGCCCAAGCAGCAGCACATTGCGTGCCCGTCTTGCGGCACCTACAACAAGCGCCAGGTCCTCGAGGTCTGAGCGGCTGGTGAGAGGCTTCATGTCTGACGCCAAGGCGGAAACGACCGCCAAGAAAAAGGCGGACAACACGGCGGCCTCGTCCCACACGCTGTTGGAAGGGCGGCTCGGGTACAAGCTCGAGTCCGCCCTTCTGGTGCGTGCGCTGACCCACCGTTCGTACGCGTACGAGAACGGCGGTCTGCCGACGAACGAGCGGCTGGAGTTCCTCGGGGACTCCGTGCTCGGCCTCGTCGTCACCGACACGCTGTACACCACCCACCCCGACCTGCCCGAAGGCCAGCTGGCCAAGCTGCGGGCCGCGGTGGTCAACTCTCGTGCGCTGGCGGAGGTCGGCCGTGGCCTCGACCTGGGCTCCTTCATCCGGCTCGGCCGTGGTGAAGAGGGCACGGGCGGCCGGGACAAGGCGTCCATCCTCGCCGACACCCTGGAAGCGGTGATCGGCGCGGTCTATCTCGACCAGGGCCTCGACGCGGCGTCCGAACTGGTGCACCGCCTGTTCGACCCCCTGATCGAGAAGTCCTCGAACCTCGGTGCCGGCCTGGACTGGAAGACCAGTCTCCAGGAGCTCACCGCGACCGAGGGGCTCGGCGTGCCCGAGTACCTGGTCACGGAGACCGGCCCCGATCACGAGAAGACCTTCACTGCTGCCGCCCGCGTCGGAGGCGTCTCGTACGGCACCGGCACCGGCCGCAGCAAGAAGGAGGCGGAGCAGCAGGCCGCCGAGTCCGCATGGCGGTCCATCCGGGCCGCGGCGGACGAGCGTGCCAAGGCGGCGGCCGCAGAGACCACTGCAGATCTCACTGCAGAGGCCACCGCGGTCACCGAAACCGGCCCCGAGTCGGCGTCCGCCTGACCGAACAGCGCAGCCGAGCGCCCGCCCCCGCCCGGGGCGGGCGCTCGGCTCATCCAGTTGTCACGGGGGTCCCATGCCCGAGTTGCCTGAGGTCGAAGTCGTACGACGCGGTCTGGAGCGGTGGGTCGCCCACCGGACGGTCGCCGAGGCCGAGGTGCTGCACCCGCGCGCCGTCCGTCGTCACCTGGCCGGCGCCGACGACTTCACGCACCGCCTCAAGGGTCATCGGATCGGCGTCCCCAGCCGACGCGGCAAGTACCTCTGGCTGCCCCTGGAGGACACCGACCAGTCCGTCCTGGCTCACCTCGGCATGAGCGGCCAGCTCCTGGTCCAGCCGCACGAGGCGCCCGACGAGAAGCACCTGCGTATCCGCGTCCGCTTCACGGACGTCCAGGGCACGGAGCTCCGCTTCGTCGACCAGCGCACCTTCGGAGGTCTGTCGCTGCACGACAACACCCCCGACGGGCTGCCCGACGTCATCGCGCACATCGCCCGCGACCCCCTCGACCCGCTGTTCGACGACGAGGCCTTCCACCAGGCGCTGCGCCGTAAGCGCACCACCATCAAACGGGCCCTGCTCGACCAGTCGCTGATCAGCGGCGTCGGCAACATCTACGCCGACGAGGCACTGTGGCGCGCCCGCATCCACTACGAGCGCCCCACCGCGTCCTTCACCCGCCCGCGCACCGCCGAACTCCTGGGCCATGTACGGGACGTGATGAACGCCGCCCTCGCGGTCGGCGGCACCAGCTTCGACAGCCTGTACGTCAACGTCAACGGGGAGTCGGGCTACTTCGACCGGTCGCTGGACGCATACGGCCGCGAGGGCCTGCCCTGCAAGAGGTGCGCCACGCCCATGCGCCGTCGCCCCTGGATGAACCGCTCCAGCTACTTCTGCCCGAAGTGTCAGCGGGCGCCGCGCGTCTCGTCGTAGCGCTCCCGCGCCGCCAGTACGTCGTCCATGCCGCCCTCCAGAACCTGGATGAGGGCCAGCAGCCGCTGGGCGACCTCGCGGCCCAGCGGTGTCAGTTCGTAGTCCACGCGGGGCGGGTTGGTCGGCTGTGCGTCGCGGTGCACCAGACCGTCGCGCTCCAGCGCGTGCAGCGTCTGGGAGAGCATCTTCTCGCTCACGCCGTCGACGCGGCGACGCAGCTCGTTGAACCGCAGGGAGCCGTCGTGCAGAGCGCCGAGCGTGAGCGCGCCCCAGCGTCCCGTGACGTGTTCCAGGGTCCCGCGCGAGGGGCAGGCCTTGGCGAACACGTTGTACGGGAGGTTCTGGTCCTCCCTGAGCTCCTGCGTGGTGGTCATACCCCAAGGCTACGCGAACGCAGCGCTAACCAGCAGGTTGCACTAACTTATAGTTAGCGATGGCCGTCTTCGCGGGCGCCGGGTCGCCGAGGCGGCAAAGGTGTTCCTTCTAGTACCCGAAGTCCTGGGTCCACCACGGGCCGCCCTCGCCGAAGTGCACTCCGACGCCCAGGGTCTTGAAGTCGCAGTTCAGGATGTTGGCCCGGTGGCCCGGGCTGTTCATCCAGGCCTCCATGACGGCCGCCGCGTCGGCCTGGCCACGCGCTATGTTCTCGCCGCCGAGGTTGGTTATGTCGGCCTCCGAGGCGCGGTCCCAGGGCGTGGCGCCGTCCGGGTCGGTGTGGTCGAAGAAGTTCCGCTGGGCCATGTCCTCGCTGAAGGCCTCGGCCAGCTGTGTCAGCGAGCTGTTCGCGGAGACGGCACTGCAGCCGACCTTCGCCCGCTCCTCGTTGACGAGCTTCAGCACCTCGGCCTCGGCCTGGGCCGCCGCGGACACCGTCACCGGGGCGCTGGTCTCCGTCGGAGCCTTGGTGGCCGTCGGCTTCGTCGACGGCGTGGTCTTCGGCGTGCTGGGCGTCGCCGCCGGCTGCTTCGACGGCGTCCTGGTCGGCGTCGGCGTGGCCGACGACGTCGAGGGGGAGGCTGACGGCGAGGTCGTCCGGTTGGAGTTGCGGCTGGTCGAGGCGGAGTCGTCGCGCCCGGCCGCGGTGCCGGAGGTGCCGCCCTGCTCCGTCGCCGAGTTGGACGGGGAGTCCGCGGCCTGCACGTTGTCGCCGCCGCTCGCGCCGCGGCCGAGCTTGTAGTTGTCGAGGCCGGGCACCACGCCCGAGGCGACGGCGACGGTGCCGAGGGCGACCGCGGCAGAGACGCCGAGCAGGCCGGTGCGGACCGGCGTCACGGCCCTCTTCTTCCGGCGGCGGCGCCCGGCGTCCCGCGCACCGCCATCGGGCCTGAAGCCCTCCGCCGGGAACATCACGGTGTCGTCGATCCGCCCGTGGCCGTCATCCGGAGCGAAGAGGTAGGCGTCGCTCCGCGCGGTGGTCTCGGCGTAGGCCTCGGGGTTCAGGTAGGGCGCGATGCCCATCGTGGTGGGGGCGTCGCCGTACGAGTCCTGCGGGCCCTGGCCGCCGTGGCTCCCCGTGGAAGAGCCATGCGTCTCCGTGACCTCCGTGGCGCGGCCGGCTGCGGAGCGTCGGTGGCGTCCCATGCCCTTGCCTTCCTCGTCCTTGATCGTCCTTGCGGTCGACCCGAGTCCGTCCCGAGTCCTGGCGGCCGGCCCGCGTGGCTTCTGGCGCCGCGTGGGGCGACAAGAGTCACTCGATCGAGTGAGTTTCATATGAGATTCATCGGGTGGGGACGGTACCGCATGGCGCTGGGGGAGGAAGTGTCCCGAGTGACATTGGCTGGTTAGGTTGCACCCATGAGCGAGGATGTACGACTGGTTGCCTGGGTGCGCGGACGCGTGCAGGGCGTGGGTTTTCGCTGGTACACGCGGGCCAAGGCGCTCGAGATCGGCGGGCTGAGTGGTTTTGCTCTCAATTTGGGCGACGGGCGGGTGCAAGTGGTCGCGGAGGGGGCGCGTGAGGGCTGCGAGGGACTCCTCGACTGGCTCCAGGGTGACGACACGCCCGGCCGCGTCGATGGTGTCACCGAGATCTGGGACACACCCCGCGGGGGCTACGACAGCTTCGCCATCCGCTGAGCCCGATCTGTAAAGAGACCCAGGCGGAAGCGGAGGGACATGCCACCGGCACTTGTCCGAAGCAGAAATGGCCTGGTGGTTGCCAAGAATCGCTTGCGGTGGCAAGCTCCCCACGTAAGGATGATCGCCACGCCCCGATGGGCCCGCAGGAGTCGCAGCGCCGCCGTTTCTCAGGCCGCGTGCCGCCGGGTCGCCCGCCAATACGGGGCGTGATCGTGTTGACCGTCAAACTTTTTGGTGAGACGCTGAAAGCCCCGCGCACCTTAGCTGTTTGGCATGGATGAACGGCAGCACAAACTCAAGAGTGCCAAGCACCGCGGGTGCGAATCCCTCACGACCCACACCGCTTCGGTCGGTCACTCAGTGTGGAGGACCATCCATCATGGCAAAGGCGCTTCTCGGTTACGTCGGCGGCTCCGACCCTCGACTCCTCGCCGAGATGCGACGGCTCCAGCAGCGCGTACAGGACCTGGAATCCGAGCTCGGACGGATCCAGGCCGAGAACGAGGCGCTGACGGCTGCCGCTTCTCACGACAGGATCATGGAGAGCATCGACGCACACCAGGCGGAGCCTGCGCTCACCTGATCGCTGCACTGCTCCACAACAGCACACGCAGTGGTTGGGCGGCCCGTATCAACCGCTAAGTTGTCAGAGTTTGCAAGGGACGCTTCGGCGTCCCTTCTTTCTTGCCCCGTGTTCTATGCCCCCGTCTTCTTTGCCCCGCGCACCTTTTCACGGTCTTTAACGTCTGGTGTGCCCTGCGCGTTCATAGGTGAAACCGCAGGTTCATGGAGTGAGACACGCCCGGAAGGTAGAGTCCGGCGGCGTGCACCTCAAGGCCCTGACCCTCCGCGGCTTCAAGTCGTTCGCCTCGGCGACCACGCTCCGGTTCGAGCCGGGGATCACATGTGTCGTGGGACCGAACGGCTCGGGCAAGTCCAACGTCGTGGACGCGCTCAGCTGGGTCATGGGCGAGCAGGGCGCCAAGTCGCTGCGTGGCGGCAAGATGGAGGACGTCATCTTCGCCGGCACCACCGGGCGTCCGCCGCTGGGCCGCGCCGAGGTGTCCCTGACCATCGACAACTCCGACGGGGCGCTGCCCATCGAGTACGCCGAGGTCACCATCACGCGGATCATGTTCCGCAACGGCGGCAGCGAGTACCAGATCAACGGCGACACCTGCCGGCTCCTCGACATCCAGGATCTCCTGTCCGACTCCGGCATCGGCCGCGAGATGCACGTCATCGTCGGCCAGGGCCAGCTCGACTCCGTCCTGCACGCCGACCCCATGGGCCGCCGCGCCTTCATCGAGGAGGCCGCGGGCGTCCTCAAGCACCGCAAGCGCAAGGAGAAAGCGCTCAGGAAACTGGACGCGATGCAGGCCAACCTCGCGCGCGTGCAGGACCTGACGGACGAGCTGCGGCGGCAACTGAAGCCCCTGGGCCGCCAGGCGGCCGTCGCGCGCCGGGCCGCCGTGATCCAGGCGGACCTGCGCGACGCGCGTCTTCGGCTGCTGGCCGACGATCTCGTACGACTGCGCGAGGCCCTCAACGCCGAGGTCGCCGACGAGGCCGCCCTGAAGGAACGCAAGGAGGCCGCCGAGCAGGAGCTGAAAAAGGCGCTCCAGCGCGAGGCTCTCCTGGAGGACGAGGTACGGCAGCTCACGCCGCGCCTCCAGCGTGCCCAGCAGACCTGGTACGAGCTCTCCCAGCTCGCCGAGCGGGTGCGCGGCACGATCTCGCTGGCCGACGCGCGCGTGAAGAGCGCGACGTCCACGCCCCCGGAGGAGCGGCGCGGCCGCGACCCCGAGGACATGGAGCGCGAGGCCGCCCGCATCCGCGAGCAGGAGGCCGAGTTGGAGGCCGCCCTGGAGGCGGCGCAGCACGCCCTGGACGACACCGTCGCCCACCGCGCGGACCTGGAGCGCGAACTCGCCGTCGAGGAACGGCGCCTGAAGGATGTCGCCCGTGCCATCGCCGACCGCCGCGAGGGCCTGGCCCGGCTGAACGGCCAGGTCAACGCGGCCCGTTCGCGTGCCGCCTCCGCCCAGGCCGAGATCGACCGGCTTGCCGCGGCACGGGACGAGGCCCAGGAGCGGGCGGTGCAGGCGCAGGAGGAGTACGAGGCACTGAAGGCCGAGGTCGACGGCCTCGACGCCGGCGACGTCGAACTCGCCGGGCAGCACGAGGCGGCGAAGGAGCAGCTCGCTCAGGCCGAGGCCGCCCTGACCGCCGCCCGTGAGGCGACCACCGCGGCGGAACGCAGACGGGCCGCGACCCAGGCCCGCCACGAGGCCCTCGCCCTGGGCCTGCGCCGCAAGGACGGCACCGGCGCGCTGCTGGGTGCGAAGGACCGACTCACCGGCCTGCTGGGCCCGGCCGCCGAACTGCTGACGGTCACTCCGGGATACGAGGTCGCGCTGGCCGCCGCTTTCGGCGCCGCCGCCGACGCCATCGCGGTGACCACCCCGTCCTCGGCCGCCGACGCCATCCGCCTGCTGCGCAAGCAGGACGCGGGACGCGCGGCGCTGCTGTTGGCGGCGGCGCCGGCGCCGGCGCATACGGAGGTCAGGACCGGCCCCGGGGACACGCGCCGAGACGCCATGGTCGTCGGCGCGAGTGCTCCGGGCGACGGAACCGCCACCGACGGAATCGGCACCGAGGGAACCGCCACCGAGGGAACCGCCACCGAGGGAACCGGCACCGAGGGAACCGCCACCGAGGGAACCGGCACAGACGGAACCGCCACCGAGGGAACCGGCACAGACGGAACCGCCACCCACGGAACCAGCACTGCCGAAACCGCCACCGCCGGGCCGCCCTTCGCCGCCGACCTCGTCCGCGCCCCCGCCGAGCTCGTGCCCGCGGTGCGACGGCTGCTGCGCGGGATCGTCGTCGTCGGCACCCTCGAGGACGCAGAGGATCTGGTGTGCGCCCGTCCCGAGCTCACCGCGGTCACCGCGGAGGGCGACCTGTTGGGGGCGCACTTCGCGCACGGCGGGTCGGCCGGGGCGCCCAGCCTGCTGGAAGTGCAGGCGTCCGTGGACGAGGCCGCCGCCGAGCTCGAGGAGCTGGCCGTGCGGTGCGAGGAGCTGACCGGGGCGCAGCACGCGGCCGCCGAGCGGCGCAGGGAGTGCGCCGCTCTTGTCGAGGAGCTGGGGGAGCGGCGCCGAGCCGCTGACCGGGAGAAGTCGGCCGTGGCCCAGCAGCTCGGGCGGCTCGCCGGACAGGCGCGGGGTGCCGCCGGTGAGGCCGAGCGTTCCACGGCGGCGGCGGCGCGGGCGCAGGAAGCGCTCGACAAGGCCGTACAGGAGGCCGAGGAGCTCGCCGAACGGCTTGCCGTGGCGGAGGAGATGCCGGTCGAGGAGGAGCCGGACACCTCCGTGCGCGACCGGCTCGCTGCCGACGGGGCCAACGCCCGGCAGACCGAGATGGAGGCACGGCTCCAGGTCCGTACGCACGAGGAGCGGGTCAAGGGGCTCGCCGGGCGGGCCGATTCGCTGGACCGGGCCGCCCGCGCCGAACGCGAGGCACGCGCGCGTGCGGAGCAGCGGCGGGCCCGGCTGCGGCACGAGGCGGGCGTCGCGGAGGCCGTCGCCTCCGGCGCGCGGCAGCTGCTCGCGCACGTCGAGGTGTCGCTGGGCCGGGCCGACGAGGAACGCACCGCTGCCGACGCCGCCAAGGCCGGCCGCGAGCAGGAGCTGGTCGCCGCCCGCGGCGCCGGGCGGGATCTCAAGGCAGAGCTCGACAAGTTGACGGATTCAGTTCACCGGGGCGAGGTACTCGGCGCCGAGAAACGGCTGCGGATCGAGCAGCTGGAGACGAAGGCGCTGGAGGAGCTGGGTGTCGAACCGGCGGGGCTCATGTCCGAGTACGGTCCCCACCAGCTGGTGCCGCCCTCGCTCGCCGCCGAGGGGGAGGAGCTGCCGGACGACCCGGAGCATCCGCGCAACCAGCCGAAGCCGTTCGTGCGGGCGGAGCAGGAGAAGCGGCTGAAGGCCGCCGAGCGGGCGTACCAGCAGCTCGGCAAGGTCAATCCGCTCGCCCTGGAGGAGTTCGCGGCTCTGGAGGAGCGCCACAAGTTCCTCAGCGAGCAGCTGGAGGACCTGAAGAAGACCCGCGCCGACCTCCTCCAAGTGGTGAAGGAGGTCGACGAGCGCGTCGAGCAGGTCTTCACCGAGGCGTACCGGGACACCGCCCGCGAGTTCGAGGGCGTGTTCAGCAGGCTGTTCCCGGGTGGTGAGGGACGGCTCCTGCTCACCGACCCCGACAACATGCTCACCACGGGTGTGGACGTCGAGGCGCGTCCGCCGGGCAAGAAGGTCAAGCGGCTGTCGCTGCTCTCCGGCGGCGAGCGGTCACTGACGGCCGTCGCACTCCTGGTGTCGATCTTCAAGGCCCGGCCGAGTCCGTTCTATGTCATGGACGAGGTCGAGGCCGCGCTGGACGACACCAACCTGCAGCGGCTGATCCGCATCATGCAGGAGCTGCAGGAGGCCTCGCAGCTGATCGTGATCACGCACCAGAAGCGCACGATGGAGGTCGCCGACGCGCTGTACGGCGTCTCCATGCAGGGCGACGGTGTGTCGAAGGTCATCTCGCAGCGACTGCGCTAGATACGTGTGGTCTACACCAGTCCCCACCTGCACTTCTCTGTGACTTCACTTCTTGAACACGAGGCAGGTTCCCCATGTCCACAAATTCACAGCATCGGACCTGTTGACTTCGAAACTTGAAGACATAGTCTCTGCAATGTTGCTTTTACCTTCAGGTGTGAGTGGCGTGAACCTATGCGCCACTGGAACCACTGGTTCCAACCCACGCCTGGAAGGGCAGACCCACCCCCGGCAGCGAGGCCGGTGGCCCGAGGAGTACACGTGACCAGCACTGCGCAGGCACCCAAGTCAGGAGCCAGGACGGCTCATCCCGATCATCTCGGGCACGTCATCTTCATCGCGGCGGCAGCCGCGATGGGCGGTTTCCTGTTCGGTTACGACAGCTCCGTGATCAACGGTGCCGTCGAAGCCATCCGGGGCCGCTACGACGTCGGATCCGCGGCGCTGGCCCAGGTCATCGCCATCGCCCTGATCGGCTGTGCCATCGGTGCAGCGACCGCCGGCCGGATAGCCGACCGCATCGGCCGTATCCGGTGCATGCAGATCGCCGCCGTGCTGTTCACCATCAGCGCCGTCGGTTCGGCGCTGCCCTTCGCGCTGTGGGACCTCGCCTTCTGGCGTGTCGTCGGCGGCTTCGCCATCGGCATGGCCTCGGTCATCGGCCCCGCCTACATCGCCGAGGTCGCCCCGCCCGCGTACCGCGGCCGTCTCGGTTCCTTCCAGCAGGCTGCGATCGTCGTCGGCATCGCCATCTCGCAGCTGGTCAACTGGGGTCTGCTGAACGCCGCCGGCGGCGACCAGCGCGGCAAGCTGATGGGCATCGAGGCCTGGCAGGTCATGCTCGGCGTCATGGTGATCCCGGCCGTCCTCTACGGCCTGCTCTCCTTCGCGATCCCCGAGTCCCCGCGCTTCCTGATCTCGGTCGGCAAGCACCAGCGCGCCCGTGAGATCCTCGCCGAGGTCGAGGGCGACAAGATCGACCTCGACGCCCGCGTCGCCGAGATCGAGCACGGCATGAAGAGCGAGCACAAGTCCACCTTCAAGGACCTGCTCGGCGGCTCCTTCTTCTTCAAGCCGATCGTCTGGGTCGGTATCGGCCTGTCGGTCTTCCAGCAGTTCGTCGGCATCAACGTCGCGTTCTACTACTCCTCGACGCTGTGGCAGTCGGTCGGCGTCGACCCGTCGGACTCGTTCTTCTACTCCTTCACGACGTCGATCATCAACATCGTCGGCACCGTGATCGCGATGATCTTCGTGGACCGCGTCGGCCGCAAGCCGCTGGCCCTCATCGGCTCGATCGGCATGGTGATCGGCCTCGCGCTGGAGGCCTGGGCCTTCTCGTTCGACCTGGTCGACGGCAAGCTGCCGGCCGCGCAGGGCTGGACCGCCCTCATCGCCGCCCACATCTTCGTCCTCTTCTTCGCCCTGTCCTGGGGTGTGGTCGTCTGGGTCTTCCTCGGCGAGATGTTCCCGAACCGGATCCGCGCCGCCGCCCTGGGCGTGGCCGCCTCCGCGCAGTGGATCGCCAACTGGGCCATCACCGCGAGCTTCCCGTCGCTGGCCGACTGGAACCTCTCCGCGACCTACGTGATCTACACGGTGTTCGCCGCGCTCTCCATCCCGTTCGTCCTGAAGTACGTGAAGGAGACGAAGGGCAAGGCCCTGGAGGAGATGGGCTGACCCGCCCCGCAAGCTCGGGGAGAAGGGCCAAGTCCCCGCTGCCCCTCTCCTCGTACCCGTAAGACGTACTGCCCCGGCTCAGCTGCTGAGCCGGGGCAGTACGTCTTCGCAGAACAGCCGCAGGCTGCGCCACCCCTCCTCGACCGGCATCCCGCCGGCCAGCGGGTGCAGGACGAGGTTGTCCAGCCCCTGTGCCGCGCACGCCTGCGGCGTCAGGACGCGGTACACGCCCTCGGCGCGCAGTTCCGCCACCGTCGTGGCCGCCGACTTCACCGCCGAGCGGATGTCGCCGGACTGCCAGGAGGCGTAGGTGCGGGCCTCGTGCAGGAAGTGCGTGCCGTACGTGGCCCAGGCGCGGTCGGGGTCCTCGGCGATGTGCAGCAGCGGGGTCTCGGCGGCGGGCATCATGGTCCAGCCCTCCGTGCCGTACTCCGCGAGCCGGTCCTTGTAGTACGCCTCCAGTTCCGGCAGGTGCGCGCTGGGGAAGAAGGGCAGCCCGAGGCGGGCGGCCCGGCGGGCGGCGGCCTTGGAGGAGCCACCGACCAGCAGCAAAGGGTGAGGATCGGTGCAGGGGCGCGGGGTCACCCGTACGGTACGGCCCCGGTAGGTGAACTCCTCGCCGGTCCACGCCTTCAGGACCGTCTCCAGCAGCTCGTCCTGGAGCTGCCCGCGCCGCTTCCAGTCCACCCCGAACATGGCGTACTCCTCCGGCCGGTATCCGATCCCGGCGACGGTCACCAGCCGACCGCCGCTCAGCAGATCCAGTACGGCGATGTCCTCGGCCAGCCGCAGCGGGTCGTGCAGCGGGCCGATCACCGCCGAGACCGTCACCGCGAGCCGCCGGGTCGCGCCGAGCACCGCGCCCGCGAACGTGAACGGCGACGGCAGCCAGTTGTTCGCGACGCCGTGGTGCTCCTCGGTCTGCACGGTGGTGATCCCGTGGTCGTCGGCGTACCTCGCCATCTCCAGGGCTGCCGCATGGCGCGCGTGCAGCGAGGCGGGGGTGGCGTCGGGCGCGACGAGGTTGAAACGTACGACCGTGACGGGCATGGGGGTCCCCCTTCGGGTTGGCGAGGGGGACGGTAGCTGACGAGGCGTCAGATGGCTACGGCGATGCCCTGGTGTCGTACGTCCGCGAGACGGCACGCCGGCTTGGAGGAAACCACAAGCTGGGTCTGGTCGCGGCCCATGGCTAATACTGGAGCCGTTATGGAAATCGTCATCCTTGCTGTAGTCATCGCCGTGGTCGTGCTCGGTGCGCTCGGCGGGCTCATCGTCGGCAGTCGGCGGAAGAAGTCGCTGCCCCCGCCGCCGCCCGCCGCGCCCGACATCACCGCCCCTCCGGCCGAGCCGCACGTCGGCGACGAGGCCGAGACGCCGCGTGAAGAACCGCGCCGCACGATAGAGGAGGTGGATCTTCCCGACGGCGGCTCGACCGGAGTGGCGGTCGAGGAACCCCCCGTCGAGGAACCTCCCGTCGTCGAGGCTCCCGCGATCGAGATCCCGGAGCCCACCGCCGGGCGCCTGGTACGCCTGCGCGCCCGCCTGTCCCGCTCGCAGAACGCCCTCGGCAAGGGCCTGCTCGGCCTGCTGTCGCGCGAGCACCTCGACGAAGAGACCTGGGAGGAGGTCGAGGACACGCTGCTCACCGCCGACGTGGGCGTGCTGCCCACCCAGGAGCTGGTCGAGCGGCTGCGCGAGCGCGTGAAGGTGCTCGGCACCCGCACCCCCGAGGGGCTGCGCGGCCTGCTGCGCGAGGAGCTGCTCACGCTGGTCGGCACCGACTTCGACCGCACCGTGAAGACCGAGCCCGAGGACCGCAAGCCCGGCATCGTGATGGTCGTCGGCGTCAACGGCACCGGCAAGACCACCACCACCGGCAAGCTGGCCCGCGTCCTGGTGGCCGACGGTCGTACCGTCGTCCTGGGTGCCGCCGACACCTTCCGGGCCGCCGCCGCCGACCAGCTGCAGACCTGGGGCGAGCGTGTCGGCGCCCACATCGTGCGCGGGCCCGAGGCCGGCGACCCGGCCTCCGTCGCCTTCGACGCGGTGAAGGAGGGCAAGGAGATGGGGGTCGACGTGGTCCTCATCGACACCGCCGGCCGGCTGCACACCAAGACCGGGCTCATGGACGAGCTCGGCAAGGTCAAGCGGGTCGTCGAGAAGCACGCCCCGCTCGACGAGGTGCTGCTCGTCCTCGACGCCACCACCGGGCAGAACGGGCTCGTGCAGGCCCGGGTGTTCGCCGAGGTCGTCGACATCACCGGCATCGTGCTGACCAAGCTGGACGGCACGGCCAAGGGCGGCATCGTGGTCGCGGTCCAGCGCGAGCTGGGCGTACCGGTCAAGCTGATCGGGCTCGGCGAGGGCGCCGACGATCTGGCGCCGTTCGAGCCGGAGGCGTTCGTGGATGCCCTTATCGGGGAGTGAATCCCACCCACCAGAACCGGCGGCTGATCACCTACCGACACTGGTGGCTGATCACCTACCGAAACCGGTACCTGATCGAAGAAGGGCCCTACCGCATGGTGCAGCTGCGGTAGGGCCCTTCGCTGTGGGTCGCCCGGCTCACGCCCGCGAGCGGTGCGCCACGTATGCCAGCGTCCCCAGCAGCAGGCGCGCCGCCGGTGGCTTCGTCGCCTCGTCCAGGGCGGGCGGGCGCAGCCACTGCACCGGGCCGAGGCCGCCGCGGTCGGAGGGGGGTGCGGTGACGTACGTACCGGGGCCGAGGCCGCGCAGATCGAGGGTGGACGGGTCGTCCCAGCCCATGCGGTAGAGCAGCTCGGGCAGCTCGGCGGCGGCGCCGGGGGCGACGAAGAACTGGGCGCGGCCCTCGGGAGTGACGGTGACCGGGCCGAGCGGGAGGCCCATGCGCTCCAGCCGGACCAGGGTGTGGCGCCCGGCGGGCTCGGCCACCTCGACGACGTCGAACGCGCGGCCTACCGGCAGCATCACGGCAGCACCCGGGACCTCGGCCCACGCCTTGGTCACCTCGTCCAGCGTCGCCCCGGCGGGCACCTCGGACGCGAAGTCGAGCGGATGCGCGCCCGGCGCCCGGCAGTCGGGGTGGCCGCAGGAGCAGGCACCCGCGGCGGCCCTGGCGCCGGGCACGACGTCCCAGCCCCACAGCCCGGTGAACTCGGCCACGGCGGTGCACTCCGACGAGCGGCCGCGGCGGCGCGAGGCGGACCGGATGTCGCGGATACCCCGACTGCTGCCGATCGTGAAGCCCATGCCCCCTCCAACGGGTCCGACGCGCCGGTGGTTACGATCCGGACGAACGTCATCACTCTGCGTGACTCCGCCTATTCCTAGCTCCCCCATGCCGCGCGATCCAGGCGGCGCCTTGAAGCTCCCGGGGTGGTGTGCTCGGCGGTGCGCGCCCCCGTGTGCGCTTCTCCGCCGCTCCCGGCCGTCCTATGTCAAGTGAATCGCGCGGAGGCCACTGCGAGTTCATTCGAAGGGGTGGCGAAAGGTGGCGTTTGGGGGATCGCCATGGCTGGACGGGTGATCGTAGGATTACTTTGAGTGCACGAGGCCCGGAGGCACATGCGCATGTGGGTATGCCGGAGGCAACTCGGCTTTCCGTTCGAAGGGTGAGAACCCCGGGACGGGCGGCCGTATTTACCGGCATTCTGATAGGGCTTGGCGCATTCGGCGACAAGTGGTCTCAGGGATGGGGGCGTTCCAGTGGGCGGCAACGGCGGAAGCGGAATGAACGCTGACAAGCGCCCCAACGAGCTGCTCGGCTCGTGGTTCGTGCGCAGCGGTTGGTCCAAGGGCGAGCTCGCGCGCCAAGTCAACCGCCGGGCCCGCCAGTTGGGGGCCAACCACATCTCGACGGACACGTCGCGTGTGCGTCGCTGGCTGGACGGCGAGAACCCCCGCGAGCCCATCCCCAGAATCCTGTCCGAATTGTTCTCCGAGCGGTTCGGGTGTGTCGTCTCCGTCGAGGACCTCGGCCTGCGCGCCGCACGGCAGTCACCGTCCGTGTCCGGCGTCGACCTGCCCTGGACGGGCCCGCAGACGGTGGCCCTGCTCAGCGAGTTCTCGCGCAGCGACCTGATGCTGGCGCGGCGCGGCTTCCTCGGAACCTCGCTGGCCCTGTCCGCGGGCCCGGCCCTCATCGAGCCCATGCAGCGCTGGCTGGTGCCCTCGCCCCCCGGCCCGCGGCATGAGCCCGAGGCCGAGTCCGCTCCGGCCGCCCGCGCGCGCGGGCGGCTGTCCAGGCCCGAGCTGGAGCTGCTGGAGTCCACCACGGTGATGTTCCGGCAGTGGGACGCCCAGTGCGGCGGCGGCCTGCGCCGCAAGGCGGTCGTCGGCCAGCTGCACGAGGTGACCGACCTCCTCCAGGAACCCCAGCCCGAGGCCACCGCGAGGACGCTGTTCAAGGTCGCCGCCGAGCTGGCCGAGCTGGCCGGCTGGATGAGCTATGACATCGGGCTGCAACCGACCGCGCAGAAGTACTTCGTCCTCGCCCTGCACGCGGCCAGGGAAGCGGGTGACAAGCCGCTCGGCTCGTACGTGCTGTCCAGCATGAGCCGCCAGATGATCCACCTCGGACGGCCCGATGATGCCCTGGAGCTGATCCACCTCGCGCAGTACGGCAGCCGCGACTGCGCGAGCCCGCGCACCCAGTCGATGCTGTATGCGATGGAGGCCCGCGCCTACGCCAACATGGGCCAGCCCGGCAAGTGCAAGCGGGCGGTGCGGATGGCCGAGGACACCTTCACCGACGCCGACGAGTGGGACGAGCCGGACCCCGACTGGATCCGCTTCTTCTCCGAGGCCGAGTTGCACGGCGAGAACTCCCACTCCTACCGCGACCTCGCCTACGTCGCCGGCCGCAGCCCCACCTACGCCTCCCTGGCCGAGCCCCTCATGCAGCAGGCGGTCGAACTGTTCCGCCAGGATCCCGAGCACCAGCGGTCGTACGCACTCAATCTGATCGGCATGGCCACCGTGCACCTGCTGCGGCGTGAACCCGAGCAGAGCACGGGCTTCGCCGAGGAAGCGATGGGGATCGCGAAGAAAGTTCGTTCCGAGCGCGTCAACACTCGTATTCGAAAGACCGTCGACACGGCTGTACGCGATTTCGGGGACCTCGCCGAGATCGTCGACCTGACCGAGAAGCTCGCCGCCGAGCTGCCCGAGACCGCAGAGGCGGTCTGAGCCCGCTGAACCCCGGCCGCGGCCGGCCCTCCCGAACTGCCCGACTCGGCTCCCCCATGCCAGGTCATCGGAAGGCCGACCGCGGCCGGTTTCTGCTGCCCTTTTGTGCGCCGCAACCGGCACCGCTCTCGCGAACGTGGCCGGGCGCCGTGGGCTAACCCAATTGATCATTGCGGTAGCCCACCATCGAAGGTTGCGCCACGATAACGATCCTCGCGCCCATAATCCGGCGGTTCATCGATGCGTAACACGCGAGGCGCCCTTGTCACCGCGGCGAAACAACGAGGGGCGTCGACCGAAACCGCGCTGCGCCAATCTCGTGGCCCATAACCGGCCCACCCCTCACTCCGCTCAGGCTTCGCCCGCACGGGGCCGTACCAACGACGAGGAGACGCCGATGGCACCAGCCATCACCCTTGCCGCAGAAGCGCCAAAGCTGTCTGCAGCCAACACAGGGTTCATGCTCATCTGTTCCGCCCTGGTGATGCTCATGACCCCGGGCCTGGCCTTCTTCTACGGAGGCATGGTCCGCGTCAAGAGCACCTTGAACATGCTGATGATGAGTTTCATCAGCTTGGGGATCGTCACCATCCTGTGGGTGCTCTACGGCTTTTCCCTCGCCTTCGGCACCGATTCCGGCAGCTTTATCGGCTGGAACTCGGACTGGGTCGGCCTCAGCAACATCGGCCTGACGGAACTGTGGGACGGTTACACCATCCCGATCTTCGTCTTCATGGTCTTCCAGCTGATGTTCGCGATCATCACGCCGGCCCTGATAAGCGGCGCCCTCGCGGACCGCGTCAAGTTCAGCGCCTGGGCGCTGTTCATCGCCCTGTGGGCCACCGTCGTCTACTTCCCGGTCGCGCACTGGGTCTGGGGCGCCGGCGGCTGGGCCTTCGAGCTGGGCGTGATCGACTTCGCCGGTGGTACGGCGGTCCACATCAACGCGGGTGCCGCGGCGCTCGGCGTGATCCTGGTCATCGGTAAGCGCGTCGGCTTCAAGAAGGACCCGATGCGCCCGCACAGCCTCCCGCTGGTCATGCTCGGTGCCGGTCTGCTGTGGTTCGGCTGGTTCGGATTCAACGCGGGTTCGTGGCTCGGCAACGACGACGGCGTCGGCGCGCTGATGTTCGTCAACACGCAGGTCGCCACCGCCGCCGCCATGCTGGCCTGGCTCGCCTACGAGAAGATCCGCCACGGCGCGTTCACCACGCTGGGCGCCGCCTCCGGCGCGGTCGCGGGCCTCGTCGCCATCACCCCCTCGGGTGGTGCGGTCTCCCCGCTCGGCGCGATCGCCGTCGGCGCCATCGCCGGTCTGCTGTGCGCCATGGCCGTCGGCCTGAAGTACAAGTTCGGCTACGACGACTCCCTCGACGTCGTCGGTGTCCACCTGGTCGGCGGTGTCATCGGCTCCCTGCTCATCGGCTTCTTCGCCACCGGCAAGGGCCAGTCGACCGCGACGGGCGTCTTCTACGGCGACCACTCGTTCGACCAGCTCTGGAAGCAGTGCGCCGGTGTCTTCGCGGTCCTCGCCTACTCGCTGGTCGTCTCCGCGGTCCTCGCCTTCATCCTCGACAAGACGATCGGGATGCGCGTCTCCGAGGACGACGAGGTGGCCGGTATCGACCAGGCCGAGCACGCCGAGACCGCATACGACTTCAGCGGTGCCGGCGGCGGTGCCGCCCGGACCGCCGTCCCGGCCGGGGTCGCCGACACTGCGAGCAAGAAGGTGGACGCATGAAGCTCATCACCGCCGTCGTGAAGCCCCACCGGCTCGACGAGATCAAGGAGGCCCTCCAGGCCTTCGGGGTCCACGGACTGACGGTCACCGAGGCGAGCGGCTACGGTCGTCAGAGGGGACACACCGAGGTCTACCGGGGCGCCGAGTACACGGTCGACCTGGTTCCCAAGATCCGTATCGAGGTACTGGCCGAGGACGACGACGCCGAACAGCTGATAGACGTCATCGTCAAGGCGGCCCGGACCGGCAAGATCGGTGACGGCAAGGTCTGGTCCCTCCCGGTCGAGACGGCCGTACGGGTCCGGACCGGCGAGCGCGGCCCGGACGCGCTCTAAACAGAAGACGGACAGGAGTCGCTGGGTGACGAGTACGGACGTGCGCAAGGAAGCAGAGGACTCGGGACCCAGCGGCTACGCGGCGGCCCGGCTGCGCCTCCTCACCGAGGGGGCGCAGTCCGGGCCGCCGCGCCGTGCAGCCCTCGCCGAACTGACCGACGACTGGCTGACCGGCCTGTTCGACGCGGGCACCGAGGAGCTGCGGGGGGTGTCGCTGGTCGCGGTCGGCGGCTACGGCCGCGGGGAGCTGTCCCCGCGCAGCGACCTCGACCTTCTGCTGCTGCACGACGGCAGCGACTCCGGCGCGGTCGCCGCCCTGGCCGACCGCCTCTGGTACCCGGTCTGGGACCTCGGCCTCGCCCTCGACCACTCCGTCCGTACGCCGGCGGAGGCCCGCAAGACGGCCGGCGAGGACCTCAAGGTCCAGCTCGGCCTGCTGGACGCCCGGCACATCGCGGGCGACCTCGGACTCACGGCCGGCCTCCGGACGGCGGTACTGGCCGACTGGCGCAACCAGGCGCCGAAACGTCTCCCCGAACTCCAGGAGCTGTGCGTAGAGCGCGCCGAGCGCCAGGGTGAGTTGCAGTACCTGCTGGAACCCGACCTGAAGGAGGCGCGCGGAGGCCTCCGTGACGCCACCGCCCTGCGTGCCGTCGCCGCCTCCTGGCTCGCGGACGCCCCGCGCGAGGGCCTCGCCGACGCCCGGCGCCGGCTGCTCGACGTACGCGACGCGCTCCACCTGACCACCGGGCGCGCGACCGACCGGCTCGCACTCCAGGAGCAGGACCAGGTGGCGGCCGAGCTCGGCCTGCTGGACGCCGACACGCTCCTGCGGCAGGTGTACGAGGCGGCGCGCGTCATTTCGTATGCCAGCGACGTCACCTGGCGCGAAGTGGGGCGCGTACTGCGATCGCGCGCCGTACGGCCGCGTCTGCGCGCCATGCTCGGCGGCGGCAAACCGGTCACCGAGCGCTCCCCGCTGGCCGAGGGCGTGGTGGAGCAGGACGGCGAGGTGGTGCTCGCCCGTGCCGCGCGCCCCGAGCGCGACCCCGTGCTTCCGCTGCGCGCCGCGGCCGCCGCCGCCCAGGCAGGCCTCCCGCTCTCCCTGCACGCCGTAAGGCGCCTGGCAGCCACCGCGCGCCCCCTGCCCACGCCCTGGCCCGCCGAGGCGCGCGAACAGCTGGTGACCCTGCTCGGCTCGGGCAGCCCGACCGTCGAGGTCTGGGAGGCACTGGAGGCCGAGGGCCTGATCACCCGGCTGCTGCCCGACTGGGAGCGGGTGCGCTGTCGTCCACAGCGCAACGCCGTGCACATCTGGACCGTCGACCGGCACCTGATCGAGACCGCCGTCCGCGCCTCCGAGTTCACCCGCCGCGTCAGCCGCCCCGACCTCCTGCTCGTCTCCGCCCTGCTGCACGACATCGGCAAGGGCTGGCCCGGCGACCACTCCGTGGCCGGCGAGATCATCGCCAAGGACGTGGCCTCGCGCATCGGCTTCGACCGCGCGGACGTGGCCGTCCTGGCCGCCCTCGTACGCCATCACCTGCTGCTCATCGAGACCGCGACCCGGCGCGACCTGGACGACCCCGCCACCGTGCGCTCGGTCGCCGAGGCGGTCGGCACACAGAGCACCCTGGAGCTGCTGCACGCACTGACCGAGGCGGACGCCCTGGCCACCGGCCCGGCCGCCTGGTCGTCCTGGCGCGGATCCCTCGTCGCCGACCTGGTGAAGCGGGTCGCGGCGGTCCTCGCCGGCGACGAACCGGCGGAGCCCGAGGCCGTCGTGCCCACCGCCGAGCAGGAGCGGCTCGCGGTCGAGGCGTACCGCACGGGCGGGCCGGTGCTGGCGCTGCGCGCGCAGACCGAGCCGCCGGCCGAACAGGAACCGTCCGGCTCGCAGGAGCCGGAACCGCTCGGTGTGGAGCTGCTCATCGCCGTACCCGACCAGCCGGGCGTGCTGCCGGCGGTCGCCGGAGTCCTGGCCATGCACCGCCTCACCGTCCGCACGGCCGAGCTGCGCGCCGTGCCGCTGCCGGACGGCGTCGGGGGCTCCGTGCTGCTGCTCGACTGGCGGGTGGCCGCGGAGTACGGCTCCCTGCCCCAGGCCGCCCGGCTGCGGGCCGACCTCGTACGCGCCCTGGACGGCTCCCTGGACATCGCGACCCGCCTCGCCGAGCGCGACGCCGCTTATCCGCGCCGCCGGGGCGTCGTCGCGCCCCCCGCGCGCGTGACGGTCGCCTCCGCGGCGTCCCGTGTGGCCACGGTGATCGAGGTGCGCGCCCAGGACGCCCCGGGGCTGCTCTTCCAGATCGGACGTGCGCTGGAGGACGCGGGCGTGTGGATGCGCAGCGCCCACGTCAGCACGCTGGGCGCGAACGCCGTGGATGCCTTCTATGTCACCGGCGCGGAGGGCTCGCCGCTGCCGGGGGACGAGGCGGCGTCCGTGGCGCGGAAGCTGGAGGAGACGCTGCGGGCGTGACCTTGCGGTCGCCTTGTGCGTTGAGCGGACGTGTGATCCCCGCGCCGCGGGGGTGGTCCGGTCGCAGAAAGCCGATCCGGGAGAGTTTCCGACCTGCTCCCCGCCGACGCGGGGGTTCCGTCCCCGTCCGCTGGAAACAGCAGGCGGGGACGAATGCCTTGTGCGGCCGGATACCCTGGAGGGCAGCCCACACTATTCCCGACTCCGAGGACCGACGCCACCGTGTTCGATACCCTCTCCGACCGCCTCAGCGCGACTTTCAAAAATCTCCGCGGCAAGGGGCGCCTCAGTGAGGCGGACATCGACGCCACGGCCCGAGAGATCCGCATCGCACTCCTCGAAGCCGACGTCGCCCTGCCCGTCGTGCGTACGTTCATCAAGAACGTCAAGGAGCGCGCCCTCGGCGCCGACGTCTCCAAGGCGCTGAACCCGGCCCAGCAGGTCCTGAAGATCGTGAACGACGAGCTCGTCACGATCCTCGGCGGCGAGACGAGGCGCCTGCGCTTCGCCAAGCAGCCGCCGACCGTGATCATGCTCGCGGGTCTGCAGGGTGCCGGTAAGACCACCCTCGCGGGCAAGCTCGGCAAGTGGCTGAAGGACCAGGGCCACTCGCCGCTGCTGGTCGCGGCCGACCTCCAGCGCCCCAACGCCGTGAACCAGCTGAGCGTCGTCGCCGAGCGCGCCGGTGTCGCGGTCTACGCCCCGGAGCCCGGCAACGGCGTCGGTGACCCGGTCAAGGTCGCCAAGGACTCCATCGACTTCGCCAAGGCCAAGGTCCACGACATCGTGATCGTGGACACCGCGGGCCGCCTCGGCATCGACCAGGACATGATGAAGCAGGCCGCGGACATCCGTGACGCGGTCTCGCCGGACGAGATCATGTTCGTCGTCGACGCGATGATCGGCCAGGACGCCGTGAACACGGCGGAGGCCTTCCGCGACGGCGTCGGCTTCGACGGTGTCGTGCTGTCCAAGCTCGACGGTGACGCCCGCGGTGGTGCGGCCCTGTCGATCGCCTCGGTGACCGGCAAGCCGATCATGTTCGCGTCGAACGGCGAGAAGCTCGACGACTTCGACGCCTTCCACCCTGACCGGATGGCCTCCCGCATCCTCGACATGGGTGACCTGCTCACCCTGATCGAGCAGGCGGAGAAGACGTTCAGCCAGGAAGAGGCCGAGAAGATGGCCTCCAAGCTGGCGTCCAAGAAGGGCCAGGACTTCACCCTGGACGACTTCCTGGCCCAGATGGAACAGGTCCGGAAGATGGGCAGCATCAGCAAGCTGCTCGGCATGCTTCCGGGCATGGGCCAGATCAAGGACCAGATCAACAACCTCGACGAGCGTGACGTCGACCGCACGGCCGCGATCATCAAGTCGATGACCCCGGGCGAGCGCCAGGAGCCGACGATCATCAACGGCTCGCGCCGTGCCCGTATCGCCAAGGGCTCCGGTGTCGAGGTCAGCGCGGTGAAGAACCTCGTCGAGCGGTTCTTCGAGGCCCGCAAGATGATGTCCCGCATGGCTCAGGGCGGCGGCATGCCGGGCATGCCTGGGATGCCGGGCATGGGCGGCGGTCCTGGCCGGACGAAGAAGCAGCCGAAGCAGGCCAAGGGCAAGCAGCGCTCCGGCAACCCGATGAAGCGCAAGCAGCAGGAGCTGGAGGAGGCCCAGCGCCGCGAGGCCGGGGCCCAGGGCGGCAACGCTTTCGGGCTGCCGCAGCAGGGCGGTAAGGACTTCGAGCTGCCGGACGAGTTCAAGAAGTTCATGGGCTGACAGCCCTTCCGGTACGGCCGGTACGGCGTCGGGGGTCCCCTCCGGCGCCGTACACGCGCATGCGTGTGCGACTTTCGTGGCGTAACGTCCCGATATGACCAACCCTGCGCCGCCGCGCAAGTCCCCCGACCAGCCCTGGCGCACCGAGGGCACCCCGGAGGAACCGCCGAAACCGCCCCCCGGCGGCAAGAAGATACGCGGCGGCTGGTGGAACCTGGTCCTCACCGCCCTGGTCGTGTACCTGATTGCCAACCTGGTGCTGTCCTTCTTCAACGAGGGCAACGAGCCGACGATCTCGTACACGCAGTTCAGCAAGCAGGTCGACGCGGGCAACGTCAGCAAGATCTACGCCAAGGGCGACGCCATCCAGGGACAGCTCAAGAAGGAGCAGGACAATCCCGAAGGCGGCGGCAAGTACACCAAGTTCAACACCCAGCGGCCGTCCTTCGCGGACGACCAGCTCTGGCAGAACCTGACCAGGCACGACGTCACCGTCACGGCGGAGCCGGTCGTCCAGCACCGCAGTTTTCTCGCCAATCTGCTGATCTCGCTGGCGCCGATGCTGCTCCTGGTGGTGCTGTGGATCTTCATCGCGCGGCGGATGCGCGGAGCGATGGGCGGCGCGGGCGGCATGCTCGGCCGCAAGGCGCCGCCCAAGCCGGTCGAGCTGGAGCCGGGGCAGCCGCGCACGACCTTCGAGGACGTGGCGGGCATCGACGAGGTCGAGGGCGAACTCAACGACGTCGTCGACTTCCTGAAGAACCCGGACGCCTACCGGCGGATGGGCGCCAAGATGCCCCGGGGCGTGCTGCTCACCGGCCCGCCCGGCACCGGAAAGACACTGCTCGCGCGCGCGGTGGCGGGCGAGGCGGGCGTGCCCTTCTTCTCGGCGTCCGCCTCCGAGTTCATCGAGATGATCGTGGGCGTCGGCGCCTCGCGCGTGCGGGAGCTGTTCGCCGAGGCCCGCAAGGTCGCCCCGTCGATCATCTTCATCGACGAGATCGACACCATCGGCCGGGCGCGCGGCGGCGGCGCCGGCATGGGCGGCCACGACGAGCGCGAGCAGACGCTGAACCAGATCCTGACCGAGATGGACGGCTTCTCCGGTTCGGAGGGCGTCATCGTCATCGCGGCGACGAACCGCGCCGACGTCCTCGACCCCGCCCTGACGCGTCCCGGCCGCTTCGACCGGGTGGTCCAGGTCTCACCGCCGGACCGGGGCGGCCGGGAGGCCATCCTCGAGATCCACACCCGGGAGATCCCGCTCGCGAGGGACGTCGACCTGGCCCAGGTCGCTCGCACCACGCCGGGCATGACCGGCGCCGAGCTGGCCAACCTCGCCAACGAGGCGGCGCTGCTGGCGGTGAAGCGTCAGCAGGACAAGGTCACGCAGACGGACCTCTCCGAGGCCCTGGAGAAGGTCCAGCTGGGCGCCGAGCGGCCGCTGGTGATGCCCGAGGAGGAACGGCGCAGGACGGCCTATCACGAGAGCGGGCACGCCCTGCTGGGCATGCTGCAACCCGGTGCCGACCCCGTCCGCAAGATCACCATCGTCCCGCGCGGGCGGGCACTCGGCGTGACGCTCTCGACGCCGGAGGTGGACCGGTACGCGTACACCGAGGAGTACCTGCGCGGCCGGATCATCGGCGCGCTCGGCGGCATGGCGGCCGAGCAGGTGGTCTACGGCGTGGTCACGACCGGTGCCGAGAACGACCTGGAGCAGGTCACCAACATCGCGCGCGGGATGGTGGCCCGCTGGGGCATGAGCGACCGCGTGGGCCGCCTCTCGGCCCTGCCGAACGACGCTCAGCAGGCGTACGGCCTCGCCGCCGCCCCGCAGACCCTGGACGTGATCGACGACGAGATGCGGCGCATCGTCGACGAGTGCTATGAGGAGGCCTGCCACAAGCTGCGCGACCATCGCGGCCAACTGGACGCGCTGGCGCAGGCGCTGCTGGAGAACGAGACGCTGGAGGAGGCCGACGCGTACCGGATCGCGGGCATCCTGCGGCTGACGAAGGGCGACTCCTAGAGGCTCCTGGAGGGACGACTCCTGGAAGGGTGACTTCTAGCGGGTGCGGGCGATCAAGTACCGGAACACGTTCGGCATCCAGATCGTCCCGTCCTCGCGCCGGTACGGATGCAGCGCCTCCGTCAGCTCCTTGTCGACCTGCGCCTGGTCGGTGGCGGTGATGGCCGCGTCGAACAGCCCCGTCGACAGCAGTCCGCGCACCGCGCTGTCCATGTCGGCGTACCCGAAGGGGCACGCCACGCGTCCCGAGCCGTCCGGCTTGAGGCCGGCACGCTGGGCGACCTCCTCCAGGTCGTCGCGAAGGGCCGGGCGCCAACTTCCCGTGCCGTGCAGTGGATCCGCCAGCTTGGCGGCCACTCGCAGCACGGACGACGTGGCGCAGCGTTCCGGCGGACCCCAGCCGGCCAGCACCACGGGCACCCCCTGCCCGGCGAACGGCGTCGCCGCGGCGAGCAGCCCACCGAGCTCCTCCGAGTCGCCCGCGAGGCACCCGATGGGCTCGAAGGCGGTCACCAGGTTGTACGCGGGCGTTCCCGCGTCGGCGGTGTCCTCGGGTGAGCCGTCGATGAGCCGGACGTCCGCACACGCGCGCGTGTCCCACGCCGCCGGCAGCAGCCGCTGTCGCGCGAGGGCCAGTCGTTCGGGGGAGGAGGGTTCGACACCGGTGACCGAGGCGCCTCTGGAGACAGCCATCAGCAGGGCCAGCCCGGAACCGCAGCCGAGGCCGAGCAGCCGCGTGGCCGGACCCACTTCCAGCCGCTCGTAAGCGGCCTCGTAGAGCGGAACCAGCATCCGTTCCTGGATCTCGGACCAGTCACGCGCGCGTGCACACAGGTCCACACGGGGCGCCGGCCCCGTGTGAGGCAGGTGCTGCCGCACGAGCGTAGGTGTCATAAGAACGCTCCCCAATCCGCCGAGAGTTGTCGCTGTGCCCGAATCCGTGCCCCCGTGACCCCGTGACGTGCGCTCGTGCTCCCCCCCGTATGCCAGGAAACTCCCGGCTCGCGGTGTCGTCCAGGGGTTGCGGACCCCGGCTTGGGGGGTTGCCGACGCGTGTGGCGAGAATTCACGCCCCCGCAACGTGGGCCCGTACCATCTCGCCATGGCAAAGGCACCCGTAGTGACGCCCAGGGCGGACGACTTTCCGCGCTGGTACCAGGATCTGATCGCCAAGGCCGAGCTGGCCGACAACGGTCCGGTGCGCGGCACCATGGTGATCCGACCGTACGGGTACGGGCTGTGGGAGCGGATGCAGGCCGAGATGGACGCCCGCATCAAGGAGACGGGCACCCAGAACGCGTACTTCCCGCTGCTGATCCCGCAGTCGTACCTCACCAAGGAGGCCGACCACGTCGAGGGCTTCGCGCCTGAACTCGCTGTGGTTACGCACGGCGGCGGCAAGGAACTGGAGGAGCCCGCGGTCGTCCGCCCCACCTCCGAGATGATCATCAACGACTACTTCTCGAAGTGGGTGCAGAGCTACCGCGACCTGCCCCTGCTGATCAACCAGTGGGCGAACGTGGTGCGCTGGGAGCTGCGGCCTCGCCTCTTCCTGCGGACGTCGGAGTTCCTCTGGCAGGAGGGCCACACGGCGCACGCGACGTACGAGGAGGCGCGCGACTTCGCCGCCCACATCCACCGCAAGGTCTACGAGGACTTCATGGTGAACGTCCTCGCCATGGACGTCGTCCCCGGCCGCAAGACCGTCAAGGAGCGGTTCGCGGGTGCCGTCAACACCCTCACGCTCGAAGGCATGATGGGTGACGGCAAGGCCCTGCAGATGGCAACCAGCCACGAACTGGGCCAGAACTTCGCCAAGGCCTTCAACACCCGGTACCTGTCGAAGGACGGCCGGCAGGAGCTGGTCTGGCAGACCTCCTGGGGCTCGACCACCCGCATGATCGGCGCCCTGGTGATGATGCACGGCGACGACAACGGCCTCCGGGTGCCGCCGCGCCTGGCGCAGATCCAGGCCGTCGTGCTGGCGATCAAGGGCGACGAGGCGGTTCTGGCCAAGGCCCGCGAGGTCGGCGATCAGTTGCGGGCGGCCGGGATCCGGGTCCAGGTCGACGACCGTACGGACACCCCGTTCGGCCGCCGCGCCGTCGACTGGGAACTCAAGGGCGTACCCGTCCGCATCGAGATCGGCCCCCGTGACCTGGAGAGCGGCACCGCGATGCTGGCCCGTCGCATCCCCGGCGGCAAGGAGCCGGTGGCGATCGACACCCTTGCCGACGTCCTCCCCAAGGTCCTCGAAGAGGACCAGGCGCTGCTGCTGCGCCAGTCCCGCGAGCGCCGTGAGTCGCGTACCTCCGAGGTGTCGACGGTCGAGGAGGCCGTCGAGGTCGCGACCGCCGGCGGCTGGGCGCGCATCCCGTGGTCGACCCTTGGTGAGGAAGGCGAGACCAGGCTGGCCGACCACGCCGTGACCGTACGGTGTCTGGTCGCCGAGGACGGGTCGGTGCCGGACGACGGCGACGCACCCGGTAACGTCGCGATCGTCGCGCGCGCTTACTGAAGCAGCGCCCTCCGGCACGAGAGCGACCGAAACGCCTCTTGCGCATCTGCGGATCACACATGTTGCGGCGCGTGGACATCGTCTACGCGCCGGGGCGTACGTCAGGCTACGCACCACCTTGGTACGAGCTGTGAGGCTTCTCCGCAGATCAGCGCACCCGCCCTCGTCAGGACGCATCAGCGGCAACTGACGGGTACGTGCAAATTATTTGAGATGGCCCGGAATCGGAACACAGGGGCACTCCGGCTCGTTGTGATTACGTGAGCACGACACAGACACCACCTGTTCTCGCCGCAGAGCTGGCAGAGGCGTGGGCCGACATTCAGCGGTACCACCCCGAGCTGCCCGACCTTGCCGCGCCAGAGTCCCTGATCGGGGAGTCGTCGTCCGCGTGCGGGCACGAACTCTCCTTCGAGCGACTGCTCCACGAAGCAGTCCACGGCATCGCCGCCGCTCGCGGCGTCCGCGACACCTCCCGTGCCGGCCGCTACCACAACCGCAGATTCCTTGCGATCGCCGAGGAACTGGGCCTGGACCACCCCGAGGAGCCGCACCCCAGCAGCGGCTTCTCGCTGGTCACGCTCAGCTCCGAGGCCAAGCGGCGCTACCGCCCGACCATGGAGCGCCTCCAGCGCGCCCTGAAGGCGCACACGGCGGCCACGTCCGCCGACACGACCCGGGCCTTCCGCGGCCCGGCCGCCCGCCACGGCTCCTCCGGCGGTGGGGTGCGCGTGAAGGCGGTCTGCGACTGCGGCCGCAACGTACGGGTCGTCCCGTCGGTACTGGCCCAGGCGCCGATCGTGTGCGGGGGGTGCGGGAAGCCCTTCCGGATCCCCGAGATCGTGGGCGCGGCGGCAAGCTGAGGACGCGGCTGCTCGTGGCAGCCGCGTCCAGGCGACGCGGGTCGGGCACCCGACGTACGGTCAGGCCGGCGCCGGGTGCCCTTCAGGCGTGCCCGGGCGCCCCTCGGCCGGAACCGCCCCCCAGGGTGTGGCAGAATGGCTAGCTGTACTCGACAGCCGCACAGGACCCCTCTCTCCTCCGGCTGACGCGTCCATCGGGCACTCGGGTACCGCAACCCCACGCGGCCATCTCGCCGTGCCCAACCACGTCAAGACCAGGAGACACCACTTCCGTGGCAGTCAAGATCAAGCTGAAGCGTCTGGGCAAGATCCGTGCGCCTCACTACCGCATCGTCGTCGCCGACTCCCGTACCCGCCGTGACGGCCGGGCCATCGAGGAGATCGGCAAGTACCACCCGACCTACCACCCGTCGGTCATCGAGGTGGACGCCGACCGCGTGGCGTACTGGCTCGGCGTCGGCGCCCAGCCGACCGAGCCCGTGCTCGCCATCCTGAAGAAGACCGGCGACTGGCAGAAGTTCAAGGGCGAGCCCGCCCCGGCTCCGCTGCTCGTGGCCGAGCCGAAGGCCGCGCGCCCGCTGTTCGACGCCCTCGGTGGCGACGACGAGGGCAAGGGTGAGGCCATCACCCAGAAGAAGAAGGCTGAGAAGAAGGACGAGGCTTCGGCCGAGTCCGAGTCGACCGAGGCCTGAGCATGCTCGAGGAGGCTCTCGAGCACCTCGTGAAGGGCATCGTCGACAACCCTGACGATGTGCAGGTCGCCTCGCGCAACCTGCGTCGCGGGCGTGTGCTCGAGGTCCGGGTCCACCCGGACGACCTCGGCAAGGTGATCGGCCGCAACGGCCGCACCGCACGCGCCCTGCGCACCGTCGTGGGCGCCATCGGCGGTCGTGGTGTCCGCGTCGACCTCGTCGACGTGGACCAAGTCCGCTGACGCATTCGCAGCACCGGCTCGGGCCGGGGAGGGCCACTGGGCCGTCCCCGGCCCGACGTCGTATCGGCCGACGCCGCACGGCCCGTCGTATGAGTCGTATGAGTCGTCTGACAGGAGATCAAGCACAGTGCAGCTGGTAGTCGCACGGATCGGCCGCGCCCACGGCATCAAGGGCGAGGTCACCGTCGAGGTACGTACCGACGAGCCGGAACTGCGGCTCGCACCCGGCGCCGTCCTGGCCACCGACCCGGCCTCGGCCGGCCCGCTGACCATCGAGACGGGCCGCGTCCACAGCGGTCGTCTTCTGCTGCGCTTCGAAGGCGTACGCGACCGGAACGCCGCCGAGGCACTCCGTAACATCCTGTTGATCGCCGAGGTCGACCCCGAGGAGTCGCCCGAGGACGAGGACGAGTACTACGACCATCAACTGATGGACCTGGACGTGGTGACGACGGACGGCACCGAGATCGGTCGGATCACCGAGATCTCGCACCTCCCCTCGCAGGACCTCTTCATCGTGGAGCGCCCCGACGGCAGCGAGGTCCTCATCCCCTTCGTCGAGGAGATCGTCACCGAGATCGACCTCGAGGAACAGCGGGCCGTCATCGATCCGCCGCCCGGTCTGATCGACGACCGCGCCGAGATCGCCTCCTCCCAGGACTCCGCGGGGGACGACAGCGCATGAGGCTCGACGTCGTCACGATCTTCCCGGAGTACCTCGATCCGCTGAACGTCTCGCTCGTCGGCAAGGCACGCGCGCGTGGACAGCTGAATGTGCACGTGCATGAGCTGCGTGGCTGGACGTACGACCGCCACAACACGGTCGACGACACGCCGTACGGCGGCGGCCCCGGGATGGTCATGAAGACCGACCCCTGGGGCGACGCCCTCGACTCCGTCCTCGCCGACGGCTACGAGACGGGCGCCCAGGCGCCCGCGCTCATCGTGCCCACGCCCAGCGGCCGACCCTTCACCCAGGAACTCGCCGTCGAGCTCTCCGAGCGCCCCTGGTTGATCTTCACGCCGGCCCGCTACGAGGGCATCGACCGCCGTGTCATCGACGAGTACGCCACCCGGATCCCGGTCTACGAGGTGTCCATCGGCGACTACGTCCTGGCCGGCGGCGAGGCGGCCGTCCTGGTCATCACGGAAGCCGTGGCACGGCTGCTGCCCGGCGTGCTCGGCAACGCCGAGTCCCACCGGGACGACTCCTTCGCGCCCGGGGCCATGGCCAACCTCCTGGAGGGGCCCGTCTACACCAAGCCCCCCGAGTGGCGCGGCCGCGGGATCCCGGAGGTACTGCTCAGCGGGCACCACGGCAAGATCGCCCGCTGGCGGCGGGACGAGGCCCTGAAGCGTACGACGGCCAACCGGCCCGACCTCATCGAGCGCTGCGACCCCAAGGCCTTCGACAAGAAGGACCGCGAGATGCTGTCCATCCTGGGCTGGGCACCGGATCCGGCGGGAGAGCCGTACGGCCGATTTTGGCGCAGGCCTCAGGGCGTGGAAGAATAGGCCGCTGTTGTGCGTCGTCCGACCTGCGCCCCTGCCACAGGGGGACACGACGCTCGTCCCGACCCGCACGACTCTCATCCAGAACACCTAGCTTCCGTTGATGACCTGTGGCATCACCGAAGAAAGCAGACGAAATGTCTCACCTGCTCGACACCGTCGACTCCGCGTCGCTGCGCAGCGACGTCCCGGCCTTCCGTCCGGGTGACACCGTCAACGTCCACGTGCGCGTCATCGAGGGCAACCGCTCCCGTGTGCAGCAGTTCAAGGGCGTTGTGATCCGCCGCCAGGGCGCCGGTGTCCGCGAGACCTTCACGGTCCGCAAGGTCTCCTTCTCCGTCGGCGTCGAGCGCACCTTCCCGGTGCACACCCCGATCGTCGAGAAGATCGAGCTCGTCACCCGCGGTGACGTGCGTCGCGCCAAGCTTTACTACCTGCGCGACCTGCGCGGCAAGGCCGCGAAGATCAAGGAGAAGCGCGACAACTGATCGCGTATTGCTGGTCGTGAGCCGTAGGCGAGCGAGCCAGTAAGAAGGTGCCAAAGCGGGGCCGGATAACATCTGGCCCCGATGGACACCGAAGCACAGCCGACGGAGCGCGACCGCTCCTCCCGCCCTTCCGGATCCGAGGAGATCCCGGACACAGAGGGGCCGGAGGACCGGTCGCGTTTTGCGTTGGTGTCGCGGATCACCCAGTGGCTGCCCGGCGGACGGATCTCTCTGACCTTGCTGATCTGCCTGCTGTTTTTGCTGATCCTCAACACTTTCGTGGTGCAACCGTTCCAGATTCCCAGCGGATCCATGGAAAACGGGTTGAGGATCGGGGACCGCGTTCTCGTAAATAAGTTGGCGTACCGTTTCGGTGCCCGGCCGCAGCGCGGCGACGTCGTCGTGTTCGACGGCACCGGGTACTTCGGGGACGCCGACTACGTCAAACGCGTTGTGGGTGTGGGGGGAGACCATGTGGTCTGCTGCGACAAGGAGGGGAGGATCCAGGTGAACGGCAGGTCGGTCGACGAGTCGACGTTCCTGTACCCCGGCGACAGCCCGTCCACGGTGTCCTTCGACGTGGACGTGCCCGACGGCACCCTGTTCGTCCTGGGCGACCATCGCAGTGATTCCAGCGACTCCCGCGACCATCTGGGTTCGCCCGGCGGCGGCATGATCCCCGTGGGCGACGTGATCGGTCGCGCCGACTGGATCGTCTGGCCGGCCGGCCACCTCACCCGCCTGCAGCGCCCCGGCGCGTACGCGCGTGTGCCCGTCGCCGAAGCCCGGAGTGCCTCGGAGACGAACGAGCCGGAAAAAGCGGCGGGCGCGCATGGGTAACCGCGGCAAACCACGCGGTGTCCCGGGCAGCGCCGCCGACAACCTCCTGCCCACCGGCGCCCGGCGCGCCGCCGGCCCGGCAGGTGGTCGCAGCCGGGCCGAGCGGCGCAAGCTCCAGCGCAAGGTGAAGCGGCGCCGCAGGCGCGGCGCGGTCAAGGAGATACCCCTCCTCGTCGGCGTCGCGGTCCTCATAGCGCTGGTCCTGAAGACCTTCCTCGTCCAGGCGTTCGTGATCCCGTCGGGCTCCATGGAGCAGACGATCCGCATCGGCGACCGCGTGCTGGTCGACAAGTTCACCCCGTGGTTCGGCTCCAAGCCGCAGCGCGGGGACGTCGTGGTGTTCAAGGATCCCGGAGGCTGGCTGAAGGGCGAGACGACCACGACGAAGAAGGACGATCCCGTGGTCGTCAAGCAGGTCAAGGAGGCGCTCACCTTCATCGGCCTGCTCCCGTCCGACAACGAGAAGGACCTCATCAAGCGGGTCGTCGGCGTCGGCGGGGACCATGTCAAGTGCTGTGACACGCAGGGGCGGGTGACCGTCAACGGCGTACCCCTCAGCGAGGCGGACTACCTGTATCCCGGGAACGCCCCGTCGAGTACGGAGTTCGACATCGTCGTCCCCAAGGGGCGGCTCTGGGTGATGGGCGACCACCGGGGCAACTCCGCGGACTCCCGTTCGCACCAGAACACCGACTACGGCGGCACGGTCTCCGAGGACGAGGTGGTGGGCCGCGCCATGGTCATCGCATGGCCGCTGGGCCACTGGAGCAGTCTCAAGGAACCGCAAACCTTCTCTTCCGTGTCCGACTCGGCTTCCGGGACGGCCGCAGCTCCCCAGCTGTCGCATAGGGTTGCTCCAGACGATCCGAACGGAACGATCCAACTCCCGACCCCTGCGGAACTCCCGCTCGTTATGGGAGTGGTGGGCCTGCGCCGTCTATGGGGCAGGCAGCGGCACAGAGTGAGGAGTTGGCGTGGGGGATGTGGCGGTTGGCGCACGGTCCGGACACGACGGCGAGGAGCACCGCGGACGCCCCGTGGAAGCCGCCGTCCCGGCCGCGGACGGCGCCGTGACCTCCGGGAGTGACGCCGGAGCGACCGACGACGGCAAGGCGACGGACGAGCAGAGCCGGACCGAGGACCAGGGATCGGGCGGCTCCGCGCCCGGGCCGCGCAAGCCGCGCTCCTTCTGGAAGGAGCTGCCGATCCTGATCGGCATCGCGCTGGTGCTCGCGCTGCTGATCAAGACGTTCCTGGTGCAGGCGTTCTCGATTCCCTCCGACTCGATGCAGAACACCCTCCAGCAGGGTGACCGCGTCCTGGTGGACAAGTTCACCCCCTGGTTCGGCTCGGAGCCCGAGCGTGGTGAGGTGGTCGTCTTCCACGACCCCGACAACTGGCTGGCCGGTGAGCCCACGGCCAACCCGAACGCCCTGCAGACGTTCCTCAGCTGGATCGGCCTGATGCCGTCCGCGGAGGAGAAGGACCTCATCAAGCGCGTCATCGGCGTCGGCGGCGACACCGTGGAGTGCAACGGCACGGGCCCGTTGAAGGTCAACGGCAAGGCACTCGACGACAAGTCGTTCGTGTACGCCGGCAACACGCCGTGCACGGTCGACGACCAGGGCGGCCAGTTCAAGGTGAAGGTGCCCAAGGGTTACATCTGGGTCATGGGCGACCACCGGCAGAACTCGCGCGACTCGCGCTACAACCAGAACGACAAGAACCACGGCATGGTCCCCGTGGACAAGGTCGTCGGCCGTGCCATCGTCAAGGCCTGGCCGATCAACCGCTGGGGAACGCTCCCCGTCCCGGACACCTTCGACCAGACGGGCATCAACGACCGGTCCTCTGCCGCCACCTCCCTGACGGTCGCCCCGCAGGGGATCGCCCTCGTCGGTGTGGTGCCGCTCGCGGTGTGGCGCCGCAGGCGGGCCGCGCAGGCCGCGTCCGAGGGCCGCTGAGGCACTGGCGTCCCGCCGCCAGGTGAAGCCGCCGTGGAGCTTGTGACCTTGGTCGCGGAGGAAGGGCTGCCCCGGTTCGGTACCGCCGGGTAGGGTGCGGGTCCATGGGTGGCGAGAGCACTACGCGTACGGCCCCGCGCAGCGGTGGCACCAGCAGGGGCCCGGTGGGCAGCCGGACCGGACAGCGTGTGTCCGGCCTGGCCGTCGCGCTGGGCCTCGTGCTGTTTCTGGCGGGATTCGGCTGGGCCGCGGTGATCTACCGGCCGTACACCGTGCCCACCAGTTCGATGACCCCGACCATCGACCCCGGTGACCGGGTGCTGGCGCAGAACGTCGACGGTAGTGAGGTACGCCGGGGCGATGTCGTCGTCTTCCGTGACAGCACCTGGGCCGACAACGCCCCCGTGGTCAAGCGTGTGGTCGCGGTCGGCGGAGACAAGGTCTCCTGCTGCACGAACGGCAAGCTGACCGTCAACGGCAAGCAGATCGAGGAACCGTATCTGCCCAAGGGCAGCCTGGCCGAGATCACGGACTTCCCGACCGTGACGGTCCCGAAGGGACGCCTCTTCCTGCTCGGTGACGAGCGCCAGGGCTCCCTGGACTCCACCGCCCATCTCACGGACGCGGCCAGCGGCACCGTCTCGAGAAACGCCGTGACCGCCCGTGTCGACGCCGTCATCTGGCCCATGGAGGGCATGCTGAAGCGCCCCACGGGCTTCGAGGCGCTCGGCAGCCTCTCCGAGCCGGGACCGTTCCCTACGATCGGCGTCCTGATCGTCGTCGGCGGCGCGCTCGTCCTCGTCGGCGCTGCGTACGGCCCCGTGGCCAAGCGAATGGGCGGCCGCGCGCGCGCCCGGACGGAGCCCGCGGGTGCCCGCTGAGACGAGGGACGCGGGCGAGCAGCCGTACGGGGATCCCGCCGTGGATTCCTCCGCGGACTCCTACCAAGGTGGGCTGCGCAAGGTCGCCCGGGTGGTGCTGCTCGACCCGGAGGACCGCATCCTGTTGCTGCACGGCCATGAGCCGGACGATCCGGCCGACGACTGGTGGTTCACGCCCGGCGGCGGCCTGGAGGGCGACGAGACCCGTGAACAGGCCGCTCTGCGGGAACTCGCCGAGGAGACGGGCATCACCGAGGTCGAGCTCGGCCCGGTGCTGTGGCGGCGGATGTGCTCCTTCCCGTTCGCGGGCCGCCGCTGGGACCAGGACGAGTGGTACTTCCTGGCCCGTACGACCCAGACGGCGATCGAGGCCGCGGGGCTCACCGAGCTGGAGCGGCGCAGTGTCGCCGGAGCGCGTTGGTGGACGTGTCGGGAACTGAGCCAGGCACATGAGACGGTGTATCCGACCAGACTCGCCGGGCTGCTGCGCAGGGTGCTCGACGAGGGTCCCCCGGCCAGGCCCGAGATCCTTGACACGGAAATCGTCTAGGTGCTCCCGGGACTGGCGCACAATGGTGGGATCGCACGGCTGAAGGGGAACATGCCATGAGCGCCGAGGACCTCGAGAAGTACGAGACCGAGATGGAGCTGAAGCTCTACCGGGAGTACCGCGATGTCGTCGGTCTGTTCAAATACGTGATCGAGACCGAGCGGCGCTTCTACCTGACCAACGACTACGAGATGCAGGTGCACTCGGTCCAGGGTGAGGTGTTCTTCGAGGTGTCCATGGCGGACGCCTGGGTCTGGGACATGTACCGGCCGGCGCGCTTCGTGAAGCAGGTCCGCGTCCTGACGTTCAAGGACGTGAACATCGAGGAGCTGAACAAGAGCGATCTCGAGCTTCCGGGCGGATGACGGTCCCCCTCGGGGTGACGAAGATATCCACAACTGCTGAGTAATCAACCAAGATCCACTTCGCTGGGTCGGATGCGTGACGGTTGGCGCCGGAGGTGGTGCCGACATGAACACGCAGCAGGCACGCAGCGCGCTCGGCAAGTACGGCGAGGGACTGGCCGCCCGGCGGCTGGCCGAGGCCGGAATGACGGTCCTGGAGCGCAACTGGCGCTGTGGCAGGACCGGTGAGATCGACATCGTGGCCCGGGACGGCGACGTCCTGGTGGTCTGCGAGGTCAAGACCCGCAGGGCAGGGCCCTTCCAGCATCCCCTGGAGGCGGTCACGCCGGCCAAGGCGCAGCGCCTGCGCGGCCTGGCGGAACGGTGGACGCAGGAGCACGGGGGAGCACCTCCCGGCGGTGTCCGCATCGACGTGGTCGCCGTGCTGCTGCCGCGCCGTGGCGCACCCGCGGTCGAGCACGTGCGGGGGGTGGCCTGAGATGGGGTTCGCGCGTACGTGCTCCGTGGCGCTGGTTGGCGTCGAGGGCGTGGTGGTGGAGGTCCAGGCCGATCTCGAACCGGGGGTCGCGACGTTCACACTGGTGGGGCTGCCGGACAAGAGCCTGACGGAGAGCCGTGACCGGGTGCGGGCAGCGGTGGTGAACTCGGGTGGCGAGTGGCCGCAGAAGAAGCTGACGGTCGGGCTGAGCCCGGCGTCCGTGCCCAAGGCCGGCTCTGGTTTCGATCTTGCCGTCGCCTGTGCGGTGCTGGGTGCCGCCGAGCGCATCGACCCCCGCGTGCTCACCGACATCGTGATGATCGGCGAGCTGGGCCTCGACGGACGGGTGCGGCCCGTACGGGGCATCCTGCCGGCGGTGCTGGCCGCGGCGGACGCCGGATACGAGCAGGTGGTCGTGCCGGAGTGCGCCGCAGCCGAGGCCTCGCTCGTCCCCGGCGTGTCGGTGCTCGGTGTCCGCAGCCTGCGGCAGCTGATCGCCTTCCTGACCGACGAACCGGTGCCCGACGAGGAACCCGACGCGCTGGGGCGCCCGGACCCGCTCCTGGCCGGACTGCGCGTGCCCGGGACGGGCGCGGCCACGGGCATGCACAGCCTCGGCGCCGCCCAGCACGACCAGGGACACGATCTCGCCGACGTCGTGGGCCAGATCTCGGCGCGCACCGCGGTGGAGGTGGCCGGGGCGGGCGGGCACCACCTGTTCCTGGAAGGTCCGCCCGGCGCCGGCAAGACCATGCTCGCGGAGCGGCTGCCCAGCGTCCTGCCCCGGCTGGTGCGGGAGGAGTCGCTGGAGGTCACGGCGGTGCACTCGGTGGCCGGGCTGCTGCCACCGGGCAAGCCCCTGATCGACGCGGCGCCCTACTGCGCGCCGCACCACTCGGCCACCATGCAGGCACTCGTCGGCGGCGGCCCCGGCGTCGCGCGGCCCGGCGCCGTCTCGCTCGCCCATCGTGGAGTGCTCTTTCTCGACGAGACGCCCGAGTTCAGCAGCCAGGTTCTCGACGCCCTGCGCCAGCCCCTGGAGGCGGGGCATGTCGTCATCGCCCGCAGCGCGGGTGTGGTGCGGTTCCCGGCGAGGTTCCTGATGGTGCTCGCGGCCAATCCGTGTCCCTGCGGACGCTTCTCGCAGCGGGACGCGCTGTGCGATTGCCCGCCCTCGGCCATTCGGCGCTACCAGGCCCGGATCTCGGGTCCGCTGCTCGACCGGGTCGATCTCCGGGTCGAGGTAGATCCGGTCGGCCGGGCCGAGCTCACGCGGCGCGGAGCGGCGGGCGAGTCCACGGCGACGGTCGCCGAGCGGGTGCGGGCGGCACGCGAGCGGGCGGCGGCGAGGTTCGCGGGAACGCCCTGGCGGACCAACAGCGACGTGCCCGGGCGCGAGCTGCGCAACCGCTGGCATGCGGTGAGCGGTGCGATGGACGAGGCCGAGCGGAGTCTGGAGCGAGGTGTGCTCACGGCCCGCGGACTCGACCGTGTCCTGCGTGTCGCCTGGACCGTCGCGGACCTCGTCGGCCACGACCGGCCCGACGCGACGGACGTCGCGCTCGCGCTGCAACTGCGCACCGGTGTCCCGCGCGGTGTGCCGATGGCCATCGGAGCCCTGACGTGAGCGGCGGCGAGGCTCCCGACGGCGACCTGCTCGCCCGCGTCTTCCTCACCCGGGTCATCGAGCCCGGGGACGAGATCGGTGGGCGGTGGGTGCGGGAGCTCGGGGCGCGGGAGGTGGCGCGGCGGCTGCGGGACGGCGGGGCCGCGCTGCCCGGGGCGAGCGCGCAACGGTGGGCCGGGCTGCGGGCGCGGGCCGGGCGGGCCGAGCCCGCGCGGGACCTGGCCGTCGCACGGGAGGCCGGTGTGCGGTTCGTGGGACCCGGGGAGGCCGAGTGGCCGGGGCAGCTCGACGACCTGGGCGATGCCCGGCCCCTCGGGCTGTGGGTAAGAGGACGGCCCAGCCTGCGGGTGTGGGCGCTGCGCTCGGTCGCCCTGGTGGGCGCACGGGCCTGCACCCAGTACGGCGCCCACATGGCGGCCGCGCTCGCCGCCGGACTCGCCGAGCGCGGCTGGGTGGTGGTCTCCGGCGGTGCCTACGGCATCGACGGGGCCGCCCACCGGGGCGCCCTCGGCGCCGGCGGGGCGACGGTCGCCGTCCTCGCCTGCGGAGTCGACCAGCCCTACCCGCGCGGACACACCGAGTTGATCACCAGGATCGCGGAACAGGGACTGGTGATCGGGGAATTGCCGCCCGGTGATCACCCGACGCCGAGCCGGTTCGTCCTGCGCAACCGGGTGATCGCCGCGCTGACCAGGGGAACCGTGGTCGTCGAGGCGGCGTATCGCAGCGGCTCGCTGGTCACGGCGCGGGCGGCGCAACGGCTGGGCCGGCACACCATGGCGGTACCGGGACCGGCCACCAGCGGGCTCTCCGCGGGCGCGCACGAGCTCCTGCGCGGCGACGCCGTACTGGTCACGGACGCCGCGGAAATCGTCGAGCTGATCGGCGACATGGGGGAGCTGGCGCCGGACCGGCGCGGCCCGGTGCTCCCCCGCGACCTGCTGGAACCTGGCGCCCGGCGGGTGCTGGCCGCGCTGCCGGCACGCCGCGCCGCGGCCGCGGACGAGGTCGCGCGCGGCGCGCAGACGACCGAGGACGACGCGATCGCGAGACTGTACGAACTGCGAGCACTTGGCTACGTCGAACGACACGGCGACGGCTGGAAGTTGACACGCGAGTCGGTGACCTCCGTCCGGGGTGGTCGCAGCCCGTGCTGACCGAGCGTGTTCGGCCGTCCGGGGGAACCCCGAAGTCCTTGGGATTCCCCGCAGTTGACCTCCAGCGGCAGTCACGCAGGGCGACCGCCGTGCTCCGACGGAGCGTCCAGAGGAACGTATCTCCGCACGGCTCGAGCCTCGCTCTTCGCGCACCGCGACGCTCCAGTCACGCTACGCTCACGAGGATCCCGACATGGACCACCAACTTGGCACGAGATCCGACAGCTCACCCAGTCACTCCTGGTTCACGTACTTCACGGCAGAACGACACAAGGCGACGAATGCCCCAGCACACCTCCGGGTCCGACCGGGCGGCGATCCCCCCAGCCGCCCGCGACGGTGGCAGCGTGCGGCCGCCCGCTCCCTCGACGCTCGACGAGCTGTGGCGGTCCTACAAGGCGACGGGGGACGAACGGCTGCGGGAGCAGCTGATCCTGCACTACTCGCCGCTGGTCAAGTACGTGGCGGGACGGGTGAGCGTCGGGCTGCCGCCCAACGTGGAGCAGGCGGACTTCGTGTCGTCGGGAGTGTTCGGGCTGATCGACGCGATCGAGAAGTTCGACGTCGACCGGGAGATCAAGTTCGAGACGTACGCGATCACGCGGATCCGGGGCGCGATGATCGACGAGCTGCGGGCGCTGGACTGGATTCCGCGGTCGGTACGGCAGAAGGCGCGCAACGTGGAGCGGGCCTACGCGACGCTGGAGGCCAGGCTGCGGCGGACACCGACGGAGGGTGAGGTGGCCGCCGAGCTGGGGATCGCGGTGGACGAACTCCACGCGGTGTTCAGCCAGTTGTCGCTGGCGAACGTGGTGGCCCTGGAGGAACTGCTGCACGTCGGCGGCGAGGGCGGCGACCGGCTGAGCCTCATGGACACGCTGGAGGACACCGCCGCCGACAATCCCGTGGAAGTGGCCGAGGACCGGGAGCTGCGGCGGTTCCTGGCGCGGGCGATCAACACCCTGCCCGACCGGGAGAAGACCGTCGTCACGCTGTACTACTACGAGGGCCTCACGCTCGCCGAGATCGGGAACGTGCTCGGGGTGACCGAGAGCCGGGTCAGTCAGATCCACACCAAATCCGTGCTCCAGCTGCGCGCGAAACTGGCGGGCTTCGGTCGGTGACCTGGCCGGATGAGGGCGCGTCGACGGGAGTCGTTCCCGCCGCGGGTGGTGTGTCCGTAAAGTGATTGACGTGCCAAGGATTCGAGCGGCCTCCGTGGCCGAGCACCGGTCGATGCAGCGAGCCGCCCTGCTGGACGCGGCGCGATCCCTGCTGTCCGAGGGCGGGACGGAGGCGCTGACCTTTCCCGCCCTCGCCGAGCGGACAGGGCTCGCGCGCTCGTCCGTCTACGAGTACTTCCGGTCGCGGGCGGCCGTGGTCGAGGAGCTGTGCGAGGTCGACTTCCCGGTCTGGGCGGCGGAGGTGTCGGCGGCGATGGCCGCGGCCGACGGGCCCGAGGCCAAGGTCGAGGCGTATGTGCGGCAGCAGCTCGCGCTGGTCGGGGACCGGCGGCACCGGGCCGTGGTGGCGATTTCCGCGAGTGAGCTCGATGCCGGGGCCCGGGAGAAGATCCGGGCCGCGCACGGTGGACTCGTGGCGATGATCGTCGAGGCGTTGGGGGAGATGGGGCATGCGGAGCCGCGGTTGGCGGCGATGCTGCTTCAGGGGGTTGTCGACGCGGCCGTGCGGCGGATCGAGTTGGGAGCGGCGGAAGATCCGTCCGCGATTACTGATGCGGCAGTGGGGATGGTGCTGCGGGGGGTTCGCGGCTGAGGCCGGTCGGTCTGCTGAGGGGTGGGGCGCGCAGCCCGGTGCTTGCGGGGTGCCTCCCCCGCTCCCGGCTCCGCACGAGCGAGGGTCTCCCATCGCCCCCCCTGCCGCACCGGCACGCATGCCCGCAGGTCAACGGGGCAGCGGCACGCCCAGCACCGGCAGCAGCCTCGACGGGCCCCTGTGCAACAGCCACGGGGGTAGCAGGGACAGGGGATTCAGATAGGTCTCCTTTCTCAGCAGGCCCCAGTGCAGGCACGTGACCGTGCAGTGCCCGCCCGTTGCCTCCACCGTGCCGACCACGTCTCCCGGCTCCAACTCGTCGCCCTTCTCCACGGACGGCCGTACCGGCTCGTAGGTCGTCCGTAGGGGTGGATCGCCCGTTCCTGCCAGTTCCACCGAGACGACACCCTGTCCGGCGACCCGGCCGGAGAAGGTCACCCGGCCGGCCGCCACCGCCCGTACGGGTGTTCCTGCTGGGGCCGCCAGGTCGACGCCGCGGTGGCCGGGGCCGTAGAGCGTCGCCGGTGGCTCCCAGCCTCGTAGGACCATGGGGTGCGAGCCCACCGGCCAGGCGTGGGCGATGGCGGGCACGGGGTCCGACGGTGGGGGCGGGGCGTCCGCGCGGGCCGGCGGGGGCAGGACGGCAAGGGTCAGGGCCGGCAGAAACGCCCATCGCTTCGTTCGCATCCGAGACATCCGAGACATGCGAGAACCGTCCCGCAGACCGGCCGGTCAGGGGCCGGACCTGTGGACTACTCGCCGGTTGTGGACAGCGGGGTCAGCCGCTGCCTCGCCGGTCCCGTACACTTCTTCTGGCGATCCGGGTCACCGGGTCGACTTCGCACGCCCCGATATGGCGGCCGGCAACGGTCCCTGTCAGCGCCCCTCGGTCCTTTGTGGCACGGCGCGGTGCGGGCGTCAGGCGTGGATGCCGTCCGGTATCCACGGCACAACCGAGAAACTCAAGGAGAACGGCCATGGCCGTCGTCACGATGCGGGAGCTGCTGGAAAGCGGCGTCCACTTCGGTCACCAGACCCGTCGCTGGAACCCGAAGATGAAGCGCTTCATCTTCACCGAGCGCAACGGCATCTACATCATCGACCTGCTCCAGTCGCTGTCGTACATCGACCGCGCCTACGAGTTCGTCAAGGAGACCGTCGCCCACGGCGGCACGGTCATGTTCGTCGGCACGAAGAAGCAGGCGCAGGAGGCCATCGCCGAGCAGGCCACCCGCGTCGGCATGCCCTTCGTCAACCAGCGCTGGCTGGGCGGCATGCTCACCAACTTCTCGACCGTCTACAAGCGTCTGCAGCGCCTCAAGGAGCTCGAGCAGATCGACTTCGAGGACGTCGCCGCTTCCGGTCTGACCAAGAAGGAGCTTCTCGTGCTCTCGCGCGAGAAGGCCAAGCTGGAGAAGACCCTCGGTGGTATCCGCGAGATGCAGAAGGTGCCCAGCGCCGTCTGGATCGTGGACACCAAGAAGGAGCACATCGCGGTCGGCGAGGCCCGGAAGCTCAACATCCCGGTCGTCGCCATCCTCGACACCAACTGTGACCCCGACGAGGTCGACTACAAGATCCCGGGCAACGACGACGCGATCCGCTCCGTCACCCTGCTCACCCGTGTGATCGCCGACGCCGTCGCCGAGGGCCTCATCGCCCGTTCCGGCGTGGCCACGGAGGGCAAGGGCGAGAAGGGCGCGGGCGAGCCGCTCGCCGCGTGGGAGCGCGACCTGCTCGAGGGCGAGAAGAAGGCCGACGAGGCCGAGGCCCCTGCTGCTGAGGCCCCTGCTGCTGAGGCCCCCGCCGCCGAGGCGCCGGCCGCCGAGGCTCCGGTCGAGACCCCCGCCGAGGCCCCGGCCGCGGACGCCGAGCAGGCCTGACCCCTCACACCCCTTCGGGTCATGGACGGCGGGGGCCCACAAAGCCCCCGCCGTTCGGCCCGTAGATCTTCAGACTTCGAGAGAGATTCCAGGAATCATGGCGAACTACACCGCCGCCGACGTCAAGAAGCTCCGTGAGCTCACCGGCGCCGGCATGATGGACTGCAAGAAGGCGCTGGACGAGGCCGAGGGCAACGTCGACAAGGCCGTCGAGGCGCTCCGCATCAAGGGCCAGAAGGGCGTCGCCAAGCGCGAGGGCCGCTCCGCCGAGAACGGCGCCGTGGTCTCGATCATCGCCGACGACAACTCCTCCGGCGTCCTCGTCGAGCTGAAGTGCGAGACGGACTTCGTCGCCAAGGGTGAAAAGTTCCAGGCCGTGGCCGCCGCCATCGCCGAGCACGTCGCCAAGACCTCCCCGGCCGACATCGAGGCGCTGCTCGCCTCCGAGATCGAGCCCGGCAAGACCGTCCAGGCGTTCGTGGACGAGGCCAACGCGAACCTGGGCGAGAAGATCGTCCTGGACCGCTTCGCGCAGTTCGCCGACGGCTACGTGGCGGCGTACATGCACCGCACGATGCCCGACCTGCCCCCGCAGATCGGTGTCCTCGTCGAGCTGGACAAGCCGAACGCCGAGATCGCCCGCGGTGTCGCCCAGCACATCGCCGCCTTCGCGCCGAAGTACCTCGCCCAGGAGGACGTCCCGGCCGAGGTCGTCGAGTCCGAGCGCCGCATCGCCGAGGAGACCACCCGCGCCGAGGGCAAGCCCGAGGCCGCGATCGCCAAGATCGTCGAGGGTCGCCTCAACGGCTTCTTCAAGGACGCCACGCTGCTCGGCCAGCCGTACGCGCTCGACAACAAGAAGTCGGTCCAGAAGGTTCTGGACGAGGCGGGTGTCGCCCTGAAGCGCTTCACGCGCATCAAGGTCGGCATCTGAGTCCGTACAGCGATCGGCGCGCGATTCCTGGCGTAATTTCGCTAGGGTCGACAGCAGTCGTCCGCGTACGGCGTCGTCACGCACGCGCGTGACGCACGACAGCAGATCTGACGAGGAGGCCATTGCCGCGCACGGGTTGCGAACGACACCCCACCGGCAATGGCCTTCTTCGTATGTGCACCACGTGAAAGAGGCGGGATCTCCATGACCACCAAGGCCCAGACGAGCGACGACGGCAAAGTAGGCGGCCGGTTTCTGCTGAAGCTGTCCGGAGAGGCTTTCGCCGGTGGCGGGGGCCTGGGTGTGGACCCCGACGTGGTGCACAAGATCGCCCGTGAGATCGCGGCCGTCGTCCGCGACGGGGCGCAGATCGCGGTCGTCATCGGCGGCGGCAACTTCTTCCGCGGCGCCGAACTGCAGCTGCGCGGCATGGACCGCGCCCGCTCGGACTACATGGGCATGCTCGGCACGGTGATGAACTGCCTCGCCCTCCAGGACTTCCTGGAGAAGGAGGGCATCGACAGCCGGGTCCAGACCGCCATCACCATGGGCCAGGTCGCCGAGCCGTACATCCCGCTGCGCGCCGTGCGGCACCTGGAGAAGGGCCGTGTGGTCATCTTCGGCGCCGGTATGGGCATGCCGTACTTCTCCACCGACACCACCGCCGCGCAGCGCGCCCTGGAGATCGACGCCGAGGCCCTGCTGATGGGCAAGAACGGCGTGGACGGGGTCTACGACTCCGACCCGAAGACCAACCCGGACGCGGTCAAGTTCGACGCCCTCGGCTACGGCGAGGTCATCACCCGCGAGCTGAAGGTCGCCGACGCCACCGCCGTCACGCTGTGCCGCGACAACAAGCTCCCGATCCTGGTCTTCGAGCTTCTGGCGGAGGGCAATATCGCGCGCGCCGTCAAGGGTGAGAAGATCGGCACGCTCGTGGGTGACCAGGGCAGCCGGGCCTGACCGGAGCACCACCCTGTCCACGGGGACGGCACCTGTCCGGGGGACGGACGGGACAGACCCTGGCCGGGGGATGGACAATGTCCTGCCGGTCGGGAACCGTGCAGGAAGAAGACGCGACGCAGCCGGTGGTCGGCCCCGACAGGGAACCGCAGCCGGGCCTACTCAAGACACGCAGGAGCAAGTGGTGATCGAAGAGACCCTCCTCGAGGCCGAGGAGAAGATGGAGAAGGCCGTCGTGGTCGCCAAGGAGGACTTCGCCGCGATCCGCACCGGCCGTGCGCACCCGGCGATGTTCAACAAGATCGTGGCCGACTACTACGGCGCACTGACGCCGATCAACCAGTTGGCCTCGTTCTCCGTGCCGGAACCGCGCATGGCCGTCGTGACCCCGTTCGACAAGAGCGCGCTGCGCAACATCGAGCAGGCGATCCGCGACTCCGACCTGGGTGTCAACCCGAGCAACGACGGCAACATCATCCGGGTGGTGTTCCCCGAGCTGACCCAGGAGCGCCGCAAGGAGTTCATCAAGGTCGCCAAGACCAAGGGCGAGGACGCCAAGATCTCGATCCGCTCCGTCCGCCGCAAGGCCAAGGAGGCCATCGACAAGGCGATCAAGGACGGCGACATCGGCGAGGACGAGGGCCGCCGTGCGGAGAAGGAGCTCGACGACACCACCGCGAAGTACGTCGCCCAGGTGGACGAACTCCTGAAGCACAAGGAAGCGGAGCTGCTCGAGGTCTGATGAACGACTCTTCCTGGGGAGCGCCGCCACAAGCCGGGTACTGGGGGCCGTCCGATCAGGGGCCTGTCCAGGGGGCTGCCCCGGCGGGTCCCGCGTACGATGCGCCTGAGGCGCAGCACACCCGCCCCATGCCCATCGTGCCCGGCGTACCCGCGTATGGCGGAGACCAGGATGACGACCGGGGGGCCGCTCGGCTGAGCGCCCCCCCGTTCCGAGACGAGACGTTCCGAGACGAGACGTTCCGAGACGAGACGTTCCGAGACGAGACCCCGTCGGCGCAGCCCTATGCGGCGGTGCCGCAGAATCCGGATCCCATGCCCGACGCCCCTCAGCCGGCACCCGCACCGCAGAAGAAGAGCGCGGGCCGTGACCTGAGCGCGGCCATAGGGGTCGGTGTCGGGCTCGGCGCAGTGATCATCGCGTCCCTGTTCGTCGTCAAGGCCGTGTTCGTGGGCGTGGTAGCGGTCGCCGTCGTCGTCGGCCTGTGGGAGCTGACCAGTCGGCTCGAGGAGCGCAAGGGCATCAAGGCGCCCCTCGTTCCGCTGGCGCTCGGCGGTGCGGCGATGGTCGTCGCCGGCTACGTCGGCGGAGCGGACGGCGCGTGGGTCGCCATGGCGCTCACCGCGTTGGCCGTGCTCGTGTGGCGGATGACGGAGCCGCCGGAGGGCTACCTCAAGGACGTCACGGCGGGTGTCTTCGCCGCCTTCTACGTGCCGTTCCTGGCCACGTTCGTGGCGATGATGCTGACGGCGCAGGACGGTGCGTGGCGCGTCCTGACGTTCCTGCTGCTGACGGTGGTCAGTGACACGGGCGCGTACGCCGTCGGCTGGCGCTTCGGCAAGCACAAGCTCGCGCCGCGCATCAGTCCTGGCAAGACGCGTGAGGGGCTGCTCGGAGCGGTGTCGTTCGCCATGGTCGCGGGCGCGCTGTGCATGCAGTTCCTGATCGACGACGGCGAGTGGTGGCAGGGGCTGCTCCTGGGCCTCGCGGTGGCCGCCAGCGCGACGCTCGGCGACCTCGGCGAGTCCATGATCAAGCGGGACCTGGGCATCAAGGACATGGGCACGCTGCTTCCCGGGCACGGCGGCATCATGGACCGGCTGGACTCGCTGCTGCCGACGGCTCCCGTGGTGTGGCTGCTTCTCGTGATCTTCGTGGGGACCGGCTGACGGCTGCCCCCACTGCTTCCCCGCTCTTTCCGCGCATCTTCGGAAACCACCCCTTCCGTACATATGATCGCCACGCCGTGATCTGTGTTGCGGGAGGGGTGGAGCGTTATGTGGGGGCGTAAGCGGGCCAGGCGCGAGCAGGAGGCGCAGGAGGCGGTCGAAGCACTCGCGGAGAGTTTCCGGTCGACCCTGGAGCAGGCCGACCAGGCCCACCAGGCGCTCCTGGAACTGCGGGAGGCGCTGGCGCGGGAGCTGGCGGAGATCGCCGTACTGCTCGGCCACCGGGACGGGCTGCCGGTCGACGCGATCCGGGAGCAGACGGACGCGGCGGCACGCGTCCTCGCGGACGTGGACGGGATGTCGCAGCGGTACGCCGAGACACGCGCGCTGCTCGTCGGCAAGGACGCCACCGACCTCGACGAGGTGATGCCGGCGCTCGAGGAGCTCGTCGAGCAGGCCCAGGAGATGGCGGAGGCCGGGGAGCCGTTCGTCGGCGCCATCGAGTCCGTGCTGGAACTGCGCCGGACGACCGAGCGGCTGCGCGACGACCTGGTCCCGCTCCGCGAGCGGATCCACGCCGCCCTCCGCTCCGCACACGACGAGCTGACCGCGGCCCAGGGTGCCCCCGGCTGGTTCGGCTGGCAGGCGAACCTCGCTGCCCTCGGCGACCACCTGACCGCACTCGACGAGGGCCGCGTCACCCCTACGCCCGAGCGCAAGGTGAGCGATCACTACCGGGAGCTGGAGCGGGAGCTCGCGGTACTGCGCGACGCGATGGCGGCGGGGGCTTGACCGAGGTGCGGTGCTGGCGGGGGCCTGGCTGGGGTGCGGTGGCGGCAGATAGGCCCCCGCCATGGGGAGAGCACGTGTGGGGGAGGACGGCAGGTACCACGGCGACCTGCCGTGCCGGTGGTGCGACACATTGATCGACCAGGCCGGACGGCGCAGGCCGCGCCTCTACTGCCGGCTGTCCCACCGCTGGAAGACCTACGGCACCCGGGTCGTCACGGTGATCGGCGCGATCCTGGACTGATCCCGCACCCGGGCCCCGGATCGCGCGGACCAGGTCACTCGATTGGATCTGCGACGCTGGTACAGCCATGCCTAAGCCCGGCCAAAGTCCTGGAGACGACCTCACGTCGTCGTCAGTCCTCAGCCCTCTGATTGTCAGTCGTGTCGGGCGATCCGCCATCAGAGCCCCGGGGGCGCCTGGCCAGCGTGAAGGCGGCTGCTCCGGTAAGGAGGGTGCCGGCGCCGCTCGCCATCGCTCCCAAAGCGTTCAGGAGATCTGACGGCTCATTGGCCAGGAATCGGCCGTGGAGACATCCCGGGTTTGGGCAGGGGTTATTGGAGGGCGCGACATACACGTAAGAGCGGCCGCCGGGGTACCAGCCGTTGTTGATGACTAACAGGACTACGCCAGCCAGACTGAGGACGAGTCCTGTGCTGACGATCCAGGAAGAACGCCATTGGTACCCGCGTACGCGGGTGCGCGGGCTACGCATGGAGGCACGTTGACATTGAGCGGCGCGGTACAGCAATACGACGTTCTACGTGTTGAGTTGTTGCGTTGGAAGGGGAGGAGGAGGGGCGAAGCGGTGTGGTACAGCAGAGAAGTACAGCAACCGTGTCAACCGCAGGCGACCGACTCCAACCGCCAGCATCCACGTGACCAGGGCGGATGCCCTCAGCGGCCTTCCCGCCTGTAGTTCGCATCGAGGAGGCCGGGGCACGGTCCCGGGTCGTGCCACTCTCGTGCCAGAACGGACGGGGACTCACGGGGAACCGGGGTACGCAGGGGTGAGTTCCGCCGGACTCTGCCCAAGGTAGGGAATCTGCAGGTCAGACATGTGATCGCCCAACCTCGCTCCTAAAGCGGGTGCACGCGAGCGTGTAAGACGTCCCGGCATGTGGAGGCGCCATGTCGTCATCGGGCGATGCTGACTGAGGAGGATGCGCGCCAACTGGTGCTTGCCGAGATCGACGACGTACGGGGCCACGTCGAGTACAGCCTTCAGATCCTGCGCGTAGAGACCTTGCCGTTCGGGTGGATCTTCTACTCGGGGGCAGTCTGGGACGGTCAGAGCGGACAGCACCCTCGGTTGGGAGGCAACGGTCCTTTCCTGGTGGATCGTGAAAACGAGCGGTTGATCCGAACTGCCACCAGCGTCCCCGTGGCCCGTCAAATCGCCGACTACGAACGCCGGCTACGACGCGAAGCTCACGCCCGGAACACGGCAGCGAAGCGAGCTGCACAGCAGCGCGGTACCGCACCCCCAGCGACCGCCCCCGTCCGCCGTCCCGAAGCGACCGGAATGGCCGTTACTGACCGAACGAGCTAAAGCTACGGATAAGGCACTCCCATGCCACAAGCGCTGGCAGGACACAGCAGCCATGAGTGTCCAACTGCGTGACAACGCCGACGAACCCCGGCGAACAAGCACGGATGCCTGCAGACCATCAACACAGGTGAGAGGCGCTCCAGCCCAAGGCAGCGCCCCCACCCAAGTTGCTTCGGGACGAAGAGGTCGTGGGCTACAGGCCGTCGCGCTCGATCAGCGAGCCATCGGGGCCCAGCGTGTAGAAGCGCGGCGGTCCCATGGTTTCCATGATCCTCCGCAACTTCGCTTCTTCCTCCGCAGGGTCAGGCCCGTGGGGGTCCCGCACGTGGAATCCGTGGAGGTCGATGGCGTATGCGTCGATGTCGTCAGGTTCGGGGCGGCCCTCCTGGACGAAGCCGCAGAGCGCACGCAGGGCGTCTTCGCCCAGGTCCAGCGGGTGAAAGGGCAGGGGGTACGGCTCTTCTTCCTGATCGGGCCAGGGGATGATGTCCGCAGGACGGTCCCCGGCCCAGTAGGGCAGCTCGAAGGGGAGCGGTTCGCCGATGTTCTCGATGATGCCGCTGTCCGGCGACAGACTCAGCGAGCGGACCAGGCGCCCGTCCTCCCACACAGCGAACGCGAGCCAGTCGACGACACTGTGCATGGCGTGCAGGACGAGCCGTCGGCCGGCGCTTGCCGCGACGAGGTGCTCGGGAAGCTGGGACGGGAAGTCGATCATCACCCGTTGGTCGCAGACGATCTCCAGACCCGGCCAGCTTGCGGCGTACGCCCTGTCTTTCGGGGGGTACAAGCCGCTGCCCAGTGCCGAGCCCGCGAGCTGCTCGATCTCCCAGCCTGGGTAAAGGCGCCGCATCATCTCGGACGTCCGCGGCAGGTCCGCCGCCTTCACCTGTCTCAGCAGACCCGGCACCTCGCCGTCGGCATAGATGAGCAGTCCCGTCTTGGCTCCCACAGCCCCTCCCCGATGTGTCGCGCTCGATGGCCGTCGCACCATAGCCACCGGCACTGACATCGCCCCTGACGCACTGACATCGCCCCTGACATCGCCAGGGGGGGTCCGACCGAGTGCCGCCCCGGGCCGTCCCTGGGCTGTACGAGGTCGACCGACGGTGACAGTCGGCGCCCACGGGTGACCACCCCCACCCCGCTCTGGCCTGGGCCACCCGAGTCGATCTGCGACACTGGACGTGTTATGCCTGCACCCGGAGAACTCACTTTCGTCGCCCCGCGCGGAGCCAAGAAGCCGCCGCGGCACCTTGCCGACCTAACGCCCGCGGAGCGCAAGGACGCCGTGGCCGAGATCGGTGAGAAGCCGTTTCGTGCCAAGCAGCTCTCGCAGCACTACTTCGCGCGGTACGCGCACGACCCGGAGGAGTGGACCGACATCCCCGCCGGCTCGCGCGGCAGGCTGCAGGAGGCGCTGCTTCCCGAGCTGATGACGGTCGTACGGCATCTGTCGACCGACGAGGGCACCACGCGCAAGACGCTGTGGCGGCTGTTCGACGGGACGCTCGTCGAGTCGGTGCTCATGCGGTACCCGGACCGGGTCACCATGTGCATCAGCTCGCAGGCCGGCTGCGGTATGAACTGCCCGTTCTGCGCCACCGGGCAGGCCGGACTGGACCGGAACCTGTCCACCGCGGAGATCGTGCACCAGATCGTGGACGGGATGCGGGCCCTCAGGGACGGTGAGGTGCCCGGCGGTCCGGCGCGGCTGTCCAACATCGTCTTCATGGGCATGGGTGAGCCCCTCGCCAACTACAAGCGGGTCGTGGGGGCCGTCCGGGCGCTCACCGACCCCGCGCCGGACGGGCTCGGCCTGTCGCAGCGCGGCATCACCGTGTCGACGGTCGGACTCGTGCCCGCCATCCACCGGTTCGCCGACGAGGGCTTCAAGTGCCGCCTGGCGATCTCGCTGCACGCGCCCGACGACGAGTTGCGCGACACCCTCGTCCCCGTGAACACGCGGTGGAAGGTGCGCGAGGTCCTCGACGCCGGGTTCGAGTACGTCGAGAAGTCCGGCCGCCGGCTGTCCATCGAGTACGCGCTGATCCGGGACATCAACGACCAGGCCTGGCGCGGCGACCGGCTCGGACGGCTGCTCCGGGGCAAGCCGGTGCACGTCAACCTCATCCCGCTGAACCCGACGCCGGGCTCGAAGTGGACCGCTTCCCGGCCCGAGGACGAGAAGGCGTTCGTCGAGGCCATCGCGGCACACGGGGTGCCCGTCACCATCCGGGACACCCGTGGGCAGGAGATCGACGGGGCGTGCGGTCAGCTGGCCGCCACCGAACGGTAGTCTGGCCCGCGTAGGTACATCTTCATATTCCGACAGGGGAGCGCCACAGCGCTGAGAGTGCGGCAACCGGGCCGCAGACCCTCTGAACCTCGCCCAGGTCATTCTGGGTAGGAAGTTCGGTCATCACTCAAGCTGTTGCGCCCTGCCCGGGAGCCGACGGATCCGTCCGAGGCCCCCGGGCAGGGCCGCGTCTCTTCCTGGTCACCTCCAGGAGGAATTCAGTGCACAAAAAGACGTACGTGGCCGTGGCGATCGGGCTCGGCCTGGTCACGCTGTCCGCCTGCGGGTCGTCCGCCGACGCGGGCTCGGGGAACGGGTCGGGGAACTCCAAGACCGTCACCCTCGTCAGCCACGACTCGTGGGCCGTCTCCAAGAGCGTGCTCGCGGACTTCGAGAAGCAGTCCGGGTACAAGGTGAAGGTCCTCGAGGACGGGGACGCGGGGCAGGCCGTCAACAAGGCCATCCTCACCAAGGACAACCCGCAGGGCGACGTCTTCTTCGGCGTCGACAACACGTTGCTGTCCCGGGCCCTGGACAACGGGCTGTTCCAGTCGTACGAGGCCAAGGGCCTGGACCAGGTCGGGACCGAGTACCAGCTCGACCAGGGCAAGCACCGGGTCACGCCGATCGACTACGGCGACATCTGCGTCAACTACGACAAGGCCTGGTTCAGCAAGCACAAGCTGACCCCGCCTACCTCCCTGGACGACCTGACGAAGCCCGCGTACAAGAACCTCCTCGTCACCGAGAACGCCTCCACCTCTTCGCCCGGCCTCGGCTTCCTGCTCGGCACGGCCGCGAAGTACGGCGATGACGGCTGGACGGGCTACTGGAAGAAGCTCAAGGCCAACGGCGTGAAGGTGGTCGACGGCTGGGAGCAGGCCTACAACGAGGAGTTCTCCGGTTCCGCCGGTGGCAAGAAGGCCAAGGGCGACCGGCCGCTCGTCGTGTCGTACGCCTCCTCGCCGCCCGCCGAGGTGATCTACGCCGACCCGAAGCCCACGACCGCGCCCACCGGTGTCGCGGACGGCACCTGCTTCCGGCAGATCGAGTTCGCGGGGCTGCTGAGCAACGCCAAGAACACCGAGGGCGGCAAGGCGCTCATCGACTTCCTGGTCTCCAAGGAGTTCCAGGAGGACATGCCGCTGAACATGTTCGTCTACCCCGTGGTCGAGGGCGCGAAGGTGCCCGCCGAGTTCACCGCGTACGGGCCCGCGGCCAAGGATCCCGAGACCATGGCCCCCGACAGGATCGCCGCCAACCGTGACCAGTGGGTCAAGTCGTGGACCTCGCTCGTACTGAAGTAGCCCCCCGCAAGGGCCGGAAGGGGAACGCGGCGCGGCTCGGGCTCATGGCCCTGCCCGTCGCGTTCTTCGGCGTCTTCTTCGCCTACCCCGTCGCCGCGATCGTCGCCCGCGGTCTGAAGGTCGACGGGGCCTGGCAGTTCGGGCGGATCGGGGAAGTGCTCGCGCAGTCCGACATCCGGCACGTCCTGTGGTTCACCAGCTGGCAGGCGCTCGCCTCCACCGCGCTCACCCTGCTCGTCGCGCTCCCGGGCGCGTACGTCTTCGCCCGCTTCGACTTCCCGGGCAAGCAGATCCTGCGGGCGGTGGTGACCGTCCCGTTCGTGCTGCCGACGGTCGTCGTCGGTACGGCGTTCCTGGCGCTGGTCGGGCGCGGCGGGCTGCTCGACGAGCTGTGGGGCGTACGGCTGGACACGACCGTGTGGGCGATCCTGCTCGCGCACGTCTTCTTCAACTACGCGGTCGTCGTACGGACGGTCGGCGGCCTCTGGGCGCAGCTGGACCCCCGGCAGGAGGAGGCGGCGCGGATGCTCGGCGCCTCCCGGTTCACGGCCTGGCGCACGGTCACCCTGCCGGCGCTCGGGCCCGCCGTGGCGGCCGCCGCGCTCATGGTCTTCCTCTTCACCTTCACCTCGTTCGGTGTGGTGCAGATCCTGGGCGGACCGACCTTCTCCACCCTCGAAGTGGAGATCTACCGGCAGACCTCCGAGATCTTCGACCTGGCCACGGCCGCCGTGCTGACGATCGTCCAGTTCGTGGCGGTGGGCGCGATCCTCGCCGTGCACGCCTGGACCGTACGGCGACGGGAGACCGCCCTGCGGCTGGTGGACGCGTCCGGGACGGCGCGGCGGCCGCGCGGGACCGGGCAGCGGGCGCTGCTGGCCGGGGTCCTCGGCACCGTCGTCGTCCTGATCCTGCTGCCGCTCGCCGTGCTGGTGCAACGGTCGCTGGACGCGCCCGGCTTCGGCTACTACCGGGCGCTGACGTCGTCCGACGGGGGCGCCTTCCTGGTGCCGCCGATCGAGGCCGTCGGCAACTCACTGACGTACGCCGTCGCCGCCACCGCCATCGCCGTGGTGATCGGAGGTCTCGCCGCCGCGGCCCTCACCCGGCGCGACGCCGGGCGGCTCGTGCGCGGCTTCGACGCGCTGCTGATGCTGCCGCTCGGGGTATCCGCGGTGACGGTCGGCTTCGGGTTCCTGATCGCGCTCGACGAGCCGCCGCTCGATCTGCGCAGCTCCTGGATCCTCGTACCGCTGGCGCAGGCGCTGGTGGGCGTTCCCTTCGTCGTACGGACCATGCTGCCCGTGCTGCGGGCCGTGGACGAGCGGCTGCGGGAGGCGGCGGCCGTGCTCGGGGCGTCGCCATGGCGGGCGTGGCGCGAGGTCGATCTGCCGCTGGTGCGGCGGGCGCTGCTGATCGCGGCCGGGTTCGCCTTCGCGGTGTCGCTGGGGGAGTTCGGGGCGACCGTGTTCATCGCACGGCCCGACAACCCGACGCTGCCGGTCGCCGTGGCGAAGCTGCTGGGGCGGGCCGGTGAACTCAACTACGGCCAGGCGATGGCCCTTTCGACGATTCTGATGGTGGTGTGCGCCGCGGCCCTGTTGGTACTGGAGGGGCTTCGGGGCACGGATCGGACGGGGGAGTTCTGATGTTGCTGAGTCTCGCGAGCGCGACCGTGCGGTTCGGCGGGCGGGCCGTGCTCGACGCCGTCGATCTGGACGTCGCCGAGCACGAGGTGGTGTGTGTGCTCGGGCCCAGCGGGAGCGGCAAGTCGACGCTGCTGCGGGCGGTGGCCGGACTTCAGCCTCTGCACGGCGGGCGGGTGTCGCTGGCCGGACGCGACCAGGTGGGGGTGCCCGCGCACAAGCGGGGCGTCGGGCTGATGTTCCAGGACCATCAGCTGTTCCCGCAGCGGGACGTGGGCGGCAATGTGGCGTTCGGGCTGCGCATGCACGGTGCGTCGCGCGGTGAACAGGACGCCCGAGTGGGGGAGTTGCTCGACCTGGTCGGGCTGCCGGGGGCCGCGCGCCGGGCCGTCGCCGCCCTGTCCGGCGGTGAGCAGCAGCGGGTGGCGCTCGCCCGGGCGCTGGCGCCCCGGCCGCGGCTGCTGATGCTGGACGAGCCGCTGGGCCAGCTCGACCGGTCGCTGCGGGAGCGGCTGGTGGTCGAACTGCGGGAGCTGTTCGGCCGGTTGGGTACCACCGTGCTGGCGGTCACCCATGATCAGGGCGAGGCCTTCGCGCTCGCCGACCGGGTCGTGGTGATGCGGGACGGGCGGATCGCCCAGTCCGGCACGCCTCTTGACGTGTGGCAGCGGCCGGCGGACGCGTTCGTGGCACGGTTCCTCGGTTTCGACAACGTGGTGGAGGCGACGGTCTCCGGGGCGGCCGCGGACACGCCCTGGGGCAAGATCCCGGTGGACGAGGGCGCACCGCAGGGGACGCGCACGGTGCTCGTCCGCCCGGGCGGCGTACGGCTGGTGTCGGCGGACGAGGGCCTGCGCTGCACGGTGACCGCGCGCACCTTCAAGGGCACTCATGTCGCCGTGCACCTCCAGCCGGAGGGCGCGCCGCGGCTGGAGGCGGCGTGCGCGCTGCGGGAGGCGCCGGAGGTCGGGGACGCGGTCGGAGTGGAGTTCGACGCGGCGGAAATCGTCGTGCTCGACTGACCGGAGCACCGCTACGGTGTGACGTATGACGCTGCTCGCACATGACCGGTACTGTGACGAAATCGCCCACCAGGTAGGTCAGTTGAGAGCGGTGGTGACCTCCGGCGCGGATCTGTCCGCCACCGTGCCGACCTGCCCGGACTGGACGCTGGAGCAGCTCGTACGGCATGTGGGTGGCGCCCTGCGCTGGGTGGAGCTGACGGTGCGCACGCGCGCGCAGGAGGAGATCCCGGAGGAGAAGGTGCCGGGCCACGACGGACCGGACGCCGAGGGCGACCCCGCCTCCCTGGACGCCTGGCTCGCGGAGACCGGCGACATGATCGGCGGCACGCTCCGGGAGGCCGGCCCGGACGCGGCGGTCTGGGCGTGGGCCGGAGTCCTCAACGCCGGCTTCTGGGCCCGCCGGATGGCCCATGAGATCACCGTCCACCGAGCGGATGCGACGCTCGCCGCCGGACTGCCCTACGAGGTCGCGGCCGACGTGGCCGCCGACGCGATCGACGAGTGGCTGGGGATCATCGAGTTCGTGCAGCGCACGGTGCCGGAACGGGTGGCGGACGATCTGCGCGGACCCGGCGGCCGGAGTATCCATCTGCACGCGACGGACACCGCGCCCGAGCTGAACGCCGAGTGGCTCGTAGAGCTCACCGAGGAAGGGGTGGCCTGGCGCCGCGGCCACGAGAAGGCGACGGTCGCTCTGCGCGGTCCGCTCACCGAGGTGCTGCTCGCCTTCTACCGTCGGCTGCCGCTGGACAGCCCGGGGCTGGAAGTGCTCGGCGAGCGGGAGCTGCTGGAGTTCTGGCTGGAGCGGTCGTCGTTCGGCTGACATGCGAGTGGCCCGCCCCGGTGCGGGGCGGGCCACGGGCGCGTACGCGGTGGGAGGCGGGATCAGCGGTCGCTGTTCGCCCCGCGACGGCGCATGCCGAAGAACACGGCACCGCCACCGACGACGACCAGGGCCGCCGCGACGCCGGCGATCAGACCGGTGTTGGAGTTCGCACCGGTCTCGGCGAGGTTGGAGTCACCGGCCGCGGGGGACGGCGCGTTGCTCGCGGCCTCGGCGGGCGCGGTGGTGGACTCCGACGCCGACGGGGTCGGAGTCTTGGTCTCGGCCGGCGCGGAGGGGGTCTCCGAAGCGGGCGGGGTGACCGGCGGTGTCGAGGTGTCCTCGGTCTTGCAGGCCGTGGACGGTGTGGTCAGGTTCTGCTTGATGTCCTCGTCGACCTGGTTGCCGGCCTTGACGTGGATGCGGTAGACGGCGTTCGGCGCCCAGTCCTCGTCAAAGGTGATGGTGACCCCTGCGGCCGACCCCTTGACCTCCTGCTGGCCGATCTTCTTCTCGTCGGCGCCGTTGCTCTCGAGGAACACGGAGACGACGGCCGAGGTGCGGGAGGCGTCCTTGTCGGTGACGGTGATGACGCCCTTGGTGCCGTCGCACTTGGCTTCGGCGGAGAACTCACTGATGTTGCAGGCGAGCGCGGTGCCCGCGACGCCGAGCGCGAGCGCGGCCGAGGCGGAGGCAACACCGAGGATGCGCACGGAACGACGTGCGGTGCGGCGAGTTATGGACACGTTTGCCCTTCACGGGATGCACAACTGCGGGGGGTTGAAGGGGGAGATGAGGCAACCCCGAGGCGAGTCTCACCACCCCCAGGAGACTCACAGGTTTATAAGCGGTCTGTAAGTAGTGTCAATGCATATGCGCGTCAAGGGCACTTGCTTTGCCTGCCCATTACCCGCCGAGGTGTTTCAACGCCTCCGGAGCCTGCTCGATCCGGTCAACCAGGGCGATTCGGGACTCCATCGACCGCTCCCGCGCGAGTGCCTGGAGGAGGGGCCACGTGGGCAGCTTCTCCGTCCAGTGCCCCCGGTCCACGAGCACCATCGGAGTGGGCTCGCCGCGTGACTCGTAGTAGTTCGGCGTCGCGTTGTCGAATATCTCCTGTACGGTCCCGGCGGCGCCCGGCAGGAACACCACGCCCGCGGTCGAGCGGGCCAGCAGCCCGTCCTCGCGGGTGGCGTTGGCGAAGTACTTGGCGATGTGCGCGGCGAAGGCGTTGGGCGGCTCGTGACCGTAGAACCAGGTCGGGATGCCGACCGAGGAGCCGCCGCCCGGCCAGCGGTCGCGCACCTCGAAGGCGGCGTGCGCCCAGTCGGTGACGGAGGGCCTGAACGAGGGTGCCTTGGCGAGGATCCGGAGTGCCTCGGTGAGCATCCCGTCGTCGAACGGTGCCGCGTACGCACCGAGGTTGGCGGCCTCCATCGCGCCGGGTCCGCCGCCCGTGGCCACCGTGAAGCCGGCTCGCGCCAGCTCCCGGCCGAGCCGGGCGGCACCGGCGTACTCCGCCGTGCCACGCGCCATCGCGTGTCCGCCCATGACCCCCACCACCCGTGCGTCGACGAGGAGTTCGTCGAGGGCGTCGGAGACGGCGTCGTCGTGGATCGAGCGCAGCATGGAGGCGAAGATGTCGCCGTCCGCCTTCGTCCGCTGGAACCAGGTGTACGCCAGCGCGTCCGGTGTCGCCTCGTAGCCCTCGTCGAGGGAGTCGAAGAGCTCGTCGGGGGTGTAGACGAAGCCGCGGTACGGGTCGAAGGGAAGGCCCGGGACGGGTGGGAAGACGAGCGCGCCGGCGGCACGCACCTGGGCGGCCGCTTCCGGGGCCATCGGGCAGCCGAGGAAGACGGCGCCGGCGGTGTCCAGGGTCAGCAGGGTGTCCGTACGGTCCGTCAGGTCGACTGCCTGGACGCGGTAGTGGGACAGGGTGCCCTGCGCGGAGACCACCTCGTCGAACTCGGCGAGGGACTCGATCTCGAGGTCGTGGGAGCCGTCGAACGGCTGGGCGGGTGTCGTCGGATGCACCCGCCCATGCTAGGGCGGCCCTGAGCACGTCCGTCCGGCGGGCGGGTCAGCCCTCGATCGCCGACGGGTCCATCCAGACGATTTCCCAGGTGTGGCCGTCGAGGTCGTCGAAGGCGCGGCCGTACATGAAGCCGTGGTCCTGTGTCCGACCACTGGTCGTGCCGCCCAAAGCGAGCGCCCGGTCGACCAGTTCGTCGACCTTCTCGCGGCTCGGAGCGCTCAGGGCGACCAGGACCTCGCTGGTCTTCGTGGCGTCAGCGATCTCCTTCTGGGTGAAGGTCGCGTAGAACGGCTTGGTCAGCAGCATCGCGACGATGGTGTCGCTGATCACCACAGAGGCCGCGTTGTCGTCGCTGAACTGCGGGTTGATCGTGTAGCCGAGTTCCGTGAAGAACTTCTTCGAGGCGTCGAGGTCGTTCACGGGCAGGTTCACGAAGATCATCTGCTGGTACATGCGGGGTCTCCCCTGAGTCATCGGGTCGGACATCGGTTCCTGATGTTCGGTGGGTAGACCGGGAGGCGCCGCGAAACTCATCGGTGCGAGAGCGGCAGCGCCGCCAGCTCCGCCACGATCAGGGTGAGCGGGGCGAACAGGGCCAGGAGCGCGCCGGCGCGGACGGCGGCTGCACCGCGCAGCATCGTGGCCGGGGCGCCGAGGCGCACCAGCGCGGCGGTGGTGTCGGAGCGGGCCTGCCTGGCCTCGACGGCCGCGGTGAGGAGCGTCGCCACCGTGCAGCCCACCACGAGCAGTGCGCCCAGGGTGGTGAGGGGGGCGAAGGACGGGCCGTTCGGGTCGTACAGCGGTGTGGTGGCGTACATGGCCGACAGTACGGCGCAGACCACGCCGAGGGGGCGGCCGATGCGGGAGGCCTCGTCCATGAGGACGCGGCCGGCCAGCAGGCGGAGGGCGCCGGGGCGGGCCGCTTGCAGGAGGAGTCCGCAGAAGTGGGTGAGGCCCGGGCCGGCCAGGGCGAGACCGAGGGCGGTCAGGAGCCAGCCGACCAGGATGCCTGCGGGGCCGGTGGCCAGGTCGGTGGGGAGTTCTGGGCCGGTGGCGGCGGTGGATCGGCTTGCGTATGCCTCCACGGCGAGTCCGGCGGCGAGGACGGCGACGCCCCACGGGAGTGCGGAGGGGGCTGGGCGGGGGGCCGGGGGGCGGTGCGGGTCGGAGTCGGGGTCGGATGCGTGGTCCGTGGTGCGGTGCGGGTCGGGGTCGGCGTCGGGGGCGAGTGCGTGGTCCGTGGTGCGGTGCGGGTCGAGGTCGCGGACGAGTGCGTGGTCCGGGGTCTGCGGGGCGCCGTCCGCTGCGGCTGAGGGGGCGGTCGCGCGGCCCGGCGCTGACGGGGTGCCGTTCTTCCGTGGGACGCCCGTGTCCGGACCCGCCCCCGCGCCGGCGGCGGAAGCCCGCAGGCGTGCCCCGAATCTGCCGTACGCGCCGAACGTCTCCCGTGCGCTCGCGTAGCCGTACGCGCCGAAGCGGCCGTACCCCCTGGGCGATGTCCGGGTCGGGAGGGGCCGGTGGCCCTTCGGGCGCAGGGCGAGCGCCGTTGCCGTCGAGGCGATGGTCGGGAGGAGGGCCAGCAGGGTGAGGGCGGCCGGGAGGGGGAGGGGGGCGTCCGCGGCCAGGAACTCCACGGCCGCGCCGTCGAAGGGCATGCCCCTGAGATCGCCGCGCAGGTGGAGGAAGACGAGGAGCGCCAGCATCGAGCCGAGCGTGCAGGACAGGGCCGTCGTCGTCGCCGAGATCGCCATCAGCCGGGCCGGGCCGAGCCCGATCGCCGAGAGGCCGGGGCGGGGTTTGGTGGCCGGGTCGGTGCGGGCGACGGCCACCGCGAGGTAGACCGTGGCGGCCAGCGGCACCGCGCACCAGGCCAGCCGCAGCAGGAGCGAGGTGGCGGGGGTGCCCGGGTGGCTCATCGCGTAGCCGAGGGTGCACAGGAGCAGGAAGCCCGTGCCCGCCGACGCCGCCGCCACCAGGAGGCGGCGCAGCTGGACGGCCGCGTGGGCGACGAGGGTCAGGCGGAGAGCGAGCACGCGGCCCGGCCTTCCGTCTCGGCGACCGGAGGCAGGTGCACGGTGTTCACGCACCGCCCGTCGAGCAGCGACACCGTGCGGTCGGCGAGAGCAGCGGTCTCCGCGTCGTGCGTGGCCAGGACGACGGTAATGCCGTGCGAGCGGGCCGCCGTGGTGAGGGTGCGCAGGACGTGGCCGCGGTCCGCGCGATGCAGAGGGGCCGTCGGCTCGTCCGCGAACAGGACCGTCGGGGCGGGGGCGAGGGCGCGGGCGATCGAGACTCGCTGGCGTTCGGCCTGGCGCAGTTCGTGCGGGCGTTTGCGGGACTTGTCGCCGATGTCGAGGCGCTCCAGCCACTCCAGGGCGGCCACCTTGGCCCGGCGGCGGCTGGTGCCGCGCAGCATCAGGGGGAGCGCGGCGTTCTCCCAGGCGTTCAGCTCCGGGACGAGCACCGGTGCCGGGTCGATCCAGCCGAAGCGGTCGCGGCGCAGCCGTTCCCGGGTGACGGGGCCCATGGTGTGCACGGGGACGCTGTTGAACCACACCTCGCCGTGCCGGGCCTGCACCAGGCCGGACAGACAGCGCAGCAGCGTCGTTTTGCCGCTGCCGCGCGGGCCGTTGACGGCGAGGATCTCGCCCTCCCGGACGCCGAGCGAGACGCCGCTGAGCGCGGGCGAGCCGTCGTCGTGCGTGAAGTGCAGGGAGCGTGCCCAGAGCACGTCGTCGTCCGGCTGGGCCTCCATGGGCGTACACCTCGGTTCAGATCCGTAATTCCCTTGCCGTTCCCCCGTCCGGGGGAACGAAGGCAGGGCCGATCGGTCACTGGCACGCTAGGCAGGCGACGGCGGGAGGCCGGACAGCACGCGGCCCCGGGCCGCCGTTTCTCACTCGAACGGTCGACACCGGGGCCGGTGTTGATCATCCCAAAGGAAGATCAACAGGGGAGATCCGCAAGCAACGGGGAAGCTCCACAAGCAGGGTCACAGCTTCGTCCACGCCTCCGTCAGCGTCGCGCGCAGGATCTGCTCGATCTCGTCGAACGTCTCCTGGTTGGAGATCAGCGGCGGGGCGAGCTGGATGACCGGGTCGCCGCGGTCGTCGGCACGGCAGTACAGGCCGTTTTCGAACAGTGCCTTCGACAGGAAGCCGTACAGGACGCGCTCGGTCTCCTCCTCGTTGAACGATTCCTTTGTCGCCTTGTCCTTCACCAGCTCGATGCCGTAGAAGAAGCCGTTGCCGCGGACGTCGCCGACGATCGGCAGGTCGTGCAGCTTCTGGAGGGTGGAGAGGAACGCGCCCTCGTTGTCGAGCACGTGCTGGTTGAGGTCCTCGCGCTCGAACAGGTCGAGGTTGGCCAGGCCCACGGCCGCCGACACCGGGTGGCCGCCGAAGGTGTAGCCGTGCAGGAAGGTGTTGTCGCCCTTGTAGAACGGCTCGGCCAGCTTGTCGCTGATGATGCAGGCGCCGATCGGGGAGTAGCCCGAGGTCATGCCCTTGGCGCAGGTGATCATGTCCGGGACGTAGCCGAACTTGTCGCAGGCGAACATCGTGCCCAGGCGGCCGAAGGCGCAGATGACCTCGTCCGACACGAGCAGCACGTCGTACTGGTCGCAGATCTCGCGCACGCGCTGGAAGTAGCCGGGCGGGGGCGGGAAGCAGCCGCCGGCGTTCTGGACCGGCTCCAGGAAGACCGCGGCGACCGTGTCCGGGCCCTCGAAGAGGATCTGCTGCTCGATCTGGTCGGCGGCCCAGCGGCCGAAGGCCTCCGGGTCGTCGCCGAAGAGCGGCGCGCGGTAGATGTTGGTGTTCGGGACCTTGTGTGCGCCGGGCACCAGCGGCTCGAAGGGGGCCTTCAGCGCGGGCAGGCCGGTGATGGACAGGGCGCCCTGCGGGGTGCCGTGGTAGGCGACCGCGCGGGAGATGACCTTGTACTTGGTCGGCTTGCCCTTGAGCTTGAAGTACTGCTTGGCGAGCTTCCAGGCGGTCTCGACCGCCTCACCGCCACCCGTGGTGAAGAAGACCTTGTTCAGGTCGCCCGGCGCGTAGTCGGCGAGACGCTCCGCCAGCTCCACGGCCTTCGGGTGGGCGTAGGACCACACCGGGAAGAACGCCAGCTCCTGCGCCTGCTTGAAGGCGGTCTCGGCCAGTTCCGTGCGGCCGTGACCGGCCTGGACCACGAACAGACCCGCGAGACCGTCGAGGTAGCGCCTGCCCTTGTCGTCGTAGATGTAGGTGCCCTCGCCCCGGACGATGGTGGGGACGGGTGCGTTCTCGTACGAGGACATGCGGGTGAAGTGCATCCACAGGTGGTCGTACGCGGTTCGGCTGAGGTCCTTGGTACTCACGGTTATCGGGTTCCCCACATGTAGGTCTGCTTCTTGAGTTTCAGGTAAACGAAACTCTCGGTGGAGCGCACGCCGGGCAGGGCCCGGATGCGTTTGTTGATGACGTCCAGCAGGTGGTCGTCGTCCTCGCAGACGATCTCGGCGAGGATGTCGAACGAGCCCGCGGTCATCACCACGTACTCGACTTCCGACATGCCGGTCAGCGCGTCGGCCACGGGGTCGAGGTCGCCCTCGACGTTGACACCCACCATCGCCTGTCGGCGGAAGCCCACGGTGAGCGGGTCCGTGACGGCGACGATCTGCATCACGCCCTGGTCGAGCAGCTTCTGGACGCGCTGGCGCACGGCCGCTTCGGAGAGGCCGACGGCCTTGCCGATCGCGGCGTACGGCCGACGGCCGTCCTCCTGGAGCTGCTGGATGATCGCGAGGGAGACGGCATCCAGGTGCGGGGTGCCGTTCCTGGGCTCGCGGGGCGAGTCCCTCTGGTCTGCGCTTCGACTGGCCACGACCTCACTGTGCACGACGTCTCGACAGTTCCGCAAGGCTGGAGCGATGAAATTCGTTGTTTACGGGACCGAGACTTGCGGATTTCGCAGCCACGATGGGCGTAGGGGTGTTGAAAACGTGGGGCGGCGGATTAGGGTGGGGTGTCTCAGTGAGTGGACAACCGACAGTTCGACCTGACAGGAGGCCGGCAGTGAGCACCGAGCTGCGTCGTCTGCGCAACTACATCGATGGTGAGTTCCGGGAGGCCGCCGACGGACGGACCACCGAGGTGGTCAACCCCGTGACGGGCGAGGCGTACGCGACCGCGCCGCTGTCCGGAGAGGCGGACGTGGACGCCGCGATGGCCGCCGCCGCGGCAGCCTTCCCCGCCTGGCGCGACACGACCCCCGCCGAGCGACAGAAGGCCCTCCTCAAGATCGCGGACGCGTTCGAGGAGCGCGCCGAGGAGCTCATCGCGGCCGAGGTGGAGAACACGGGCAAGCCCGTCGGGCTCACCCGGTCCGAGGAGATCCCGCCGATGGTGGACCAGATCCGCTTCTTCGCGGGCGCCGCGCGCATGCTCGAGGGCCGTTCGGCCGGCGAGTACATGGACGGCATGACGTCGATCATCCGCCGCGAGCCGGTCGGCGTCTGCGCCCAGGTCGCGCCGTGGAACTACCCGATGATGATGGCCGTGTGGAAGTTCGCCCCGGCGATCGCGGCGGGCAACACGGTCGTTCTCAAGCCCTCGGACACGACCCCCGCTTCCACCGTCCTGATCGCCGACATCCTCGGTTCGATCCTGCCCAAGGGCGTCTTCAACGTCGTCTGCGGCGACCGCGAGACCGGCCGCGCGATGGTCGAGCACCCGACCCCGGCGATGGCCTCCATCACCGGCTCCGTGCGCGCCGGCATGTCGGTCGCCGAGTCCGCCGCCAAGGATGTCAAGCGCGTCCACCTGGAGCTGGGCGGCAAGGCGCCGGTCGTGGTCTTCGAGGACACCGACATCGCCAAGGCCGTCGAGGACATCTCCGTGGCGGGCTTCTTCAACGCCGGCCAGGACTGTACGGCCGCGACCCGCGTCCTCGTCCAGGAGGCCATCCACGACGAGTTCGTGGCGGCGCTGGCGAAGGCGGCGTCCGAGACCAAGACCGGGCAGCCGGACGACGAGGACGTCCTGTACGGCCCGCTCAACAATCCCAACCAGCTCAAGCAGGTCGCCGGCTTCATCGACCGTCTGCCCGCCCACGCCAAGGTCGAGGCCGGTGGCCGGCAGGTCGGCGACAAGGGCTACTTCTACGCCCCGACCGTCGTCTCGGGCCTGAAGCAGGACGACGAGATCATCCAGAACGAGGTCTTCGGCCCGGTCATCACCGTCCAGTCCTTCACCGACGAGGACCAGGCGGTGGAGTGGGCCAACGGCGTCGAGTACGCCCTCGCCTCCTCGGTGTGGACCAAGGACCACTCCCGCGCCATGCGGATGTCCAAGAAGCTCGACTTCGGCTGTGTGTGGATCAACACCCACATCCCGCTGGTCGCCGAGATGCCGCACGGCGGCTTCAAGAAGTCCGGCTACGGCAAGGATCTGTCGGCGTACGGCTTCGACGACTACACCCGCATCAAGCACGTGATGACGTCGCTCGACGCGTAGGCCCCGGCGCTCCGGCGCACACTCGCGGCCCCCTGACGGGACATCTCCCGTCAGGGGGCCGCGCTGTCACAGGTGAGCGATCGACAAGGTGTCCGGTCCACCCGGGCCCGCTCGACGCAGCGTCGATTGTCCGGCCACAGCGCGGCACGGCATGCTGCCCACGTGCCCTCTTCCCAACTGCCCTCCCGCCGCTCCCTGCTGCGCGCGCTCGGCGGCACCGCCGCCCTCGGTGCCCTCGCCGGCTGCGGGGTGCCCGCCGCCTACGTACAGCCCGGCGACCGTGCCGCCGCCGATCTGTCCGCCCGTGACAAGCGGCTGACCTGGGCGAACTGGCCGCTGTACATCGACACCGACGACGATGATCCCAACCGGCGGCCCACGCTGGACGCCTTCGAGAAGCGCACCGGCATCTCCGTCGACTACGTCGAGGAGATCAACGACAACGACGAGTTCTTCGGCAAGATCAGCCCCGCCCTGATGAACCACCAGTCGACGGGCCGCGACCTGATCGTCATCAGCGACTGGATGTGCGCGCGCTTCATCCGCCTCGGATGGGTCCAGGAGATGGACCGGGCCAAGCAGCCGAACGTCACCAAGTACCTTGACCCGCTGCTCCGTTCGCCCGCCTTCGACCCGGGGCGCAAGTCCTCCGTGCCCTGGCAGTCGGGGATCACCGGCATCGCGTACAACCGCCGCAAGGTCGGCCGCGAGATCAGGCACGTATCCGACCTGTGGGCCGACGACCTCAAGGGCCGGGTCACCCTTCTCTCCGGCCTGGACGAGGCGTTCGCGCTGCTCATGCAGGGCAATGGCGTCGACATCACCCAGTGGAAGGCCGACGACTTCCACAAGATCTGCGACCAGGTCGAGCAGTACGTGCACAGTGGCCGGATCCGGCGCTTCACGGGCAACGACTACATCAAGGACCTCTCCAGCGGTGATGTCCTGGCCTGCCAGGCCTACTCGGGCGACGTGATCCAGCTTCAGGCGGACGACCCCGACATCGAGTTCGTCGTCCCCGAGGAGGGGGCCGAGCTGTGGGCGGAGTCGCTGATGATCCCCAACCTGGCCCGGCACAAGGCCAACGCGGAGAAGCTCATCGACTACTACTACGAGCCGCAGGTCGCCGCCGAGCTCGCCGCCTGGGTCAACTACGTCTGCCCGGTTCCCGCAGCCCGTGACGTCCTCGCCTCTTCCAAAGACAAGGACACCGCCGCCCTCGCCGAGGACCCGCTGATCTTCCCCGACGCCACCATGCGCAAGCGGCTGGCGATCGCCCGCGACATCACCTCCGGCGAACGATCGGAGTTCGCGAAGCGCTGGAACGCGATCGCGGGGCTCTGACCCGCCGCTCGGCCGATGGTGACGAGGACTTTTGGTCGGCACAAAAGAGGGATGGCCGGCATCAAGATCGCTGTTCTCCTCTGTGCTCCGGCATGTGCCCGCGTCGTCGCCGCGACGACCTCCACGCACCACTCCCCGGCATGCCGTGAGGCGCATCCTCGACCAGCCACTGGCCGCCCTGGAAGGTGATCGCGATGCGACCACAAGCACAGCGGTGGCGAGTGGTCAGACGCGTGTGGCGTCGTTCTCCAGCGCGGGGGCGAGGAGGTGGCAGAGGGAGTCGGCCAGCAGGTGGAGGGGGTCGGCGGTGTCCAGCGGCCAGCCGACGGCGATCCATGCGGAGAAGAACGACTCGGTCTGCAGAACGGCCATCAGTGCCCGCTGGCGAGCCTCCGCAGGGGGGACGCCTCGCCAGCGTTCGGAATGGCTGACAAGCATGCCGACATAGCGCTCGTGCGCCTTGATGTACTGCACGCGGCTGTCGTCGAGGCTGCGGAGCGCAGCCGGAGATGCCGCGTTGGCGACCCGGCGGATGGGCGCCATCTCCCGCCAGCGGGCCTCGGCGCCGTTGAGCCACGTCCGGATGTCGGTGCGGGTCCAGCGCGGAAGCGCGGTCAGGTCGGCGTACGCCTCTTCCCTCAAGCCGTACACGCGGTCCACGAGTGCGTCGACGATCTCGGCCTTGCCGGGGAAGTGGGCGTAGACCGTGGCCCGTGTCACCCCGGCGGTCTGCGCGATGTCCTCCATCCGCGCGTCGAGAAAGGACTTCTCGGCGAACACCGTGACGGCCGCGTCGAGCAGTCGGCGGTGCGTGAGGCTCTTCTGCTCTTCACGCAGGTTCTTGCGGGGTGTGGCTTGCATCCGTCCAGTCTCTCCCGCCGTCGCATCAGCAGGGGGAGCCGCGTCCCGGCCGACGGCCCCTGCACGCTGGGACGAAACATGACTTCACTATACGCGGTGTATGGTAAGCCGATGTCGCTATACGTGGTGTATGGCGAACCGGTGGCTTGGAGCCCGTTTGATGAGTGCCGCAGTGAACGAGTCGAGTTCCACGGACACGACGCCCACGTCCCGCCGACAGGTGCTGAAGGCGCTCAGCGGCCTGTTCATCGCCCTGTTCGTGTCGACCCTCAGCAGTACGGTGGTATCGAGCGCGCTGCCGAAGATCATCGGGGCCGTGCACGGGTCGCAGACCCAGTACACGTGGGTCGTCACCGCCACCCTCCTCACCACCACGGCGACGACCCCGATCTGGGGCAAGCTCGCCGACCTCTTCAGCAAGAAGACCCTCGTACAGGCGGCCATCGCCATTTTCGTGCTGGGCACCCTGGCCTGCGGAATGAGCCAGACCGCCGGGCAGCTCATCGCCGCGCGAGCCCTGCAGGGCGTCGGCGTCGGAGGTGTGCAGGCCCTCGTCCAGATCACGCTCGCGGCCATGATTCCGCCGCGGGAGCGCGGCCGTTACAGCGGTTACCTGAGCAGCGTCACAGCGACGTCGACCATCGGCGGGCCGTTGCTCGGCGGCGTCATCGTCGACACCTCATGGCTGGGCTGGCGGTGGTGCTTCTTCATCGGCCTGCCGATCGCCGCCGTCGCGCTCTTCATGCTTCAGCGGACGCTGAAACTTCCCCTCGTCCGCCGCGAGAATGTGAAGATCGACTACTTGGGGGCCACCCTGATCGCCGCGGGCGTCAGTGTGCTGCTCATCTGGGTGTCGTTCGTCGACGACTCCTTCGCCTGGGCGTCGTGGCAGACCGCGGTCATGGTGGGCGGCGGGCTGGCCCTGATCGCCGCGGCCGTGTGGGTGGAGTCACGCGCTTCCGAGCCCGTCGTACCGCTCGCCATCGTGAAGCAGCGCACGACCGCCCTGGCGATTGTCGGCAGTCTCTCCGTCGGTACCGCCATGTTCGGCGCCGCGGTGTTCCTGAGCCAGTACTTCCAGGTCAGCCGCGGCCACAGCCCGACGGAGGCAGGCCTTATGACGATTCCCATGATGGCCGGCATTCTGGTCGCCTCCACGGTCGCCGGCCGGCTCATCAGCCGAACCGGGAAGATCAAACCGTTCGTCATCCTCGGCACCTGCCTCCTCCTGGTCGGATTGGCGGGCCTCGGCACGATCGACGACAAGACGCCCATGGTCTTCCTGAGCGCGTCGATGCTGTGTGTCGGGATGGGGGTCGGCATGACGCTGCAGAACTTCGTGCTCGTGGTGCAGAACGCCGTACCACTGAAGGACGTAGGAGCGGCCAGTTCCACGGTGTCCTTCTTCCGTTCCCTCGGTGGCACGATCGGTGTCTCGGTTCTCGGCGCCGTCCTCGCCCGCCACGTCCAGGACCAGGTCGCGCGGGAGATGGCTTCCGCGGGGCTGTCCGGCGGAGGCGGCGCCGCACAGTCTCCCGCGGTGCAGGAGATCACTCGCGTGGCCTATGGCGACGCGACGGCGCAGATCTTCCTCCTGTCGGCCGCCGCGGCCGTGCTCGCCGTCGTCGCGGCCGTGCTGCTGAAGCCGGTCAGCCTGCGCAGCAGCCTCGATCTGCAGAGGCCGTCAGCTGAAAAGCCGACAAAGGCGATCGGGTGACAGCCTCTGTCATGAGCCCGGGCCGCGTCCGATCGGCCCCGGGGGTACGCGGCCCTGAGCGTTTTCGCGCCGGTCACGGATTCGCTCTTACTTGAGGCCGCTGAGCATGACACCGCGGATGTAGTACTTCTGCAGCAGCAGGAAGAGGACCAGGACCGGCAGGATGCTCAGAACGAGGCCGGCCATGACGATGGGCATCGTGCGGGTCGGGTCGACGTAGTCCTGCAGAAGCTGGATGCCGACGGGCAGGGTCATCACCTCCGGGTTCGCGGTCGAGACGAGCAGCGCCCAGACGTACTCGTTCCAGGCGTCGACGAAGGTCAGCAGCCCGAGCGTCACCAGGACCGGCTTGGTCTGCGGCACCACGATCCGCCACCACACGGCGAACTCGCCGGCCCCGTCGATGCGCGCGGCCTCGAGGACCTCGTCCGGGATCGAGACCATGAACTGGCGCATCAGGAAGATTCCGAAGCCGTTGACGAGGAACGGCATGGCGAGCGCCGTGATGCTGACAGTCAGGCCCGCGCCGCCGCGCCCGAACAGGTCGTTGCCGCCCGCCAGCGGCCAGTGCACCAGGATCAGGAAGTGCGGGATGAAGAAGAGGAACGGGGGGAACATCATCGTCGACAGCACGAGGCGGAAGATGAAGTTCCGGCCGGGGAAGCGGAGTTTGGCGAGCGCGTAGCCGGCGAGTGACGACGTGAGCAGCACCGATCCGGTGATCAGGACGGTGGCGATGACGCTGTTGCGGAAGAGCACCGGCAGATCGAGCTGGTCCATCGCCGCCCGGTAGTTGGACAGGTCGAACGCCTCGGGCAGGAACCGGTACGGCAGCGTGCCGGCTTCGCCGGGCCCCTTGAAGGACGTCATCACCATGTCGAGGAACGGCACCACGGTGAGCACGGCGCCGGTCACGACCACCAGATACGACAACCACGGGAAACGGCGGCGGATCATGCGTCCTCCCCCTTGCGCCGGAAGATCCACAACTGCACCAGGGTGACCGCGAGGACCACCACGAACAGCACGAAGGCGGCGGCGCTCGCCGTGCCCCAGTCGCCGTATCTGAAGGCCTGCCGGTACATCTCCAGTGCGGCCACATTGGTCGCGTCACCCGGCCCGCCCTTGGTCATCACGATGATCAGCGCGAACGACTGCAGGCCGGTGAGGAACTGGGTGATGCACACGAACAGCAGGGACGGCCGCAGCAGCGGCAGCGTGATCTTGAAGAAGACGGTGACGGGCCCGGCGCCGTCGAGCGCGGCGGCCTCGTAGTACGACTCGGGAATCGACTTCAGCCCGGCGGTCAGGACGAGGATCGCCGAGCCGAGCGAGGCCCAGGCCTGTACGACCACGACCGAGGGCAGCGCGGTGTCCGGGTCCTGCAGGAACGCCACCGAACCGAGCCCCAGGGCGTTGAGGACGCCGTTGACCAGGCCGCCCGGCTCGTACATGTACTTCCATACGTTGCCGACGGCGACGACGGTCGTGACGATCGGCAGGAAGTACAGGGTGCGCCACAGCCCCTGGAACCGCAGCTTGCCGATGCAGGTGGCGACGACCACGGAGCCGGAGAGCGCGAGGGCCACGGTGCCCAGGGCGAAGAGCAGCGTATTGGTGAGGATCGGCGCCAGGAACGTCGATCCGTCCGCGAAGAGGCCGGTGAAGTTGTCCGGGCTGACCGGATCGATGTCGCCGAGGTCGAACCCGGACCAGCGGGACATCGACAGCAGCAACGCGAAGCCGAGCGGCAGGATCAGGAAGATCGCGAAGAACAGCAGCGTCGGCGCCAGGAAGAGATAGGCGACGACGGCCTGGCGGCGCCGGCGCCGATTCCGGCTGCGGACGCCGATGGCGGGCTCGGCGGACCGCGGGCTGTGCGCCGCCCGCTCGGTCGTCTCCGGCACCAGGGCGTTCACCATGAGCGTGACATCTCCTGATCGACCTGGCGGCGGGTGGTGCGCAGTGCCTCGTCGACCGACTGCTGACCGGTCCACAAGGCCTCGATGTTCTTACGCAGCAGGGACTTGGCCTGCTGCGCGCCCGGCACGTTCGGCTCCGGCACCGCGTACGCCAGCGCGTCCAGGAACGGGCGCAGGTTCGGATCGCTGCCCGCGCCCAGGAGCGTCCGCATGTCGTCGGCGCGGCCGGTCAGGGAGCCGACCGACACCTGCAGGGAGCTCATCCGGGTCGCCGTCGCGCCCTTCTTGGGACTCTTCACCTTCTCGGTGTTGAGCCAGCGCAGGAACTCCCAGGCCTCGCGCGGGTGCTTGCTGGCCGTGTTGATCCCGAGCATGAAGCCGGTGGAGAGGGTGGCGCGCTTGTCGTCGGCCTCGGGGACGGGCACCGGCGCGACGCCGACATCGCGGTAGTCCTTGCCCATCTGGGCCTTCAGGCTCCCGGTCCACCAGCCGGCGCTGACCACCATGGCCACCTGCCCGGACTGGAACGCCTTGTAGACGTTGATGCCGGGGGCGCTCGCGCCTTTGACGACGAGGCGGTGCTCCAGGTCGAACACGACCCGGCCGGCCGGCGAGTCGATGGCGGTGCTCCTGCCGTCCGCGGAGACGAACCTTCCGCCGGCGGCGTTGAGCAGCGCAAGGGTCTGGCCGACGGTGGTGGAGTCGTCGTAGGTCGACAGTCCGAACCCCTGGACCAGCGTGTTGCCGTACCGGTCCCGCTTGCTGGTGCGGTAAGCCGTCTCCTCCAGTTCCCGCCAGGTGCGCGGCGGGCCGTCGATGCCGGCCTCGCGCAGCAGCCGCTTGTTGTAGTAGAGGGCGTACGTCTGCACCTCGGTGGGGTAGCCGTAGACCTTGCCCCCCACCGACGCGGCGCCGACCGCGGCCTCGCCGTAGCCGCGCGTGATCTCCTCGGCGTGCTCGGACGGAGCGGGCCGCAGGACGCCGGCCTGGACGAGCTGGCCGTTCCACAGGCAGTACGGGTGGATGATGTCGGCGCCCTGGCCCGCGGCCTGCCGGACCATGAACGTGGTCAGCAGGTCCGTGAACTCGACGGCCTTCGTCCGCACCTTGACCCGGTCGTGAGTGGCGTTCCACTCGTCGACCGGGCCCCGCAGGGCCTCCTTGAGTACCCCGCTCGCGTAGTGGGAGAGCAGGGTGAGAACGATCGGATCCCCGGGCCGCCCGGTGCCCTGGTGCGGCGCGGCGCATCCGGAGGCGAGCAGCGCAGAGGGGAGCGCGAGCGCGAAGTGGCGGCGGCTCAGGCCGTCGGTGCGGCGCGGTGGCTGACTGAGGCTCGGGCTGTCGGTGCGGCGCGGTGGCTGACCGGGGCTCGGGCCGCCGGTGCGGCGTGACGGCGTCATCGGGCGGCTTCCCGGCGCATCACGCGGAACACCCGGGTCGTGGTGAAACCGGTCTTGCGGTACAGATGGCCCGCCGGGGACTGCTCGCCGGTCCACAGGAACCACGCGGAGTGCGCACGGCGCGCCCGCATCCGCTCCAGGACCAGGTGGAGCAGGACCTTGCCGAGTCCGGTGCCGCGCATCTCCTCCAGCACGCCGAGCGGGCCGAACCGCTCGTCCACCGATTCGAACGTGCCGTGCATCGCCCAGCCGACCAGGCGGCCCGAGGGGTCCCGGGCGACAACGATCCGGTCGAGCGGCGTGCCCGCGGCCAGACAGTCCCGGATCATGCACGCCCAGTCCGGGCCGAAGTGGTTCCCGGCGAGCGCGAACAGGTCCACCAGGTCGTCGTCGCACGGGGTGGCGAACCGGTAGCCCTGCGCCGTCAGTTCGGCCGAGCGGCGCGCGACATCCTCCGGGATGCGATAGCCGACCAGGCCGCGGTCCATCGCCGTCGCCTCGTACAGCGTGCGAAAGCCCAGGGACTCAAGGAGCCCGGCCGCTTCCGGGTACGCCTCGGCGTCCAGGCCGGGCAGGACGTAGTTCGGGGTGTACGAGGAGAAGTCCACCCGGGTGCGGCCGTGGCCGTGCAGCCAGTCGAGGGCCTCGGTCAGCAGCCGACGGCCGAGGCCGCGTCCGCGGGCGGCCGGGTCGACGAAGAAGAACGGGATCCAGCCCTGCTCCGGCTCCAGGTCGGTGCCGGTCATCGGCGTCAGACGGCGCACCGCGTAGGCGGCGCCGACGACACGGTCACCGGCGACGGCGACCCGGAGCCCCTCGGGATCGAAGTTGGCGTCGAGCAGCACCAGGGAGCGGAAGCGGTCCGGGCTGATGGGGTCGGCCGGCGCACTCCGGCGCCACGTCTCCACCAACTGCGGGCCGTCGCCGGTGCGGAAGCCACGAGTCCCGGCCGGTCGTGCGATCCCGGTCGTCACTGCGACGCGGTCGTCCGTGCTCATCCTTTGCCCCCGTCTGCCGGTGACATCTCGAAGCGGCAGACGGAAATTTACTTGTATGTCCTGGAATTCCGAAACTTCCGTCCGGCGCGGCGCATCTCCCGTGAGCAGGTGCCGCATGGGGCGCATGGGGGCGCGTGGTGACAGCCCACCCGGACCCGACCCGGGAAACGCATTTTGAACATGTTCAGGAAAAGGTTTTGAACATGTTCAACTGTGGGCGTACGCTGCCGCCATGAGCGACAGAGCCGCCCTTCTGAAGGGCATCCGCGCCTGGCTGGCCGCCTTCGTCGTCTGCCTGGTGCTCAGCGGCGCCACGGCCTTCCCCCTGGTGCACGAACTGCGCTGGACCGAGGACCTGTTGCGGGCCCTGTCCGTGCCGGAGCACCTGCCCGGCCTCATGGACTGGATCGAGCGCGTCCGGCACGGGGTCGACGTCGCCGACGCCGAGTACCCCTTCCTCCTCTACGGCACGGACTGGCTGGCCTTCGCCCACCTCGTCATCGCCGTCGCCTTCTACGGGCCCTATCGCGACCCGGTCCGCAACGTATGGGTCGTCGAGTTCGGGATGATCGCCTGCGCCGGGATCATCCCGCTCGCGCTGATCTGCGGACCGGTCCGGGGGATCCCCTTCTGGTGGAGCGTGATCGACATGTCGTTCGGGGTGTTCGGGGTGATCCCGCTGTATGTCGTACGGAAGAAGATCAAGCGGCTCGAGGCGATGACGACGACCCCCGATGCCCTCGCCGTGGCGGCTACTTGAGCGCGGCCATCGCGATCCGCTGGGCCACCGGGTTCATGTCCTCGCTCTTCGCGTCCGTGGAGTTGACCGAGTAGACGAGGGTGCGGCTCAGGTCGCGGGTCCCGGCGATGACCGCGTTGTAGCCGTACCGGCCGCCCGTCTTGAGCCAGTACACCTTCCCCTCGAACTCGAACCGCTGGAGACCCGCGCTGTAGGTGGCGCCGTCGATGCCCGCCGGGACCGTGAACATCTCCCGCAGTTGCGGCTGCGGGACGATGCGGCCCCGGAAGAGGGAGGTGAGGAGCCGTTCCAGGTCCGCGGTCGTGGAGATCATGTCGCCCGCCGCGAACCGGTCCGCCTGGTTCCACTCGGTGACGTCCACGAACTCCGTCGTCTCGTCCGCCTTCTTGACCACCTGGTAGCCGTGGTTGTGCGGGCCGATGATGCGCGGGTCGGTCCCGGGGAAGTACGTGTCCCGCATGCCGGCGGGCGCGAGTACGAGCCGGGTGGCCGCGGTGGCGTACGGCTGCCCGGTCACCTTCTCGATGAGCAGGCCGAGGATCGTGTAGTTGATGTTCAGGTAGTGCTGCCGCTTGCCGGGGCAGAACTCGGGTCCCTTGGCCGCCGCCGACGCCACGACCTGCTGCGGGGTGAGCGTGTCGAAGCGGTGCGCGTACAACTCCTCGAAGGTGTTCCCGAGACCGTCGCCCGCCGGGATGCCGCTGGTGTGGTTGAGCAGCTGCCGTACGGTGATCGGCCGGAAGTCCTTGCCGAGCAGCCCCGGCAGATAGTGCTGGACCGGCTTGCTCAGGTCGATCTTCCGGTCGGCCGCCAGTCGCAGCACGGCCGCCGCCGTGACGACCTTCGTCGTCGAACCGGCCCGGAAGCGGGCGTCGGGGTCCGCCGCCGCACCGCTCGCCAGGTCGTGCACACCCGCACTGCCGCGCCAGCTGCCGTCGGCGCCGCCCACCCGCACGAGGGCCGCGGTCGCGTCGGTGTCCGGGAGGCCGGCGAGCGCGGCGCTCAGGGCCTCGGTGTCCAGGACGTTCGCCTGGTGGGCGGAGGCCGGTGCGGGGGCGGCGAACGCGGGGGCGGCCAGCGGTCCGGCCGCCGTGAGGGCGAGCATGAGAGAGGCGGCGAGGACGGTGGTGCGGCGGCGAGCGCGCATATGAGGGCTCCGGTGGAGGTCGGGTCGGTCGTCGGACGGTTCGTCATGATCTTCCGACGGTGCGCGAACCACCGGATCGTCGGCGAGGAGGGTGTCCGCCCCTGGCTTGACCCCGATCAAATGCCTTACCCAATAAGGGAGTTGCTGGGGGTATCCCCTACGGGTGCCGAAAAAGTGTTATCCAGCGGCCGGCCCGGCCGTCCCCACAGGTGTGATCTCCGACATTGCCGGCAGCGGGGGCGCGGCTGAGAGGGTGCGCGCATGGGAACGGATGTGGACTCGCGGCACTGGCGTGCCACCATCGCCGCAGCGCAGGCCGGGGACCGGCACGCGCTGGACGAACTGGTCGCGGGCTGGCTGCCGCTGGTCTACAACGTCGTCGGCCGCGCTCTGAACGGACACGCCGACGTCGACGACGTCGTCCAGGAGACCATGCTGCGCGCCGTCGACAACCTCGGCTCGCTGCGCGACCCCGACAGCTTCCGTTCCTGGCTGGTCGCCATCGCCATGCGGCAGATCCGCGACCGGGCGCGGCGCAGGACACCGCAGCGCCTCGACGAGAGCGTGCCGCGGAGCGAAGCCGCCGACTTCGCCGAACTCGCCGTGCTCAAGCTCCAGTTGGCGGGCCAGCGGCGCGAGGTCGCGGAGGCGGTGCGCTGGCTGGACGACGAGGACCGGCAGCTGCTGTCCCTGTGGTGGCTGGAGGTCGCGGGCGAACTCACCCGTCGTGAGCTGGCCGCCGCCCTCGGCATCAGCAGGCAGCATGCCGCCGTGCGTGTCCAGCGGGTGAAGGAGCGCCTGGAGGTCTCCCGCGGCATCGTGCGCGCCCTCGACGGCGCCTGCCCGGAGCTGCGCGAGCTGACCGCCCGCCGGCACGGCCGCGTCGACTCCGTCTGGCGCAAACGGCTGGCCCGGCATATCCGGGGCTGCGGATACTGCGGCGACAACCGTGAGTCCGTCGTGCCGGCGGAGCGCCTCCTCGTCGGCATCGCGCTGGTCCCGGTCCCCGTCGGCTTCACTCTCTCCCTCGCCCTCGGCGGCAAGACGGCAGTGGCCGCGACCTCGGTCGGCTGGTCGGCGAAGGTGCTGGGCGCGCTGACCAAGCCGGCCGTCGCGGTGACGGCCGGCGTGACCCTGGCCGCGGGCGGCGCCTACGTCGTCGTACAGACCCCCGACGACCCGCCCCCGCGCGCGGCGGTCGTTCCCACGGCGGCGAGCACCCCCTTCACGCCGTCGGCCACCCCTTCCGTGTCCGCCTCGCCGTCTCCGTCCCCCTCCCCGTCGGGGACCGAGAAGAAGACCACGCTGTACGGCAGTGTCGTCGACGCCGTCGACAAGGCGCCCGACCCGGACACCCGTCCGGCGGCCCTGCCGCGCCGACCCGCGTCCGGGATCACCAGCAGCGGCGGCGCGCACGCCACCATGAACCACCGCGGGGACGGCGTGACACTCAGCGGCCAGGGCTACGTTCTGGTGCGCTGGCAGATCTCGCCGCAGTACCGGGCAGGCAGCCTGGTCATGCCGAGCTGGACCAGCCTGAAGGGCAAGCTCTTCCACGTGGCCTCGGCCGGCGGCCGCCGCATGGACGACCCCGTCAGCACCACCGACGGCTCCGCCACCGGCATGGGCAACGCGACCACCGGCTACGCCGTCCTGCCGTCCGGCACCCAGCAGATGTGGCAGAACGAGTACTTCTACGTCGACGGCAGCGTCACCCTCACCGTGAACGAGCGGGGCGCCGACTACGGCCTCAACGTCTTTCCGACCACCTGGGACGCCGTGACGAAGGACGTCACGACCGGCCCCGACCAGGGCGCGATCCGCTACGGCCTCGTCCGCGACACCGGCGACGACAGCACACCGGTCCCGCAGTACGTCACCCGCGCGACCCCGGCCGACCCGGCGACGGTGGCTCAGCGCTCGCGCGTGTAGCGGTGTAGCGGTCCTGCGCGGCCGGGTGCTGATCGACTGCACCAATCCGGTGGGGCCCGGCTTCCGACCCGGCGGCCCCCGACGGGATCTCGCGGGCCCGCAGCCGTGCGCTGACGGCCTGCCTGCGGACCGTCACCTCGGTCGAGCACCTGGAGAAGGCCGCAGTCGGCCGCGCCGCCTGACCCCGGACGCCCGCGCCGGCCCCCGTCCACCGTGGACGGAGGCCGGCGCGGGCGTGGTCCGGGCCCGGTGAGGGATCGGGCGGGTGGCTCACACCACCCCGTCCTCCCACCACCAGAACTGCGACCCGTAGGCGTACTGGATACGGCTGTCCACGTGCTGCCAGGAGACCGAGTACGTCTCCAGGCCGGAGAAGCCGCAGGTCTCGGCGAGCTTGTAGACCGAGAGCGTGGACAGCCCGGAGACCACCACGTCGGCGGCGACGCCGTAGGTGTGCATGCTGTTCGAGGCTCCGCCCACCGAGGCGTTGTACGAGGTGCTGCGGAAGCCGGAGTTGATGGTGACGGCCTTGTCACCGGCCTTCTTGCGCAACGCCTCCAGCTTGTACATCAGGCGCCGGACGTTCTCCTTGACCTGTGTGGAGGAGACGTTGCCGCCGGTGAAGCCGGCGCCGTCGTGCGAGGAGAACTCGCTGAAGTCGAAGTGGGCGGTCGAACCGTCCGAGGACTCCAGCGCGTTGAGCGCCGACTGGGTGGCCGGACCGGCGATCCCGTCGGCGCTGAGACCGTACGCGCTCTGGAAGCGCTTGACCGCGGCAGTGGTGCCGGAACCGAAGGCGCCGTCGACGGCCACATAGGTCTGCTGGGCGCTGCCGGCGGCCCAACCGGCCACCCGGATCTGGAGTTCGGTGACGTCGGCGCCACTGGAACCCTGGGAGAGCGTCCTGGACCAGCTGTAGGCGGAGGCCGGGGCGGCAGCGGACAGGCCCAGGAGACCGGCGGTGCCGGCCGCGGCGGAGATCCCGAGCGCCCGCCGCAGCACGGCGCGGCGGTCGGGATGCGGACGGGGTGCGATGGTCATGACTGACTCCTCACGGGACGTGGACGGAAGTCGGTGGAAGAAACCAGGAGGAGGAACGCGGGGACCCGAGCGGGACGGCACCGAGCCGGACCGGCCGCTCGGCCCCTCGGCCCGGAAGCAGGTGTGACTCCGCTCGGGCCTCGTCGGGTTCAGGAGGTGACGAGGGCGCGCCAGGTGAGCGGTCCCACGATGCCGTCGGCGGTGAGCCCCTTGGCCGACTGGAAGGAGACGACGGCGTTGTAGGTGTTGGTCCCGAAATCGCCGTCGACGGTCAACGAGGATCCGCCGGCGTTGAGTTCGCTCTGTACGGCGGAGACGGCCGAGCCGGTGCTGCCCTTCTGCACGGTGACGATCAGTTCGGCCCAGGTGAGCGGGCCGACGACGCCGTCCGCGTCGAGCCCGTTGGCCGACTGGAAGGAGACGACGGCGTTGTAGGTGCCGGTGCCGAAGCTGCCGTCGACGGTCAACGCGGCGCCGTGCGCGTTGAGCAGGTACTGGATCGTCTTCACCGTCTGCCCGGTGGTGTCCTTCTGCACCGTCGGCCACGCCGTCGACGTGGAGGTGCCGGTGCCCAGGGCGAGGGCCTGGAGCTGGGCGGTGGTGCCGTTGAAGACGTCCTGGTCACCGGGGAAGGTGCCGGAGTCGGCGTACTGCCAGATGCTCTGGGCGCTCCAGCCGGCCGGCAGGGTGCCGACGCTGGTCGAATAGCGCGCGACCCACAGCGGGTTGGTGGTGGCGAAGGCGCTGCTGTTGCCGGTGCAGGTGGTCCACCAGGAGGTGGTGGTGTAGATCATCGGGTAGCGGCCGGTGAGCGAGTGCATCTCGGTGCTGAACGCCTTGATCCAGGAGACCATGGCGCTTGTGCTGAGCCCGTAGCAGGTGGCGCCGTACGGGTTGTACTCGATGTCGAGGGCCGGCGGGAGGGTGGTGCCGTCGGCGGACCAGCCGCCGCCGTGGGTGAAGAACCAGTCGGCCTGGGCGGTGCCGCCGGAGACGTCGGGCAGCGCGAAGTGGTAGGCGCCGCGGATCAGCCCCGCGTTGTGGGCGCCGTTGTACTGCTGGCTGTAGTAGGGGTTGGTGTAGCTCACGCCCTCGGTCGCCTTGACGTAGGCGAAGGAGGCGCCGTCGTCGGCGACCGACGCCCAGTCGACGCTGCCCTGGTACGAACTGACGTCCAGGCCCAGGGGGTTGGTCGAGGCGGCCGCGGCGGCCTCGACGGTGTCCACGGTGGCGGCCTCGGTCGTGGCCGAGACCGTTCCTTCCAACGAGATGCCGGCGCGGGCGTTGCCGTGGCGGGGGGTGGGCGGCGCGGACCCGGGTCCGGCGGAGCCCGCGGCGAGGGCGGACCCCGGCATGGCGAGCACGAGCAGCAGCACGCCTGCCGGAAGGGCGAGCAGCGCCCCGGGGCGGCGGAAGAGGTCACGGATTCGGAATCGGGCGGTGAGACGAACCTGTCTGTTTCCGGGCAAGGGAATCTCCGAGATCGGCGAGACAGATGTCCTGGCGTTGCACAGACGCATGTACCGTACATGACAGATCGCCCGTGAATCTACGCGCAGAGACAACGGCGGGGAACTGCCGCGGAACCACTCCCCGGCCATGGCGGCACGGCGGAACGCGCACACCGACACTCCGCGAACACGTGCGTTCGCGGAGTGGCCAGGCCCTAACGAGCCCTGTGGCGCAGTGAGTCGAGCAGGTCGACTCGGTTGGTGGTGATGGAGTCCACGCCGATGTCCAGGAGGCGGCGCATGGAGCGGCGGGTGTCGGGGGTCCAGACGGAGAGGAGGTAGCCGTCGTGGTGGACGCGGGCCGCGAGGTCGTGGCCGACCAGCGTGAAACGGTAGTTGAGCCAGCGGGGGCGTACGGCGGCCAGCAGCGCGGGGCGCGGCGGCGCCAGGGTCGTCCAGGTCAGGGCGATCTCGGCGGACGGGTCGGCCGCGCGCACGGCGAGCATGGCCGAGGCGTGGGCGCAGTAGTACACCCGGTCCTGCGCCCCGGCCTCGCGTACGGCGTCCACCACCCGGCGGGCCGCCCGCACGTCCGACGTGCCGGGCAGGTCGACCATCACCCGGCTGTCGCCGGTCGCGGCCAGCGCCTCGGCCAGCGTCGGCACCCCGCCTGCCGTCAGCCCGCGCACCTCCTGTGCCGACAGTGAGCGCAGCGGCCGGTCCTGCTCCCACAACCGCTTCAGCGTCTCGTCGTGCAGCAGCACGGGCACGCCGTCCTTGGTGAGCCGTACGTCGATCTCGACCGCGTCCGCGCCCTGTTGGAGCGCGGAACGCAGCGAGTCGGTCGTGTTCTCACGGAAGCGGTAGGGGTCGCCGCGATGGGCCACGGCCGTCAGGGTCTGCATGGGCCCATTGTGGTCCGTGTCAGGGGGCGAGCCACCCCGAGGTGTACGTCTCGATCTCGGCGGCCAGCTTCGCCTTGCCGGGCTCGTCCAGGAAGGACGCCTCGACCGCGTTCCTGGCCAGTTCGGCCAGGCCCCGCTCGTCGAGGTCCAGCAGCCGGGCGGCGACCGCGTACTCGTTGTTGAGGTCGGTGCCGAACATCGGCGGGTCGTCGGAGTTGATCGTGACCAGGACCCCGGCCCGCACGAACTCCTTGATGGGGTGCTCGTCGAGCGTGCGGACCGCGCGGGTGGCGATGTTGGAGGTCGGGCACACCTCCAGCGCGATGCGGTGCTCGGCGAGGTGGGCGAGCAGCCGGGGGTCCTGGGCGGAGCTGGTGCCGTGGCCGATGCGTTCGGCGCCCAGGTGGGTGAGGGCGTCCCACACCGTCTGGGGTCCGGTGGTCTCGCCGGCGTGCGGCACCGAGCGCAGCCCCGCGGCGATCGCCCGGTCGAAGTACGGCTTGAACTGCGGCCTCGGTACGCCGATCTCGGGCCCGCCGAGTCCGAAGGACACCAGGCCCTCGGGCCGCACCCTGTCGTCGGTGGCGAGCCGCGCCGTCTCCTCGGCGGACTCCAGACCCGCCTCGCCGGGGATGTCGAAGCACCAGCGCAGTACGGTCCCGAACTCGGCCTCGGCCGCCTTGCGGGCGTCCTCGATCGCGGCCATGAAGGCGAGTTCGTCGATGCCGCGGCGGGTCGAGGAGAACGGAGTGATGGTCAGCTCGGCGTAGCGCACCTGCTGCCGGGCCAGGTCCCGGGCCACCTCGTAGGTCAGCAGCCGTACGTCCTCCGGGGTGCGGATCAGGTCGACGACGGACAGGTACACCTCGATGAAGTGGGCGAAGTCCGTGAACGTGAAGTAGTCGGCCAGGGCCTCCGGGTCGGTGGGGACCTTGGAGTCGGGGTGGCGGGCGGCCAGTTCGGAGACGATGCGCGGGGAGGCGGAGCCGACATGGTGCACGTGCAGTTCGGCCTTGGGCAGTCCGGCGATGAAGGCGTGCAGGTCGCGCGGGGTGCGCGGGGCGCGCTCGGCGTCGGCGTGAGCGGTCATGGGGTCCTCCCCGGGACGGGCGTCCCGGGCGCTGTGGCGGCCGAGCGGGACGCGGTGATCGGCTGATCGGTGACTCGGGGATCATCGTAGGCCGGGCCCACGGCGGAATGGTCTGGGCCTTAGCATGACGGCACGTACGACAGAGGGGATCCCGCGCATGTCCGACGACGCGCCGACGCCGGAGGCACCGGAGAACGCGGCCACGCACCGGCCGGCTCCGACCGGCGACGCGGCTCCCCCGGTGTCCTACGGCAAGGAGTCCGCGGACACCGAGTCGGCAGACAAGGTCTCCTTCGACAAGGGGACGGCTCCGCAGGCGCCGTCGGTGCAGGAGACGGCTTCCGAGACTGCCGGGGCGAGCCCCTGGGCGCCGCCGGCGGACGCGGCTCCGGGCGACGGCCCCGGCCACACCATCGCCTCGGGCGTCTCGATCGCCTCGAACGCCTCGGGTATCTCGCCGGCTCCCGCACCCCCGTCCGGCCACCACCAGCAGACGGGCGTGTCCATGCCCGGCGCGGACAACGGGGCGGACAACCGGGCAGACAATGGCCAGATCTACGGCGCGAACAACGGCGGCGCGCCGGCTCAGCCGTGGGCCAGCCCGTTCGCCGCGCCGAACCCGGGCGGTCAGGGCGGTCAGGGCGGCCCGGGCGGTGGCTTCCCGCCGCCGCACCACACGGTACCGGCAGGCAGCCCGGCCGACCCCGGTAACCCCTTCGCACCCCCGGCCCACGGCGGCGCCGAGCACGTCCCCCCGCCGCCCATCGCACCCGACGGCCCCGGACAGATGCCGTACGGGTACCCCGGCGGCTACGCCTATCCGGCACGGCCGGGCTACGGCGGCGCCCACGGCCCGCAGGCCCCTGGTGTGCCCGGCTACTACGGCTGGCCCGGTATGCCGCCGATGGCGAACAACGGGATGGGCACGGCCGGCCTTGTGCTCGGCATCCTGTCGGCCATCGTGTTCTGCCTCTGGCCGATCGCCATCATCATGGGCATCCTCGGCGTGATCTTCGGCGCGATCGGCCGCAAGAGGGCCAACCGGGGCGAGGCCACGAACGGGGGCCAGGCCCTGGCCGGCCTCATCTGCGGCGCCGTGGGCATCGCCCTGGGCATCGGAATGATCGTCCTGTTGATCGTGGCGCCCTGAGACGAGGTGAGGCGAGCGGCGGCGCGGGGGCTTTGTCCGGCTGACCGGCCTTCGTCCGCGGGGGCTTTGTCCGGCTGACCGGCCTTCGTCCGCGGCGGCTTTGTCCGGCTGACCGGCAGCCGCCCGCAGCCGTTTCGTCCGGCTAACCGGCCGCCGCCCGCAGCCGCTCCCGTGCCTCCATCAACGCGAACCCCAGCAGGTTCGGCCCCCGCCACCGCTCCGGATCAGCCGCCGCCTCGTCGTCCGCGGCGAGGCCGATGCCCCACACCCGGTCGACGGGGCTCGCCTCCACCAGGACTCTCCCCCAGCCTTCGGCCGGGGGGACCCCCATCTCGCTTCGCTCGCCCGTGCCCAGCAGGAAATCCCGCAGCGCGGCGTCGGCCGTGAACTTGTGGACGCTGCCCTCGACCACGATCCGGAACCGCTCTCCTTCCCATATGGCCTCGTCGAAGCCCCGCACCAGCCGCCCGGCCTTCTTCGCCTGTGACGGGTGGCCCGCGACCAGCACGCGCCGCTCCCCCTCCTCGTCGCCGAAGAGTCGTGCCTTGCCGGCCATCATCCAGTGCTCCGCCGTGGCGTATGCGACACCATCGACCACGAACGGTGACGGCCACCACTGGCTCAGGCAGCTCGCGCCGACCTGGCCGTCGGGCCGCGGACGGTGTCCCCAGAAGTGCAGGTACTTGATCCTCGCCCCCGCGTGGACCTCCCTGACCAGGGCTTCCCAAGAATCGATCTTCCCCATGCACGCGAGTCTGGCACGCACCACTGACACCTCGTCCTTCCTTTTCCATGTCGACTCGACACCTGGTCGACAGATTCCGTCGCGTAACCAAAAGGCAACAACGGAATCACTTGTTGGAGTCCCCTTGCTCTGTCAGGATCGGCACTCAAATCGAGCTGGAGCTACGCCACCCGCCCCCGACGCAAGCGGGGCGACGGCGGAGGAGAGCGACATGCAGAACCCGGGCACAACGGGCGCCACGCCGGACCGATTTCCCGCCCAGGAGCGTTTCGGGGACAGCGCGCAGTTCATCGCGGGCCGTCTGACGAAGGGCACTTCCGGTCGCACCCACGCGGTCGTCGACCCGGCCACCGGCGAGGAGGTCCACACCTACGAGCTGGCCGGCCCCGACGACGTGGACGCGGCCGTCGCCGCCGCCCGCGAGGCGTTCCCCGGCTGGTCCGGTGCCACGCCGGGCGAACGCTCCGACGCGCTGCACCGCTTCGCCGCCGTGCTCGCCGAGCGCGCGGAGGAATTCGCACGCGCCGAGTCGCTCCAGTGCGGCAAGCCGCTGAAGCTCACCCGCGAGTTCGACGTCCCGGGCACGATCGACAACACCGCCTTCTTCGCGGGTGCCGCCCGGCACCTCCAGGGGCAGTCCGCGGGCGAGTACTCCGGCGACCACACCTCGTACGTCCGCCGTGAGCCCATCGGCGTGGTCGGCTCCATCGCACCCTGGAACTACCCCCTCCAGATGGCCGCTTGGAAGATTCTCCCGGCGATCGCCGCGGGCAACACGATCGTGCTGAAGCCCGCCGAACTCACCCCGCTCACCTCCCTGCTCTTCGCCCAGGCCGCGACCGACGCCGGAATCCCGGACGGTGTCATCAACATCGTCACCGGCACCGGCAGGGAGGCGGGCGAGCACCTGGTCGGCCACCCCGACGTGGCCATGACCTCCTTCACCGGCTCCACCGCCGTCGGCAAGCGTGTCGCCGAGATCGCGACCGCCACCGTCAAGCGGATCCACCTGGAGCTGGGCGGCAAGGCCCCGTTCGTCGTCTTCGACGACGCCGACCTGGAGGCCGCCGCCAACGGCGCCGTCGCGGGCGCGCTCATCAACACCGGCCAGGACTGCACGGCCGCCACGCGCGCGTATGTGCAGCGGCCCCTCTACGAAGCGTTCGTCGCACGGACCGCCGCCCTCATGGAGAGCGTCCGGCTCGGCGATCCCTTCGCCCCCGGTACCGACCTCGGTCCGCTGATCTCGCACGTCCAGCGCGACCGCGTCGCCGGTTTCGTCGACCGGGCGCGTGCCTACGCGCGCGTGGTGACCGGAGGCGAGGCCCCTCAGGGAGATCTCAAGAACGGCGCGTACTATCGCCCCACCCTGATCGCGGACGCCACCCAGGACAGCGAGATCGTGCAGTCGGAGATCTTCGGGCCGGTGCTGGTCGTTCTGCCGTTCGACAGTGATGGTGAGGGAATCCGGCTGGCCAACGACACCCCGTACGGCCTCGCCGCCTCCGCGTGGAGCCGGGACGTCTACCGGGCCAACCGCGCGACCCGCGAGATCAAGGCGGGCTGTGTGTGGGTCAACGACCACATCCCGATCATCAGTGAGATGCCGCACGGCGGCTACAAGTCGTCCGGCTTCGGCAAGGACATGTCCGCGTACTCGTTCGAGGAGTACACCCAGATCAAGCACGTCATGTTCGACAACACCGCGGTGGCCCGCAAGGACTGGCACCGCACCATCTTCGGGGACCGATAGAGCGACGACCGGCCGCCGACCACGGTCGGCCCGACCCCTCCCGAAAGGGCACTACGCGCATGGAGCAGTACGAGCCAGACCGCTTGACCCCGGCCCAGACGGCCGCCATGCGGCGCAGCTTCCGCAACGGCAGGGCAGCCATGACTCGCCGGTCGCTGCTGCGCGCCTCCGCGGGCGGCGCGCTCGCGGTCGGCGGACTCGGGGCGCTGAGCGGCTGCGGGATCCCCGCGGGCGGCAAGACGCAGGGCGGCACCTCCGCAGAGGACCACTCGGCCAAGGAGAAGACCGTCAACTTCTCCAACTGGACCGAGTACATGGATGTCGACGACAGCGGCAAGCACCACCCCACGCTCGACGCCTTCGCCAAGCGGACCGGCATCACGGTCAAGTACACCGAGGACATCAACGACAACAACGAGTTCTTCGGCAAGATCAAGCCGCAGCTCGCCGCGGGCCAGGACACCGGCCGGGACATCGTCGTCCTCACCGACTGGCTGGCCGCCCGCCTGATACGCCTCGGGTGGGTCCAGAAACTGGACCCGTCCAACCTGCCGCACGCCTACACCAACCTGTCGGCGCAGTTCCGCGACCCCGACTGGGACCCGGGCCGCGCCTACTCCTACCCCTGGCAGGGTATTTCGACCGTCATCGCCTACAACAAGAAGGCGCTCGACGGCGTCGAGGTGAAGTCGGTCTCCGACCTGCTCGACAACCCCAAGCTCAAGGGGCGCGTCGGCTTCCTGTCGGAGATGCGCGACAGCATCGGCATGACGCTGCTGGACATGGGCAAGGACCCGGCGAAGTTCACCGACGACGACTTCGACGCGGTGATCGCCCGCCTCCAGAAGGCCGTCGACAAGGGCCAGATCCGCCGCTTCACGGGCAACGACTACACCTCCGACCTCACCTCGGGCGACTTCGCCGCCTGCCTCGCCTGGGCCGGCGACGTCGTGCAACTCAAGGCGGACAGCCCGGACATCGACTTCATCATCCCGGACACCGGCTACCTGACGTCGACCGACAACCTGCTGGTCCCCAACAAGGCGCGCCACAAGACGAACGCCGAGCGGCTCATCGACTACTACTACGAGCTCGAGCCGGCCGCGGAGCTCGCCGCGTACATCAACTACGTATGTCCGGTCGACGGAGTGAAGCCCTACCTCGCGAAGATCGACGAGGACGCGGCGGACAACCCGCTGATCATTCCTGACAAGGCCATGGCCGCCAAGTCCCGTGCCTTCCGCTCGCTGAACAGCAAGGAAGAGACGGCCTACGAAGGTAAGTTCGCGAAGCTCACAGGGGCGTGACCACGATGACGAATGACAGCAGCGGCGACGTCCGCCTCTCCGGGATCAGCAAGACCTACGGCTCCTTCACCGCCGTACACCCGCTCGACCTGACCGTGCCGCAGGGCTCCTTCTTCGCCCTGCTCGGCGCCTCCGGCTGCGGAAAGACCACCACTCTGCGCATGATCGCCGGTCTGGAGGAACCTTCCTCCGGCACCGTCTTCCTCGGCGACCAGGAGGTGACCCATCTGCCGCCGTACAAGCGGCCGGTGAACACGGTCTTCCAGTCCTACGCCCTCTTCCCGCACCTCGACATCTTCGAGAACGTCGCCTTCGGTCTGCGCCGGCGCGGCATCAAGTCGGTGAAGAAACAGGTCGAGGACATGCTGGAGCTCGTACAGCTCGGAGAGCAGGCGCGCAAGAAGCCGCACCAGCTCTCCGGCGGCCAGCAGCAGCGCGTCGCCGTGGCCCGCGCACTGATCAACCACCCCAAGGTGCTGCTCCTCGACGAGCCGCTCGGCGCCCTGGACCTCAAGCTGCGCCGTCAGATGCAGCTGGAGCTCAAGCGCATCCAGACCGAGGTCGGCATCACCTTCGTCCACGTCACGCACGACCAGGAGGAGGCCATGACGATGGCCGACACGGTCGCCGTGATGAACGCGGGCCGGGTCGAGCAACTGGGCTCGCCCGCCGACCTCTACGAGAACCCCAGGACCACCTTCGTCGCCAACTTCCTCGGCACCTCCAACCTCATCGAGGCCGAGGTCGACGCCAAGAGCGGCGACGACATCGTCCTGAAGGCCGGCGGCGGCAAGCTCGTGCTGCCCGGGGCACGATGTTCCGCGCCCACGACGACCGGCGGCAAGGTGCTGGTCGGCGTCCGCCCGGAGAAGATCTCCCTCACCCACGCCGACGAGGCGGGCGAGATCCCCGCGGGCCGTAACCGCATCACCGGCAGGATCGCCGACTCCAGCTTCATCGGGGTCTCCACGCAGTACGTCATCGACAGCCCCGTCTGCCCCGAGTTCGAGGTCTACGCCCAGAACATCGACCGCGACTCCCGGCTGATACCCGGGGCCGAGGTCGTCCTGCACTGGAACCCGGCGCACACCTTCGGTCTGGACGCCGCTCAGGACATCGACGCGGGCGTCGAGACAGTCGGGGAAGAGGCCGCCTGATGTCGACGCTCACCGAGGCGCCCCCGCCGCTCGCCCCCGAGGCGCCCGTGACGAAGCCCTCGCGCAAGCGCGGCCGCTGGACCCCGTACTGGCTGCTGCTGCCCGGCATCCTGTGGCTGATCGTCTTCTTCGCGCTGCCGATGATCTACCAGGCCTCCACGTCCGTGCAGACGGGCTCCCTGGAGGAGGGCTACAAGGTCACCTGGCACTTCGCGACCTACTGGGACGCGCTGAGCGAGTACTGGCCGCAGTTCCTGCGCTCGGTCCTCTACGCGGGCGCCGCCACCGTGCTGTGCCTGGTGCTCGGCTACCCGCTCGCGTACCTGATCGCCTTCCGCGCGGGCCGCTGGCGCAACCTGATCATGATCCTGGTGATCGCGCCGTTCTTCACCAGCTTCCTGATCCGCACCCTCGCCTGGAAGACGATCCTCGCGGACGGCGGCCCGGTCGTCGGCGCCCTCAACACGCTGCACGTCCTGGATGTCACCAGCTGGCTCGGCTGGACCTCGGGCGACCGTGTGCTGGCCACACCGCTCGCGGTGGTGTGCGGTCTGACGTACAACTTCCTGCCGTTCATGATCCTGCCGCTGTACACCTCGCTGGAGCGCATCGACGGGCGGCTGCACGAGGCGGCGGGCGACCTGTACGCCAAGCCGTTCACGACCTTCCGCAAGGTCACCTTCCCGCTGTCCATGCCGGGCGTGGTCTCCGGCACCCTGCTGACGTTCATCCCGGCGGCCGGCGACTACGTGAACGCCGAACTGCTCGGCTCCACCGACACCCGCATGATCGGAAACGTCATCCAGACGCAGTTCCTGCGCATCCTCGACTATCCGACGGCCGCGGCGCTGTCCTTCATCCTCATGGCCGCGATTCTCTTCATGGTGACTTTCTACATCCGCAGGTCCGGGACGGAGGATCTGGTCTAAATGCCCTTCGTCAACTGGCTCAAGCGCCATTTCGTGGTCATCGCGGGACTGCTGACCCTCGCTTATCTGCTGCTGCCCAACATCGTCGTCACGGTGTTCTCCTTCAACAAACCGAACGGGCGCTTCAACTATGCGTGGCAGCAGTTCTCCACGGACGCCTGGAAGGACCCGTGCGGCGTCGCCGACATGTGCGGCTCGCTGTCGATCAGCCTCCAGATCGCGTTCTGGGCGACGATCGGCGCCACCGTCCTCGGCACGATGATCGCCTTCGCGCTGGTCCGCTACCGCTTCCGCGCGCGCGGCGCCATCAACTCGCTGATCTTCCTGCCGATGGCGATGCCCGAGGTCGTCATGGCCGCCTCGCTGCTCACCCTGTTCCTCAACATGGGCGCGCAGCTCGGCTTCTGGACGATCCTGATCGCCCACATCATGTTCTGCCTCAGCTTCGTCGTCACCGCGGTCAAGGCGCGCGTGATGTCGATGGACCCGCGCCTGGAGCAGGCGGCCCAGGACCTCTACGCCGGACCGGTGCAGACGTTCCTGCGTGTCACCCTGCCCATCGCGGCCCCCGGAATCGCCGCGGGCGCGCTGCTCTCCTTCGCGCTCTCCTTCGACGATTTCATCATCACCAATTTCAACGCGGGCTCGACCGTCACCTTCCCCATGTTCGTCTGGGGCTCGGCACAGCGCGGAACGCCCGTTCAGATCAATGTCATCGGTACGGCCATGTTCCTCGTCGCCGTACTGTTCGTCCTGGTCTCCATGATCATCGGCAACCGCCGAAACAAACAAAAGGCATAAGCCTTTCAGTAAACCCTTGGTAGGGAGTTGAAATCATGGCCCCAAGCGCCATGACCCGGTGGATCAAGTCTCTTTCCGAAGCACAGCCGGTCCCGTACTGGCTCGAAGACCCCGGCAAGCCCCACCCCGAGCCCGCGCTCACCGGCGCCGAGACCTGCGACCTGCTGGTCGTCGGCGGCGGATACAGCGGACTGTGGACCGCGCTGATCGCCAAGGAACGCGATCCGCAACGCGATGTGGTGCTGCTGGAAGGCCGTGAGGTGGGCTGGGCCGCCTCGGGCCGCAACGGCGGTTTCTGCGCCGCCTCCCTCACGCACGGCCTGCCCAACGGCCTCACCCGCTGGCCGGACGAGATCCACAAGCTCCAGGAGCTGGGCGCCCGCAACCTCGACGAGATCGAGAAGGCGGTCGCCCGCTACTCCCTCGACTGCGACTTCGAGCGCACCGGCGAGATCGACGTCGCCACCGAGACGTACCAGGCGTGGGAACTGCGCGACTGGTACACGGAGCTGGAGGAGAAGGGCCTCGCCGACGGCATCGAGTTCCTGGACGCCGACGCCGTGCGCGAGCAGGTCGACTCGCCCACCTTCCAGGCGGGCCTGTGGGACCGCCGGGGCGTGGCCATGGTCAACCCGGCCAAGCTGGCCTGGGGCCTGAAGAAGGCCTGCCTCGACCTCGGCGTACGCGTCCACGAGCACACCCCCGCCCTGACCCTGAAGCCGTACGGCGCCGGCATGGCCGTACGCACCCCGTACGGCGAGGTCCGCGCCCGCCGGGTCGCGCTCGGCACGAACATCTTCCCGAGCCTGGTCAAGCGGGTACGGGCGTACACCGTCCCGGTCTACGACTACGCGCTGATGACCGAGCCGCTGACCGCCGGGCAACTGGCGTCGATCGGCTGGAAGAACCGGCAGGGCCTGGGGGATTCGGCGAACCAGTTCCACTACTTCCGGCTGAGCGCCGACAACCGGATCCTGTGGGGCGGCTACGACGCGATCTACCCGTACGGCGGCCGGGTGCGCGCCGAGTACGACGACCGCCCGGAGACGTACGCCAAGCTCGCCGGGCACTTCTTCACCTGCTTCCCGCAGCTGGAGGGAGTCCGCTTCACGCACACGTGGGGCGGGGCGATCGACACCTGCTCGCGCTTCTCGGCGTTCTTCGGCACGGCCCACCAGGGGAAGGTCGCCTACGCGGCCGGCTTCACGGGCCTGGGCGTCGGCGCGACGCGCTTCGGCGCGGACGTGATGCTGGACCTGCTGGCGGGGGAGCGGACCGAGCGCACCGAGCTGGAGATGGTGCGCAAGAAGCCGCTGCCGTTCCCGCCCGAGCCCTTCGCCTGGACCGGCATCGCGCTCACCAAGTGGTCGCTGGCCCGGGCGGACGCCCACGGCGGCCGGCGCAACCTGTGGTTGAAGACGATGGACAAACTGGGCCTCGGATTCGACAGCTGACCGCCGGGTGTGATCCGGTTCACTCCATCGAGGGGCCGGAACCCGCGTAATGCCGCGGAGGGACCTCCCTCTCCCTCGTGACGCGACAGCGTCCACGAGAGACGGGGAGGTCTTCTCATGACTGGGGCGAAGACGGCGGTCGACTGGCTCGCATCCGTCGCACCGGATCCCGGGGCCTGCCGCCGGGCGTGGGAGCGCGACTCCCGCGCGGTCGCCCTGTTGCCCGCCGGCAAGGCCTGGGACGTACTGATCCTGCCGGCCGAGCTCGGCTGTCCCACGCTCGACGTGCTCACCCGCATCCTCGACCGGACCGGGCCCGTACTCGTCGACTTCGGTGACGCGCGCATGGGCTTCTTCGTGCCGCCCGGCACCGCGGCCCGCTGGCTCGGCACCGGCATCCGTTCGGTCGGCGCCGGCACCTGGATCGTCGTGCCGTACCCGGGCCGCTCGACCGGCGCAGTCCGCTGGCTGGTCTTGCCGGACGGCTCCGGCACCCTCACCGATCCGGCACTTCTCGAACTGGCGATGCACGAGGCGGCGGCGGATCTGGCCACGAGGGAGGACGGCCAGTGACTCCGACGCGCTTCAGAAACCTCCACAGCGCGAAGAGCAGCACCGCACACAGACACCAACTGGCCACGACATCGAGCGGCCAGTGGTAGCCGTGCCTGACCAGGCCGAAGCTGACGCCGAGTACGAGGGCGAGGCAGCCGGCGACGAGCAGACGGCGGGACCGGGCCGAGCGGAGCAGGGGGAGGAGCAGCAGGGTCGCGGAGCCGTAGGCGATGGCGGCGGTGGCGGTGTGACCGGAAGGGTAGTAGCCGACCCCGGGCGGCACGGCGGGGGTGCCGTGGCGGGCGGTCCACTCCTTCAGGGGCACGACGATCGCCGGCACCAGAGCGAGCAGCACGGCCGCGGAGAGGGGCGGCAGCCACCAGCGGCGCGTCCTCGCGGCCCGGCCCAGCCGGGCGACCCACCCCGCGACCAGGGCCAGGACGGGCACCGCGACCGCGGCGCCGCCGAGGTCGGAGAGCAGCTCGGAGGCCCGGTCGGGGTGGACCAGGGCGCGGCTGACCCGTTCGTCCACGCGCAGGAGCGGGCCGTCGGCGACGATCTGCCAGGTGACGAGCGCGAAGAGGAGCGCCGGCATTCCGGGCAGGAGCAGGAGGAAGGACGCCGGTCGTTCGGCGGTCGGCGGCGCGGGAGCGCCCTCGGCCTGCGGGTCAGGGCAGCTCGGCATGGGCCAAGCCTGCCAGGTACGGCCGGACCCGCGCACGGTCCCCCAGGCCCGGTCGGCCTACCCGCGCGGCGCCGCGCCGCGCCCGCTGGGCCGGGCGGCGCCGGACAGGCGGCTGAGTCTCTTGAATTTTCTGAGGCCTCTCTTGCCGATGCGCCTGCCGAGGCCGGTGAACCCCCCGCGCCCGTCCTGCTTGCTCCCCTTCGGCTTCTCCTGAGCGGCGGCGGTGACGTCCAGGCTGAGATTGGCGTACCCCTGGGTGTAGTACGGCTTGACGGCGAGGCGTCCGCTCCGGCCGCCGCGGGCCGGAGCCAGGTCGTCCGCCTTGCGGGCGCCGAACCTGCGCCTGGTGCTCAGACCCTGGGTGAGGACATTGAGGTACACGTCCCAGATACCCGTCGGCAGCGGGGCGCCGCCCATGGCCCTGGTGATGTCGATGTCGGCGGTGAAGCCCGAGAGCCTGTGGTCGAAGGCGTGGCCCTGTTCGGGGGTGAGAGCGGGCAGCGCTGTGCGGCGGGTGGGGACGCGTACCTCGCGGCCGTCGTTCCGCAGCCGCAGGACCAGTTCGGTGGCCGGCTTCCGGGTGTCCACGTGCTCGATGTAGCCGTAGCCGCGCAGCCGTAGTACGCCGCGTCGCCGGGCCTCGTGCCACTCCACGGCGTCCAGCCGGTCGTTCTGCTGGAGTTCGTCGGTGATGTCGTAGCAGGAGTCGGGGATGCCGGCCTTCTCGTCGCGGAAGTACGGGTAGACGGCGTAGGCGCGCCCGTTCTCGACGACCGTGCCGTACGGGGGCTGTCGCTTGCGGCTCGCCGCGGTGCGGAAGTCGATGATGTCGATCAGTTCCTGCTGCAGCCCGTGCTGGGCGCAGTGGGCGAACAGGCGGAGCCACGCGGTCATCTGGGCGTCGAGTTCCGGGGTGTAGAACGCGTCCAGCTGCTCCTTGGCGATCCCCATGGCCTTCAGCCGGTCGCTCTCCTCCATCAGTGGGAAGCGCCAGGAGAAGGAGTCCAGCAGGCCACCCCTGAAGTGCCGCAGCAGCGCGGCGTCGCGAACGGGCCCGGGTTCGCTGTACGCGGTGATCGCGGTCATCAGGCGCCGGGCGACCTCGAAGCGCTCCATCAGGTCCCGGTAGTTGCTGGTGATGTTGCCCTGGTCGTCGCGCTTGACCTTGAAGTAGCAGTCCTCGTCGGCGACCACCGAGATCGCGGAGGCCAGCAGATAGGCCTTGGTGACGAAGATGCGGTCCTCGCCTATGTAGACGTCCTCGTCGAAGCGCAGCCGGTGCTCGTCCAGGAACGAGCGCCGGAAGAGCTTGTGCGGGGTCAGGGCGTACCAGACGCGGGAGGTCGCCAGATCGACGACTTCCTGGTTGGCCTCGAACATGGAACGGGGCACCGTGCAGTTGATGCCGACGTACTTGCCCAGCGTCACATCGGAGCTGTTGCGCTCGGCCATGTCGATCATCCGGCGCAGGGCGTCCGGGCCGAGGTAGTCGTCGGCGTCCAGGAAGAAGACGTAGCGGCCTCGGGCGAGTCCGAGGGCGACGTTGCGCGGGCCGCTCGGCCCTCCGGAGTTCGGCTGGTGGATGACGCGCACCGTGCCGGGATGCTTCGCGGCGAAGCGATCCAGCTCTTTCCCCGTGCCGTCGGTCGACCCGTCGTCGACGGCCAGGCACTCCAGTTCGTATGTGCCCAGCGACTGCTCGACCACCGACTCGATGCAGCGGGTCAGATAAGGCATGGCGTTGTAGGCGCCAATGACGACTGTGACCGTCGGGTCCGACACCAATTCCCCCCCGGGAACTATTCATGAAAACTTCAGCCACAGTTTTACCTGCTGTTTACTGCTTATGCAAAGACATGTCCTGTTGCTGGCGTGTCAACAGTTGATTTCCGGCCTCGGCGGGTCATGGCGGCACTTTCTCTCGCGACAGCAAAACGCCGCCCCGCTCACGAGGGTGAGCGGGGCGGCGTGGGTGGCAGAACGCAGGTCGGCCGCCCCGGAACAAGGGGGGATTGGTTCCGAGGCGGCCGTCCAGATCGGAACGCCGCGCGCCCCGGGGGGTTTGGGGCGGGCGACCGTCCGATCGGTGAGGAAATCCGGAGCCAGAGGCCCCGGTTGTGTGCGCGAGGGCACGACCAGGTCGAAGCTGGGGAGGCCCCGGCCTGATGTCACCCACAGTCCCCTGTGGGTGAGGGTGTATCTCTCATCCCGGTAGAACCTACGGCAGGGGACCCCCGTAAGACAGGCGGAATCGAGTCCTGCCATCTACCTCGCACACGTTCTTCACACGCCCTGCCGCTCCCCTGTCAGGTTGCGGAAGGGCTGCTCAAATGCGTGCGAAAGCCTGCTCGATGATGTCGAGGCCCTCGTTCAGGAGGTCCTCGCCGATGACCAGCGGGGGCAGGAAGCGGAGCACGTTGCCGTAGGTGCCACAGGTCAGGACCAGCAGGCCCTCCTGGTGGCAGGCCTTGGCCAGGGCGGCGGCCGCCTCCGGGTTCGGCTCCTTGGTGGTGCGGTCCTTGACGAGCTCGATGGCGATCATCGCGCCGCGGCCGCGGACGTCACCGATGACGTCGAACTTCTCGGCCATGGCGGCGAGGCGCGCCTTCATGATCGCCTCGATGTTCTTCGCCTTGGCGTTGAGGTCGAGCTCCTTCATCGTCTCGATCGCGCCGAGGGCACCCGCACAGGCCACCGGGTTGCCGCCGTAGGTGCCGCCCAGGCCGCCCGCGTGCGCGGCGTCCATGATCTCGGCGCGGCCGGTGACGGCGGCGAGCGGCAGACCGCCCGCGATGCCCTTGGCGGTGGTGATCAGGTCCGGGACGATGCCCTCGTCCTCGCACGCGAACCACTGGCCGGTGCGGCAGAAGCCGGACTGGATCTCGTCGGCGACGAAGACGATGCCGTTGTCCTTGGCGAACTTGCTGATGGCCGGAAGGAAGCCCTTCGCCGGCTCGATGAAGCCACCCTCACCGAGCACCGGCTCGATGATGATCGCGGCCACGTTGTCCGCGCCGATCTGCTTGTTGATCATGTCGATGGCCTGGGCGGAGGCCTCGGCACCGGCGTTCTCCGGGCCGGTCAGCCAGCGGTAGCCGTACGCCACGGGCACGCGGTAGACCTCGGGCGCGAACGGGCCGAAGCCCTGCTTGTACGGCATGTTCTTCGACGTCAGGGCCATCGTGAGGTTCGTGCGGCCGTGGTAGCCGTGGTCGAACACGACGACCGCCTGGCGCTTGGTGTACGCGCGCGCGATCTTGACGGCGTTCTCGACGGCCTCGGCGCCGCTGTTGAACAGAGCGGACTTCTTGGCGTGGTCACCCGGGGTGAGCTCGGCGAGGGCCTCGGCGACCGCCACGTAGCCCTCGTACGGGGTGACCATGAAACAGGTGTGGGTGAAGTCGGCGAGCTGCGCGGAGGCGCGGCGTACGACGGCCTCGGCGGAGGCGCCGACCGAGGTCACGGCGATGCCGGAGCCGAAGTCGATGAGGCGGTTGCCGTCGACGTCCTCGATGATGCCGCCGCCCGCGCGGGCCGTGAACACAGGGAGCGTGGAACCCACACCGGCCGCGACCGCGGCGATACGGCGGGCCTGCAGCTCCTGCGACTTCGGGCCGGGGATGGCGGTGACGACGCGGCGCTCCTGCGGAAGGGCGGTCATGGGGGCTCCCTGATGATCTTGCGGACCGGAGATTCCGGGTGGGCGTTTTCGGACGCTTACCTTCTTTTCTCGCAGGCTAGGACGGGGAGGGAGGGGTGGGCATGCTCCATGTGGGCGTTTTCGGCGGCTCCGGTTGTCCGTCGTGGACATAGAGGAGCGGCGGTGTGTCACCGCGGGCCCGGCCGCGTAAGCGGTGAACTCCCCCTGCGGGGGCATTAGATTGGCTCGCTGACGGTGGACGGAGCGGCTGGTCAGGGGGCAGGGCGATGGACAGCGACGGGACGCAGGACGCGCGGAGTACGCATGCGGGTCCGGTGCCGCGCCCGGCCGGGCCACCGGACGTGCCGGCTACGCCGAAGGCGCCGGGGGTGCCGCCACCGCCTGCGCGCGCCCCGGAGGTGCCGCCACCGCCGTCTCGCGCCCCGGGGGTGCCGCCCCGGCCGGCCGTCGCCGACTGGCTGAACGAACCCCGACCGGAGGCCCGGCCCGGGATCTGGCGGTTCGGATACCGCCTGCCCAGGGCCGCCCGGGCGGCGGAACGGCTCGCCCCGGTCACCATCGTCGGCGTGCTGGTCCCGTTGGTGGTCGCGCTGATCCTGTGGTCGCTGTGGCGCCGCGGCAGCGTCCCGTACCAGTGGGCTCTGCTGCGGCTGTTCACCCCGGACGACTGGTGGTGGGGCGGCACACTGGCCTCTCCCAAGGGCATGCAGGGCGCCGAGGCCAGGGTGGTCTACGACGGCGTCTTCTTCGCCGTGCTGGTGTACGCCATGGGCCGCCTGGGCAGCTGGGGCGACATCGTCCGGCACGTGGTCACCCGGCGCGAGCAGCCCGCGCGTGCCTTGATCGCGGCTCTGGGCGCCCTGGTCACGCTGAGCTTCGTCTTCCCGAGTGCCTTCCCCGGCGTCGGCTGGGACGCCCTGCCCGTCGTGGACCCGCTGTTCTCCCTCGTCGTCCTGATCACCGGCGGCTACGACGTCTTCACCTCGGCGTTGACCACGGACGCGCTCTACGCCCTGATCACCCTGCTCGTCCTGTGGCCCTTCGCCAGGATCGGCGGCTGGTGGCCCCTGGCGCGGACCTGGCTCGCCGCACGCAGCCGCGGGGCGGCGGACCGGGCCCCGCAGCCGGCTCCCGACGAACCCCGGGCGCGCTGGCCCGAGCTGCGCGAGGCCGGGCAGCACGAAGCGGCGGACGTCCTGACCGCCGAGGTGCTCGCCGGCCGTATGAACGACGTGGACTGCGCCCGGGTGGAGCACGCCTGGAAGCAGGCCAGGAGCCAGGCGCGGCCGACGGCCTTCACCGACGCCGTGCTGCACCAGGGCGCCGCCGCGCTCACCCACCCCTCCGGCGCCCGCGACCTGCCCGGCCGCGGCGCCCGGCACGACCTGCTCGCGGGGCAGGTGCGCATCGGGCGGTGGGCGAGCGGGGACCGTACGCCGCTCGCGTACGGCGGGGTGGGTGCGGCGCTCGGGCCGGAGACGCTCGGCACGTCGCTGCTCGTCGTGGGGCCGTCGGGGGCCGGCAAGACCCGGCACGTGATCGCCCCGGTGGTCGAGTCCCTCGCCCTCCAGGCGCTGACCGGCCGGTGCGCCGTGGTCGCCGTCTGCGCCGCCGGGACGGCACTCGGCCCGGACTCGGCGTTCGACGTCGTGGTGCGCGTCGGCGACCCCAGGTCCGTCCACGACCTGGACCCGTACGCCGAGTCCGACGATCCCGACGAGGCGGCCGCCTTCCTCGCCGAGGCGCTGGTCGGCGACCTCGACACCGTGGGCGCCCAGCGGGCGGCGACGGCGCTCGCCCAGCTGCTCGGCCCGTACCGGGCGGCGTACGGCGCGTTCCCGTCCCTGCCGGTCCTGCGGGAGCTCCTGGAGGGGGAGCCGGCGGTGCTGTCGGCCCTGCGCGACGCCCTGGTGGACGAGCGGCACGCCGCGATGCGCCGGGAGCTCGAGGCCCGGGTCCGGCAGACCGGCACCCCCGCCGACCCCGCCCCGGCCCTCGCCGACCGGCTCGCCCTGCTGGACCGGCCGGCCTTCGCCGACTTCTTCGGCGCGGGCGACGACACGATCCGCCCGTTCTCGCTGCGCGCGGTGGCCCACCACCCCCTCCGCGTCCGCATCGACCTCCCCGAGCACGGCCATGAGGAGGCGTCCCGGCTGATCACGCGGCTCGTCCTGGCCCAGTTCGCCGCCGTCGCCCGCGACGGCGACCGGGCGCACTTCGCCGGACTCGTCCTCGACGACGCCACCGGCACGGTCACCACCGAGTCCGTGCGCCGGATTCAGCGCCTGCGCTCGCAGAACGCGGGCGTCGTGCTCGCGCTGCGCACCGTCGCCGACGTCCCCGAGGCCCTGCACGGGCCGCTGTACGGGGCGGTCGGCTGCCGCATGGCCCTCTCCGGGGTCACGACCTGGGACGGCAGCCGGTTTGCGTCCGCCTGGGGCACCGAGTGGGTGGAGACGCGGGACGTGGCCAAGCACACCGTCTTCGCGGACCAGCCGATGACCCGCGCCATCCACGCCCTGCGCAAGCTGGTGACGGGCAAGGCGGTGACCACGGAAGCGGTGACGGTGCGCCAGGTCGAGCGGGAGCGCTGGTCGGCGTCCGAACTCGCGCACGGGGTGCCGCCGGGGCACGCGGTGCTGTCGCTGACGACGGTGCGGGGCGACCACGCGCCGCCCCTGCTGGTGGATCTGAGTGACGGACGGGCAGCTCGGGGCCACTGAGCTGCACGTCCGTACGTACGGTCACGCAGTGACCGTACGGTGAGGCAGAATCGGCATAGGTTGTTCATACGTAGCGGCCAAAAGATCGCAATGATCACATGGACCACACGGACCACACCGAACACACCGAACACACCGACCTGAAGGCCTCATGCCCCCCACGCTCGCCTCGCTCGTCCACCACTCCGCGCTCAAGCTGACCGTGCGGGCGGGCGAGGACCGCCTGGACGTGCCCGTCCGGTGGGCGCACGTCAGCGAACTCGCCGATCCCGTCCCCTACATGGAGGGCGGAGAACTGCTGCTGATCACCGCGCTGAAACTGGACGCGGAGGACCCGGAGGCGATGCGGCGGTACGTGAAGCGGCTGGTGGGCGCCGGGGTGGTGGGGCTCGGCTTCGCCGTCGGGGTCAACTACGAGGAGATCCCGAAAGCGCTCGTCGACGCGGCCGGGCAGGAGGGGCTGCCGCTGCTGGAGGTGCCGCGCCGCACGCCGTTCCTCGCGATCAGCAAGGCCGTCTCCGCCGCGATCGCCGCCGACCAGTACCGCGCCGTCACCGCGGGCTTCGCCGCCCAGCGCGAACTGACCAAGCAGACGCTGAACTCCGGCCCCGAGGGCCTCCTCGCCGCGCTCGCCGCACAGGTCGACGGCTGGGCCGCGCTGTACGACGCCTCGGGCGCTGTCGTCGCGACCGCGCCGGAGTGGGCGCTGCGGCGGGCCGCGCGGCTCACGGCGGACGTGGAGCGGCTGCGCGAGCGGCCCGCCCCGGCCTCGTCGGTGGTCGGCGGCCCCGGGAACGAGGACCGGGTCGAGCTCCACTCCCTCGGCACCGGCAGACGTCCGCGGGCGGCGCTCGCCGTGGGCACGGCCGCGACCCTCGGCACCGCCGAGCGGTACGCCGTCCACTCGGCCATCGCGCTGCTCACCCTGACCACCGAACGGTCCCGGTCGCTGCACGCGGCGGAGCAGCGCATCGGCGCCGCCGTGCTGCGCATGCTCCTGGCCGGGGAGCCGGACCACGCCCGGGCCGTCGCCGGGGACCTCTACGGCGGGCTGCTCGACGCGCCCTTCCGGGTCATCGTCGCCGAGTCGGCGTCCGCCTCCGCCGCTGCCGCACGCGCGCACGCCGACGCGCACGCGCGCGTGGCCGCCGGCAAGCCGTCCGCGGCCGCGCTGGCCGCCGCCGAGGCGAGCGGTGATCCTCTTGCCGGGCTGGCCGAGACCGCCGAGTCCGCGGCGGCGCGGTCCGGGGAGGCCGTGCTCGTCGTCCCGGAGGGGGAACGGCTGGTCGTGCTCGCCGTGGACGGCGGCGCGGCCGTGGCGGCGTGCGGGGAGTACGCGACGGCGCTGGAGGCGGCGCGAGCCGCGGGCGCGCGGGAGCATGCGGCCGGCGGCGAGGAGGACGAGCTCGTCGTGGGGCTGTCCGCGCCGGCCGGGCCGATCGCGGCCGCGGCGGCGTACAAGCAGGCCGAGCAGGCGCTGTCCGTGGCCCGCCGGCGCGGGCGGGTGTTCGTGGAGCACGAGCAGCTCGGCGCGGGGTCCGTGCTGCCCCTGCTCGCCGACGACGCGGTGAAGGCGTTCGCGGACGGGTTGCTGCGGCCGCTGCAGGAGCACGACGCGACCGGGCGGGGTGACCTCGTCGCCTCGCTGCGAGCGTGGCTGTCCCGGCACGGGCAGTGGGACGCCGCGGCGGCGGACCTGGGGGTGCACCGGCACACCCTGCGGTACCGGATGCGGCGGGTGGAGGAGATCCTCGGACGGTCGCTGGACGATCCGGACGTACGGATGGAGCTGTGGCTGGCGCTGAAGGCGACGGCGGGGGGCGGGGAGTGAGGGCAAGCGCGGAGGGGCTGGATTTGGCCCGTCCGTAGCGTCCCGGCCCTGCACCACTCCTACTCGGACAAACGACCCCCCGACCGCCCGGCCCTACCGTGGACGACGAAAGCCAAGAACATCCCCTACGCGGAAGGGCCGGGACTCGCACATGCCCCAGAACAAGAATGTGGGGGCCACCCACGCCTTCTGGCTCGCCGGCCGCCAGGTCACCGGCGAGGACAGCTTCGACGTCACGTCCCCGTGGGACGGCCGCCTCGTCGGCAAGGTCAGTGTGCCGACGGACGCCCAGGTCGAGGAGGCCGTGGCCGCCGCGTACGCCGTCCGCGAGGACTTCTCCGCCACCCCGGCCCACGTGCGCGCCGCCGCCCTCGACCACGTCAGCAAGCGCCTGGTCGAGCGCACCGAGGAGATCGCGCAGCTCATCTCCGCCGAGAACGGCAAGCCGATCAAGTGGGCCCGCGGCGAGGTCGGCCGCGCCGTCTCCGTGTTCCGGTTCGCCGCCGAGGAGGCCCGCCGCTTCAACGGTGGCGAGGCCCAGCGCCTCGACACCGACGCCGGCGGCCAGGGGCGCCTCGCCCTCACCCGCCGCTTCCCGAAGGGCGTCGTCCTTGGCATCGCGCCCTTCAACTTCCCGCTGAACCTGTGCGCCCACAAGATCGCCCCGGCGATCGCGGCCGGCGCGCCGATCATCCTGAAGCCGGCGCCGGCCACCCCGCTCTCCGGCCTCATCCTCGGCGACCTGCTCGCCGAGACCGACCTGCCGGCCGGCTCCTGGAGCATCCTCCCGGTCTCCAACGACCGTATGCCCGCCCTCGTCCAGGACGAGCGCCTGCCGGTGATCTCCTTCACCGGTTCGGAGAAGGTCGGCTACGCGATCATGGACTCGGTGCCGCGCAAGCACTGCACCCTGGAGCTGGGCGGCAACGGCGCCGCCGTCGTCCTCGGCGACTTCGCGAGCGACGCGGACCTCGACTGGGCCGCGACCCGTATCGCCACCTTCTCCAACTACCAGGGCGGCCAGTCCTGCATCTCCGTGCAGCGGGTCATCGCGGACGCCTCCGTTCACGACCGGCTCCTGCCGCGCATCGTCGCCGCCGTCGAGGCGCAGGTCACCGGTGACCCGAACGACGACAAGACGGACGTCGGGCCGCTGGTCAGCGAGGACGCCGCCAAGCGCGTCGAGTCCTGGGTCGACGAGGCCGTCGCCGCCGGTGCCGCCCTCCTCGCCGGTGGCAAGCGCGACGGTGCCTCGTACGCGCCGACCGTCCTCACCGACGTACCGTCCGACGTCACCCTCTCCTGCGAGGAGGTCTTCGGGCCGGTCCTCACCGTGCAGAAGGTGGACGGCGAGGCCGAGGCGTTCGCCGCCGTCAACTCGTCCAAGTACGGCCTCCAGGCGGGCGTGTTCACGCACGACCTCCAGGCCGCCTTCCGCGCCCACCGCGCCCTGGAGGTCGGCGGTGTCGTCGTCGGCGACGTGCCCTCCTACCGTGCCGACCAGATGCCGTACGGCGGCGTCAAGCAGTCCGGTGTGGGCCGCGAGGGCGTGAGGTTCGCGATGGAGGACTACACGTACGAGCGCGTGCTGGTGCTCACGGGCCTGGCCCTCTGATCCACCTCGCACACACCCCGAAGGGGCCCGGCACCGACCCATTGTCAGGTGCCGGGCCCCTTCTCTGCGTCAGCTTCGTCCGGACCCTCAGCCGGAGAAGCCGACGTGCGCGAGCCGCAGCGGGCCGCGCAGCCTGAGGTGCAGGTCGTGCACGCCCTCGGCGGCGATTCCGGCGCTGAGGGTGGTGTAGTCGTACGGGCCGGACGTGGGCGTCGCCGGCGTCAGGACGGCGAGCGGTGTGGTGCCGTCGAGGGACAGCTCGACCACGCCCTCGCCCGCCACGGTCACCGACACCTCCGTGACGCCGTTTCCGAAGTCGCAGTCGCGGTAGACCAGTTCACCGGTACCGGCCGTCGTGGGCGTCACCGCGTCGCCGGACGCCTTCGTGCGGTCGACGATCTCGATGCCGCTCTGCTCGTCGAAGTCGGCCGCGGCCAGACCACGTTCACGCACCCGGCGTGATGCGGCCGGCTCGCCGTCGAGTGTCACGGTCGTACGGAGCCGGACGTCCTCGCTGGAGGCGCCGACGAGGAGCTCGTACGGGCCCGGTTCCAGGCGCCACCGGCCCTGCGCCACGTCCCAGAACTCGAAGGCGGAGGAGGGGGCTTCGAAGGTCACCTCCGTCGTCGCGCCGGGGGCCAGCGTGACCCGGCGGTGTGCCGCCAGCGCGCGGCGCGGGCGGACCACCGACGGGTCCGCGGCGCGGACGTACAGCTGGGGGACCTCGTCGGCGGTGACATCGCCGGTGTTGGTGACCGTGAAGGATACGTGGACTGCGCCGTCGGTTCCGTCCGTGACGCTCGCCGACAGGTCCGCGTACGAGAAGGACGCGTACGACAGGCCGTGGCCGAAGGGGAACAGCGGGGTGCCCTCGAAGTACAGGTACGTCTGGCGGGCGCCGATCACGTCGTAGTCGAGGAGCCCGGGCAGGTCGGCGTCGTCGGCGTACCAGGTCTGCGGCAGGCGGCCCGCGGGGGAGACGTCGCCCGCCAGGACCCGGGCCAGGGCGGTGCCGGCGGCCTGGCCGCCGTGCGCGGTCCACAGCACGGCGGACAGGGCGTCCGGTTCGACCGCGTAGGGGTACGCCGAGACCAGGGCCAGCACCGTGCGCGGGTTGGCGGCCCGGGCGGCGCGCAGCAGCCGCTCCTGGTGGGCGGGGAGGCGCAGCGTCGTACGGTCCTCGGTCTCGCGGCCGTTGATGTGCGGGTCGTTGCCCGCCACCACCAGGACGGCGTCGGCTTGCGCGGCGGCCCGGGCCACCGCGTCCTCGCCGCGCTCGACGACCACGAGCTCCCAGACTTCCGGCTCCGCCTCGAGTTCCGGATTCTCGTCGGCAACCTTCACGCCGTCGGCGGCGACAGAGACGTGCCGACCCGTACCGATGTGCTTCAGGAGGTGACCGTTTTCATGGGGTTCGAGACGGAACGTCTCCTGGACCACCCAGCCGCCGGGTTGGTCGGCGGCGGCGCGGACGTAGCCGTCGTCGGCGACCGAGAGATAGCGGCCGTCGGGGGCGCGCAGGGTGAGGACGCCCTCGCCCCAGTCGATCAGCGCCAGCTCCGTGCCGGTGGCGTCGGTGGTGAGCGGGGGCAGGTCGGTGCGGCCCGCGAGCAGGGCCGGGTCCAGGGCGCCCTCGGCGCCACGTACCTCGTCGTCGGCGCCGTCGGCGGCCTGGACGTGCAGGAACGTCCCCGCGGAGGTCTTCAGCAGCACCCGGTCCACGCCCTCGGCGAACTCGACGCGCTCGGCGCCGAACCGCTCGTACAGGGCCTCCAGGGGAGTGGAGCGGTGGATGAGTGTGCCGCTGTACCAGTCGAGCTTGCACTCGTCGGCGAGCAGGCCGACCACCGCGAGGCGGGTGTCGGGGGCGAGGGGCAGCACGCCGTCGTTCCCGAGCAGCACGATCGCCTGCTCGGCGGCCTCCTGGGCCAGGGCGCGGTGCGCCGGGGTGTCGAAGTCCCCGGTGTCCGCGTGCGGGTCGTGGTGCGGGTCGAACTCGCCGAGGCGGAAGCGGACGGAGAGCTGGCGGCGCACGGCGGTGTCGACGTCCGCCTCGGTCAGCAGGCCCTGCTCCAGGGCTCCCCGGACCCGGGCGGTGATCTTCGAGCCGTCGGTGCCGTGGTCCGTGAAGCTGTCGACGCCGGCGAGGACCGCGGCGGCGGTCGCCTCCTCGTGGGTGTCGAAGTAGTGCTCGGAGTCGACCAGGTTGGACGGGGCGCCCGCGTCCGAGCAGACCAGGAGGTCCTCGTCGGTCCAGGCGCGCAGATGCTCGCGCAGGTACGGCGAGACGTGGTTCGGGCGGCCGTTGACCAGGTTGTAGGCGGGCATCACGCCGGCCACCGCGCCCGCCTCGACCGTCTCGCGGAAGGCGCGCAGGTCGTACTCGTGCAGCACGCGCGGGCGCACGGAGCTCGACGAGGTGTCCCGGTCGGTCTCGTTGTTGTGGGCGAGCCAGTGCTTCAGGACGGGTGCGGTGCGCCAGTACGTCGGATGATCGCCGCGCAGACCGTGCGTGTACGCCGTGGCGATGGCCGAGGTCAGCTTGGGGTCCTCCGAGTAGCCCTCCTCGTTGCGGCCCCACAGGGGGTGGCGCAGCAGGTTCACGGTCGGGGCCCAGACGTTCAGGCCCACGCGGTCGTCGCGGGACCGCATCGCGCGGGTCTCCTTGGACACCGCCTCGCCGACCCGGCGTACGAGCTCGGTGTTCCAGGTCGCGCCGAGGCCGACCGCCTGCGGGAACACCGTCGCCGGGCCCATCCACGCCACGCCGTGCAGGGCCTCCTGGCCGGTCCGGAACGCGGCGATGCCCAGACGCTCCACGGCCGGCGCGAACTGGTGCAGGAAGGAGACCTTCTCGTCGAGGGTGAGCCGTCCCAGCAGGTCGTCGATGCGCTTCGCGAACGGCAGTTGCGGATCGCGGAAAGGCGGCGTAGGCGGCGTTTGTGCGGACACGTGGGGATCCCCTTGCGATGGAGCGGTGAGGCGCTTTCGAAGCGCTTCGATGCTCATTCGACCGAGGGGTGGGTGTCAAGACACTTCGAGGCAACAAGTCCGACTCGCGGCCGACATGGCAAGCGGCATATGAACGTGAACGAACGCCGGATACCTCGGAGGAATCTTGGATGCGACCCTTGTGCGCCCCCTCACCTTCACTTAACCTCGCAGCAACATCGAAGCGCTTCGACTACGAGGACGCCGCCGAGAGGCGCGTCTTCCTCGGTCAATGGTCGGAGGACCGCTTCAGCTCAGCCAGTTCCACACAAGACACCACAGCCGACGGCCACCGCCGGGTGTCCTGGTGCGCCATGAAGGGTTGACGCAATGACGCCGAACGCCGCTTCCGCTTCCTCCGCTCCCAGCCGGAGAAGCTTCCTCGCCTCCACGGCGGTCGCCACTGCCGCGGTAGCGGGAGGGATGCCGCTGCTCGCCGCCTGTGGGGGTTCGGACAGCGGATCGCGCGAGGGCACCACGTCGGGCAAGAAGGCCGACAAGATGCTGCCGACGTACGTCGCCAGCACGGTCGCCCAGCCGGACCTCCCGTCGAAGAACGGTTCGGCGGCCGGCTACACCAACAAGGTCGACCTCGCGGCCCTCGCCACCTCGGTCCCGGACAAGCTCGGCACCGGCGCCTCCTTCAAGATCATGTCTCCGTTCTGGGGCACCCCGCCGAAGGCCGGCTGCGCCTACTACACGGCGCTCGACGCCGCGGCGGGCACCAAGGTCACCTGGCAGAACCAGGACGGCAACACCTACGGCCAGAAGCTCGGCGCCGTCCTCGCCTCCAGCGACATACCCGACATGGTGGTCGTGCCGAGCTGGGAGCTGGTCGGCAAGATCTCCAACGCGGTCTCCGCGAAGTTCATGGACCTCGGCCCCTACCTGGCGGGCGACAAGGTCAAGAAGTACCCGAACCTGGCCGCGATCCCCTCCGACTCCTGGCGCATGGGCATCTTCGGCGGCGCGCTGCGCGGCATCCCGATGCCGACCGCGAGCGCGACCTTCAACCCTGCGTACTACCGCAAGGACATCTTCGACAAGAAGGGCTACAAGGTCCCCACCTCGCCCGACGAGTTCATGAGCTGGGCCAAGGAGGCGACCAGCGCCAAAGCCAAGGTGTACGCCTGCGCCGACATGTCGTGGGCCGCGTTCAACATCTTCGGCGTCCGCTCCTCCGGGACGCTCGGCTGGAACATCGGGTCCGACGGCAAGCTGACGTACCGCATCGAGCAGCCCGAGTACCTGGAAGCCCTGGAGTGGGTCCGCAAGCTGTTCGACGCGGGTGTCGTGCACCCCGACGACAAGGCGCGCTCGGGCGACGCGGGCCAGCGCTTCACCGCGGGTCAGATCCTTATGTACAACATGGACATGTCCCAGTGGTACGGGAAGACCGCCGAACAGGCCGCGTCCAACCCGGACTTCGAGATCGAGGCCATGGACTACTTCGGCGCCGACGGCGGCGACCCGCAGCTGTGGGCGAGCCAGCCCGCCAACATCTGGTCGCTGATCCGCAAGGGCGCCTCCAAGGAGACGGTCGAGAACGCGCTGGCCGCCGCCAACTTCGCCGCCGCGCCCCCGAACACCAAGGAGCGGATGTCCGTCGACTACGGCGTCGAGGGCACCCACTACACGGTGAAGGACGGCGTCCCGGTCAAGAACGACCTGGGTAACTCCGAGGTGATCAACGCCTGGGTGATGCTGGCCGCGCCGGCTCCGTACTTCGCCCACCCCGACTACCCCGACATCGCCCGCAAGCAGGTCGAGTGGGAGCAGCGGATGGGTGCCTTCATGAAGAAGACGTCCACGTACGGCATGAACATCGTTGAGCCGACCCGCTACGCGAACCTCTCCAGCCAGTTCGAGCAGCTGGAGATCGACTACGTGCGCGGCAACAAGAAGCTGTCCGACGTGCAGGCCGCCATCTCCACCTGGAAGTCCTCCGGCGGCGACAAGCTGCGCGACTGGTACAAGAAGCTCATCGACAAGAACGGCAGCGGTAACTGATGTCCCTCACGGCCGGGAGCAGGCCCGACGGAACTCGTCCCCCCTCGGCCGTCGAGGAACCGACGGCCGCGGTCGCCACAGTCGTGGCGAAGGATCGGGTGTCGCGCAAGGCAGGCAGGGCGGGCCGGATTCCCTGGCGGATCCGGCTCCGCCGCGACCGCGCGCTCATCCTGATGACCCTGCCCGTCATCGTGCTGCTCCTGCTCTTCAACTACGTCCCGCTGCTCGGCAACGTCGTCGCCTTCCAGGACTACGACCCGTACATCTCCAGCAACGGCATCACGGCGATCTTCCACAGCCCCTGGGTCGGTGTGGAGCAGTTCTCGCGGATGGTCGACGACCCGCTGTTCTGGGACGCCACGCAGAACACCATCGTCCTGTTCGTGCTCCAACTGGTGCTGTTCTTCCCGATCCCCATCGCCCTCGCGCTGCTCATCAACAGCGTGGTCCGGCCCCGGGTCCGGGCCGTGGCACAGGCGATCATGTATCTGCCGCACTTCTTCTCGTGGGTCCTCGTGGTCACCGTGTTCCAGCAGATCTTCGGCGGCGCGGGCATCATCGCGCAGACCCTCGAGGACCACGGGTGGAGCGGCTTCGACCTGATGACCAACGCGAGCCTCTTCAAGTACCTGGTCACCGCGCAGGCCGTGTGGAAGGACGCCGGCTGGGGGATCATCGTCTTCCTCGCCGCGCTGGCCGCCGTCAGCACCGATCTGTACGAGGCGGCCGCCATGGACGGCGCGGGGCGCTGGCGGCGCATGTGGCATGTGACGCTGCCCGCGCTGCGCCCGGTGATCGCGCTGCTGCTGGTCCTGCGGGTGGGCGACGCGCTGAGCGTCGGATTCGAGCAGTTCCTGCTCCAGCGGGACGCGGTCGGCGTGGGGGCCAGCGAGGTCCTCGACACATACGTGTGGAACATGGGTATCCAGAACGGCGACTTCAGCTACGCGGCCGCGGTCGGTCTCGTCAAGGGAGTCATTGGAATCTGCCTCGTCCTGAGTGCGAACAAGTTCGCGCATCTGATGGGCGAGCAGGGGGTGTACCAGAAGTGAGCCTCAACACGCAGCTCATCCGCAGCCTCAAGGCTCCCGCCCGCCCCGCGTGGGAGGAGCCGCCCAAGAAGGCCGGACTCACCCTGAAGGGCGGCTTCCTCGCGCTCTGCTGCCTGGGGGTGCTCGGTCCGCTGTGGATCGTGATCGTCACCAGCCTGTCCCCCAAACCCGTGATCGACCGGGTCGGCGGCCTCGTCGTGATCCCCCAGGGCATCACCTTCGTCAACTACACGGAACTGCTCGGCGGCGGCCAGGTCAGCCGGGCGATCATGGTCTCGCTCGGCGTCACGCTCTTCGGCACGCTGTTCTCGATGACGGTGTCGGTGCTCGCGGCCTACGGCCTGTCCCGGCCGGGCAGTCTGGGCCACCGGTTCTTCCTGATGACCATGATGGCGACCATGTTCTTCGGGGCCGGCCTCATCCCGACGTACCTTCTGGTGCAGTCGCTGGGCCTCACCGACACCTATCTGTCCCTGATCCTGCCGAGCGCGGTCAGCGTCTTCAACATCCTCGTCCTGCGGTCCTTCTTCATGGGGATCTCCCCGGAGCTCACCGAGTCCGCCCGCATCGACGGGGCCAGTGACCTGCGCATCCTGCTCACCATCATCATGCCGCTGTCGCGGGCGGTGCTGGCCGTCATCTCCCTGTTCTACGCGGTCGGGTACTGGAGCGCCTGGTTCAACGCCTCCATCTACCTCACCGACCAGCAGATGATGCCGCTGCAGAACGTGCTCATCCAGCTGGTCCAGAAGAACACCGCGAATCCGACCGGCCTCCAGCAGGCGGTCCGCACGGGTCAGCTGTCCGCCCTGGGACTGCAGATGGCGGTCATGGTCCTTGCGCTGATCCCCGTCGCGATCGCATCGCCCTTCGTCCAGCGGCACTTCAAGAAGGGCATGCTGACGGGGGCGGTGAAGGGCTGATCTTCGCCATCCCGGTGGGGGGCTTCTGAGCGTGGGCGGCTACGGGTCGGTTGTGGCCGGCCGCGCCCGCGCGGCCCAGCCGCACAGCGAAACAGCCCCGCGCCCCCAGGCACGTCCACTCCCCTTTCTTGCAGAACGAGGTTTGTCATGGTTGCGTCCAGCCTGAGTCGGCGTGCCGTTCTTGCCGGGACTGCGGCCGCTGCCGCGCTGACCGCCATCCCTGTAGTGCAGGGGCGTGCATACGGCGCCGAGGCCGCCGCCCCCACCTACCGCTGGCGCAACGCCGTCATCGGCGGTACCGGATTCGTCACCGGCGTCCTCTTCCACCCCTCCGTCCGCGGTCTCGCCTACGCCCGTACGGACATCGGTGGCGCCTACCGCTGGGACGACCGTGCCGCCCGTTGGACCCCGCTGACCGACCACCTCGGCTGGGACGACTGGAACCTGCTCGGCGTCGAGGCGATCGCCGTCGACCCCGCGCACCCCGACCGGCTGTACCTCGCCCTCGGTACCTACGCCCAGTCCTGGGCCGGCAACGGGGCCGTCCTTCGCACCGAGGACCGTGGGGTCACCTGGTCCCGGACCGACCTCGGCGTGAAGCTCGGGGCCAATGAGGACGGGCGGGGCACGGGGGAGCGGCTGCTCGTGGACCCGAGGGACAGTGACACGCTGTGGCTGGGGACCAGACATGACGGGCTGCTGAGGTCCACCGACCGAGGGGCCACGTGGGCAGCCGTGACCGGCTTCCCCGGCACCCCGAGTCCGAGTGGGCAGGGCGTCACCTTCCTCGTCGCCGCCGGCCGCGCCCTCTACGCCGGCTGGGGTGACTCCGACGGCACATCGGGCACGGCCAACCTGTACCGCACCGCCGACGGCACCACCTGGGAAGCCGTCCCCGCGCAGCCCTCCGGCGCCGCCGCCAAGGTGCCGATCCGCGCCGCGTACGACTGCCACACCCGCGAGCTGTACGTGACGTACGCCAACGCGCCCGGGCCCAACGGGCAGTCCGACGGCAGTGTGCACAAACTGGCCGTCGGCAAAGACACGTGGACGGACGTGACCCCCGTCCAGCCCGGCGGCAGTGACACCTTCGGCTACGGCGGGGTCGCCGTCGACGCCCGCCGCCCGGGCACCGTCGTCGTCTCCACCAACAACCGCTGGGCGGCGATCGACACCCTGTTCCGCACCACCGACGGCGGCCGCACCTGGACGTCTCTCAAGGACTCCGCTGTCTTCGACGTGTCCGAGACCCCCTTCCTGAAGTGGGGCGCCGACGCGCCCAAGTTCGGCTGGTGGATCCAGGCCGTCGCCGTCGACCCGTACGACTCGAAGCACGTCGTCTACGGCACCGGCGCCACCCTCTACGGCACCCGGGACCTGAAGCACTGGGCCCCGCAGATCCGTGGCCTGGAGGAGGCGTCCGTGGTCCAGCTGGTCTCGCCCCCGGTCGGGGAGGCGCACCTGCTGAGCGGGTCCAGGGACATCGGCGTCATGTACCACGAGCGGCTCACCGCCTCGCCCTCGCGCGGCATGGCGGCGAACCCCGTGTTCGGGTCGGCGACGGGGCTCGCCCAGGCCGCGGGCAGACCCGAGTACGTCGTCCGCACCGGCTGGGGCGACAACGGCAACGGCGCCGGCTCGAACGACGGCGGACGGACCTGGGCGCCCTTCGCGGCCCAGCCCACCATCGCCCACGACGCACCGGGGCCGATCGCCACCAACGCGGACGGCAGTGTGCTGCTGTGGTCCTTCGTGCACTGGGACGGCACGAAGTACGCGGCCCACCGCTCGGCGGACAACGGCGCGACCTGGTCCGAGGTCTCCTCCTTCCCGAAGGGCGCCACGCCGGTCGCCGACCCGGCCGATCCGACGGTCTTCTACGCGTACGACTCCGACACCGGAACGCTGTCCGCCAGCACCGACAGTGGCCTCACCTTCACCCGGCGTGCAGGTGGGCTGCCCTCCGGCGACAGTCAGTTCAAGCTGGTCGCGGCCCCGGGCAGGTCCGGTGACCTGTGGCTGTCCACCAAATGGAACGGCCTCTTCAGATCCACCGACGGGGGCGCGAGCTTCTCGAAGGTCGACAGCTGCTGGGCCTCGTACACCCTCGGCTTCGGCAAGGCGGCCGACGGCGCCGACTACCCGGCGATCTACCAGGTCGGCTCGACGGAGGCCATCACCGCCGTCTACCGCTCCGACGACGGGGCGAGGACCTGGGTGCGGATCAACGACGACCAGCACCAGTGGGGCTGGACCGGCGAGATCATCGTGGGTGACCCGCGTGTGTACGGCCGCGTCTACCTGGCCACCAACGGGCGCGGCATCCAGTACGGGGAGCAGGTCTGATGCCGCGAATCAGTGACGCCACCCGTGGCCGCATCCTCTTCGGCGGCGACTACAACCCCGAGCAGTGGCCCGAGGAGACCTGGTACGAGGACGTCCGGCTGATGAAGGACGCCGGCGTCAACTCCGTCACCCTCGGTGTCTTCTCCTGGGCGAAGCTCGAACCGGAGCCGGGAGCCAGGGAGTTCGGCTGGCTGGACCGGCTGATGGACCTGATGCACGAGAACGGCATCGGAGTCGTCCTCGCCACCCCCACCTCCTCGCCTCCGCCCTGGCTGGGCCGCCTCCACCCGGAGACCCTGCCCCGCGACGCCGAGGGCCGCGTCGAGTGGTGGGGCGGCCGACAGCACTTCTCGCACTCCAGCGCCACCTACCGCCACTACGCCGCCGCCATCACCGAGGCCCTGGCCGCCCGCTACGCCGGCCATCCCGCCCTCACCATGTGGCACATCAACAACGAGTACTGCACCTTCGACTACGGCGACGAGGCGGCCGCCGCCTTCCGTCGCTGGCTGCGCGAGAAGTACGGCACCCTCGACGTCCTCAACGCCGCCTGGGGCACGGCCTTCTGGAGCCAGGGCTACGACAGCTGGGACGGCATCCTGCCCCCGCGCCACGCCCACTACATGAAGAACCCCACCCAGGTGCTCGACTTCCGGCGCTTCACCTCCGACATGCTGCTGGAGTGTTACACCGCCGAGCGTGACATCGTCGCCCGGCACACCCCGGACATCCCCGTCACCACCAACTTCATGCCGCTGTGGATCGGTCAGGACGCCTGGCGCTGGGCCGAGGAGGAGGACGTCGTCTCCGTCGACCTCTACCCCGATCCGCGCGATCCCCTCGGCGCCCAGAACGGCGCCCTGGTCCAGGACATGACCCGTTCCCAGGCCCGCGGCCCCTGGATGCTGATGGAGCAGGCGGCGGGGCCGGTGAACTGGCGCGGCGTGAACCACCCCAAGCCGCGTGGCCTCAACCGGCTGTGGTCCCTCCAGGCCGTGGCCCGTGGCGCGGACGCCGTCTGCTACTTCCAGTGGCGCCAGTCCCGCCAGGGCGCGGAGAAGTTCCACTCCGGGATGGTCAGTCACGCGGGGGAGCGGGGGCGTACGTACCAGGAGATCAAGCAGCTCGGCGCCGAACTCGCCCGGATCGGCGGCGAGGTGGCAGACAGGCACAGCGTCTCCGACGTGGCGATCCTGCACGACTGGAACGCCTGGTGGGCGGGGGTCCAGGAGGGCTGCCTGTCCACCCAGGTCGACACTCCGGCCGTCCTCGGCGCCTGGCACCGAGCCCTCTGGGAGGCGAACGTCACCACCGACTTCGCCCACCCCGAGCACGACCTGTTCGGCTACAAGCTGGTTGTCGTCCCGCAGCTCTACCTCCTCACCGACGCGGCGATCGAGAACCTCCTCGCGTACGTCCGTGGCGGCGGCACCCTCGTCTCCGGGTTCCTGACCGGTGTCGCCGACGAGGACGACCGGGTGCGTTCCGGCGGCATGGACGCCCGGCTGCGCGAGCTGTTCGGCATCCGCACCCTGCACGAGTGGTGGCCGCTGGACGCGGGGGAGACCGTCGAGTGCGACGGCTTCCGGGGCACGCTGTGGTCGGAGGAGATCGAGGCGGTCGACGACGTGACCGAGACGGTCCCGTACAAGGGCGGCGAGCTCGACGGACTGCCCGCGGTCCTGCGCAAGGGCCGCGCCTGGTACGTCTCGACGCTCCCGGAGCCGGAGGCGCTGCGTTCCCTGCTCACCGGCGTCGCCGCCGCCGCGGGCGCCCGGCCGGTGCTCGACGGGCTGCCCGCCGGGGTCGAGGCCGTGCGCCGCGGTGAGCTGCTGTTCCTGCTCAACCACGGGCGCGAGCCGGTCACCGTCGCCGTCCCGGCTCCCCACGAAGACCTGCTGACGGGGGACACGGTCACGGACCGGATCACCCTCGGGCGCTACGGAGCGGCGGTGCTGAAGCCATGACATCCGGTCCCGTCCACGGCACCTGGGAGCCGGCCCCGGCCACCCGCTGGGAGGACGCCTTCCTCAGCGGCAACGGCCACCACGGCGCCCTTGTGTTCGGCGACCCGAACGTTGACCGTGTCATCGTCACCCATCACACCCTCGTCCGCCCCAACGGCGGCGAACACGCCCGGCCCCCTCGGCTGGCCGCCGAACTGCCCGCGCTCCAGGACCGTTTGCTCGCCGGCGAGCTGACGGCCGCCGAGAGCTTCACGGACGGACGGCCGCTGCAATGGGTGCAGCCCTTCCACCCCGCCTTCCGGACGGAGCTGCGCGGCCCCACCGGCACCTGGCACCGCTTCCGTCGGACCGTCGACTTCACCACCGGCGAGGTGACCGCCCACTGCGGGGACCGGACCAGCCGCGTCTTCGTCTCCCGCGCGGACGACGTGATCGTCCAGCACGTCACCGCCCCGGACCTCACCCAGGACATCTTCCTGGACCACCGTCTCCCGGGCGCACCCGACGGCCTGGGCGTCGGCCACGGCGCCCTGCGCACCCCCGACGGCGCGCTGCTCACGCTCCGTGTCCGCTACCCCGGCAGCGACCGCGCGTACACCGGAGTGAGCCTGGTGGTGGTCGAGGGCGGCAGCACGACCCTCGCCCCGCCGGGCGCCCGGATCGAGGGCGCCACCTCGGTGCTGCTCCTCACCCGGGTGCGGCGGCACACCGGCGAGCTGGACGTCGCCGAGGAGGCGCGAGCCCTGCGCGCCCTGCTCACCGAGCAGCCGTACGAGGACCTCCTCGACCGCCACCTCGCTCACCACCGCACCGCCTACGACCGCGTCACCCTCGACCTGCGGGCCGACCCGGCCGAACGCGCCCTGGCAGGATCCGAGCTGCTCAAGCAGCCCCACAGCGCGGCCCTCCTGGAGCGCCTCTTCGCGGCCGGCCGCTACCACCTGCTGTCCGCCGGAGGCCTGCTGCCGCCCCGCCTCACCGGTCTGTGGACCGGCGACTGGGACACGGCGTGGTCCGGCGCCTTCACCACCAACGCCAACCTCAACCTCCAGACGGCCTCGGCCACGGCCGCCGCACTGCCCGAAGTCACCGAGGCGCTCGCCCGCCTCGTCCACCGCCAGCTCCCCGACTGGCGGGAGAACGCCCGCACGATCTTCGGCGCCCGCGGTGTCGTCGCCCCCTCCCACACCGACGGCGAGTCCGGGCTCACGTACCACTTCAGCCGGGAGTACCCCCTCCACCTGTGGACCGCCGGCGCCGACTGGCTGCTCAAACCGCTCGTCGACCACGACGAGACACGCGGCGAACGCGACCCGCGCACCGCCGCCGCTCTCGCCGAAGTCGCCGAGTTCTACGAGGACTTCCTCACCCGCACCGACGACGACGGCCACCTCGTCGTCGTCCCCTCCTACTCGCCCGAGAACCGGCCCGCCAACGCGAGCTGGGGTGCCATCGACGCGGCCATGGACCTCTCCGCGGCCCGGCACGCCCTGCTGACGGCGGCCGCGTACCACCCCGAGCACGCCGACCGCTGGCGCGCTCTCGCCGACCGGCTGCCACCGCACCGGATCAACGCCGACGGAGCGCTCGCCGAATGGGCCCGCCCCGGCCTGGACGACACCTACGACCACCGCCACCTCAGCCACCTCTACGGCGTCTGGCCGCTCGACGAGATCAACCCCTACGACACCCCGGACCTCGCGGCCGCAGCGCACCGCGCCCTCGAACTGCGCGGCGCGGAGAACGACTCGGCGCACGGCCACCTCCACCACGCCCTGATCGCGGCCCGGCTCAGGGACGCCGGCCGGGTCGCGCACGCGCTCGCCGACGTGGTCGGCGGTGACTTCTTCCACGACTCCCTGATGAGCGCGCACTACCCCGCCCGCGACGTCTACAACGCGGACGCCGCGCACGCCCTGCCCGCCGTGCTGATCGAGATGCTCGTGCAGTCCACCCCCGACCGGCTGGTCCTGCTGCCCGCGCTCCCGGCCGGCCACCCGGCGGGCGAACTCCGCGGGGTGCGCACCCGGTTCGGAGCCGGACTGGACCTCGTCTGGACCCCCGAGGGCGCCACGGCCGTCCTCAGACCGACCCGCACCCACCGCATCGAACTCGTGACTTCCTCCGGCATGCAGCCGCTCGACCTCGTCGCCGGAGAAGACCACGTCCTCACCCTGGGGACGTGGTAGCCCCCGCACCTCCCCCCACCATGGAAGGGACACCATGGCAACACGCACGCTCGGTAAGGTCGCCAAGGCGCTGCTCGCCCCGGCCCTCGCCCTCGGTGCCACGGTCGGCCTCGCGTCGGCCCCCGCCTCCGCCGCCGTCTGGAGCTCCTGCGACCAGTGGGGCAACACCAGCCTGAACGGCTACACGCTCTACAACAACATCTGGGGATCCGGCGCCGGCAGCCAGTGCATCTGGGCCAACTCCGGCACCAGCTGGGGCGTCTGGGCCAACCACCCCAACACCGGCGGCATCAAGTCCTACCCCAACTCCAAGAAGGTGATCAACAAGTCGATCACCTCGCTCTCCTCGCTCACCAGCAGCTACAACGTCACCGTCCCGTCCTCCGGCGCGTACAACACGTCGTACGACATCTGGGACACCGACTACGACTACGAGATCATGCTCTGGGTCAACAAGACCGGAGCCGTCGGCCCGCTCGGCACCTCGCAGGGCAACGTGACGCTCGGCGGCCACACCTGGACCGTCTACAAGGGCAACAACGGCGCGAACGACGTCTTCTCCTTCGTCCGCACCTCGAACTCGTCCTCCGGCACCGTCGACGTCCTCCCGATCCTCAAGTGGATCAAGGACACCAAGGGCTGGTTCGGCAACGAGACCATCGGGGACGTGCAGTTCGGCTTCGAGATCACCTCGTCGTCCGGGGGCCTGGACTTCGCGGCCAACAACCTGACGGTCAGCAGCAGCTGACCAGCGTGAGCACATGAGCGTGCGGCCGGTCCCTCCCCTGGGGACCGGCCGCACGTCCTTTCTCCGACGCGGCTACTCCGCTACGGGCAGCCGCGCCCCGTCCCGCAGGAACAGCGGGATGCGGTCCAGCGGGGCGTCGACCGTCACGGCCGCACCGCCCTCGTACGTCTCACCCGTCCATGCGTCCGTCCAGGTCGCGCCCGCCGGGAGGTACGTCGTGCGGGCCGTGGCGCCCGCGGTCAGCACCGGGGCGACGAGGAGGTCGCGGCCGAACAGGTAGGCGTCGTCGACCGACCAGGCCGTCTGGTCCTCGGGGAACTCCAGGAACAGCGGCCGCATCGTCGGCAGCCCCTCCTCGTGGGCCTCGCGCATGACCTTCAGCACGTACGGCTTCAGACGCTCGCGCAGCCGCAGGTACATCTCCAGGATCGCGCCGGCCTCCTCGCCGTACGACCACACCTCGTTCGGGCCGCCGGTCATCTCCGGGCCCAGCGGCATGCCGGGGTCGCGGAAGCCGTGCAGGCGCATCAGCGGGGACAGCGCGCCGAACTGGAACCAGCGGACCATCACCTCGCGGTACGCCGGGTCGTCCGGGTCGCCGCCGTGGAAGCCGCCGATGTCCGTGTTCCACCACGGGATGCCCGACAGCGCGGTGTTGAGGCCGGCCGCGATCTGGCGGCGCAGGGTCGCGAAGTCGGTGCCGATGTCGCCGGACCACAGGGCGGCGCCGTAGCGCTGGCTGCCCGCCCACGCCGAGCGGTTGAGGCTGATGATCTCGTCGTCGCCGGAGCCGGCCGCCCGCAGGCCCTCGTAGAAGGTGCGGGAGTTCTCGGCCGGGTAGAGGTTGCCGACCTCCAGGCCCGGGCCCGCCCAGTAGCGCAGGTTCTCCTGGAAGCCCGGCTTCAGCTCCGGCTCGCAGGCGTCCAGCCAGAACGCCGTGATGCCGTACGGGTCGAGATAGTTCTCCTTCACCCGCGACCAGACGAACTCCCGTGCCTCGGGGTTCGTGGCGTCGTAGAAGGCGACCTGGACGGCGGAGGCGACCTCCTTGTCCGGCCAGTCGGCGTGCGCCATCGGGCCGTACTGGGTGCCGATGAAGTAGCCGTTCTGCTCCATGAGCTGGTGGTTCTCCGACAGCGGGGAGACGGACGGCCAGACGCTCACCACCAGCTTGATGCCGAGCTCTTCCAGCTCGCGCACCATCGCCGCCGGGTCCGGCCACTCCTTCGGGTCGAACTTCCACTCGCCCAGGTGCGTCCAGTGGAAGAAGTCGCAGACGATCGCGGAGATGGGCAGTCCGCGCCGCTTGTACTCCCGCGCCACGGCGAGGAGTTCGTCCTGGGTGCGGTAGCGCAGCTTGCACTGCCAGAAGCCCGCCGCCCACTCCGGCAGCATCGGCGTACGACCGGTCACCGCGCTGTAGCGGCGCTGGGCGTCGGCCGGGTCGCCCGCGGTGATCCAGTAGTCGATCTGGCGGGCCGAGTCCGCCACCCACCGGGTGCCGTTGCCGGCCAGCTCCACGCGGCCGATCGCCGGGTTGTTCCACAGCAGGGTGTAGCCACGGCTGGAGGTGAGCACCGGGATACCGACCTCGGCGTTGCGCTGGACCAGGTCCAGGACCAGGCCCTTCTGGTCCAGCTTGCCGTGCTGGTGCTGGCCGAGGCCGTACAGCTTCTCGTCGTCGTAGGCGGCGAAGCGCTGCTCCAGGCGGTGGTAGCCGTTGCCGACCGGGGTGTACAGGCGCGGCCCCGGCCACCAGAAGTGGGCGCGCTGCTCCGCGAGCAGCTCCGAGGAGTCGTCGGTGCGCAGGAAGCGGATCTCGCCCTCGACGTCGACCTCGACGGTCAGGGCGCCGACGGTCAGCCGACCGGTCCCGCCCTCGATCTTGACGGTGCTCTCGGTCGCCGGCGCGTCGGCCGACAGCGCGCCGGGCAGTCCTTCGAGGACCGGTCCGCCGAGCCGGGCGCGCACCCGGACCGCGTCCGGGCCCCACGGCTCGACGCGTACGGTCTCCTGGCGGCCGCTCCACTCCAGCGCCCCGCCCCGCTCGCGGAACGTACCGAGGGTGGGGGACGACTGCGCGAGGCTGACCTTGGGCGGGTTTTCGGCAGGCTGATTCACGTGGAGTGCTCCTGTGCTCCTGGAGGAGTGCAGACATGACGGTGCCCTGGCAGGGCACGGTGGTGTGGTCTGGTGTGGTGCGCCGGCTCCGGCGTCAGGACGCGGCCGGCGCCGGTCCCGAGCTCGCCCGGACCGTCAACTCAGGGGCGAGCAGCACGACTTCGCCGTCGCCCCGGCCGTCCAGCTTCGCGACCAGGTGCTCCACGGCGTACCGGCCCATCTCCTGCGCCGGGATGGCCACGGAGGTCAGCCGCACCGAGGCCTGGACGGCGACCTGGTCCGGACAGATCGCGACCACCGAGACGTCCTCGGGCACGGCGCGGCCCTGCTGGCGCAGCAGCGCGAGCAGCGGTTCGACCGCCGACTCGTTCTGTACGACGAACCCCGTGGTGCCCGGGCGTTCGTCGAGGATCCGGGCCAGCGTCACGGCCATCGCGTCGTATCCGCCCTCGCACGGCCGGTGCAGCACCCGAAGGCCCAGTTCCCGGGCACGGGCACGGAGTCCGTCGAGCGTGCGCTCGGCGAAGCCGGTGTGCCGTTCGTAGACCGCGGCGGCCTCGCCGATGACAGCGATGTCGTGGTGCCCCAGCTTCGCCAGATGCTCCACGCACAACGCGCCGGTCGCGCTCCAGTCCAGGTCGACGCAGGTCAGTCCGGAGGCGTCGGCGGGCAGACCGATCAGGACGGACGGCTGGTCGGTGTCGCGCAGCGGCGGCAGCCGTTCGTCGTCGAGCTGGACGTCCATCAGGATCATCGCGTCGGCGAGGCCGCTGCCGGTGATGCGGCGGACGGCGTCGGGGCCCTCCTCGCCGGTGAGCAGCAGGACGTCGTATCCGTGTGTGCGGGCCGTGGTGGCCACCGCGATGGCGATCTCCATCATCACCGGCACGTACATGTCCGTGCGCAGCGGGATCATCAGCGCGATGATGTTGGATCTGCTGCTGGCGAGAGCGCGGGCGCCGGCGTTGGGGTGGTAACCGAGCTCCCGGATGCTCTGCTCGACCCGCTGCCGGGTGGTCGCGGAGATGGACCGCTTGCCGCTGAGGACATAGCTCACCGTGCTCGCCGAGACTCCGGCGTGCTGGGCGACCTCGGCGAGGGTGACCATCCAGCTCTCCAAGCTTTGTGAAGCGCTTCGACAGTGCGCATTGCGAACAAGGGCGGGTGAGGGTGGTTCGACAGTAGCCCTAGCAGGAGTGGGTGTCCATAGGTGTCGAAGCGCTTCGACAGCTTTTCCCTACGGCCGGCCTGCAGGGCTTTTACGACTGGCCCGCAGGGCTTCTCGAGACCTGCCCGTAGGGCTTTTCGTGAGGGTGGGGCAACCTGCGCGGCCGTCGGTGGCCATTGAGAGGACGTACCTGAACCGTCCCCCGGAAGGACCCTCGATGCAACACCGCAGGCCCCGCCTGTCCAAGGTGGCTGCACGGCAAGAACACCACGTCTCCGGCATCGAGGCGGGCGGCGAGATCTTCAAGGGATCCGGCCGGCTGGACACCAAGGCGTATTCCGTCGGCATCGGCTGAGACCGGCCGCGTGTCTCGAACACCAGCCCGCCCCCGTTCACCCCGTGTCATCATGGCGTTCACGGTGGCGCCGGGGGGCGGTGCCGCGTGGGGACACGAGGGGGGCTCGTGGGGACGACGGTGCTGGGGGAGTTGCGCGGGGCGCAGAAGTCGGCGAAGGGGGTGTCGCTGTACTCGCGGTACGTGAACCGGCCCGCGGGCCGGTTGCTGGCGGCGGGCGCGTATCGCGTCGGACTGACGCCCAATCAGGTCACGTTGGTCAGCGCGGCATTCACCTTCGGCGGCATCGCGGCCGTGGCGCTCGTACGGCCTTCCTGGCCGCTGGCGGTGCTGGTGTATGCGGCTCTCGTGGTCGGCTTCGCCTTCGACTCGGCGGACGGGCAGCTCGCCCGGCTCACCGGGAAGGGCGGGCCGGCGGGGGAGTGGCTCGACCACGTGGTCGACTGCGCGAAGATGGTCGCGCTGCACACGGCCGTACTGATCGCCTTCTACCGCTTCTTCGACCTTCCCGGTGCCGGCTGGCTGTTGCTGCCGCTGGGCTTCCAGTTCGCGGCCGTGCTCACCTTCTGCGCGGGTCTGCTGACCGAGCAGCTCAAGCGAGGCCGGGCCGCGGCAGGCGCCCCGGCGGCTCCGCCCTCCCGGCTGCGGGCCGTTGCCCTGCTGCCGGTGGACTACGGGGTCTTCTGCCTGGTGTTCCTCACGCTGGGAGCGCCGCAGGTGTTCCGGGCGGCCTACGCCGTCCTCGCCGTCGTGCACACCCTGTTCCTGGTGGCGTTCCTCGCGAAATGGTTCAGGGAGCTGTCCGCGCTTCGCCGGATCCCGGCGTGACCAGGGCGTCCAGCGCCCTGCCCAGCAGGGTGCTGGACGTGTGGACGGTGTACGGGAAGTAGACGACCTCCACACCGACCTTGGCGAAGTCGCGCTCCAGCTTCCGCCCCTTGTCGGTGCCCCGCCAGTCGTCCCCCTTGAAGATCACGTCGAAGCGGACCTGCTGCCAGGTCTCCAGCTTGTCCGGGACGGTCTCGACGAACGCGGCGTCCACATGGCGGACGCTGCGCACGATCTCCAGTCGTTCCGGCAGCGGGACCACCGGGCGGCGTCCCTTGGCGAGTTCGGCCATCTCGTCGGAGACCACCCCGGCGACGAGGTAGTCGCACTGGCTGCGGGCGTGCCTCAGGATGTTCAGGTGGCCGATGTGGAACAGGTCGTAGACGCCGGGCGCGTAGCCGACACGATGGACCATTGCGTTCTCCCCCCACAGTGAACGTCAATCCGTCAACATCAGGTGATGGTCCAACGACCTTACTGTGAAGCCCACCTGGAGATCTGGTGAACGGTTAAGGTGGTCAGGGATCGCTTCTGGGGGGAAGGGGACCGGCGTTGACCGGAGTTGAGCCCACGCATGCCCGTATCGAGCACGACACTCTCACCGGCCGCTGTCTGCTGCTGGTGTCCACCAACTACGCGCCCGAACACACGGGCATCGGCCCGTACGCCACGCAGCTCGCCGAGCACTGGGCCGCGCGCGGCGCCGACATCCATGTCCTCGCGGGCATGCCGCACTACCCGTCCTGGCGCCTCGACCCGGACTACGCGGGCCGCTGGCGCGCGCGGGAGTCGCGGGGAGGGGTGACCGTGCACCGGCGAAGGCACACCGTGCCCGCACGGCAGACCGCCCTGCGCCGGGCCCTGTTCGAGGCCTCACTGCTGTGCCACCAGCTCGCCGCGCCGCCCCGCATGCCCCGCCCGCACGCGGTCGTCGCGCAGCTGCCCAGCCTCGCCGGCGCGGTGGCCGCGGCCCGTATCGCCCACCGCCACCGGGTGCCGTTCGTGCCCGTCGTGCAGGACCTGATGGGGGCGGCGGCCGCGCAGAGCGGGATCAGCGGTGGCGACAAGGCGGCCGCCGTGGCCGCGCGGGCCGAACGGTACGCGCTCGGCCGGGCGGCGCTCGTCGGCGTCATCCACGACACCTTCCGGCCGCGCGTCGAGGCCTTGGGTGTCGACCCGTCCCGCATCCGGCTCGTCCCCAACTGGTCCCACGTGGAACGCCCTTCGCGCCCGCGCGGTGAGACCCGGGCCCGGCTCGGCTGGCCCGAGGGCCGCCAGGTCGTCCTGCATTCCGGGAACATGGGCCTCAAGCAGGGCCTGGAGGTGCTCGTCGACGCGGCCCGGCTCGACCCCGAGGTGGACTTCGTCCTGATGGGGGACGGAAACCAGCGGACGGCACTCGAGGAGCGCGCCCGTTCCGTGCCCAACCTCCGCTTCCTGCCGGCCGCCGAGACCGCCGACTTCCCGGACGTCCTCGCCGCCGCGGACGTCCTCGCGGTCACCCAGCGGGCGTCCGTCCTCGACATGAGCGTGCCGTCCAAGCTCACGTCGTACTTCGCCGCCGGGCGGCCGGTGCTCGCGTCCGTCGCCGCCGAGGGCGGTACGGCCGACGAGGTACGCCGCTCGGGTGCGGGCGTCCTGGTCCCGCCCGAGGACCCCGCGGCACTGCTGAACGCCGTACGGGAGCTGGCGGCCGATCCCGGGGCGGCCGACCGGCTCGGGGCCCATGGCCCCGCGTACGTGGACGAACGGCTCAGCCGCGCGGCCGGACTCGGCCGGCTGGACGACCTGCTCGCCGAGGTACTGGACAGGGGCACCACCGTGCACGAAGGGGTACGACGCACATGAACGAAGAGGCACACGGGCAGCAGGACGAACCGGAGCTCCTGCGCGATCAGGTCCAGCAGATCGTGCGGCACCGTGTCCTGATCGCCGGCGGACTGCTCGCCGGACTGCTCGCCGGGGGCTGGTTCGCCTACGGGACGTCGGCGACGTACGAGTCCTCCAGCGAGGTCCTGGTCCGGGCGGCGACCATCAACCCGTACGCGACCAACGGTGTCGCCGTCGACAAGCAGATCAACATCGGCAGCGAGCGGCAGACGGCCGCCGGCAACGCCGTGGCCGAGCGGGCCGCCAAGAAGCTGGGCGCGAGCGCCGCCGACATCGGTGACCTGCAGCGCCACCTCCAGGTCACCAACCCGTCCGACACGCTGGTCCTGAAGTTCACCTACGTCGGCGACACCCCGAAGGAGGCCGCCCAGGGCGCCAACGCGTTCGCGCGTGCCTACCTCGACTACCGCGAGACGCTGACCACCGGCACGGTCGCCAAGATGATCGCCGGCTACAAGAACCAGCTCGACCCGCTCGCCCAGCAGCGCGAGAACCTGCTCGACCAGATCGACCGGCTCCAGGACGACACCGAGAAGGGCACCGCACTGGCCGCGCAGGCCAACCTGCTCAGCCAGATCACCGAACTCACCAACGACATCAGCGAACTGAAGGCCCTGGACACCACCCCCGGCTACGTCACGGTCACCGCCGAGCGGCCCACCGAGGCGGAGGGGCTGGGCACGCCGATGCTGATCGCGCTCGGCGGGGTGGTCGGCCTGGCCCTGGGACTGCTCGGCGCCTGGCTACGGATGATCTTCGACCCGGCGGCGCGCTCGGCCGAGACCGTCGCCCGCGCCCTGCGCGCGCCGGTGCTGGGCAGTCTGCCCCGGGTTCCCGACGGGCCGCTGCTCGCGGCCGGGCGGGCGGACGGCAACCTTGCCGAGCAGTACCGCTCGGTGGCCTTCCGGCTCGCCTACGACCGGCACTTCGCCGACCGCCGCCGGCTGCTGGTGGTCGAACCCGGCGGCGAGGGGGCCACGGCCGCGTCCGTCGCCGTCAACCTGACCGCCTGCTTCGCCGAGACCGGCATGTCGGCCCTGCTCGTCGAGGCCGACCTGCGCCACCCCGACCTCGCCGACCGGCTGCCTCAGGCGCCGGGAGCCCGGGGGCCCGGATGGGCGAACGGGCAGGCGGATGGCATTCCATGGCCCGGCGGCCGGCACATCGTCGTGGACGCGGGCGAGTCCGGCACCTTCGAACTCGTCCCCGGCACCCGCGTGCCGCACGTGGCCCGCACCCTCACCTCCGCGGCCACCACCCGTCTCATCGACCAGGCGGACGCGCCGAACACCACGGTCGTGGTCCTCGCCCCGCCCGTCCTCTCCTACGCCGACGCGCTCGCCCTGGTCGACCGGGTCGACGGCGTGGTCGTGGTGTGCGATCCGCGCACCGTTGCCCGTACCGCCCTGGAACGCATCCGCGAGCTCATCGACGGGGCCGGCGGGCAGGTCCTCGGCGCGGTCCTGCACCCGGCCGGACGGCAGCGCAAGGCCCGCCGCCGGGAGGGCCCCAGCACCGCCGCACCGGGGCCGGAACCCGTGCTCCCCGCCCAGCCGGTCACCCGCGACACCCTGTCCTCGGGCACCCGGTGAGAGTCGCGTGAGGGCGCGCACGGCGCTCCTGTGCTCCGTCCTCGACCAGGCGGTGAGCGCGCTCACCAACATCGCCGTCCTGGTCTTGGTCGCCCGGCACGGCGAGGCCGACACCTTCGCCCTGTTCGCCACGGCGTACGTGGTGTTCAGCGTGCTCCTCGGCGGTTTCGGGGCGTACGTCGGGCAGGAACTCGTCCTGCACCGCGGCGAGCCGGACACCCTGCGGCAGGTCTGCCGCAGCGCGCCCGCGTTCACCGCGTGCGCCTCGACCGTGCTGGGCGTGCTGCTCGCCGGGGGAGCGGCGACGGCGACGGCGGACGCGGCGGTGTACGCGGCGCTCGGCCTCGTGCTGCCGGTCACCCTCACCCAGGACACCCTGCGGTACTGCTTCTCGGTCCTGCGCAAACCCCAGTACGCGTTGCTGACCGACCTGTTGCGGCTGGCCGCCGTACTGCCCGCCCTGGCCGTGCAGCCGGACGGCTCCTCCGCGGCCCGTACGACGCTGGTCTGGGGCTTGTCCGCGCTGCCCGCCCTGCTGCTGGCCCTGGCACTGCTGCGGCCGCATGTGTCGGGCGCGCGCATCGACCTCAGGCGCTACGTCGTACGCGGCCACCTGGGCCGCCGCTTCCTGGTCGAGTTCGGTGTCGGCAACGCCACCAGCCAGCTCGCCGTGCTGGCCCTCGGCCTCTTCGCGACGCCTCTCGCGGTGGGCGCGCTGCGCGGTGCGACCACTTTGTTCGGGCCGCTCAACGTGGCCTTCAACGCGGCCACCGGCTTCGGCCCGCCCCTGCTCAACCGCCATCACGCGCCCCGCCGGGCCGCGTTCCTCGCGGGCACCGGCCTCGCCGCCGTCGCCGCCGGCTGGGCCGCCGTCCTGTACGCGCTGCCCGCGCGCTGGGGCAGCCAGCTCCTGGGCGACACCTGGGAGTCGGCCGCCGGGGTCCTGCCCGCGACCGGCGCCCAGTACGCGGCGATGGCTTTCGGCGTGTGCGGGCTGCTCGCCCTGCGGGTGCTCTCCCCACGCGCCACCCTGCCCGTGCAGCTGGTGTTCTCGCCGGTGTCGGCCGGGCTGCTGCTCGCCGGCTACGCGTGGACCGGCGTCGCGGGTGCCGCCTGGGGTCTGTGCCTCGGCTCGGTGCTGAAGGGGGCGGCCGCGTGGGTGTGGGCCGCCCGGACGCCCGAGGGGACGGGGGCGGTCAGCGCAACTGCCGCCACCGCTCCGGGCGTAGCGTCGTGATCAGTGCCAGGCACATCATCCCGACGGCGACCCGTCCGGAGGCCTGCAGCAGCGGCCCCCTCAGCAGGATGAAGGAGTAGCCGGCCACGAGCGGTACGGCGAGGGTGAGGATGCTCGCCGGGCCGGGCCGCGTCACGGCGTGCGCATAGCGCCGGTCGACCCGGGCCGACGCCCAGCCGATCAGCCCGAACCCGGCCACCATGCCCAACGGTCCGAAGTCCAGCCAGAGTTCGGTCCACAGGGGCGAGGAGCGGTTGGTGTTCGTGGCCGCCATCCACTCGCTCACCAGCACCCCGGTGTCCTTCGGTTTCTCCGTCCACACCGACCGGGGCACGAAGAACAGTACGGAGCCGGCCAGCTGGCGGCCGTAGGTGTGGCCGTTGCCCGCGTCCGCGTAGGTGAGGGTGTTGGCGAACATCGTCATCTGGTCGTAGTCCTTGAGCACCAGCGGGTCGAGCACCGAGGTCGTCTCCGTGGTGCGGGTGTTGGCCGCGTCGTAGCGGAACTTGTCCGCGAACGGGAAGATCAGCACGGCCGCCGCGACGCCCAGGGACAGCGCCGCCCGGTACATCGTCGGACTCTGCGGGAACACCGTGAACAGCAGGGCGAGCAGGACGGTCAGGAACCAGTAACGGGGGTTCGAGATCGGGTTGTTGACGATCGCGTTCAGCCCTACGAGCGCGACCAGGGTGATCCACGGCAGCGGCCGGCTGCGCGCTCGTGGCGAGGTGATCAGCCAGCGGGTCGCCACCATCAGCGCGAGCAGTGCCGGCACCGTGCCGAAGCCGCGCAGGATCGCCGTACCGGCCTGCGAGCCGGCGCTGGACACCCCGCTGTTCTCGATCGACTCGGTGATCTCCATCCGGCTCGCGAAGAACACCGCGAGCCCGCCGAGCTTCAGGATGAACAGCCCGCTCCCCGTGAACGCCACCGCCACGAGGACGGCCAGCCGCCGGCGCGAGACCATCGCGGGCCGGAACGCCGTACGGGCCGTCGGCCGCGCGCCCGGCCGCACCAGCAGCGCCCCCACGTCGAAGGCCGCGCACGCCACCAGCACCAGCGCCACCGCCAGCGCCAGGTCGGACCGCGAACCCGCCACCGGCACCGGGGTCTTGCCCACCACGTCCTGCGCGAGCGGCGCGATGCCCATCGCCATGTAGACGAACAGCCAGAACGTGCCCTGGAGCAGCTTGCGATGCCGGCCGAGGATCATCGCGGACAGCCGGGTGCCCGCGTACACGGTGAGGACCAGCTGGAGCCAGAACGCCTGGTCGCGCAGGCCCGCGCCCGGCTGCAACGCGACGAAGGCGGGCATCAACACGGTCAGGCTCAGCACCAACGGCAACGCCAGCACACGCCGCAGCGCGCCCCGCGGTGAACTCCGCAGCACGGCCGTCGGGTTGGCGTGCGGCGGTGATACGACAGTCGGTGTTCCCGCCGCCATAAATCCCCCTCCATTGTTCGTTCACAGAGTCTACGGATTTGTGTGCGAAAGGGGTGCGGAATCCGTAGGCTGGATCACGTCTGAGGGGGGTAACTCTTGCGCGATCTACGGACGTTCACGCTGTCCGGATACGACAAGGGGCGCGGGATCGCGATCCAGGCGCTCTGGTTCTGTGTGATGAACACGCTGTTCATGGCGTGGTTCTGCCCGGCCCGGCTGCGCGTCGCCCTGCTGCGGGCCTTCGGGGCGCGGATCGGCGAAGGCGTGCTGATCAGGCACCGGGTGCGGGTGCTGTGGCCATGGAAGCTCAGCGTCGGCGACCACACCTGGATCGGTGAGGGCGCCTGGCTGCTCAACCTCGAACCGATCACCATCGGCTCCCATGTGTGCCTCTCCCAGGAGGCGTTGCTGTGCGCCGGCAGCCACGACCACCGCACCACCGACTTCCGCTACCGCAACGCGCCCGTCCGGATCGAGGACGGGGCATGGATCGCGGCGCGGGCGACGGTGCTGGCGGGGGTGACGGTGGGCCGGCACGCGGTGGTCGCCGCGGGCACGGTGCTGGGACACGACCTGCCCGAACTGACTCTGCACACGGCATCGGGCACACGAGCGCTGAAGGAGCCCACCCCGTGAGAGCGCTGCACGCCGTCACCCTGCACACACCCACCCAGGCCTTCGGCGGTCCGGTCCGGGTCGCCGTCAATCTGACCGGGGGGCTCGCCGCGCGGGGCGTGGAGACCCGGATCGTCGCGCTCGGCTCCGGCTTCGACGGGCCGCTCCCGGCCGACGTGGACGGCCGGCCCGCCCGGCTCTACCCCGCCCGCCGGGTCCTGCCCGGCGCCGGCTTCAGCGGGATCACCTCACCGGCCCTGCTCGCCGGCGCCCGCCGTCTGGTCCGCGAGGCCGACGTCGTCCATGTCCACCTCGCCCGCGACCTGGTGACCCTGCCGGTCGCGCTGGCCGCCCTGAGCGCGGGCCGCCCGCTGGTGGTCCAGACGCACGGCATGGTCGACCCCAGTGACAAGGCGCTGGCCAAGCTGCTCGACGCCGTCGCCGTGCGCCGGGTACTGCGCCGCGCGGACGCCGTCCTGCACCTCACGTCGTACGAACGCGGGGCCCTGAACAAGGTGCTGGGCGGTGAGGACCCCGGCAACGGCATGCGACTCGTCAACGGTGTGCCCGCACAGGACCGCCGTCCCCGCCCCGACGGGCCGCCCCGCCTGCTCTACTTGGCCCGGATGCAGGCCCGCAAGCGCCCGGCGGACTTCGTCGCCGCCGCCCCCGAGGTGCTGCGCCACCACCCCGACGCCCGTTTCGTGCTGGCCGGGGCCGACGAGGGGGAACTCGGCACGGCGCTGAAGCTCGCCGAGTCCCTGGGCGTGTCCGATTCCGTCGACTACCTCGGCACCCTCGCTCCGGGCGCCGTCCTCGGCGAACTGCGCAGAACCCATGTGCACGTCCTGCCGTCGGTGGACGAGCCGTTCCCGATGTCCGTCCTGGAGGCGCTGTCGGTGGGCGTCCCGTCGGTGGTGACCCCGACCAACGGCCTGGCCGACGACCTCGGCCGCTCGGGGGCGGGGCGGGTGGCCAGGACCCCGGAGGCCCTGGCCGCCGAGATCCTCGCCCTCCTCGATCCCGCCGCCCATGACACCGCCTCCGAGGCGGCCTGGCAGCTGTCCCGTACGTCCTTCTCGCTGGAGGCGGTCGCCGACCGCCTCCACACGCTGTACGGCTCTGTGCTCAGACCCGGCCCCAGGCGTAACACCCGTTGGACGTGAAGGTCCTGGTGCCCTTCTTGACGGTGATCGTGTGCTTGGTGCCGGATGTTCCGTCGAGGGACCACGAGCAGTCCTTCGTCGGGGTCAGGGCGCGGTAGGTGCCGGGTGCGGGATCGCTGTGCGTGCCGTCCCCGTACCCGCCCTCGGCGTCCTGGACGAGTGACTTGAGGTCCGGGCACAGGCCGTTCACCGCGTCCTCGGCCCCCGCGATCTCGCCCGCGACGATCGCGCCCACCACCGCGTCCCGGTCGATCTTCGCCGTGGCCGCGAGCCGGTCGCAGGTCTCCTGACCGGCCTGCAGGATCGCCGCCGGATCGGTCCCCTTGGGGACGCGCCCGGACAGGTACTTCTTCTCCTTCTTGGTGAACGACCCTGTGGCCGGGGTGAGCTGGTCGTCGGGAACGGTGTCCTTCGGGCCCAGGGAGGAGCCCTGAGAGGAGACCTCGGAGGAGCCCTCGGACGACTGGGCCGCCACGGACGACGAGCCGGACGGAGACGATCCGGACGATGACGGAGAGGGCGCCGCCGAGGCGGCCGGGTGCGGAGTGCTCCCGGCCGCCTCGGTGTGCTGCCCGCCCCCGCTGCCGCACGCGGCGAGCAGGGGCAGGAGCAGCAGCGCCGCCAGGGCGCCACGCCTCATGAGGCCGTCCCCAGCGAGTAGTGCGAGGCGACCTGACTGGCCGTCAAGACGGTGTTGTACACCGCGACTTCGTCGATCAGCCCGGTGTAGAACCGGCTCGACGGCACATTGGTCCAGGAGTCCAGGTTGTCGCCCCCGACCCTCCAGTACCCACTGGACTGCTGGCTGCCGGTGACGAAGGCGTTGGACGTGCGCAGTGTCCCGTCCACGTACAGCCTGATGCCGTTGCCGCCCTCGGTGGCGACCACATGGTGCCAGGCACCGTCGTTGAACGACTGGGTCGTGGTGATGGTCCTGACCGCGCCCGGGTAGACGCCGAAGACGAGCCGCCCGTTGTTGGTCATGTAGATGTGCTTGTCATAGACCGTGGACGTCAGCTGCACCTTGTTGGCGAAGCCGATGAGCTTGCCGCCGGTGGTGCTGGTGGTCTTGAACCACAGCTCCAGCGAATAGGCGGACGGGGTGCTGTGCACCTTGTCGCTGTACGTCCACTGGCTCGACGAGCCCGTGTAGCGCACCGAGGAGCCGGACTTGGCGGCCCCGTCCGCGACGGCCTGGGCGGGCGCGTTCCAGTGGACGCCGCTGTCGTCCCCGGCGGAGCTGTCGGCGGCGTACGGGTTCGAGGTCTCGTTGAACCGCCAGTACAGCGAGGCACCGTCCCCGCGGACGGCCGACGCGTAGCTGTCCGACGCGCTCGCCACGGTCACCGACTGGGCGGTGGACTTGGACGTCGTGTTCGTCCCGTCCGAGGCACTGATCCGGTAGGAGTGGGTCTCGCCCGCCGCGACGCTCGTGTCCGTCCAGGTGAGCTGGGGGCGGGACCAGGGCAGCGAGGTGCCGCTCACCGTGTACACCGGGGTGGTCGCCCCGTCCTTGAAGACACGGTAGGTCAGGGCGCTGTCGTCGGTGTCGTAGCTGGAGCGCCAGTGCACCGCGACCTGCCCCGCCTCGACGCTCTCCACCTTGACCTGCGGGACGGTCGGCGCCCCGGTGTCCGGGCCCGAGGACACCCGGGTCAGGGACTGCTGGGCGGTGCCGTTGACGGTGGTGAACTCGCCGCCCACCCAGAGGTAGTCCGTGCCCCCGGACGGGGCCAGGGTGAACACGCGCGGCCCGATGCCCTCGCCGATGCCGTCGTTGGTGTCCGGGGCCCAGCCCACGAACGTCGGGTCGGACGTGCCCTCGGCGAGCAGATGGTGGCGCTGCCCGTCCGGGAACTCGTTCATCGAGGAGCAGTCGTGGGCGTGCGACGCGCTGTAGATGAGGCCCTGGTACAGCTGCAGGGCCTGGGTGGCGCCCAGGCAGGTGTCGCGCCAGCGCTGCGCGAAGGTGTCCGGTTCGAAGGCCGTACGCCCGTCGAAGACCCCGCCGCCGGTGCCCTCGCTCGCCGTGTACACGCCCGTGGCGTCGGCGGTGATGTCCTTGACGACGGAGGTGTCCGGGAAGAAGCCCCTCGGGTACGCCTTCGTCACCGCGCCCGTCGTGGCGTCCGTGACGGCCAGCGCGTGCGAGTCGCTGCCGTTGACGGTGAAGAAGTCGCCGCCCACCACGACATGCTGCCCGTCCGCGGTGACCTCGACCGCCCGCCCGGGTTCGTCCGCGTTCGCCGTCCAGGCGGTCAGCGCCCCGGCCGTGTCGATGGCGGCGAACCGCTCGCGGGTCTCGCCGTTGACGGTGGAGAAGTCCCCTCCGAGGTACACCGTGGAGTCCGTGACGGCCAGCGCCCGCACGGTGGCGGCCACCGCCGGATGGAAGTCCGCGCGGGGCGTGCACGTGTCGATGTCGATCGCGGCCAGGCTGTTCACCCCGACCCCGTTGACCGCGCCGAAGTACCCGCCCGCGTACAGGGTCTGTCCGTCCGGCGAGACCGCCAGCGCCCGGACGGTCGCGGTGCCGTCGCCGACCGTGAACGACAGGGAGCAGCCGGTGGGTGCGCCGGTCGCCGCGTCGAACGCCGCGAAGTTCACCGCGGACTGCTCGGTGTCTGCCCCGGCGGCCGCGCCGGAGGGCCGGATCGCCGAGAAGGTGCCCCCGGCGAACACCTCCCCGCCGGCCTGGGCGAGCGCGTACACGACGCCGTTGGTCTGCCAGGTGGTCAGGTCGTCGGCGGTCAGGGCCACCGGCGGGGTGAGGGCGGCCGCGTCGGGAGCGGCGAGCGGGACGCTCAGCAGGGGAGCGGCCAGAGCGAGCGCCAGCGCGGCGAGGCTCCGGCGGGGTCTGGATCTGCGGCTCATGGGTCTCGGGTGCGTGGATCTGCGGTGCATTGGTTCTCCTTGCGATACGTGCGACATGAGCGTGTGGTGCTACGGAGGAGCCGGGCGGCCCGGGGGAGGGGTGGCCGGACCGCCCGGCAGTCTGCGGAGGGACTCAGGAGGGGCTGAACGTGAGCACGAGCTGGGGCCGGTAGTCCTCGGTGCCGACCTCGCTCGACCACAGCCACAGCGCGTCCGCGCCCGTACTGGTCAGCGCCACCGACGACGACGACCCGAGCAGAGCACTCAACTGGCCCGGGTTGAGGGTCACTTCGTAGTCCGTCGACACCGCGTTGGGCGCGGCCAGCGTGCCCAGCACGGTCGAGGACAGAGCCGGCCGGTTCGCGTAGGTGACCCCCGCCTCGGTCCAGTCCCCGGTCACCGGCACCACGTCGAACGAGTCGGCCGACCCGGCCGTCGACAGCGAGGTGGTCCGCAGCCGCAGCACCGCGCCCGTCAGCTCCGTACCGCTGGGTGCGGCCGGCAGCTCGAAGCGCAGATAGCTGAGGTACGCGGCGCTGCCGCGTACCGCGAGCGACGTCGCCGTCCCGTAGTTGGTGCCCGTCGCCGAGCCGTTGACGTACGAGTCCTCGGTCGCCGTGAGCGTGACGGAGGACTCCTCGCCCCCGCCACCGCCCGCACCGGTGCCGAGCGCGTAGTGCCCGGCGACCTGATCGGCGGTGAGCGCGGTCGGGTAGATGGCCGTCTCGTCCACCGTGCCCGCGAAGTACGCGCTGGTCGGGTTGTCGGTCCAGCCGCTGAGGCTGTCCCCGCCGACCCGCCAGTAGCCGCTGTAGCTCAGCGACGCGGGCGCGGTGTTGCTGCCGACGGCTGCCCCGTCCACGTACAGGGTGATGCCGTCGGCGCCCTGGGTGGCCACGACGTGGTGCCAGGCGCCGTCGTTGTACGCGGCCGTGGACTCCACGACCGTACGGGTGCCCCCGCCTCCGCCGCCGGGACCGCCCCCGCCGCCGCCCGTGCCGAAGGCGAGGCGGCCGTCGTCGGTCATGTAGACGGCCTTGTCGGCCGAGCGGCTCTGGTAGGTCCCGGAGCCGATGTTGTCGCCGAAGCCCAGGATCCGGCCGCCGGTGGTGGTCGTGGTCCTGATCCAGGTCTCCTCGCTGTACGTCGTCGGCGCGTCGTGCCGCTGGTCGCTGTAGACGTACTCGGAGCTGCCGTTGAGCGTGACCGCCGTGCTCGCGCCCGGCACCGCGCCGGACTGGGCGTAGGTCGGCGTGCTCACGTAGACGCCGCTGTCGTCGGAGCCGCTGCTGTCCGAGGCGAGGACCCCGGAGGTCTCGTCGTAGCGCCAGTACAGCTCGGCCCCGTCGGACCGCACCTGCTCGGCGTACGCGGTGGTGGCCGTGGCCGCGGTGGCGGTACGGGCGGTGGACAGGGCGGTGGTGTGGGTGCCGTCGCTCGCCGTGATCCGGTACGAGTACGTGGTGCCCGCGACCACCGAGGTGTCGGTGAAGGCGAGCTGCGGGCGGGACCAGGGCAGCGAGTAGCCGGTCGTGGTGTGGATCGGCGTGGCCGAGCCGTTGCGGTAGACGTTGTAGGTGAGCAGGCCGTCGTCCAGGTCCTCGCTGGCCTGCCAGCGCACCTTGATCGCCCCCGGACCCTCACTCGTCGCCCAGGCGACCGGAGTCGACGGTGCGTCACTGTTGGCGGTGTCGGTGCCGAACCGGGTCAGGCTCTGCTGGGCGACGCCGTTGACGGTGGTGAACTCGCCGGACGCCCACAGATACGTTCCGGCGCTCGTGTCGGAGAGCGTCAGCGCGCGCGGGCCGAGCTGCTCGCCGGTGCCCTCGTTGGTGTCGGGGAACCAGGGGAGCAGCGTCGGGTCGTCCACCGACTCGGCGGTGAAGTGCTTGCGCTCGACGTTGGCGAACTCGCCCATGCTGGAGCAGTCGTGGTTGTGGTTGCCGGCGTAGAGCACGCTCTGGTAGACCACCAGCGCCTGGTCGGCGCCCTGGCAGGTGTCCCGCCAGCGCTCGCTCCAGTCGCCGGTGTTCAGCGCGAGGCGCCCGTCGAAGGAGGCGCCGCCCATGCCTTCGCCGGCCGCATAGACCCCGGTGCCGTCGGTGACCAGGTCCTTGATGACGGCGGTGGCGGGGACGAAGCCGCTCGGGTAGGTCTTGGTCAGCGAGGCGTCCGAGGCGGAGACCACGGCGAGGGCGTGCGAGTCCTGGCCGTCGACCGTGGTGAAGTCACCGGCCAGGACCACCTGGCTGCCGTCCTGCGTGACCTGGATCGCGCGGCCCGACAGATCGGCGTCGGCGGTCCAGGAGGTCAGCGCCCCGGCCGTGGTGAGCGCGGCGAACCTGGCGCGGGCGGTGCCGCGCGCGGTGGTGAAGTCGCCGCCCACATAGACGGTGTTGCCGTCCGGGGACACGTCGATCGCCCGTACGGTCGAGTTGAAGGCGGGGTTGAAGGCCGACTTGACGGTGCAGGTGGCGATGTCGATCGCGGCCAGGCCGTTGAGTCCGCTGACCGAGCCCGCCGAGGTGAAGTAGCCGCCCGCGTACAGCGTCTTCTTGTCCGGCGACACGGCCAGGGCCCGTACGGTGGCGGTGCCGGAGGTCCGGGTGAACGACAGGCTGCACGAGGTCGGCGCCCCCGTCGCCGCGTTGAACGCCGCGAAGTTGACGGCGGACGTCTCGCCCGAGCCGGCCGCCGAGCCCGGCGGCCGGATGGCGGAGAAGGTGCCGCCGGCGAAGACCACGCCGTTCGCCTCGGCCAGCGACCACACGATGCCGTTGGTCTGATACGTCGACAGGTCGTCGGCGGTGAACGCCACCGGCGAGGTGACAGCGGCGGCCTGCGGAGCCGTGGCCACCGCACCGCCGAGCAGCCCGGCGGTCAGGGCGAGTACGGAGCCGAGCGCGCCGCCGAGGGCGCGGCGGGCGCGTCTCATCTGTCCACCCGGACCGAGGCGCCGGCCAGCTCGTTCTCCAGCTTGCGCACATCGGCGTCGACCATGATCCGGGCCAGCTCGCCCACCTTCACCGAGGGTTTCCAGCCCAGCAGCTCCTCCGCCTTGGAGGCGTCCCCGATCAGCGCGTCGACCTCGCTCGGGCGCTCGTACTTGGGGTCGTAACGCACGAACTGGGTCCAGTCCAGACCCACATGGGCGAAGGCCACCTCCAGGAACTGCCGTACGCTGGCCGCCTCACCGGTCGCGACCACGTAGTCGTCCGGCTGGTCCCGCTGGAGCATGCGCCACATCGCCTCGACGTACTCGGGCGCGTATCCCCAGTCGCGCACCGCGTCGAGGTTGCCGAGGTAGAGACGGTCCTGCAGGCCGGCCTGGATCCGGGCGACCGCACGGGTGATCTTGCGGGTCACGAAGGTCTCCCCGCGGCGCGGGGACTCGTGGTTGAAGAGGATGCCGTTGACCGCGAACATGTCGTACGCCTCGCGGTAGTTGACGGTCGTCCAGTAGCCGAAGACCTTCGCGCAGCCGTACGGGCTGCGCGGATGGAACGGCGTGTCCTCGTTCTGCGGCGGCGGGGTCGAGCCGTACATCTCCGAGGACGAGGCCTGGTAGAGGCGGGTCTCGATGCCGCTCGCCCGGACCGCCTCAAGCAGCCTGATGGCGCTCAGCCCGGTCACGTCGCCGGTGTACAGCGGCGCGTCGAACGAGACCCGGACGTGGGACTGCGCGCCGAGGTTGTACACCTCGTCGGGCCTGAGGTCCCGCAGCAGGTTCACCAGCGCCACCCCGTCCGAGAGGTCCGCGTGGTGCAGGACGAAGGATCGCTCCGGCTGGTCGGGTCCCTGGTAGATGTGGTCGATCCGCTCGGTGTTGAAGCTCGACGACCGGCGTATCAGGCCGTGCACGGTGTAGCCCTTGCCCAGCAACAGCTCCGCCAGATACGAGCCGTCCTGACCGGTCACCCCGGTGATGAGTGCCGACTTGCCCATTCGTACCCCCCTCTGACGCGACACAACAGGCCGCGTTTTCATATGAATTGGACCAACTTCTTGCAGAACGTCCCCTGGGTGTGGTCGTCGCTGGCACAATCCGCGCCATGACTGCTGACCCTTCGCCCAAGCCCACGCCCCCCTTGCTCCCGCGCCCGGCCCGGGTGTTCGTCGCGGGCCATCGCGGCCTGGTCGGTTCCGCGGTGGTACGCCGGCTCGAAGCCGACGGACACGAGGTGCTCACCCGCGGCCGGGACCAGCTCGATCTGCGCGACGCCGCGCGGACCGAGGCCTTTCTGCGCGACGTCCGCCCGGACGCCGTCGTGCTGGCCGCCGCCAAGGTCGGCGGGATCATGGCCAACAGCACCTACCCGGTGCAGTTCCTGGAGGACAACCTGCGGATACAGCTGAGCGTCATCGCCGGCGCGCACAGTGCCGCGGTGCCGCGGCTGCTCTTCCTCGGCTCGTCCTGCATCTACCCGAAGCTCGCCGAGCAGCCGATCCGCGAGGAGTCCCTGCTCACCGGGGCACTGGAGCCGACCAACGAGGCGTACGCCATCGCCAAGATCGCCGGCATCACCCAGGTCCAGTCGTACCGCCGCCAGTACGGCGCCGCGTACATCAGCGCCATGCCCACCAATCTCTACGGCCCCGGAGACAACTTCGACCTGGCCACCTCGCATGTGCTGCCCGCCCTGATCCGGCGCTTCCACGAGGCCCGCGCCGCCGGGGCGCCCGAGGTCGTGCTGTGGGGCACCGGAACCCCGCGCCGGGAGTTCCTGCACGTCGACGACGTGGCCGCGGCCTGCGCCCTGCTCCTGGACCGCTACGACGCCGACGGGCCGGTCAACATCGGCTGCGGCGAGGACCTCCCGATCAGCGAACTCGCGGCAGTCGTCCGCGAGGTGACGGGCTACCAGGGAGAGATCGTGTGGGACACGAGCAAGCCGGACGGCACCCCGCGCAAACTCCTCGACGTCTCCCGGCTGACCGCGCTCGGCTTCAAGCCCGCCGTCGCCCTGCGTGACGGAATCGCCTCGACGTACGCGTGGTGGCTGGGGCAGCAGACCGGCTGACCGGTCTCCTCCCGCGCCACTGTCGTCGTTCTCCCGCACTCCGGTACGGGTGCGGGAGAACGACGACAGTGCCCCGGGCCGCGCCGGACCGAGGTGACCGCTCATCGGCGGATCCCCTCAGTACGCCCCGCGGCCGTCGACGACGGCGCGCAGGGTGCGGGTCATGATCTCCACGTCGGTGGCCACCGACCAGTTGTCCACGTACCAGAGGTCGAGCGCCACCGTCTCGTCCCAGGACAGGTCGGAGCGCCCGCTGACCTGCCACAGCCCGGTCATGCCCGGCTTGACGGAGAGACGCCGCAGCTCGGTGCGGTTGTAGCGGGCGACCTCCTCGGGCAGCGGCGGACGCGGGCCGATCAGGGACATGTCACCACGAAGGACATTGAAGAGCTGCGGCAGCTCGTCCAGGGACAGCCGGCGCAGCGCACCGCCGAGCCGAGTGACGCGCGGGTCGCGGCGCATCTTGAACATGTGCCCGTCGTGCTGGTTGGCCCCGGCCCGGGCGAGCTCGGCCCGGCGGGCCTCCGCGTCGACGACCATCGTGCGGAACTTCCACATCGTGAACGGCCCCCCGCCCAGCCCGCAGCGCGTCTGCCGATGGAAGACGGGGCCGGGCGACGAGCAGCGGACCGCCACCGCCAGCGCCCCGAACAGTGGCGCCAGCAGTATGAGCCCGACCGTGGCCCCCGCCCGGTCGAGGAGCGACTTCAGCCACGGCTGCCCGCCCTCCTGCGCGGGCGGCGCCACCTGCAGCAGCGTCAGCCCCGCCGCCGAGGTGGGCCGTACCCGGGCCTGGGCGACCTCCGTGAGTCCCGGCACCACGGCGAGCTGCAGTCCGGCGCCGTGCAGCGCCCACGACACGTGCCGCAGCCGTTCGCCGGCCATCAGCGGCCCCGGCGCCACCAGTGCGACGTCCGCCTCGGAGGCCTCCACGGCCCGCAGGACGACATCCGCGTCCTGCGTGAGGTCGGCAGGGAAGGCCGCCAGCCGCCCGGGGGCGGGCATCCCGCACCCCAGGGACTGGAAGCCGACCGGCACCACACCCACCACCACATACGGGTGATCCGTGCGGGCGGCGAGCCGTCCCACGACGTGGTCCACGGCGGTCGGCTCGCCCACCACCAGGGCCCGGCGCACCGCCCGCGCCTGCCGGCGCTGCCGGTTGAGATGCAGCCGGGTCACCGGCGCGACCGTGGCCGTCAGCGCCAGTCCCGGCATCAGCGAGGCCAGGGCGAGGGTGGGCCGAGGCCCGTTCTGCACATCGGAGAGGATCAGCGCCAGCGCCAGGACCCCGGCCAGCAGCACCCAGTCCCGCACGGCGGCCAGCACACCCCACGACTCCCCGAGGCGCTGGGCCGCGTACCGGCGTCGTAGGGTCCGGATGACCGCCCACACGCCGGCGCCGACCAGGCCGCCGATCACCGGCACGTCCTGTCCGTCCGCCTCCAGGGCCGCGGCGAGCGGAACCCCGATTCCGCAGGCGTCGGTGACGACCGTGAGCGGCCGGTACCAGCGGGCCTTTCCGTCTCCCGTGCGGGCCTTCGGCCCGGCCCGGTCCGGCTTCGGTCCGGCCGCGCCGTCCTCGTCCGCGACCGCGACCGCCCGGTCCGGGCCGCCCGCCCCCGCGCGATTCCTCTCTTCTCCCGGTCCCCCGGTCGTCTCCGCCCCCGGTTCCCCAGCGGATTCCGACACGCCGACATCCCGCATGTGCCCCCCAGCCATACGCCGCCGTCACAAGCCGCAGCCGCCCATCGAACTTCCCCATCGGGCGAATGTGGCCAAGTGATCGAGGACCTTAGGTCACAGCTGTGGTTGTTGGCTGGAGTTTTCGTGGAATTCACAGAAATCTGGTGGAGAAGTTGATGGTGTTCCTTCACGTAATCATCACGTGATGGTTCGAGAAACCGCACGGAAACGGAGGGCGGTCCCCTGGGTGAACGTGCGCCAGGGGTGGTGGGTCCGCCCGGTATCGGGTACATACGATCAAGTAGCACCAGTCAGTAACAGACGGCACTCAAGATCCCTGTTTACGGCGAGGTGAGCCTTATGCCCGAACCACCGACCAAACCCACCGTCACGGAACGTGAGGCACGTCAGGTGGCGGAGGCCGCCCGGGAGCAGGACTGGCGCAAGCCCAGCTTCGCCAAGGAACTGTTCCTGGGCCGCCTCCGGCTCGACCTCATCCACCCCCACCCCCTGCCCGCCGACGAGGACGTACAGCGCGGCGAGGAGTTCCTCGCCAAGCTCCGCGACTTCTGCGAGACACGGATCGACTCGGCGCGCATCGAGCGGGACGCGCAGATCCCGGACGAGGTGATCGACGGGCTCAAGGAGCTCGGCGCCCTCGGCATGAAGATCGACACCAAGTACGGCGGCCTCGGCCTGACCCAGGTCTACTACAACAAGGCCCTCGCCCTGGCCGGCTCCGCGAACCCGGCGATCGGCGCGCTGCTCTCCGCCCATCAGTCGATCGGCGTACCGCAGCCGCTGAAACTCTTCGGCACCCAGGAGCAGAAGGACACCTTCCTGCCGCGCTGCGCCCGCACCGACATCTCCGCCTTCCTGCTGACCGAACCGGACGTCGGCTCCGACCCGGCCCGGCTGGCCACGAGCGCGGTCCCGGACGGGGACGACTACGTCCTCGACGGGGTGAAACTGTGGACGACCAACGGGGTGGTCGCCGACCTCCTCGTCGTCATGGCCCGGGTGCCGAAGTCCGAGGGACACAAGGGCGGCATCACCGCCTTCGTCGTGGAGTCCGCCTCCGAGGGCGTCACCGTCGAGAACCGCAACGCCTTCATGGGCCTGCGCGGCCTCGAGAACGGCGTCACCCGCTTCCACCGGGTGCGCGTCCCGGCCGCGAACCGCATCGGCCCGGAGGGAGCGGGCCTCAAGATCGCCCTCACCACTTTGAACACCGGGCGGCTGTCCCTGCCCGCCATGTGCGTCGGCGCCGGCAAATGGTGCCTGAAGATCGCCCGCGAGTGGTCGGGCGTACGGGAGCAGTGGGGCAAGCCGGTCGCGCTGCACGAGGCCGTCGGCTCGAAGATCAGCTTCATCGCCGCCACGACCTTCGCCCTGGAGGCCGTACTCGACCTCTCCTCCCAGATGGCCGACGAGAACCGCAACGACATCCGCATCGAGGCCGCCCTCGCCAAGCTCTACGGCTCGGAGATGGCGTGGCTCATGGCCGACGAACTGGTCCAGATCCGCGGCGGCCGGGGCTTCGAGACGGCCGCGTCACTGGCGGCCCGCGGAGAACGGGCGGTCCCCGCCGAGCAGATCCTGCGCGACCTGCGGATCAACCGCATCTTCGAAGGCTCGACCGAGATCATGCACCTGCTGATCGCGCGCGAGGCGGTCGACGCCCACCTGTCGGTGGCGGGCGACCTCATCGACCCCGAGAAGTCCCTCTCCGACAAGGCGAAGGCAGGCGCGAACGCGGGCGTCTTCTACGCCAAATGGCTCCCCAAGCTGGTCGCGGGCCCCGGCCAACTCCCCTCCTCCTACACCGAGTTCAAGCAGGAGGTGGACCTCTCCACCCACCTGCGCTACGTCGAACGCCACGCCCGCAAGCTCGCCCGCTCCACGTTCTACGCCATGTCCCGCTGGCAGGGCCGCATGGAGACCAAGCAGGGCTTCCTGGGGCGCGTCGTCGACATCGGCGCGGAGCTGTTCGCGATGAGCGCGGCCTGCGTCCGCGCCGAGCTGCTGCGCAGCCAGGGCGACCACGGCCGCGAGGCCTACCAGCTCGCCGACGCGTTCTGCCGCCAGTCCCGCATCCGCGTCGAGGAACTCTTCGACCGCCTGTGGACCAACACCGACGACCTCGACCGCAAGGTCGTCAAGGGCGTCCTCGCGGGCACCTACGAGTGGCTCGAACAAGGCATCGTCGACCCGTCGGGAGACGGCCCCTGGATCGCCGACGCGACGCCCGGACCGAGCGAACGGGAGAACGTCCACCGCCCCATCCGCTGACGCGGGCGCGGGGCGCCCCGCGGCTCGACGGTCGCCGCGACCGCCGAGCCGCAGGGCCGCAGGGCCACGAGAGGGACGCCCTGTCCTGCCGGGCGGCCGTTGCGGCCACAATGGGGGGATGAGCGACAGCCCAGCCCCTCTCGCAGACCCGCACCTCGTCTACGACCCCGTCTCCCCGGACGGTCCGCGGGACGTGGTGATCCTCGGCTCCACCGGTTCGATCGGCACCCAGGCGATCGACCTCGTCCTGCGCAACCCCGGCCGTTTCCGGGTCACCGCCCTGTCCGCCGCCGGCGGACGGGTCGAGCTGCTGGCCGAGCAGGCCCACCGGCTGCGGGTGCGTACGGTCGCCGTGGCCCGCGAGGACGCCGTACCGGCGCTGCGCGAGGCGCTCGCCGCACGGTACGGGGCGGGGGAGCCGCTCCCCGAGATACTCGCCGGGCCGGACGCGGCCACGCAGCTCGCCGCCTCCGACTGCCACACCGTCCTGAACGGCATCACCGGCTCCATCGGCCTGGCCCCGACCCTCGCCGCCCTGGAGGCCGGCCGCACCCTCGCGCTGGCCAACAAGGAGTCGCTCATCGTCGGCGGCCCCCTGGTCAAGGCGCTCGCCAAGCCCGGCCAGATCATCCCGGTCGACTCCGAGCACGCCGCCCTCTTCCAGGCGCTGGCGGCCGGCACCCGGGCCGACGTACGCAAGCTCGTCGTCACCGCCTCCGGCGGCCCCTTCCGCGGCCGGACCAAGGCGGAACTGGCGAACGTCACCGTCGAGGACGCCCTCGCGCACCCCACCTGGGCCATGGGCCCGGTGATCACGATCAACTCCGCGACCCTCGTCAACAAGGGTCTCGAAGTCATCGAGGCGCACCTCCTGTACGACATTCCCTTCGACCGCATTGAGGTCGTCGTACACCCCCAGTCGTATGTTCACTCGATGGTTGAGTTCACGGACGGATCCACCCTCGCCCAGGCGACGCCCCCGGACATGCGCGGGCCGATCGCCATCGGCCTGGGCTGGCCGGAACGCGTCCCGGACGCGGCGCCCGCCTTCGACTGGAGCAGGGCCTCGACCTGGGAGTTCTTCCCGCTCGACGACGAGGCCTTCCCCTCGGTCGGCCTCGCCCGGCACGTCGGGCAGCTCGCGGGCACGGCCCCGGCGGTGTTCAATGCCGCCAACGAGGAATGCGTAGAGGCGTTCCGCAGCGGCGCGCTGCCGTTCAACGGAATCATGGAGACGGTGACACGGGTGGTCGAGGAGCACGGTACGCCGCGTACGGGAACCTCACTGACCGTGTCGGACGTCCTCGAAGCGGAGGCCTGGGCCCGTGCCCGGGCCGGGGAACTGACAGCACAGACGACGGCGACCGCGGAGGCCCGTGCATGACGACCCTGATGATGATCCTCGGCATAGTCGTCTTCGTGGTCGGCCTGCTGGTCTCGATCGCCTGGCACGAGCTGGGGCATCTCTCCACGGCCAAGCTCTTCGGCATCCGGGTGCCGCAGTACATGGTCGGCTTCGGCCCGACCATCTGGTCGCGGAAGAAGGGCGAGACCGAGTACGGCGTCAAGGCCGTCCCGTTCGGCGGCTACATCCGCATGATCGGCATGTTCCCGCCCGGCGACGACGGCCGGATCACCGCCCGCTCCACCTCGCCGTGGCGCGGAATGATAGAGGACGCCCGCTCCGCCGCCTTCGAGGAGCTCGAGCCGGGCGACGAAACCCGCCTCTTCTACACGCGCAAGCCGTGGAAGCGGGTCATCGTGATGTTCGCGGGCCCCTTCATGAACCTGATCCTGGCGGTGGCGCTGTTCCTCACCGTCCTGATGGGCTTCGGCATCTCCCAGCAGACCACCACCGTCAGCTCGGTCTCCGAGTGCGTCATCGCGCAGAGCCAGAACCGCGACACCTGCAAGGACTCCGACGCGCCCGCCCCGGCCGCGGCGGCGGGCCTGAAGGCCGGCGACAAGATCGTCTCCTTCGGCGGAGTGAAGACGGACGACTGGAACCAGCTCTCCGACCTCATCCGCGCCGCCCCCGGCAAGGAGGTGCCGATCGTCGTCGACCGCAAGGGCCAGGAAGTCACCCTCCAGGCGAAGATCGCCACCAACCAGGTCGCCAAGAAGGACTCCAGCGGCCAGATCGTCCAGGGCCAGTACGTCACCGCCGGCTTCCTCGGCTTCAGCGCCGCCACCGGCGTCGTACACCAGGACTTCGGCGAGTCCCTGACATGGATGGGCGACCGGCTCGGCGAGGCCGTCGACTCCATCGCGAGCCTGCCCGGCAAGATCCCGGCCCTGTGGAACGCGGCCTTCGACGGCGCCCCGCGCGAGGCCGACTCCCCGATGGGCGTGGTCGGCGCGGCCCGCGTCGGCGGCGAGATCTTCACCCTGGACATCCCGCCGACCCAGCAGCTCGCCATGGCGCTGATGCTGGTCGCGGGCTTCAACCTGTCCCTGTTCCTCTTCAACATGCTCCCGCTGCTCCCGCTCGACGGCGGGCACATCGCGGGCGCGCTGTGGGAGTCACTGCGACGCAAGGCGGCGCAGGTGCTGCGCCGGCCGGACCCGGGTCCGTTCGACGTGGCGAAGCTGATGCCGGTGGCTTATGTGGTGGCCGGGGTCTTTATCTGCTTCACGATCTTGGTCTTGATCGCAGATGTCGTTAATCCGGTCAAGATCAGCTGACAATCGGCCGTTCTCTGCCACTGTCGCTGTGATCGATCCCGCGCCCTTCACTCGCGTGACTCGCACGAGTGAAGGGCGCGGATTGCTGAGACGCTCTGCTGAATGTCCGACGTGGGGCCGGGCACGGCGGGTGGCCAACCAGGGAGCATGTCCGCTGGTGCGGCTACCATGTCCGGCTCCCGGCAACGGGACGCCAATGAGTGGACCGCTGCAACGCCGTGTGCTTCCGTTCATGTCCGTGCCGTAATCTCGAAGCCTGGAGCCCGACGCTGACGGGACCGGACCTTGATCCACGACTTGGGGTTGCACAGCAGATGACTGCGATTTCTCTCGGCATGCCGTCCGTTCCGACCAAGCTCGCCGAGCGCCGGAAGAGCCGGCAGATCCAGGTCGGAACCGTGGCGGTCGGCGGCGACGCCCCCGTGTCGGTCCAGTCGATGACCACGACCCGTACGTCCGACATCGGGGCCACCCTCCAGCAGATCGCCGAGCTGACGGCCTCCGGCTGCCAGATCGTCCGTGTGGCCTGCCCCACCCAGGACGACGCGGACGCCCTCGCGACCATCGCCCGTAAGTCGCAGATCCCGGTCATCGCCGACATCCACTTCCAGCCGAAGTACGTCTTCGCCGCGATCGAGGCGGGCTGCGCGGCGGTCCGCGTGAACCCCGGCAACATCAAGCAGTTCGACGACAAGGTCAAGGAGATCGCCAAGGCGGCGAAGGACCACGGCACCCCGATCCGCATCGGCGTGAACGCGGGCTCGCTGGACCGGCGCCTGCTCCAGAAGTACGGCAAGGCGACGCCCGAGGCGCTCGCCGAGTCCGCCCTCTGGGAGGCCTCCCTCTTCGAGGAGCACGACTTCCGGGACATCAAGATCTCCGTCAAGCACAACGACCCGGTCGTGATGGTCGAGGCGTACCGTCAGCTGGCCGCCCAGTGCGACTACCCGCTGCACCTCGGTGTGACGGAGGCCGGCCCCGCCTTCCAGGGCACGATCAAGTCGGCGGTCGCCTTCGGCGCGCTGCTCTCGCAGGGCATCGGCGACACGATCCGCGTCTCCCTGTCGGCCCCTCCGGTGGAGGAGGTCAAGGTCGGCAACCAGATCCTGGAGTCCCTGAACCTCAAGCAGCGCGGCCTGGAGATCGTCTCCTGCCCGTCCTGCGGCCGCGCCCAGGTCGACGTCTACAAGCTGGCCGAGGAAGTCACCGCGGGGCTGGAGGGCATGGAGGTCCCGCTCCGCGTCGCGGTCATGGGCTGTGTCGTCAACGGCCCCGGCGAGGCCCGCGAAGCCGACCTCGGCGTCGCCTCCGGCAACGGCAAGGGCCAGATCTTCGTCAAGGGCGAGGTCATCAAGACCGTCCCCGAGTCCAAGATCGTGGAGACCCTGATCGAGGAGGCCATGAAGCTGGCCGAGCAGATGGAGGCGGCCGGGATCGCCTCGGGCGAGCCGTCGGTGTCGGTGGCGGGCTGAGCGGACTGACGGACGGGGGCGAGGTCCGGTCGCTCCTCGTGAGCTGAGCCGAGGGGAGCCGGGCTGAGCTGGGCCGAGGCCGCCCTCGGAGTGAGCACCCCGTTCCCGCGCCCAAATTCGATCGCGCCCCCACCCCCCGTCCGTGTTGACTCCCGCAGATGACGAACCTGCGCACCGACCGCCTGATCCTGCGCCCATGGCGTGAGTCCGACCTCGCCCCGTGGGCCGCGATGAACGCCGACCCCGAGGTCCGCGAATATTTCCCGGGCCTCCTCACCCGGGAACAGAGCGACTCCTCGGTGGCCCGTTTCCAGGCCGGGCTCGACGAGCGCGGCTGGGGCTGGTGGGCGGTGGAGGTCGTGGCCACCGGTGAGTTCATCGGGTTCACCGGGCTCGACCCCGTCGACGCGGACATGCCCTTCACCGGGGTCGAGGCCGGCTGGCGGCTGGCCCGTCCGGCCTGGGGACACGGCTACGCCACCGAGGCCGCCCGCGCCGCGCTCGCCTTCGGCTTCGACGACCTCGGCCTCGCCGAGATCCTCGCGGTCACCGCCGTCGGCAACCTCCGCTCCCAGGCGGTGATGAGGCGCCTCGGCATGACCCGCGATCCGGCCGACGACTTCGACGACCCGGGCGTGCCCGAGGGACCGTTGCGGCGGAGCGTGCTCTACCGGCTCCGCGCCTGCACGGAAGCTCAGGCGTGACGCATCCAGACGTTGGGCTCCTGGTACACGCCCTCGTCCGCGTCCCGGTCGATGCGCAGCAGACTCAGCCCGTCCGGGATCACGTACTCGCCGGACTCGGGGAAGACCAGACCGGTCCAGCTCTCCCACTCGGCGACCGTGCCGGTCATCGTCTGGGACGCGGGAGCGCCCGCCAGGATCTGGGCGCCCATGCGCTCGTGGGTGCGGATCCAGGGGTCGAGGGCCGCGCCGTCGGGACGGCGCCACCGCATGAAGGAATCGATCGGCGTCAACGGGTAGCGCGCCTTCGTCGTCGGCCGCACCGGTGCGAGGACCCGGCTCAGCCCCGCCTCCCGGCCGACCTCCCGCAACGTCGTCAGCGTCCGGCCCGCCAGCCCGCGCCCCTTGAGCGACGGGGTGACGATCGCCCCACAGATCACCAAGGTGTCGGGCTCGGCACCCCGCTCCCGGCCCTCGACGGCCTGGACCAGGGTCTGGCTGTAACCGGTCGGGAGACTCTCGACCTGCCCGTCCCAGCGGATCGGCACCCCCCACCCCCCGGCGACCGGCACCCCGTCCTCGTCCACCAGCATGAGGTCCAGATCGGCGAACCACTCCCTGACCCGTCCTATGTACTCCTTCCCCAGGCGATCGGCCGTGATGAACTGGGGAAAGCCCTCACTGAACAGCTCCGCGAGTTGTTCCTCCGGCCATGTGCGGGCGTTGGTTCTCTCGGTTGTCAGGATCATGAGAGGTTCGTAGCACACGGGCCTGCCGGACGGGCGGCGCGTCACATTTTCGGCAGGTACAGTGCGGAGATCAGCAGACCCCAGTGTGAGGCCCCGCACTTGTTGACCCAGACCACCTCCCGGGTCCTCGAACCGAGCGACCTGGACGCCGCGCTCGCCGTCCTCGACCGTGAGCCGGTCATGAACGCCTTCGTGGCCTCCCGGGTGCAGGTCGCGGGCCTCGACCCCTGGCGTCTCGGCGGCGAGATGTGGGGCTGGTACGAGGACGGCATGCTGACGTCCCTCTGCTACGCGGGCGCCAACCTCGTCCCCATCTGCGCCACGCCCCGTGCCGTACGCGCCTTCGCGGACCGTGCGCGCAGGGCCGGCCGCCGCTGCTCCTCCATCGTCGGCCCCGCCGAAGCCACCGCGGAGCTGTGGCGGCTGCTCGAACCCAGCTGGGGCCCGGCCCGTGAGGTCCGCCGTCACCAGCCGCTCATGGTCGCCGACCGCATGCCCGACGCCATCGCCCCGGATCCCTACGTCCGTCGCGTCCGCAAGGACGAGATGGAGACGATCATGCCGGCGTGCGTGGCGATGTTCACCGAGGAGGTCGGCATCTCCCCGATGGCCGGCGACGGCGGCCTCCTCTACCAGGCCCGCGTCGCCGAACTCGTCGGCTCCGGCCGCTCCTTCGCCCGCCTCGACGAACACGGCCGGGTCGCCTTCAAGGCGGAGATCGGCGCGGCCACGTCCCAGGCCTGCCAGATCCAGGGCGTGTGGGTGGCCCCCGAGTACCGGGGGAGGGGCCTCGCGGCTCCGGGCATGGCGGCGGTGCTGCGGTACGCGCTGGCCGATGTGGCGCCGACGGTGAGCCTGTACGTCAACGACTTCAACACCCCGGCCAGGCGGACGTACCTGAGGGTGGGGTTCCAGGAGGTCGGCGCGTTCATGAGCGTTCTGTTCTGAGCAGCCTTGACGAAGTCCGGTGCGGTATCGCGCCCCGTAAGAAGCGCAGGGCTGTGTCGATATGCGGCTCCGCCGCGTGGGCGCGACCAGCCCCCACCGGCCCGCGGGCTCGTCATCGCGCTTCCGGCGGAGCGCTTGGCCACGCTCCTCCAGCCGCACTTCGGAGTGCCGTTCTGAGCCTCGTACGAGCCCTGTAGTCTCCCCGGCATGCTGCGCATCCCCGGTCACGGACACCGCAACCCCGACGACATCGTGATCGGCCCCCTCGACCTGCCGGCCCGTGTCGACGAGGCGCTCGCCGTGCAGGCCGTCGCCTTCGGTCTCGGCGCCGACGAGGTCGCCGTGCGGCGCCAGATCGTGCTGCGGCACATGACTCACCCGGGCGCTCGCGCCCTGGGCGCCACCACCGCCGACGGCCGGCTCGTCGGCTTCGTCTACGGCATGCCCAACGACCGCACCCACTGGTGGTCCACCGTCGTGGAGCCGTACCTGCACGCTCAGGGCCGCGACTTCTGGCTCGACCACTCCTTCGTGATCACCGAGCTGCACGTCCACCCGCGCTACCAGAACCGCGGCATCGGCCGCGCCCTGATCACCACGATCACCGACGCCGCAGCAGAGCCCCGCTCGATCCTCTCCGCGATCGACACCGACAGCCCGGCCCGCGGCCTCTACCATTCCCTCGGCTACGAGGACCTGGCCAGACAGGTCCTCTTCCCCAGCGCTCCCAAGCCGTACGCGGTGATGGGAGCCCCGCTTCCGCTCCGCCGTCGCCAGGGCAGGCCCTAACCGATTTCCACCGGGATGGACCGCCCGGCTAACCTCCTAGCCATCACCCTTACCCGGCAGGAGTACGAGAACCATGGCGAACGCACCGGTCCAGCGCATGTCGAATCTGATGGCGAAGACGCTGCGCGACGACCCGGCGGACGCCGAGGTCCTCAGCCACAAGCTGCTCGTCCGCGCCGGCTACGTCCGCCGCACGGCCGCCGGTGTGTGGACCTGGCTGCCGCTCGGCAAGCGGGTCCTCGCGAACGTCGAGCGGATCGTCCGTGAGGAGATGGACGCGATCGGCGCCCAGGAGGTGCTGCTCCCCGCCCTGCTGCCGCGCGAGCCGTACGACGCGACGGGCCGCTGGGACGAGTACGGCCCCGAGCTGTTCCGTCTCCAGGACCGCAAGGGCGGCGACTACCTCCTCGGTCCCACCCACGAGGAGATCTTCACGCTGATCGTGAAGGACCAGGCGTCCTCCTACAAGGACCTGCCGGTCATCCTCTACCAGATCCAGACCAAGTTCCGTGACGAGGCCCGCCCCCGCGCGGGCATCCTGCGCGGCCGCGAGTTCCTGATGAAGGACTCCTACTCCTTCGACCTGGAGGACGAGGGTCTCGCCCAGTCGTACGCCCTGCACCGCCAGGCCTACCAGCGGATCTTCGAGCGCCTCGGCCTCGACTACCGCATCTGCGCCGCGACCGCCGGCGCGATGGGCGGCTCCAAGTCCGAGGAGTTCCTCGCCCCGGCCGCCGCCGGCGAGGACACCTTCGCCGACTGCCCGAACTGCGACTTCGCGGCCAACACCGAGGCGATCACGTACGAGCTGAAGCCCGTCGACGGCTCCGGCGTGCCGGCCGCCGAGGAGATCCCGACCCCCGACACCCCGACCATCGAGACCCTCGCCGCCTCCCTCGGGGTCCCGGCCTCCGCCACCCTGAAGAACCTCCTGGTGAAGGTCGACGGCGAGATCGTCGCCGTCGGTGTCCCCGGTGACCGCGAGGTCGACATGGGCAAGGTCGAGGCGCACTTCGCGCCCGCCGCCGTCGAACTGGTCACCGCCGAGGACTTCACCGGCCGCCCGGACCTGGTTCGCGGCTACGTCGGCCCGCAGGGCCTGGGGGAGAAGGTCACGTACATCGCCGACCCGCGTGTCGCTCCGGGCACGGCGTGGATCACGGGCGCCAACAAGGAGCACACGCACGCGAAGAACGTCGTCGCGGGCCGTGACTTCGAGGTCGACGCGTACGTCGACGTCGTCGTCGTGCAGGAGGGCGACCCCTGCCCGAAGTGCGGCACCGGCCTCAAGCTCGACCGCGCCATCGAGATCGGCCACATCTTCCAGCTGGGCCGCAAGTACGCCGACGCCCTCAAGCTCGACGTCCTCGGCCAGAACGGCAAGCCGGTCCGCGTGACCATGGGCTCCTACGGCGTCGGCGTCTCCCGCGCGGTCGCCGCCCTCGCCGAGCAGACCGCCGACGAGCAGGGCCTGTGCTGGCCCAAGGAGGTCGCGCCGGCCGACGTGCACGTCGTCGCCGCGGGTAAGGCCCTCCAGACCGAACTGGCCCTCGACGTCGCCGAGAAGCTGGCCTCCGCGGGTGTCCGCGTCCTGGTCGACGACCGGGCCGGTGTCTCCCCGGGGGTGAAGTTCACGGACGCCGAACTCATGGGCGTACCGCAGATCCTGGTGGCGGGCCGCCGCTCCGCCGAAGGCGTCCTGGAGCTCAAGGACCGCAAGACGGGTGAGCGCGAGGAGCTGACCGTCGACGAGGCGATCGCGCGCCTTGTGAACTAAAGACGCCTCTCAGGGACTTCTGTCGAGGCGTACGGGCGCCTCACGGACTTCTCTCAGGCCGTTCCCCGACCGTAGGACGTGACACAGCGTCACCAGGGAGGGGAACGGTCATGACTGGACGCGTCGCGGCCGTGGCGGCGGCGGTGACGCCGGCCGCGGCGGTCGGCGTGTTCGCCCTCGTGGGCACGATGCAGTCGGATGCCGACACGACGGCGAGCACCAGCACGGGGTCGTCGTCCTCGTCGAGCGGCTCATCGACTTGCGACGACTCCTCGTCGAGCAGCACGGATTCGTCGTCTTCGTTGTCTTCTCCTGATCGACGGCACCCCGGTCCCCGCCCGCACCGTGAAACGGGCCCGCCGCGCCGCCGCGGACTGCCCGGTCCTGGCCCTCGAACTCACGGCCGCGTAGGCCCACGAGCCGGCGGGGACTACAGCCAGCTCGCGAACTCCAGCAGCAGTTCCGCGTCCTGGGGGCGGCCGACCCGGCGCGCGCGGACCCCGGACTCCACCGCGCGGAACAGGGTCCAGCCGCGCAGTCGCTCCTGGTCCACCTCCAGCGACTCCGCGAGCCGCTTCACCCGACGCCGGGTGATCGCCGCCCCGGAAGGGGAGGCGATGAGGTCCTCCACCCGGTCGCGGACCAGTCGCGCCAAGTCGAACGCGCACTCGCCGACCACCGGATCGGGACCCACGGCCAGCCAGGGCATCCGCTCCCCGGCCAGCACCTTGCTCTGCCGGAACGTGCCGTGCAGCAGCCGGTGCTCGGGGGGTTCGGCCAGCAGCTCCTGGCGGGCCGCGAGGGCCACGTCGACGAGCGGGGCCACTTCGGGATCGGTCGCGGCGGTCGCCCGCATCGCCTCGGCCTGCCTGCCGGTCCGCTCGGCCACGGTCTCGAAGACGTGGGCGGCGTGGTCACCGGGGGGCCCGACCCACAGCCGGCGCAGCGTGCCCGCCGCCTCCAGCAGTGCCTTCGCCTCGGGCAACGACCGCACCGACACATCCGGGTGCAGCCGCTCCAGGAGCAGCACGCCTTCAGTCGTGGCAGTTTCGAGCAGTTGTACGGCGCCCAGGCCGCCCCAGTGCGTCAGCGCGGCCCGCTCGCTCTCCGGGCGGGCCCGGCGTGGGGCCAGCTTCAGCACGGCCGGAGTCCCGTCGGCCCGTCGCACCAGCACCACCAGACTGCTCCGGCCGCCCGGCACCTGCACCCGCTCGACGGTCAACTCGCGTAGAGCAACGGCTTGTTGGGCCGCCTCGGGCAGCGTCTCCAGCCAGTCGTCACCGTCCGGTGCCGTCTCGCCGAGCGCCCGCACCAGACGCTGCGGCGGTTCGAAAGCCATGCGCGAGTCGTTCCCTTCCTCTCCGGGCCTCTCCCGGTTATGCCGTCGGTGTCGCCGAGGCCGGGGTCACGGTCGCGTTCGTGCCCGCGGCCGCACCCGTGTCCGCCCGCTCGGCGAGACCAGGGAAGGCTACGCTCCCGCCGCGCCAGCGCACCGCCCGGACCGCCGCCTCCCGCAGCGCCGCGGCCGCCTCGCCGCGCCGTTCGCCGTCGCTCGCCCGGACCAGGTCGGAGTACACCCCGGCTACGCGTTCCTCCAGCTCGGCGGCGAGCCGGACGGCCGCGGCCGAGTCCGGCACCGGGAACGGCAACGCGTACGCGGCGCTCGCCGCGACGGGCTCGCCGCCCAGGTCGCGCACCTCGCGCACCAGCGTGTCCCGCCGCGCCCGGTGCGCGTCGTACGCCGACCGCGCCTCCGCGCGCCGCTGTTCGCGGATCCGCCCGCCGACGATGCCGTACCCGTACACGGCCGCGTGCTCGGCCGCCAGCACGGCCTGCAACGCCTCCAGCTCCGGCTTCTCCGCCTCGCTCACTTGGCACCCTCCGTCAGCAGATACGCGTGCGCCGCCCCGGCCGCCGCCACCGAGGCCAGCAGCCGGGCCAGCTCGCCCGGCACGTCCAGCAGCTCCTTCGCCCGCCGGTCCGCCAGCGCCCGTTCGGCGGCGGCGAGCTCGGCGAGGGCGTCCTTCGCGCTCCCCGGGGCAGCGGAAGAGGTCGCCGAAGCGGCAGCGGGAGAGGTCACCGTAGGGGAGGCGGGAGACGCGGCCCCGGACGGCTCGGAGGACGCCGAGGCGGACGCCGTCACCCTGGCGCCCCCGAACGCCTCCACATGCCGCACCGCCTCCGCCCGCAGCGGCCGAAGCCGCTCCGCCAGTCCCGGATACGCGACGATCACCGTGTCGTATCGTTCAACGATTCCCCCGCTGTCCCGTGCGGCACGCACGCGTGCCCGCTCGGTGACCGACAAGCTTTCGCCCACGCTCTCCTCGGAGTCCTCGCCACCGGAGGAGCAGCCGACGAGCAGGACCGCCCCGGCGGCAGAGGCGAGCAGGGATCTTCTCCGCGGCCCCGAGGGGATGCGCGGCGGCGGGGAGTACGGCACGGCAGACGTCCTCGGGGGCTCGTACGAACACACGGGGCGGGAAGGGCGGCCCCGCCGGTGATCACCGTACCCGCGCGCCCGCCCGGCATCACTCATCGGCACCGCCCGTGCGCAGGTGGACAGCAACACTCCCTGCGACCGGATACCCTTTGACCAGACACGCGCCCCATCCCACAACAGCACACGCGGCCGAGGAGTCACCCGGATGAGCACCACCCAGAGCGAGAGGCTGCGAGAACTACTGGAACCGCTCGTCACCTCCCAGGGCCTGGATCTCGAAGAGATCGCCGTAGACTCCGTCGGACGCAAGCGGGTGCTGAGCGTTGTCGTCGACTCCGACACCGGAGCGGACCTGGACCAGGTCGCCGATGTGAGCCGCGCGCTCTCGGCGAAGCTCGACGAGACGGACGCGATGGGCGAGGGCGAGTACACCCTCGAGGTCGGAACCCCCGGCGCGGAGCGCGCCCTCACGGAGCACCGCCACTACGTGCGTGCCCTGGACCGGTTGGTGAGGTTCCAGCTCACCGAGGGCGGCGAGCTGACCGCCCGGATCCTGAAGGTCGACGAGGCGGGTCTCGACGTCGAAGTCCCCGGAGTGAAGGGCCGCAAGGCCACCTCCCGCAGGCTCGCCTTCGACGACATCGCCAAGGCCCGGGTCCAGGTCGAGTTCAGCCGCAAGGACAGCAAAGACAACAAGGACATGAAGGAAGAGGAGGAGGCGTAGCCGTGGACATCGACATGAGTGCCCTGCGGGGCTTGGTACGGGAGAAGGAGATCTCCTTCGACCTGCTGGTCGAGGCGATCGAGTCGGCCCTCCTCATCGCCTACCACCGCACCGAGGGAAGCCGCCGTCACGCGCGCGTGGAGCTCAACCGGGAGACCGGACATGTGACCGTGTGGGCGAAGGAGGACCCCGAGGACCTCGAAGAGGGCCAGGAGGTCCGGGAGTTCGACGACACCCCGTCCGGCTTCGGCCGTATCGCCGCCACCACGGCCAAGCAGGTGATCCTGCAGCGCCTGCGCGACGCCGAGGACGACGCGACGCTCGGTGAGTACGCCGGCCGCGAGGGTGACATCGTCACCGGTGTGGTGCAGCAGGGCCGAGACCCGAAGAACGTGCTCGTCGACATCGGCAAGCTCGAAGCGATCCTGCCGGTGCAGGAGCAGGTGCCGGGTGAGCGGTACCCGCACGGCATGCGGCTGCGGTCGTACGTCGTTCGGGTGGCGAAGGGTGTCCGCGGTCCGTCCGTGACCCTCTCTCGTACGCACCCCAATCTGGTGAAGAAGCTCTTCGCGCTCGAGGTGCCGGAGATCGCCGACGGGTCCGTCGAGATCGCCGCCATCGCGCGCGAGGCCGGTCACCGCACCAAGATCGCCGTCCGGTCCACCCGTTCGGGCCTGAACGCCAAGGGCGCGTGCATCGGCCCCATGGGCGGGCGGGTGCGCAACGTGATGGGTGAACTGAACGGCGAGAAGATCGACATCGTCGACTGGTCGGACGACCCGGCCGAGATGGTGGGCAACGCGCTGTCGCCGGCCCGCGTCACCAAGGTGGAGGTCGTGGACCTGGCGACCCGGTCCGCGCGCGTGACGGTGCCCGACTACCAGCTGTCGCTGGCGATCGGCAAGGAAGGGCAGAACGCCCGGCTCGCCGCCCGGCTCACCGGCTGGCGGATCGACATCCGTCCGGACACCGAGCAGCCGTCCGAACAGGGCTCCCTCCGGAGCGGGGAATAGATCCAGGCCGTAGGTGGCTTAGATCACGACAACAACCGTTCGATTCTTCCCCCAAAGGGGGGAGGTCGGTGCGGGGAGGTAGACTTAGCTGTGTCTGGCCGGACGCGAGCCCGCGCATGCCCTGAACGCACCTGTGTGGGGTGCCGGGAGCGAGCGGCCAAGACTGATCTGCTGCGCATCGTGGCGATCGAGGACGCCTGCGTCCCCGATCCTCGCGGTACGCTGCCCGGCCGGGGTGCCTATGCACACCCCGACCCGGCCTGTCTCGACCTGGCGGTACGCCGCCGGGCGTTCCCACGGGCGCTCCGCGTCCCGGGACCGCTCGACGTAAAGGTGTTGCGCCGGTACGTCGAGCAGACAGAACGTTGCTGAGCAGGCGACACCGTAAGAAAGCGTCGCGCGGAACCCCGTGCGGCCCAGGTACCCCGCGAGTTGGAAGTAGGTCGAGATTGCGATGAGCACTCGATGAGCACGCGATGAGTACGCCCATGAAGTAGCGACGGTCCGGCCGCAACCCGGACCTAAAAGGAGCGAAGTGGCTAAGGTCCGGGTATACGAACTCGCCAAGGAGTTCGGTGTGGAGAGCAAGGTCGTCATGGCCAAGCTCCAGGAACTCGGTGAGTTCGTCCGATCGGCGTCTTCGACGATCGAGGCGCCCGTAGTGCGCAAACTGACAGACGCCTTCCAGGGCGGTGGCAACGGCAGGTCCGCCGGTAAGCCCGCCCCGCGCAAGGCCGCCCCCAAGCCTGGCGCGCCCTCCCCGGCGCAGACGGCACGTCCGGCTGCCCCGAAGCCGCCGGCCGCCCCCACGCCCGCCGTGGCTCAGCAGCCCGCGGCCCCGTCGGCTCCGTCGGCCCCCGCGCCGGCCGCCTCCGGCCCGCGTCCGGTGCCGGGCCCCAAGCCCGCGCCGCGTCCGGCCCCGGCGGCACCCACGACGCCGGAGTTCACTGCTCCGCCGTCGGCCCCGGCTGCGCCGGCCGCCCCGGCCGCCGCCCAGGGCCAGCGCCCTGGTGCCCGTCCGGGCCCCGGTGGCCCGAAGCCCGGCTCCCGTCAGGGTGGTCCCGGCCAGGGTCAGGCTCCCCGTTCCGACCGTCCCGACCGTGGCGCCCCGCGCCCCGGCGGTCAGGCCGCGCGTCCGGGTGCCCGTCCGGCCGGTCCGCGTCCGGGTAACAACCCCTTCACCTCCGGTGGCTCCACCGGTATGGCGCGCCCGCAGGCGCCCCGTCCGCAGGGCGCGCGTCCCGGCGGCCCCGGTGCCCCCGGCGCTGGTCCCCGTCCGCAGGCGCCCGGCGCCCAGGGCGGCGGTCCGCGTCCGCAGGCTCCGGGCGGTTCCCGCCCGTCGCCCTCCGGTATGCCCCGTCCGCAGGGCGGTGGCCCCCGTCCCGGTGGCGGCCCCGCGGGTCCGCGTCCGAACCCCGGCATGATGCCGCAGCGTCCCGCTGCCGGCCCGCGTCCCGGCGGTGGCCCCGGCGGCCGCGGTCCGGGCGGTGCGGGTCGTCCCGGCGGCGGCGCCGGTCGTCCCGGTGGCGGCGGCTTCGCCGGCCGTCCGGGCGGTGGCGGCGGTGCCGGTCGTCCGGGTGGCGGCGGCGGTTTCGCCGGTCGTCCCGGTGGCGGTGCCCCCGGTGCCGGTGGCGGCGGCTTCGGCGGCGGCGGTGGCCGTCCCGGCTTCGGCGGTCGTCCCGGTGGTCCCGGTGGCCGTGGTGGCACGCAGGGCGCCTTCGGTCGTCCCGGCGGTCCCGCGCGTCGCGGTCGCAAGTCGAAGCGGCAGAGGCGCCAGGAGTACGAGGCCATGCAGGCTCCGTCGGTCGGCGGCGTGATGCTGCCTCGCGGCAACGGCGAGACCATTCGCCTGTCGCGCGGTGCCTCCCTCACCGACTTCGCGGAGAAGATCAACGCCAACCCGGCGTCGCTCGTCGCGGTCATGATGAACCTCGGCGAGATGGTCACGGCCACGCAGTCCGTCTCCGACGCGACCCTCGAGGTCCTCGCCGGCGAGATGAACTACACGGTCCAGATCGTCAGCCCCGAGGAGGAGGACCGCGAGCTGCTCGAGTCCTTCGACATCGAGTTCGGCGAGGACGAGGGCGGCGAGGAGGACCTCGTGGTCCGTCCGCCGGTCGTCACCGTCATGGGTCACGTCGACCACGGTAAGACCCGACTGCTCGACGCCATCCGCAAGACGAACGTCATCGCGGGCGAGGCCGGCGGCATCACCCAGCACATCGGTGCCTACCAGGTCGCGACCGAGGTCAACGACGAAGAGCGCAAGATCACCTTCATCGACACCCCGGGTCACGAGGCGTTCACCGCCATGCGTGCCCGTGGTGCGCGGTCGACGGACATCGCGATCCTGGTCGTCGCGGCCAACGACGGCGTCATGCCGCAGACGGTCGAGGCGCTCAACCACGCCAAGGCCGCCGACGTCCCGATCGTCGTCGCGGTCAACAAGATCGACGTCGAAGGCGCCGACCCGACCAAGGTGCGCGGTCAGCTGACCGAGTACGGCCTGGTGGCCGAGGAGTACGGCGGCGAGACCATGTTCGTCGACATCTCCGCCAAGCAGGGTCTGCACATCGACTCGCTGCTGGAGGCCGTGGTCCTCACCGCGGACGCCTCGCTCGACCTGCGGGCCAACCCGAGCCAGGACGCGCAGGGCATCGCGATCGAGTCCCGTCTCGACCGTGGGCGCGGTGCCGTGTCGACGGTCCTCGTCCAGCGAGGCACCCTGCGGGTCGGCGACACGATGGTCGTGGGCGACGCCTACGGCCGAGTGCGCGCCATGCTCGACGACAACGGCAACAACGTCGCCGAGGCCGGCCCGTCGACGCCGGTCCAGGTCCTGGGCCTGACCAACGTCCCAGGTGCGGGCGACAACTTCCTCGTCGTCGACGAGGACCGTACGGCCCGTCAGATCGCCGAGAAGCGCGCCGCCCGTGAGCGCAACGCCGCGTTCGCCAAGCGCACGCGTCGCGTCTCGCTCGAGGACCTGGACAAGGTGCTCAAGGCCGGCGAGGTCCAGCAGCTGAACCTGATCATCAAGGGTGACGCTTCTGGTTCGGTCGAGGCGCTCGAGTCGTCCCTGCTCCAGCTGGACGTCGGCGAAGAGGTCGACATCCGCGTCCTGCACCGCGGTGTCGGTGCGGTCACGGAGTCGGACATCGACCTGGCGATGGGCTCCGACGCCATCGTGATCGGCTTCAACGTCCGCGCGGCCGGCCGCGCGGCGCAGATGGCCGAGCGCGAGGGCGTGGACGTCCGGTACTACTCGGTCATCTACCAGGCGATCGAGGAGATCGAGGCGGCCCTCAAGGGCATGCTCAAGCCGGAGTACGAAGAGGTCGAGCTCGGTACGGCGGAGATCCGCGAGGTCTTCAAGTCGTCCAAGCTGGGCAACATCGCCGGTGTTCTCATCCGCTCCGGCGAGGTCAAGCGGAACACCAAGGCCCGACTCATCCGCGACGGCAAGGTGGTCGCGGAGAACCTCAACATCGAGGGCCTGCGTCGCTTCAAGGACGACGTCACCGAGATCCGCGAAGGGTTCGAGGGCGGTATCAACCTCGGCAACTTCAACGACATCAAGGTCGACGACGTCATCGCGACGTACGAGATGCGCGAGAAGCCGCGGGCGTAACACCGTGGCCCGAGGTGGCCGACGGGACCTGGTTCCCGTCGGCCGCCTCGGCGTGTTTCAGCTGACGAGCGTGTTTCAGCTGACAGGTAGGGCGCGGCGGGGTCGAAACAATCCCGTCGAGCACCCCACCCGTTCGTTGTACCGTTCTTGATGTCCCTGCCCACCGATGGCGGGGCCATCGATCCCGTACCGGCGGGTGAACCGGATACACATGTACGTAGGGACTCTGTCCTTCGACCTCCTCCTCGGCGACATTCGGTCACTGAAGGAGAAGCGCTCCGTCGTCCGCCCGATCGTCGCCGAACTCCAGCGGAAGTACGCGGTGAGCGCCGCCGAGGTCGACCACATGGACCTCCACCGCCGGGCCGGCATAGGCCTCGCGATGGTGTCCGGCGACGCCGGCCACCTCACCGACGTACTGGACCGGTGCGAACGGCTGGTCGCCGGACGTCCCGAGGTGGAGCTGCTGTCCGTGCGACGGCGGCTCCGCGGCGACGACGACTGACCAAGAACACAGATCAGGAAAGAACGGGAGACGGACCAGTGGCCGACAACGCGCGGGCTAAAAGGCTGGCGGACCTCATCCGAGAGGTGGTGGCCCAGAAGCTGCAGCGCGGGATCAAGGACCCGCGGCTCGGCTCGCATGTCACCATCACGGACACCCGGGTGACGGGTGACCTGCGGGAGGCGACCGTCTTCTACACGGTGTACGGGGACGACGAGGAGCGGGCCGCCGCGGCCGCGGGCCTGGAGAGCGCCAAGGGCGTGCTCCGCTCCGCGGTGGGTGCGGCGGCGGGCGTGAAGTTCACGCCGACCCTGGCCTTCGTGGCGGACGCCCTGCCGGACACCGCGAAGACCATCGACGACCTGCTCGACAAGGCACGGGCCTCGGACGCGAAGGTCCGCGAGGTCTCGGCGGGCGCCAGCTTCGCGGGCGACGCCGACCCGTACAAGAAGCCGGGCGAAGAGGACGAGACTGCCGAGACGGACGGCGACGCCGCGGAATGACCGAGAAGCACAAGACGCCCGACGGCCTTGTCATCGTCGACAAGCCGTCGGGCTTCACCTCGCACGACGTGGTCGCCAAGATGCGCGGAATCGCCAGGACCCGCCGCGTCGGCCACGCCGGCACCCTCGACCCCATGGCGACGGGCGTGCTCGTCCTCGGCGTCGAGAGGGCGACCAAGCTCCTGGGGCACCTGGCCCTCACCGAGAAGGAGTACCTGGGGACCATCCGCCTCGGGCAGAACACGCTCACGGACGACGCCGAAGGGGAGATCACCTCCTCCGCCGACGCCTCCAAGGTCACCCGGGACGCCATCGACGCCGGGATCGCCAAGCTGAGCGGCGACATCATGCAGGTGCCGTCCAAGGTCAGCGCCATCAAGATCGACGGCGTGCGCTCGTACAAGCGGGCGCGCGAGGGCGAGGAGTTCGAGATCCCGGCCCGCCCGGTCACCATCTCCTCCTTCGCGGTGTACGACGTCCGTGACGCCGTCGCCGAGAACGGCACGCCGGTACTGGACCTGGTGGTGTCGGTGGTCTGCTCGTCCGGCACGTACATCCGCGCCCTCGCCCGCGACCTGGGCGCCGACCTCGGCGTCGGCGGTCATCTGACCGCCCTGCGCCGTACCCGCGTCGGCCCGTACAAGCTGGAGTCGGCGAGGACGCTTGACCAGCACCAGCAGGAGCTGACGGTGATGCCGATCGCCGAGGCCGCCACGGCCGCGTTCCCGCGCTGGAACGTGGACGCCAAGCGGGCCCGGCTGCTCACCAACGGCGTACGCCTGGAGATGCCCGACGAGTACGAGGGCAGCGGCCCCGTCGCCGTCTTCGACCCCGAGGGCCGCTTCCTGGCTCTGGTCGAGGCGCACAAGGGCAAGGCGAAGAGCCTGGCCATCTTCGGCTGAGGGGCTGAGGGTTCCGCCAGGGGCCTGGTGCCCGTGGAGCGGCGAACACGGGGTCTTCCACTGCCGCCGCTCCACGGTCCCCCCTCGGTTCCCCCACCCCTAGGGTGTATCCACGGGTCCCGCTCCATTCACCCGTCCGGGCAGGCGCTCGGAGTGAACCGAGGGAGCGTGAGGGGGCGCGTTCACCCCGCGATCTGTCCCGCCGATCACCGTGCGCCTACCGTCGAACAGAGGGCACGCGCGTAGGGCGGGGAGGTACGACCATGGCGGGACGGGGCCCGCGGACGGGCGGCGGCCGCCGCCCGCCGGACGACATGGAAACCACCGCACCCGGCCACCGTGAAGATCCCCCCGACGACGCCCTCGTCCGCATCCGCGACCTGGCCGGCCGCCCCCGCGGCACGGGATTCGTGGCCGACCACCACGGCACGGTGATCACCAGCCACGAGGCGGTCGCCGGCCTGCCCCGGCTCGTCCTGCACGCCGCCGCGGACCGCACCTGCGTGGTGACCGCGGACGCCGTGACCCTGCTGCCCGCCCTGGACCTGGCTCTCGTACGCACCGAGGGCCTCGGCGTGGACCCGCTGCCCGTCACCGTGCGCGGCCGGGTCGAGACGGGCACGTACGTGCGCGTCGCCGCCGGCTGCTGGCGGGAGGCGCGGGTGCTGGGCGAGACGCCGGTGACGTACACGGCCATAGACCGCTTCCATCTCCTGGACGACGTACTGGAGTTGGCGATCGGCACGGCAGGCCGGGACGCCCTGCGCCTGGGGGGCGGGGCAGCCGGGGGACCGGTGCTCGACGCGGCGACCGGCGCCGTCGTCGGCGTCGTCGGCACCGCGCTGCAGTCCGGCCACCGCGACACCGGGTTCGCCGTCCCCCTGCGCCGATCCGAGGACGGCCCGCTGTACCGATCCGAGGACGGCCCGCTCGCCGACCTGCTCGCCCGTAACGCGGCGACGGTCCCGGCGTACGGTGCCGACCTCAACCTGGCCGGCGTGCTGGAGCTCACGGCCACCTCGGTGGGCTCGGACGGCCCGCCCGGCACCCTGACGGGCCACGTCGGCGCGGCCGGCCTGGGACCGGTGGTCGAACCGGTCGAACGGGCCGCGACGGCAGCGGAGTTCGCCGCCTTCGCCGCAGGCCCGGCCGCCGTCCTCGGCCTCGTCGGCGCCCCCGGCAGCGGCCGTACGACGGAACTCGCGGCCCTCGCCGCCCGCCGCAACCGGGGCAGGCAGCCGGCGCCCACGCTGTGGTTGCGCGGCGCCGACCTCCAGGACGACGACGGCTCCGTGGCGGACGCCGCCCGCCGGGCGCTGACCCGCGCCGCCCGCATCGTGGCCGCCTCCGCCCCCACCCTCCCCGCCGACCTCGGCGACATCACCCCCGAACGCGTGGCCCGCCTCGCCCACACCGCGGGGCGCCCCCTGCTGCTCCTGCTCGACGGCCCCGAGGAGATGCCGCCCGTCCTCGCCCACCGCCTGCCCGAGTGGACGGCGAAGACGGCGAAGTGGCTGCGGGAGGCGGGGGCACGGCTGGTCGTGGGCTGCCGGGCGGAGTACTGGGAGCGCGCGGGGGCGGAGTTCCCACGGGAGGTGCTGTACGGCGGCCGGCACGCCGCCCAGCACTCCGACGGCGCCCTCCCGCCCTGCGTGCACCTCGGCGACCTGGGCGAGGACGAGTCCCGGCTCGCACGCGAGCGCTACGGCATTCCCGACACCGCCCTCACCGGGCCCCACGCCCGCCACCCCCTCACCCTCCGCCTCCTCTCGGAGATCCGCGCCGCCGTTCCCGACGCCCCGGACGCCCCTCTCGACGGGGACGACGTCCTCGCCGCCCACCTCGACCTGATGTGCCTGCGCATCGCCGTCCGCCTCGCCGCCGCGAACGGGCTGCGCGGCACCGCCGTACGGCGCCTCGCGGCGAAGGTCTCCGGGCAGGTCCACGAGGCGGCCCGGCGCAGCCTCGGCCCCGGCCAGGGCGAGCTGGACCGGCAGTCGTTCGAGGCGGTGTTCCCCTGGGGCATCGCCCCGGCCCGGCTCGGCGGCGGCACCGGCTGGGCGTCCGCAGTCCTCACCGAGGGCCTCCTCGTCCCCGCCGGAAGCGGCTACCGCTTCGCCCACGAGGAGCTCGCCGACTGGATCCAGGGCATGCACCTCGACCTGGACGAGGCCCTGCGCGTCCTGGTCCACAGCACACCGCAGGACGCGCGCTCCCTCCCCGTGCCGCCGCACCGCATCGGCCCCGTCGTCCAGTCCCTGCTTCTCCTCGCCCGCCAGCACGGCACCCGCCGGCTCGCCGTACGCCTGGAGGAGCTGGAGCGCGCCCTGGACCCGGACCCGCACTCCTGGTGGGCGGTCCGGCTGCTCGCCGAGGTGCTGCGACGCGTGCCGGACGCGACGCCGTACACCGGCGTACTGCGCCTGCTCACCGACCGGATCGTCGACCGGCGACGGCAACAGCGGCCCGTACCAGGGGAGTTCGGCCCCGCCTTCTGGGCCGCCCTCGCCCTGCCCGAGGCCGGCCGCCTCGACCTCCTGCGCCGCCTCGTCGTCGCCGACGCCGCCCCGCACGACACCGGCCCGCCCCGCTACCTCGACGCTGCCGCCGCGCTCCTCGCAGCCGACCCCAGCGCCGTACAACCGCACCTCATCCGCTGGTTCGACGACGAGCGGCCACTGCCCGCGACCCCGCACGCGACCGTGGCGACGGCCGCGCAGGCGCTGCTGCACACCCACCGGCACCGCGCCCTGGACGACCTGGCCGAGCTCCTCGTCGACTGCGCGCACCGACGCGCCGACGAACTCCTCACCGTCCTCGCCGAGGACGAGCCGTCCGCCGTGTGCCGGGCCGTCGACCGGTGGGCGCACGACGCCCGGCCGGCGCGGCGGGTGGCGGCGATGGCGTACGGGCTGCGCGCCGCCCCGCACGTCCGCACCGAGGCCGACCGCGAGCTGCTGCGCTACGCGGCCCTCGACCTGCTCGCCCGGCCCGCCGACTGCACTCTGCACGGTGGCGCGCTCGCCCTCCTCGTACGTGATCCGCACACCCGCGCCCGCCACCTCCCGCAGGCGCTGAAACACTTCGCGGCGGCCGATCCACAGATCCCGCCGAGTGCGCTGGTCCCCGCCCTGACCACCCACCCCGAGCCGGTCCTGGAAGCCTTCCGGGCGCGGCTGCGCAGGGCCGACGCCGATGAGGCGCTGCGCACCCTCGCGGACGTCACCACGCCCGCCCTGGCCCGCCGGGTCGCGGCCCTGGTGCACGAAGCGGTGGCAGGGAACACGGCGACAGCCGCCCAGGTGGCCGCGTACGTCGACCGCCGCCTCGACCAGGGTCCCGCCGCCCGGGCCGTCCTCTTCCCCCTGGTCACCGGCCTCCTCGACGGCGGCGGCCCGGACCAGGTGCGGGCCGAGCTGGCCGCCGTGCTCACCGCTCCCGGCACCCCGGCGTCCCGCCCCCTACGCTGCGAACTGCGCGAGTTCCTCCTCACCCATGAACGAGACCCCGCGGTCCTGGAGGCCCTGCTGCGCGCCGCCGTCCGGCACGACGGCGACGACCACGGCCACGGCGACGGTGACGGCGACGGCCTCCGGGACCTCGTCCACCGCACCGGCCTGCTCCTCGTCCGCACCCCGGACGGCGCGACCCGCTTCGACCGCGGCCTGGTCGACCTCGGCCGCCAGGTCCCCGGCTTCGCCGCACGCATGGCCGGCTGGCTGACCGACGCCCCGGCGGACTGGGCCGCGGTGGTCGGGCCCAGCACCCGCAGGATGATCGAGAACCTGGCGGGGGTGCGGGTCCCGGCCTGATTCCGTGGCGTGAAGAGTGCGCCCCGTCACAGCCACCATGCCGATGCGGGGCGGCAGCACTCGGCATGGCACCCTTAGACCTGCACAGGAGGCAAGTAACGGACACGGGTTCGACAAGGAGCGGTCACAGTGCAGCGCTGGCGTGGCTTGGAGGACATTCCCGAGGACTGGGGGCGCAGCGTCGTCACCATCGGCTCCTACGACGGAGTCCACCGGGGCCACCAGCTGATCATCAGGCATGCCGTGGAGCGCGCCCGTGAGCTGGGCGTCCCTTCCGTCGTGGTCACCTTCGACCCGCACCCCAGTGAGGTCGTCCGCCCCGGCAGCCACCCGCCGCTGCTGGCCCCGCACCACCGCCGCGCCGAGCTGATGGCGGAGCTGGGCGTGGACGCGGTGCTGATCCTGCCGTTCACGAAGGAGTTCTCGAAGCTGTCGCCGGCCGACTTCGTCGTCAAGGTCCTGGTCGACAAGCTGCACGCCAAGGCGGTCGTCGAGGGCCCGAACTTCCGCTTCGGCCACAAGGCCGCGGGGAACGTGGAGTTCCTCATCGAGCAGGGCAAGGTCTACGACTTCGAGGTCGAGGTCGTCGACCTGCATGTGAGCGGTGCGGCGGGCGGCGGCGCGCCGTTCTCCTCCACGCTGACCCGGCGCCTGGTCGCCGCGGGTGACGTCGAGGGCGCCGCCGAGATCCTCGGCCGCCCGCACCGCGTGGAGGGCGTGGTCGTCCGCGGCGCCCAGCGCGGCCGCGAGATGGGCTTCCCGACGGCGAACGTCGAGACACTGCCCCACACCGCGATCCCGGCCGACGGCGTCTACGCCGGCTGGCTGCACGTGAACGGCGAGGCGATGCCGGCCGCCATCTCCGTCGGCACGAACCCGCAGTTCGACGGCACGGAGCGCACGGTGGAGGCGTACGCCATCGACCGCCTCGGCCTGGACCTCTACGGCCTGCACGTCGCCGTCGACTTCCTGGCCTATGTGCGCGGACAGCTGAAGTTCGACTCGCTGGACGCGCTGCTGAAGGCGATGGCCCAGGACGTGCAGCGGTGCCGTGAACTGATCGAGACCGCCGAGGACGTCGGCGGAACCCGCGAGCGGACGTGAGCGGACACGGCTGAGGGCCGGCACCATCTCGGTGCCGGCCCTCAGCCGTGTCCGTCGATTCGCTACTGCTGGGTCCAGCCGGGCGGTACGGAGCCCTGCTGCGGATCCTGGGGCGGGGCCGGCTGCTGCTGCCAGCCCTGGCCCGGTCCCGGCTGCTGCTGCGGGGGCTGCCCCCAGCCCTGTCCCGGCTGCGGGGCGCCGCCGGGCTGGGCGTAGGGCTGCTGGGGGTGCTGCTGCGGGGGCGCGTAACCCTGCTGGGGGTGCTGCTGGTACTGCTGCACCTGCGGATTGCCGAAGCCCTGCTGCGTACGGGCGATGTCCTCGGCGATGAGGGCGGCGAGGTCGAAGTAGGCCTCGCGGGTCTTGGGCCGCATCATCTCGAGGTCCACCTCGGCGCCCGCCGAGAGGTGTTCGTCGAAGGGGATCACGACAACACCGCGGCAGCGGGTCTCGAAGTGCGCGACGATGTCCTCCACCTTGATCATCTTGCCCGTCTCGCGGACACCGGAGATCACGGTGACCGACCGCTGGACGAGATCGGCGAAGCCGTTCGCGGACAGCCAGTCGAGCGTGGTCGAGGCGCTGCTCGCGCCGTCCACCGAGGGGGTGGAGATGATGATCAACTGGTCGGCGAGGTCGAGGACTCCACGCATCGCGCTGTAGAGCAGACCGGTACCCGAGTCCGTGAGGATGATCGGGTACTGCCGGCCCAGCACGTCGAGCGCGCTGCGGTAGTCCTGGTCGTTGAAGGTGGTGGAGACCGCCGGGTCCACGTCGTTGGCGATGATCTCCAGGCCCGAGGGCGCCTGGGAGGTGAAGCGGCGGATGTCCATGTAGCTGTTGAGCTGCGGGATCGCCTGCACCAAGTCGCGGATGGTGGCGCCGGTCTCGCGCCGCACCCGTCGGCCGAGCGTGCCGGCGTCCGGGTTGGCGTCGATCGCCAGGATCTTGTCCTGCCGCTCGGTGGCGAGCGTGGCGCCGAGCGACATGGTCGTCGTGGTCTTGCCGACGCCGCCCTTGAGGCTGATCACCGCGATCCGGTAGCAGGACATCACCGGCGTACGGATCAGCCCCAGCTTCCGCTCCCGCTCCGCCTGCTCCTTCTTGGCGCCGAGCTTGAAGCGGGACGGGCCCTGGTTGTTCTTGCGGGCCTTGGGCTGGTTGCGCAGCAGCCGGTCGGAGGAGAGCTCGACGGCGGCGTTGTAGCCGAGCGGGGTGCCGGGCGCGGCCTGCTGCTGCGGGGCACCGGGGCCGACCTGGGGGCCGGGGGGTGCGGTCCACCCCTGGTTGCCGTAGGCGCCGGGCTGCTGTTGCTGGGGCGGCTGCGGCTGCGGGTAGCCGTATCCGGCCTGCTCGGGGGGCAGCGGGTAGCCGTATCCGGCGGGTGGCTGGGGCGGACCGGGCTGCGGCGGCTGGCCCGGCTGGACCTGCGACTGGGCAGCCTGGGGCTGCTGCTGCGGGTAGCCGTACCCGGCGGCCGGCGGGGGACCGGGCTGCGGCTGGGGCTGTCCTGCTGGGGCGGCCTGGCGCGGGTCGACCGGAGCGGGCTGTGCAGCCTGCGCCGGGTGTCCGGGCTGTGGCTGGGCCGGGCCGAACGTGCCCTGGGGCGGGGTCTGCTGGTCCTGACCGGGCTGCTGCGGGTAGCCGTATCCGGCCTGCTCGGGGGGCAGCGGGTAGCCGTATCCGGCGGGCGGCTGGGGCGGTCCCGGCTGCGGCGGCCGGCCCGGGTGGGCCTGCGGCTGACCGGGGTACGGCTGGGCGGGGGCCTGCGGGTAGCCGTATCCGGCGGGCGGCGCGGCCTGCTGCGGCGCTCCCTGGGCGGGGTGTGCGGGTGCGAAGCCCTGCGGCAGCGGGGGGAGTTCAGGGGTGGACTGGGGCGGTACGGGAACCTGCCCGGCGGGCGACTGTCCCTGAGCCGGGGCTGCCGGCGCGGTTCCTGCCTCGGCAGTCGGCTCCGCGTCCGGGGGCGTTGGCACGGCCTCCGCATCGGGCTGCCCGGGGGAGTCGACGTCGGACTGGACGTGCGCCGGCTCTCCGCCCTGGGCACCGGGCACGGATCCGGTGGAGTCACCCGGCTGCGTCTCGCCGCCGCGCTCCTCCTCCGGCTCCACGTCGTCGTCGGCACCGCCGAACAGCAGGGCCGCCTCGGCGTCGGCTGCGGCGTGGTTGAACTCGGGCTCCGGCTGCGCGGGGGCGGGCTGTTCGGGAGCGGCCGCCGTCGGGACGCCCGCCGCCGGAGTCGCGCTCGCGGACGGGCCGCCCTGGGCGTCCTCGTCCACCGGGCGCAGCACGGGGAAGCCCGGTGCCGCGGACTGCGGGGCGGGGGTGGGCTGTTGGGGTGCGGGGGCTGGCGGGGGAGGCGTGGGCTGCTGCGGCGCCGGGAATCCCCCCGAGGTGTCGTGGCCCGGCTGGGGTGCCGGGGGAGGCGCTGCAGGCGTGTGCTGCTGCGGCGTTGCAAAGCCCCCCGACGTGTCCTGGCCCGCCTGAGGTGCTGCGGGCGGCGGAGCAGGCGTGTGCTGCTGGGGTGCCGCGAACCCGCCCGAGGTGTCCTGGCCCGGCTGGGGCGCACCGGCTCCCGTCTGCTGGGGGTAGCCGTATCCGCCGGGCGAAGGTGCGGGGGCACCCGGTGCGGACTGCTGCTGCGGGAATCCGTAGCCGCCCGCGGCAGGGCCCTGCTGAGCGGTGGCCTGCGGCGGAGTGGGTTGCGAGGACACGGCCTGGGCGGGCGGCGGCGGGGCCGGGGCGGGCGGGGCCGGCATGTACGGGGGCCCGGGGGGCGATCCGACGGGTGAGCCGGTCGGCGGCGGTGGCTGAATCCGCCCGGCGTCCTGCTGACCGCCGGCCGTGGAGCCACCCTGAGTGCTTTGGGCGTACCAGGCGGGAGGCTCGTAGACGATTTCGAACTCACTGGTGAGATCGACCTCGTGATCGTCCCCGTCCGAGGAAGGGCTGGCGCCGTTGTACTCGGACCGATCCCTGTTCACTGCTTGCCTCCTGGTCAGCCACTGCTGCTGAGCTGGTCGTCGTCGCGGCCGGGCGGACCGAGTAGCGAGTCCCACTCGACTGCGATCGTCACCGCACCACCAGAAGCCTAATCACTCACATGGCGGGACGGAAAAGCCCCGTGCCACGGATGACGACGTCTCAGTCCATGCGGCGGGCCACGCCGAGCATCCCCGTCTCGGCATCGGTGGGTTCGGTCATCACGAACTTCTGGTGCCTGCGGGTGCACCACAGGGCGACGCCGTCGTGCAGGGTCGGCAGATGCTGGAGTTGCTCGTCCGGAATGCCCAGAGTGTCGCTGACGACCTCGGTCTCGTGCGGCGAGATGCGCTGGATCCCGACCAGATCGGCCTGGGACAGCCAGCGAGGCGCGTGCTCGCTGACGAACGGCAACACCATCACCACGGCCTGCCACGGCAAGGAGGTCACTCGTCCGCGCGGCGGGCGCACGCCACAGTCCCGGATCAGCACCACCGGACTCGACACGGACGGTCCCTGGGCGGGCACCCGTCCCACCGGATAGACCGTCACACACTGCTGTCCGCCGCCCGCCGCCTGGGCCAACTGCTGCCAGGCCTGCGGGCGTCCGGTCTCGACACCCACGCGCGCGCCGGTCGCGGCGGCGCGCAGCGCCAGCACCTGGGCGAGCCACAGGCCGCCCACGAGGACCACGTCGAAGGCGGTCGGCCGGGACAGCCCGAGCACGGCCGGCTGCGACTCCGGGTCGGTGCCGATGAGCACGCCGTCGTCACCGATCGGCATGCTGATCGCCGCGAGCTCGTCGGCGGTGACGACATGGCGGTTGCGGCGCGGCCCGCGCAGCCCGAACCCCGGGCTGACGATGCGCCGTTGCTGCTGCGGTGTCTCCGGACCCCGGATGACGGGGATCAGGCCAGTGTCGGTGGGCGAGGCCACGTGGGCCGGCGTACGCGCGGGGTTGCGACCCTGCTGTCCCGGGGGCATGGGAGGGGCGGGGTGGGACATCAGTACGTACCTCCGAGCGGCAGAGTGGCGAGGGCTCCCGGGACCTGCTCGCGGTCGAGACGGACCAGGCCGACCTTCGCGGCACCCGCGGCCCGTTCCAACTCCCGTCCCACCTGGCCGAGTTCACTGTCGCCGCGGGCGGTGACACGAATGTGCCCGGTGAGCGAGACACCCCGGTTTCCGGCCTTGCTCAGGGTCATGCTGAACGTCGTCGCCAGCACCGGCAGCGAGGTGAAGCGTGTGACCAGCTCGGGCAACGCCACACCGCCGCCGCCCAGTTGAGGCCAGCGGGACACCCAGTACGTGGTGTGCCACCGGTCGTCGACCCGCCAGGTCTTCACCGCCTCAACCGTACGACGCTGGGCCGGCCGTCCCTCCTGGGACTGCTGCGCGTTGACGCGCGGGTTGATGCAGCTGGACGTCGCGAGCGCCTGCACCAACTCGGTCTCGTCCAGGATGGTCGCCTTGAAGCCCGCTCCGGCCAGCCGGCTCGTCAACTGGTCCGCCACCCGCAACAGGGCACGCTGCGCCCCGGGAACACCGTCCCCGCGGGCCTGCACCGCCTCCGGGCACAGCTCCGGGTCGAGCTTGAGGGCGACCCAGGTGAGCCGGAGCGCGGGCGAACCGACCTGCGCCTGCAGGGGGCCGTACGACCGCGCGGCGAGCGACTGCTGGGGCAGATGCGGGGCGGGCGCCGGCTGGGTGTGCTGCACGACCTGCGCGGAGGCGAGCCGGATCCCGTCGACCTCCAGGGCGTCCTGGACCAGCCGGAGCGGCAGTTGGCGTCCGGCGGACGCAGGGCGCAGCGGCTCGTCCCCGGGCTGCACGAAGAGGACGGCGGTCAGGAAGGTCCCGTCGCCGATCAGGCCGATCGAGCGGTTGTCACGGGACACGAAGCCGTACGTCCGCAGGGCCGGGTCGCACTCCACGATCGGGACCAGCATGGCGTCCGTCCCGGGCTCCACCGGCAGTTTGGCGTCGCGGCGGCGCTGCCTGAGCGCGCGCGTCGTCTCGTACCACTCGGGCAGCGGGCGCCGGCCCCGGCGCAGGACCGCCAGGAGCAGCAGCAGAACCGCCACGCCACCGGCAGGAGCCAGCAGCCAGGACGCGTCGGTGGCCCAGGCGGCCAGCATGACCGCGGCCGCCAACTCCACCAGAATGAGCTGCTGCAACCGGACCGGGCCCAGCCCGCCGGGGCGGGGCAGGGTGCGCGGCGACGCGGCGGCCGGGGCGGGAGCGGCCGGCGTACGTCTGTCGCCCTGGCCCCCTTGTTGCTGCGGTGCGCGGCGTCCGCGCCGAGTGCTCGTAGCGCTGCTCATCCCCCGGGACATCCCTTTCGCGAATTAGTGGCCGTTCACCGGGCCCACATCGTCCATGCGAGTGGCTCACGGTACCCGCTGCGGAACATGAGGCGACACAGGGGACACCGAAACCCCAGGTGGCCAGCTTTTCACGGACCTGCGCCGCTTCGTGGAGCGCTGTGGAGAAGCTCTGTGAAGATGCGGGGGCGGCCGAACACCTGCTGAACTGTGCTCCCGTGGCGCAGGGCATAGTAGGGGCCTGCGTGGCCGAAGTCGCCTTTCGAGCGTGACCGGATACCACGGACACGATCGAGCAGTACAGACACGATCGAGCAGTAAAAAACGGGAGAAACGGGGACCATGGCAAAGCGTCAGGACGAGCTCGCCGCCTACAACTTCGCTCGCAAGCGCACCGTCGCCTCCTTCCTGGCGCCGTCGCCGGGCGGCTCGGAGGAGGGCGCACCGCGTCCGGTCCGTACGGTGATGCCCAGCCTGGCGCTCGGCGTCGTACTGGTGGTGGGCTTCATCGCGTGGGGAGTGATCAAGCCGGCGGCGCCCGAGGGCTGGGACACCCCCGGCGAGTACATCGTCGTCGACAGTGACTCCACGACGCGCTACGTCGTCCTCAACGACGAGACGTCGAGCGGCAAGAAGGTCCCGACGCTGCACCCGGTCCTCAACTACGCCTCCGCCAAGCTCCTCCTCGACAAGGGCAAGGGCACCGTCCTGGAGGTCTCCGGCAAGGAGATCGACAAGAGCGGCATCGTGCACGGCGCGACTCTCGGCATCCCGTACGCCCCCGACCGGCTGCCCTCCAAGGACGACGCGGAGAAGGTGAAGACCTGGGCCGTGTGCGAGCGCCCGGCGCCGGAGTCGGACAGCGCCATCGCCCGTGCCGTCTTCGTCCTCGACTCAGCCGACGCCAAGGCGCTCGGCGGTGCGGGCAAGGTCGACTCCCGCGAGGCGCTGTACGTCGTCAACAGCAAGACCAAGCAGGAGTACCTGGTCGACGCCGAGGGCAACCGTTTCCTGCTGGGCGGCCAGTCGGGTCTCGACGACACCACCATGGAGCAGCTGCGTGCCGCCGTCATCGGCAGCAGCAACGAGCCGCAGCCGGTGAGCCAGGAGTGGTTGCAGACCCTGAACGACGGCGGTGTCATCACCTTCCCGACGATCCCCGGCGTCGGCGGGCAGACGGCGGTCAAGGGGCTCCCCGCCCAGGCGAGCGTGGTGGGTCAGGTGCTCAAGGCGGACGATGCGCAGGGCCAGCAGTACTACGTCGTCCTCAAGGACAAGATCGCCATGATCTCCCCCTTCGTCGCCGCACTGATCGAGGCCTCGCCCTCCGGCTCGTCGGCGTCCGGGAGCACGGCCGTCAAGGTCCCCACCGGGACCATCATCACCGCCAACGGCGGCAAGGCCGACACCTTCTACGCCGACAAGGGCTGGCCCCTGACCGTCCCGCGGCAGGCCAACTCCGCGGCCACGGCGACGGGCCGGGCCGACAACACCTCGTGCAGCGTCTACAGCGGCACCATCGGCGCGGACAAGAAGCCGCAGCTCGCCGCCTGGGCCGGGTCGTCGTACCCGAAGAAGGTCATCGCCGACTCCCTGAGCGCCTATGTCTCGTCCGGCTCGGGGCTCCTCTTCCAGGAGGTCACCGGTGCGGCGGGCGGCGGCGGTGCGACGTATCTGCTGACGGACACGGGCCTGCGCTACTCGCTGCCGGCCAACAACGACAGCGAGGCGAAGGGAAGCAGCGCCTCGTCCTCTTCCTCGTCATCCTCCTCCTCTTCGTCTTCGTCTTCGTCTTCGTCGAGTGAGACGAGCGAGACGGACAAGGCGAGGACGCGGCTGGGGTACGAGGACGTCTCCAACCCGGCGATCGTGCCGCAGACATGGGCGACATTCATCCCGAAGGGTCCCACTCTGGACACGAGTAGCGCCGCGCAGGAACAGAGTCAGTGACCGAGCCGGCCGCCGAGCCAGTGGTTGGCCAACGCGCCCACCAGCAGGGGCACTTGAGAGTAGGACGGCGTACAGGTCACGGCGACGTCGCTCAAGTGTGTGAGCCGTGTAACTGATTGGTCCAGCCTGTGGATGAGTGACAGGTTGACGATAGAGTGTTTGCGGCGCTCAACGGTGCGAAGCTCCTCCGGGTACCAGGCAGGGTCTCCCGGATCAACGACAACATGGGGGAAGGTTCAACATGGCCGGCCAGTTCCGGGTAACAGAGGACGAACTCACCAAGCTCTCCAGCGACATCAACACCGCCAATGGTCAGCTCCAGGGTGAGATCCGCCGTCTCAACGGAGTGATCGAGCAGATCGCGGGCGGCTGGAAGGGCCAGGCGGCCACGTCCTACCACCAGCTGCAGGAGCGCTGGAACGAGGACGCGAAGAAGATGAGCGACATCCTCAACGACATCAAGGAAGCCGTGGACTCCACGCGGAGCAACTACTCCGCGTCGGAAGAGCAGCAGAACTCCGAGGTCAGCAAGATCATGTCGGACTTCGGCTGATCGAGCCGGGAGCCCGTCCGCGCCTCTCGGCCCGACCGACGGCGCATGATCTCCATCTCCAGCTGCCTCCGCTGACTGTCTCCAGCGACTTCCAACGACTCTTCCTGAAAGGGAACGACGATGTCGATCCTCGTCAATTACGCGACCATCACCAACGCCTCCACGGACGTGCGCTCGACCGCCGGCCGCATCAAGCAGCAGCTCGACGACCTGGAGGCCGCCGTCAAGCGCGTCGCCGCCACCTGGGAAGGCGAGGCGCAGGAGGGCTACCAGCGCAAGCAGCGTGAGTGGGACCAGACCGCTCAGGACCTGCACGCGACCCTGCTGAAGATCGCCACGGCGCTGCAGAACGCGGCCGAGAACTACCAGGCCACCGAGAAGAGCAACGCCTCGACCTGGGGCTGAGCCCGTCGGCGACCCGAGGGACATGAGATGAGCAGAATCGGCCCAGTCGACGCCACGGTGTCGGCTGGGCCGACCGCTGCTTCGGGGTCGTACACGACATCTGGCGGGACGGCACACGGTAGTTCCCGCAAACCTTCACAATCGCCATTGCAATGGCAATCGTCATCGCCACCGCTACCGCCGTCGTCATCGTCATCGGTACGTCGAGAAGCCCTGGGGACCTGGACATGAGGGGCCTGAACGTGGAGGGCCGCAGAGCCCGTTCGCGCAGCCGCAACGGCCGTAACGGCCGCAACAGTGGAACCCGCGCACTGCAGCGGGTTCTTGGCGTGCTCGCGGTGACGGGGATCTGCGTGGCGTCGGTACCGCTGTCCGCGCCACTGGCTCAGGCGGCGGTGGATACGACGGTGCCGACGCGCCTCGCGGACGCGGACACCGGTGCTTCGGCCGGCCCCAGTTCCTCCGGGAACCGGACTGTGGACTTCGGTCTGGCGGCGAGCACGGAGTGCGTGTTCGGCGGCAAGGTCATCAAGTCCACGCCCTGGTCGCTCCAGCGGATCCTGCTGGACCAGCTGTGGGCGCAGGCGACGGGCAAGGACGTCACGGTCGCGGTGATCGACACAGGTGTCGACGACAGCAACCCGCAGCTGAGCAGTGCGATGGCAGTCGGCAGCAAGTCCTACGTGGACGGCGCCGCGGACACGGACATCGAAGGCCACGGCACCAGGGTCGCGGGCATCATCGCGGCCCGCCCGCTGAAGGGCACCGGGTTCGAGGGCATCGCTCCCGACGCCAAGATCCTCTCCTTCCGTTACACGGGCGGGGAGGAGAAGCAGGGCAACTCGGGGACGATGTCCCAGGCGATCCGCGCCGCGGTGGCCGCGGGCGCGGAGATCATCAACATCTCCTCGGACACGGCGAACAAGGAAGACGACGACACGCTGAGGAGCGCGGTCGCGTACGCGGTGAACCAGGGCGCCCTGATCGTGGCGGCCGCCGGCAACGACGGTGCGGACGGCAAGTCCGCGAACACGTACCCCGCCTCGTACGACGGCGTACTGGCGGTGGCGGCGTCCGACCGCAACGACGAGCGAGCCTACTTCTCCCAGGCGGGCGACTTCGTGGACGTGGCGGCTCCGGGCGTGGACATGGTCTCGACGGTTCCCAAGAGCGGGCAGTGCACGGCCGACGGCACGAGCTTCGCGGCACCGTATGTGGCGGGCGTGGCGGCGCTGCTGAAGTCGAAACACCCGGGCTGGACGGCGGCCCAGATCGCGACACGGATCGAGGAGACGGCTCAGCGGCCGGGGCGTGGTCCGAACCGCTTTATCGGATGGGGAGTAGTCGATCCGGTGGCTGCCCTCTCGGACGACTCCAGCCCGGCATCTTCCCCTTCACCTGATCCGGTGGTGAAGGCAGGGTCTGGCGGGGTTGTTCCCATGGCGGTGACTATGGGGGAGAGCGAGGCGGAGAAGGAACGCCGCACAGCGATCTACGTCCTGGGCACAGGGTTGGCCCTGGTGCTGGTGATTGCGGGGAGCGGGGTGGCTGTGCGGGACTGGCGGAGTCGGCGGGTCGGAAGAATCGGACGGCCGGGTTAGCCGACGTGCGGGACGACTGGGCAACATGGGCACCGAGTGGGTGCTGACAGCTTGAGGAACAGGGGAGAGGACAACGGGGTATGAGTAACGGAATGCGGGTCGATCTGAGCGCCCTGGATGAGGTCATCCGTAAGCTCAACGGCCTTCTGTCGGACATGGACAAGGCCAACACCAAGGCCAAGTACGAGACGGACATCCCGAGCACGGCGTTCGGCAGCATGAAGTTTCTGGAGTCCAACGAGCTTCACGATGCCCATCAGAAGCAGAAGACCAGGATCGAGAACATCATCAAGGCGCTGCACGGGGTGATCGACGACTTCGGCACGAGCACCTCGAAGGTCAGGGACAAGTACAGCAACCAGGAGCAGGCGAACGCACAGGGCGTGAGTACGGCTCCCAAGGGTGCGGCCAACTAAGCGGTTCAGCGACCGGTCACTGACTGAGGGGATGTTCGAAGATGTACGGCGAGTACTACCAGAGCCCTGAGCAAATCAAGGCGATGCAAGATGCCCAAGAGCAGCGAATCAAGGACAAGCACAACGAAAAGCTTGAGTCGCTCCCCGACGGTGGTATGGGGGGTCCGGACCGCAGCAAGCTCGACACGCCCTTCATGAAGATGGGCATCCCCGAACTGCGATCCATGATCCTCGACGCGGACCCCAACCGGATCTACGAGGTCAGCCAGCACTGGAAGTCCGTCCACAACGTCCTGTCCGGCGGCGACGGTGACGGCAAGACCGGCGGCGTGGACTCGGTTTCCGCGAAGGACAGCGTCGCGGGCATGATGCAGAGCGCGGTGGAGAACGTCCTTGAGCACTGGGAGGGCGAGGCGGCCGACGCTTTCCGCAAGAAGGCCAACGAGATCATGGGGCACATCAGGAACGGAGCTGCATGGGCCAACCATTACGGGGAAACCATGCACGCCGTCCAGAACGACCTGCGGAACTCCATGTCCAAGATGCGGGACGTCAATGAGCCGTCCGGCTGGGACAGGGCCTGGGACAAGCTCACGGACGACAACCGCAATGATGAGCAGTTGCTGGCAGACATCAACAAGGGCGTAAGCACGGACGCCGCTCGCCAGGCGAATGCGGACTCCTTGTCGAAGGGCAAGGAAGAGCAGCTTAAGGGGGTGGCGATTATGGAGCAGTTGGGGGTTAATTACAAGGCTTACTCGGGAGGGACATTCCGGGATGATCCCAACCCAAACGACCCCTTCTCACCCCCGAACCCGCAAACGCCAATGCCTACCCCCATCTCCATGCCGTCTTCTGGCAGTTCGGGTCCAGGCAGGGCAAGCAGCACCACCAAGCCGTGGAGCGCAGGGCCGACGACGAGCATTAAGCCGTCGCCTACGGTGCCCCGTGACCCGGGCATCACAGGAGGCTCGCAGCTTCCAACGGTCCCGACGGCCAAGACGAATGTGGACAGCATTTCCCCCGGCCTGACTGGACCTGGCCCTGGCACAGGCGTTGGGGGGCCCAGCGTCGGTGGTGGCGTCGGTAGCCTCGGTACGGGCGGAGCACAGAGCCCGGGCATCCTGGCTGCCGGCGAAGCAGGTGGTCTCGGGGCCAGTGCTGCTGGACGCGGCGGCATCGGAGCCATGGGCGGTCGCGGTGGTCTGGCTGGAGGTGGCGCCGCAGCAGGCCGCGGTGCCGGAGGTCGATCCGGTATGGGCGGAATGGGTGGCGGCGGAGCCGGCGCAGCTGGGCGAGGCGGTGCCAGCGCTGGCGGTCGTGGAGCTCTCGCGAGGGCCCGTGGTGGTGTGGTCGGTGCGGCCAAGGGGGTCGGCAAGGGCGCCGGTGGTGGTGCGGGCTTGCACGGCAGCCGGGGCGGGACGCAGGCGGGCGCAGCGGGCGGGGCGGGCGGCAAGGGCCGACGGTCCGAGAAAGAGAACAGCCAGGGCGACCGTCCCGACTACTTGGTCGAGGACGAAGAGACCTGGATCTCGGAAGAGGACCGCAACCGCAACGTACCGCGGACCATCGAGTAAGCACGTAGGCGGGCCGGACGAAAAGTCGTTGGCTGCCCATATATAAAGGCTGGTGAATCCAGCCAAAGCCGAGTGAGGAGCAGGGAGTTGGGTTTCAAGCGAGTCTGGTCCACGACCGGTGTCGTGGCGTTGACGGGAGCCTTGCTCCTCACATCAGCCCCAGTTGCCGCCGCAGACGCCGTCCGGGATGCGCAGTGGCCCCTGACGGTGTACGACGCTGAGAAAGTTTGGAAGACCTCTCAGGGAGCGGGAATCACAGTTGCTGTAATCGACTCAGGTGTAGATTCCAGTCACCCGGATCTCACCGGACAAGTTCTGCCAGGTAAGGACTTCTCCAGCGCCGGAGATCCTCACGAAGATAATGTCGGGCATGGCACGGGAATGGCCAGCCTCATCGCTGGACACGGACATGGGGTAAATGGTTCCGCGGGCGTGATGGGTCTTGCGCCCGAAGCGAAGATTCTTCCTGTGCGTGTGAATGGGGCTGAGCGGACGGCGAATGATCCGACTGGGGGCAAGATTGATACGGCGGGTTGGACCGCGGGAGTCCGCTATGCAGTAGAGCAGGGCGCCTCAGTAATCAACCTGTCACTCGATGATTCTTCAGCCTATCCTGGCTCAAAGGCCGCCAAGGCAATCGAATATGCGCAATCGCACGATGTCGTAGTTGTAGCGGCTACGGGAAATGACGCAGGGACAGTCAATTATCCGGCCGCCCTCCCGGGCGTGGTGGCTGTCTCTGCTGTGGACAAGGGCCTCACTCCCTGGTCTAGTTCGAATACCGGGAACGTAACTGTCGCAGCACCCGGCGTGGAAGTCGTCCAGGCTGACCCGACCACGAAAAGTGGCTACGCGGTGGCAGATGGAACCTCTGGCTCCACAGCCTACGTCTCAGCCATCGTCGCCCTCCTCCGCTCCAAGTACCCCGACCTGACCGCAGGCCAGATCATCAACCGCCTGGTCAAGTCGGCGTCCTTCCTGAACAACGAGGGCAAGACGGCCCCGGACAAGGAACTCGGCTACGGCATCGCCCGCCCCGGTACGGCGCTGACGATGAACATCCCCAAGGGCTCCAAGGAGGGCCCCCTCACCCAGGCGTCGCCGTCCACGTCCACGAATTCCGGTGCCGCCTCCAACGGCGACGACAGCACGACCCAGGCCAAGAAAAAGAACAAGTCTTCCTCGGGCGGCATCCTGCTGATCGCCGGCATCGCAGCCGCCGTGGTCATCATCGCCATCGTCTTCGCAGTAATCCGCAGCCGCCGCAACCGCGGTAGCGGCGGCCCCGGCTCCGGCGGCGGAATGCCTCCACACGGCACGGGCTACCCGCCCCAGCCCCCGACGGGCTACCAGCAGCCGTACCCCAACACCCCTCCCAACCAGGGCTACCCCACGCCTCCGGGCCAGGCCCCGCAGTACCCCAACCCCTACGCTCAACAGCCCCCGCACCAAGGGCAGTAGGAGTAGCTCACTCGTCCGGCGGCGGATGGTGCTTGGTGATCACGGTCCTCGTACTCCTGGTGGTGCTCGGCGACGTCATTGCGGTGCGCTACAGCTGGCGCAGCAGGGGCGGAGGACGTCCATGCACCAGTGCCTTGGGGGCGGGGTAGCAGCAGGTTCTCATCGTCGCGAGGCGGGCAAATCTTGATAGGGATAACGCATGCTCTACGAGCCCGACAAGAAAGTCGATGAGTCCGAGTTCGCGAAGATCCGGCCGAAGCGCGGGCTCTAAGGAAGGCGCTAGAGCAGCTCGCAAGCGGTAGTGCAGGGGACGTCCTGAAGGAGATGTCGCAGGAAATCCTGTCTGGCCGTATCGGACTCCGCGAGGCTTCAAACGTTCCAGCCTGCCGAGGCGGCGAGTGAACGGAGCCATGACTTCCTGACGGCGTGGGACGAGATGAGCGAGCAGGAGCGCGCCGCCAAAGCAGCCGAAGGCGAGGCCTATCTCGGCGAACTGCGCCAGGAAGTGGCCGAAGAGCGAGGTGTGGGCGCCGTCAAAGATCTACAAGCTGGCGTGAAATTTATGGCCACCCTCGTCTGTTCCCGCGAACTCGCTAGCACAGTCATCCACCACTCAAGGAGCCATTTCATGGGGGACCACTTCAAAACGGATACAGATCAGCTGGGTCAGTTCCTCAAGACCCTCGAGAGCTGTATCAGGGACTTGGATGAGGCGCGGACAGCTTTGGCCCACGTTCGTGCCGACCAGATCGGTACCAAGCGCCTCGACGAGGCTTGCGACGGTTTCCAAGAGCGCTGGAAGTACGGATCCGAGCAGACCAAGAAGATGGTCGAGACCGTCAGTGAGGGCGTTAAGTCCAACAAGAAGGCTTACGAGGAAGTCGAAGACGCCTTGGAGAAGGCCTTCAAGGACATGGCGGCACAGGCAACCTCGGGGCATGGGGGCGCGAAGTAATGGCGACGAATCCCTACCCCAACCTCGGCTGGAACCCCGTGCCCGGCATCCCGGGCGAGGTCCACGCTCTGAGGCAGAAGGTGACTTCGGCCGCCAGCGCACTGCGTAGCTGTCACACGCAGCTCGATAGGCTGATCGGTGAAAGTAGCTACTGGCAGGGCGACGCGGCGAAAGCCTTCCGTGAAGCCATCGATGGTGAGCTGCCGACCTACATCAAGAACGCTGCTCGCTCCTTGGAAAAGGCTGCGGCCCAACTCGGAAAATGGGACGGCGATCTGACGTCCAACCGCGACCTGGCGCAGAAGTACGACGCTGCCGCGGCCGAGAAGAAGTCCGCTGTCGCCTTGGCCAAGGAACACCACGCACAGGCTGAGAAGCACCCGGACCTGGGGCTCGCCGGCCAACAGTTCTCCACGCAGGAAGAGGCCGACGCGGCGACTGCTCGGTTGAGGGCGGCTGAGCGCAGTCTCAACGAAGCAACCATCGCTCTGAGCAAGGCCAATGGCGGATACAACGACATCATCGCCAAGGCGGAGGCGCTTGAGACCGCGCATACGGACGATGCCGAGACAGTGGCCAAGTCGCTTGACGACGCCACGGACAAGCTGGCGCCGAAGGAACCTGGCTGGCTGAGCAAGGCCGTTGATGCCATTTGGGACGGCATCAAGGAAGCCGGTGACTTTCTGCTGGAACATGCGGGGACCATTGGTGCAATCGCTGGACTGCTGGCGCTCTTCCCCACGCCCCTGGCACCGCTGTTCGCAGGTGTTGCCCTGGTGGCAAGCGGGGCTTCCATGGCCAAAAATTTTGCCGATCCAGAATTTAGGGATGCATTCTTCCCGTGGGGCGACAAGTTCGGGTGGAACATGGATACCTTCTCCGCCTATGCCTCTTTCGGTGGCGACGCGCTGGGGATGGTTCCCGGCGGAAAGGCGCTCGGTACGGCAGGCCGAGAAATCGCCGATGGTCTTCGAATGGCCGACAACATGGGCGTGGCCGTCAAGAACACCGAAAAAGCCGTGGAGTTCGGCCGGGAGTTCGGCCATGTCTTCAAGGCAAGCGCCAAGGCCGGTGCCGACGATGCCTGGGCGGCTGCAGCCGACGGTGCCAGTGGCTCTGCCAAGCTGATGGCGAATATCAGCGCCAACGGCCTCAATGTCGCGGCGAATTCTGTGTCTTCACTGGAGGCTGAGGGAGTGCTCCCGCAGCAGGGCAGCGGTCACAACTTCGCAGAGGTCACCAAGGCTGGTGCCAGTCTCCTCGGCCTTGCTGGGGAGCTGAGCCTCCTATGACGCACATGACCGCAGACGCAGAAGGGAAGATCGCTCAGTGACCGAGCTCATGACGGAGCCAGTGAGCGAGCGGGAGCCGGCCTTCTGGTACCTGATTCCACACGGCTACATGCAGCTGGATCTCAACCCTCCAGTGGAACGGATCGAGGCGCTGGCCCGGCAGATACTCAGTCTGCCGGATGAGATGCGCGACCGTGCGGAAGAGGTCCTGCGGTTCTACGCCGGTGTTGTCACTTCGCTGAATGCGCATCGTGTGCAGGCCTGTATGGTCGGTTCGCATCCGGACGACACCGGCGGGATCGTGTTCTCCGTGCTCACCGTCTCGACCGTTCCGACATCGGGGGCTAACGCCAAGCTGGTGATCGCCAGCCTGGCGGGAGCAGCTGCCGATAATCGGGACGAGGGTATGCGCCCCTTGGAACTCCCATGCGGCACGGGCTTCCTCGTCGAGAAGAAGCTCCGCACGACCGCACCGGGTAGGCCACCCGAGGGAAGTGACACTCCTCCGCAGGGGGAGGTCTGGCAGGGCACAGTCGCGGTGACGGGTACTGGCACTCCCGACATCATCATGATCCAACTGGTGACGGCCTCCGTTGAGCTTGCCGATGACTACAGGAATATCCTGCTCGGCGTTGCTCACACGGTGACGTTCACCGACCCTTCGCTGCCCGAAGAGGGGAGCAGTACCGATCCCGAGCAGTGGAGCGCGACCGCCTCGGTGCGCAGCGATTTCGGGTGAGACGGAGATTCATATGACGATCCCAACCGTGACACCTGATATCGAGCAAGTACTGAAGCACAACAGGAGGGCATGGGCTAAGCACGTCACGGGGCGCATAGTTCTCGGCCTGGCCCTGATGGCGCTGTCGTACGTGCTGTACCTGGTGGGTGTCCCGGATTCCTTCTTCACGGCACTTCCCGTCCCTGTCGGGTTTTTCGTGCTGCTTTTCCTGCTCATCCGGACCAGGCGCGGTCGACGTCTTACCGCGTGCGAGAGAGTACTGCGAACGTATCCCCTCGAATACCGCACGAGAGTGGACAAGAAGAGCGAGCAGTGGCTGCTGCTCGGCACGGTGTTCACCGTCAGGGTCTCCATTCGCGGTCAGCACGGCGCTCCGTTGATGCGCGCGATCAATGCGTCAACAGTCCGTCGCTGGCCCAAGGGCGCGGAGGACGGTGGGGCTTGGGTCGCGGGTGATCTCCCCTTTGGCGGGGTCATGATTGTCCCCGGCACCAATGACATGCTGTTCATGCAGCCATCGGACTGGCAGAAGTTCGCCGACGAGCGCGAGCAGGCCGACCCCTCACGTAGTGCGCGGGCACAGCAGGCGGGGCTCACTCAGTTGGTTGAGAGGGAACCGAACATCACGCACTTTTATTAGGCGATCGCGCTATTGATCGCCAGCTGTTCCTTCGACGCCGCGGTTTCGGTATGGACCACCGGGTCTATCCAACGGGGGCAAGGCAAGCGATTGCCGGTGGCGGGGCGGGAGATGCCCTGAAGGAGATGGCTCAAGAGGTCCTCTCCGGTCGTGCCGGTCTTCGCCAGGTCGCAGGCCGGGTGGATCGCCGCTCAACAGCTGCCGGGGAACTGGAGGAATAGCATGGCCATGCCGGAACTTCCCGATATGGGAGATCCGATTCCGCGAACAGGGCCTACGCGAAGCAAGTACACCCTCTACAGGAACGCGTTGATCTTTTTTGGAGTGGTGTCCCCGTGGATCTTTATCTACGTTTCAACGAGGAACCTGGGGCTTCTCTGGCTCTCGGTGCTGAATCTGATCGGTATGTACACGGGGTTCTATGTCATCATTCGCGCCTGGCGGCGCAACCATACTCGTCGCATGTATGTCGCGCTGCTGAGTTCGATAGCGTGCTTGGTCGTCTGTACATCGCTGTTCAGTGCGCTGAACTGAAGTGTGGACACCTGGGCCCATCGCGATCATGCCGTGGCTCGCTGCGACGACTTCATCGCCTCCTGCCTCCCCGAGGGCGGCTTCACCGCACGGGACGACTCGAAGTCGAAACATTTCCGCCGTTATCCGGTGGAGGATCCGGCGTCCCGGCTCAGTCATGCTGTTGCGCCCTCCCTCGCCGGACTTCGGGCGGGGGAGGGCATCCTCGCTGCGCGGGCCTCCGTCAGATCTACAGCTCGTTCCCTCCGTCGTCGGGTGCGACGGTAATGATTGCAACCGCCGCCGGGTGCGGCTGTGGCGCGTACACGTACACCACGGTCAGGCCCGGCATGCCCTCGCGTGATTCGATTCGGGTCCGGTACACCACCGTCTCGCCGGTGCCCTGTACCGGGCCGCGCCGAATGCCGAGCCTGGGGTTGTCCTCCAGCTCTCGCCGTAGTTCTTCGACAGCTTGATGGGCGGCCGGGCCGAGCATGTGGAGACGTTTTGCCGCCGACGCTGTGATCACGGCGATGGCTCGGCTCACTCCCGGTTGCCTTTCTTGATCTCGGCGATGAGGTCGAGCCCCTCCTGGAGTGCATCGTCGAACTCGGGGTCGCTGAAGGCTTGGATACTGCCGGCATACGTCTTGATGACGTCGGCGACCTGGTGGAGGTCGGTGGCCGTGGACGTGTCCAGGGCGCGAGCGAGGTCGGCCTCAAAACTCTCGGCGTCGCCCGGGAAGCCCCGCCCGTCCCGCAGCGCGGCACGGATGTCGGCCACAGTCCTGAGCTGCGGCGGTCCTGGGTGCGGTGTCTCTGCGTGCTGCGCACTCATGCGTACTCCTCGGGCCAGGTATGCGCTTACGACCATAGTCGCGCTCACGGGTCGATCACGAGCGGGACGGCCGTGCTCATACGTCCTCGCACTGACGCACGGCAAGCGGATCGGATGCCCGGACGCGCAGCGCCGGGCCCTCGTCCAGTCCCAGCACCACGGCGAGGTCATCCACATCACACTGTTCGCTGCATACACTGACGACGGCGCGCCACTCACCCCACACTCTCACCTGCTGGCCAGGCCGCACCATGGCCGCCGCGATCTCCTTCCCGACAGGCCCAGCCACGATGTCCGGTGCTTTCAGTTCGGCCCACACCGTCTTCCCGATCCCGCCCGCGCGCTCCTGGACGCCCCAGCGGTGAGCCAGCGCCTCCACGAGCAGCAGACCGCGCCCGCCAGCCTCCTCGTCTCCGGGGGCCCGCACTTCGGGCCTGCCCGAGCCCGCGTCGCTGACCTCCAGCCGCAGCAGGCCATCCTCCAGCGATCGCGCAATCCGAACGCCCACCTGTCGGCCGCTCGGTACGCGCACACGCAGCGCGTTGGTCACCAGCTCGGAGAGCACCAGCTCCGCCGAGTCCAGAACTTCTTGGTTTACGCCCCAACAGCCGAGCACAGCGTGTAACACCGCACGGGATCTCGGCACGCTTCGGCGGGACCGTGAGAGTCGAAAGGTGACTTCGTTCGAGCTGGAGCTCTCTGCCATGGCGCCCCCTGAGGGTCCGTAGCTGCTGACCAATTCGCCGCGCCGCCAGACCAGTTACTGGCGAGCCATTCGCAGCGCTCTGTAGCATATGTATCGGCGCAATATTGCATGGAGCTTGATGACCCTGATTCACCCTTTCAGGTTAGAGTCGCGCCCCTGCACCTCTGACCTCTGGTAGGAGTCGCACATGCCTACTGTCAAACCATCCACTGTGCTCGGGCGTCAACTCGGTGACGAACTGCGCAAATTCCGTGAGGCTGCCGGTGTATCCATGCTGGAAGCCGCCGAATTACTCGACTGCACCAAGGGAAAGATCAGCCGGATGGAGAACGGGCACGTACCCGTCCGCACCCCCGATCTGAGCGCGCTCATGCATGCCTACCGGGTCGAGGACCCGGAGACACGCAACCGCCTTGGAGCCATGGCACTGCGAGCCAACCGGCGTCGTCGCGACGGGTGGTGGCATCAGTACAGCTCGGTTCTGGGTGACGCGTACCGCGATCAGATCGAATTGGAAGCTATTTGCGACACCGTCCGGACGTACGAGGTACAGCTGATCCCGGGACTCCTCCAAACCGCGGAGTACGGCCGTGCAGTGACCGTGGCGTCAAGGGCTTGGAAGACGCCGGAAGAGATCGATCAGTTCGTCCAGGTACGGCTCGCCCGACAGCGACGGCTCACTGACAAGGGCCCCATGTCGCTTTGGGCCGTGCTGGCGGAAGGAGTCCTCCGACAGCAGGTGGGCGGTCCCCCAGTGATGCAGGCGCAGTTGGAGCACCTCGCCAAGATGGCCGAGCTCCCCAATATTACTGTCCAGGTATTGCCGTTCTCGCGCGGTGCCCATTCGGGTATGTTCGGCCCGTACCTGTTGCTGAGCTTTCCCCAGGTGACGTCGCTCGACCTGGTACTGACGGAGACCCCAAGCGGCAATATCTGGATGGAGCGCGAACCGGAAGCCGCGTACTACCGCACCCTCTTCGACGGTGCCCGCACCACCGCGCTGCCGCCGACGGAGTCGCTTGCACTGATCCGCCGCACCGCCAAGGAGTACCGAGCATGAGCCAGGACCACGACATACTTCCCGTACTCGCGGAAGCAACATGGCGGACCAGCAGTTACAGCGGCGGGCAAGGCAACTGCGTCGAAGTCGCCGACAACCTCCTCACCCTCATCCCCGTCCGCGACAGCAAGCACCCCACCGGCCCCGCCCTCGCGTTCTCCCTCAGCGCATGGACTGCCTTCGTAGAGCACCTGCGCTGAACGGAGAGCCCGGAACCTCACCTGGCGAAGGCTGGGCCCCAACCGTGGGCGCGCCGCCCCTCACCCGTGCCGCGCCCCGGTCACACCCCCCGACGACTACGCTGCGTTCTCCTCCCCCCGTCCTCGTCCGCGATCTCCTGCCAGTGCCGCTCGGCGATCTCCATCAGCGTCCCCTCGCCCGGAACCCTCGACTGCTTCGGTCCCTGGACCGCGCGGGAGTGCACCCCGTGCCAGTCGGAGTGTCGGGTGAACCCGACGTGAGCGAGACACCTTGCTGATCTTTGGCAAGGGGCGCGGCACCTTCGAAGTGACGGTGCCTGTCTACGCAGTCGACGACTGGCGATATCCGAGACCGTGGTCAACGGTCACGGAGTCGCCGTGGTCGTCACCCACGTCCGACCGAGTGATCAGGACCTCGTCACGCGAAGGTCACGTGAAGAACACCACCAGCAGGCTGATCACAAGCCCGATCACGCCGACGGCGACCATCGCGAAGCAGGCGCGGAACAGCCCCTGGTGCGACGCCTGCGCCGAGACGAAGCCCGTGACGGCGCCGAAGAGGCCGGAGGCGAGGGCGATCAGCGCGCCGAAGCCCCAGGCGCAGCCCACCGCGATGGCGTAGGTCCAGCCGTGGTCCAGCTGGTACGACGTGTCGCTGACCTTGCGAGCCTCGATGACGTGGCCCCGCTGGTACAACGCGTCGCTCTTCAGCTCCGCGTTGAGGTCCTTCGCCGAGCCGTTGTCGGCGGTGAAGGTGCCGTAGCACCACCTGGTCTTGGTCTTCTTTCGTGAACTGCTCGACGAACTGCGGTACTTGTACTCGACGGTGCAGTTGTCGACCGTGAGCTTGCCCGGAGTTGACGTCGCGTAGCGGACGGGGCCGAGGTAGGCACCCAGGCTCAGGAGGACGACGCCTACGAGGATCAGGCCGGCGCCGATGAGGCGGCCGAGGCCCGTTCGGTCACCCGCTGCGGCGGTGTTCGGCGCGGTGTTCCCATGCACTTGGGTCATTGAGGGTTCCTCAGAAGTCAGAAGGACGGCAGAAATCGGAAGAGGGATACGGCCTTACGCGACGAGTGCGCAGATCAGTGCCGTCAGGGCCCCGATGGCGAACAGGCCACCCAGCGCGGGGCCCGTCACCTTCTGGGCCGGCAGTCGCCGCCAGGACTCCGTGGCGCCGGGGCCGTTTCGGGTGCCGAAGCCGGTCAGGAGGCAGAAGATGCCGAACGTCAGCAAGGAGAGGCAGAACGCGAGGATCGCGGCGTCCTTTCCGGGGGCCCGGTCCTCGGGCAGTTCGAAAGAACCGTCTGCTTGTACGACACCGATTTTCGCGCCGCTCTCCAGACGCGAGGACGTTTCCACTGTCACGTCTTTGTACGTGGCTCCACCACTGTTTGCCGTCCAGGTGCCCGTGCAGCTGAACTTGAGTTCCGTTGTGCGTCGGTGCGTGCCGTAGTGGGTCTTCGTGCGCGCTTCGCATGAAGAAACGGTGAGGGTTCCGTCCGTGCCCTCGCCGGCGAGTTCGCCGCGGAGCTCCGGAACGGTCACCACGGCGACGATGGCGGCCAGCAGGATCAGTCCCAGGCCGAGGAGTCTTCCCGCCCACAGGGTCCCTGTGCTGCGATAACTCGGCTGTGTTGTCACCACTGTTGGTATCCCCCCGGGAACTTGACGATCTCTTGACTGACGGGCTGGCTGAGTCGTGCGCGTGGAGTCTAAGGTATCGGCCTGTCGTCCAATATGAACTGCAGCAAAGGGAGTCCGGGGGAGAGCGGTGGAGTTCGACACCTTTGACGTCGACACGACGGTACTCAAGAAGCAGGGGCAGAACTTCGTCGAACTCGGGAGCGATTTCTCGAAAGCCTCCAAGGGGCTTCAGGACACTCTCGACGGGCTCGGCGAACCGTGGGCGGACGCTGACTTCGGGGAGATCTTCGGTCAGGTCTACACGCCGATTCGCGATGGAATCTTCACGTCGATGGACAGCCTTGCGAAACGGCTCTCCCAGATCGGCCACAACCTGGAAGACATGGCCCGTAACTACGACGACTCGGAGACGTCGAACAGTGGCCAGTTGAACGGGATCATCAGCGAAGTCGGCAAAGTCTAAGAACTTCAAGCAAATAACGGGACTATCGGCATGGCGCTCACGCTGCCCAGTGAACTCGTCTGGGTGCTCGACCTTCTCGGCTACTCCTGGCCCGAGGCCGACGAAGACGCACTGCACCAGGTCGCCGAGACCTGGCGGGCTTTCGGCAAACAACTCGAAGAGATCGAGACGCACGGCGAGGGTTACGCCCGTACCGTCGTCGCCGGCAACGCCGGTACGGCCGTCGACGGCTTCAGCAAGGCCTGGGGCGCGTACACCGGCTCGAACGGCGAGGACAGATACCTCCCCGACGCGCGGACCGCCTGCGAGGTGATCGCCCTCACCTTCGACGGGGCCGCCATCGCGGTCCTCACGGCGAAGCTGGCCGTGATCGCCCAACTCATCGCCCTGGCCATCGAGATCATCGCCGCGCAGGCGTCCGCCCCCTTCACCTTCGGACTCTCCGAGGTCGGCGCGCTCGGCGCGACACAGGCCACGCGCGTGATCGTCCGGGAGCTGCTGGCGAAGCTCAGGAAGGAGGTCATGGAGGCGATCACCAAGGCCATGGAGCACGCCACCATGGACGCCCTGAAGAAGATCGCCAAGGAGCAGCTGGAGAAGATCACCAAGGAGAAGGTCAAGCAGTTCGCGAAGGACCAGATCAAGGAGCAGGCCAAGAAGTTCGTCCAGGAGAAGGTGGTCGACGCGGCCAAGGACAAGGCCAAGGACGCCGCCATCGGCATGGCCCAGAACATCGGCCGGCAGAGCATCGAGACCTACTTCGACGAGCGTTCCGGCGTCGACTTCGGCGAGACGGCGGGCGTCGCGAAGGACGCGGCCGGCGAGTACGTGGACGGCCTCAAGAGCGAGGTCAAGGGTGGTGAGGGCTCGACCCTCGCCGGCTACACCGACGTACAGGGGCATGTGGACAACGCCGTCGACGGTGCGACAGAGAAGGTCACCGGGGCGGTCGGCGATCGCGTGCAGCGCGGTGCCGACGCGCTGTCCGGACGCAGCGGTCAGGCCGGGGAGGCGTCGTCCGACGGGGCGGCCGGGTCCACCTCGGACTCCGGCTCCTCGAACAGCACGACCAGCACGACCACGCAGGCGTCCCACTCCAACAGGCCGGCTGCCGCCGCCTCCGCCTCGCGCTCCGGGTCCTCGCACAGCGGCGGGAACGCGCAGGACTGGGCCCGTGACGAGTTCGGGTGACCGCGCCCGCCACCCCGCTCGCCCCCGTAAACCGCCGCCCCGATCACCATCGGGCCGTAACAGGAAGGACGTACGCACCCATGACCGCGGACCGGGAGATCCAGGACGAGGAACTCATGGGGATCGCCCAGGACCCCGAGCAGGCGCTGCGGTTGCACCGCTCCCTGCGCACCATCGCCGGCGCGACCTCGCTCGACCCGGCCCTGCGCGACATGGCGCGTGAGGTGCTGAGCGGGGACGTCGATGTCAAGGACGCCTTCCAGGACCCGCGGTACACGGAGGCCGTGTACCAGCGCCTCCACGAGATGCGCCGGGCGGCCGACGACCTGACGTATGCCGAACAGCAGCAGTCCAAGGCGCAGTTCGGGGAATGGGACGCACGGCAAGAGGCGGACCTGGACCGCGAACGAGCCGAACGGGACGCGCCGGTGCACGACTTCGGGCGGGCGGGGCGGCCGGCGCAGCGCTGAGACCGGGGGGTGACCGCGTCCACGCCGGCCGCCTTGATCGCCGTATATCCCAATTGCCGTATGTCCCCATGGGATTCAGCGGAATGCGGCGGTCAGCGGTCGTCGTGCGGGCATTCCGACCTCCGGACCCCGTCGGCTAGGGTGAGCGCTTCGAACTCATGAGTGAGCTGGAGCAACGGGGGTTGCCTTATGTCCACTTGGGTGGACTCGCCATGCGCTGAAGGGCAGTTGGGCCGGTCGAGCGGGAGCCGACGTGGCGTCTGACTTCTCGCGGCTGATGAAGCAGGACTTCTCCGACCTGGAGGCCGCGGCCAAGGCCTGGCGCGGCCTGTCGACGACCATGGACTCCCTCACCGACCGCCACCGCCGGCAGGTCACGGGACCGCTGCACGCGTCCTGGAAGGGCGACGACGCCGACGCGGCCCTCTTCTATCTGGAGGACGTCGAGTCGCGGATCGGTGTGGTCGAGACGGAGGCCATGGCCGTCGCCGAGGTCCTGGACACCACGAAGTTCTGGATGGAGCAGTCCCAGACGGACCTTCGCAACGCGGTGCGGCGGGCCGAGGAGGACCACTTCGAGGTCGACGACGACGGCGGGGTCAGCGATCCGACGACCGACGCCCTGCCGCGCCAGGACCCCGACGCACGGGCGATCATCGCGGACCGCAGCGCTCTGCTGGGCGAGCATCGGGCACGGATCGACGAGGTCCTGGCTACCGCGCTCAAAGCCGCCGACGACGGGGCGAAGGCCCTGGCCGAGCTGAACGGTGACGTCCTTACCGACCCGTTCAGCCATGACGCGGCGGCGGAATCCGCCCACGACGTCACGAACGCGATGAAGGCCATCGGCGTCCAGCCTCCGCGGATCCCCGAGGACGACCCCAAGGCCGCCGCCGAGCGGTGGAAGGCACTCAGCCCCGAGGAGCGGCAGACCTACACCACGCTCTATCCGAAGGAGATCGGCGCGACCGACGGTCTGCCGACGGACGTACGCGACGACGCCAACCGCACCGCCGTCGCCCAGGAACTCAACGCGCTCGAAGAGGGCAACTACGACGAGGAGTTCCCGGGCGAGAGCGACGAGACGGTCAACCACCGCCTGAACAACCTCCGGGTACTCAACGACCAGCTCGAAGCCCGGGACAACGCGCCCAAGGGCAAGGAGCTGTACCTCCTCGGCTACGACTCGAAGGACGACGGCCGGGCCATTGTCGCCATGGGCAACCCGGACACCGCCGATCACACCGGCATCCTGGTGCCGGGCACCAACACGAACATGGACGCCGTACCCGGTCAGATCGAGCGCATCGGCAAGCTGCAGGGGGCGGCGGAGGACCGCTCCGACGGCGAGAGCGTGGCGATGATCACCTGGCTCGGCTACGACGCCCCCGAGGCCTCCGCGACCGACTTCAACAGCGTCGGCGGGACCGGACGGGCCGAGGACGCCGCACCTGACCTGCGTCAGTTCGTGGCGGGCACACATGCCTCGCACGACGGTTCGCCGAGCCACACCACCGTCCTGGGCCACAGCTACGGCTCCACAGTGGTCGGCGCCGCCGCTTCAGGAGGCTCCGGCCTGGGCGCGGACGACGTAGTGGTGGTCGGTAGTCCAGGGATGACGGTGGCCAACGCGCAGGACCTGCAGATGGATCCGGAACACGTGTGGATCGGCGGTGCGGCGGACGACCCCGTCATCAACAACTTCTCCGACTACACACTCGGTCCCGACCCGATGCTTGGAAGCTTTGGTGGCAACAATTTCGAAGTCGACACCCATGGGCACAGCGGCTACTGGGACAAGGGCAGTGATTCTCTCGACAACCAAGGAGCAGTCATCGCCGGCAGGCCGGCCACGGAGGCTCCGAAGAAGGGTGCCGACCAGCCGCCGGAGGCCTACATCGTTCCCGGCCTGTAACTCCCTTCTCCGCACAGTACTGGCTGTTTCCGCGGCCCTGCTCCTGACTGGAGGCTGTATGTCTCAAGGCGACGACGACCCCAACGCCCCGCTGCCCCGCATGGCGAAGGACGCAGCGCTGAAATGGGCCAAGGACTACACCGCGTACATGGCCCGGCTCACCGACGTCGAGCTCATCCCCTCGACGGCCAAGGTGAACTTCGAGGCCTGCGTCGGGGAGAACGACGAGGTCGCCGAGGACGGCCGGTACAGCCTCTTCTACTACGTCCGCTCACCGGCCCCCGTGACGGAGCACACCCGCGTCGTGCGGACGCTTCGCCGGGAACTGCCCGAGCAGGGCTACGAAGTCACGGGATACCGGGAGTTCAAGGACGCCTATGAATCAGCGGTGTTCAGGGCCGACAACAAGAAGAACTCCTATCGGGTCACGGCCGAGACTGTCGGTTCCGGCAAGACGAAGCCGCAGCGTCTGTCCTTCTCCGTACGCACCCCCTGCATGCTTCCGCCCGGCGCCAAGCAGCAGCAGTTCTGACCGCTTGACCCCTTGAACCCCTGAGAGGACCCGGACGTGTCCCAGCGCACCGACGTCGACCCGGCCGAGCTTCGCGCCTCCGCCGGGGCCTGCGACGACATAGCCCGCACGATGAAGAGCCCCGCAGACAAGGCCGTCAAGGAGGCCGGAACCGCGGGCAGTTCGCTCACCGGCTGGTCGGTCGGACCGGCGCTGACGCAGCTCGCCACGAGCTGGAAGCCCGCCCTCGACGGCCTGCACGCCCGCATCGAGGCCGGCGGCGACAACCTCAGGTCCTCCGCGGACGGCCATGAGTGGAACGACGAGCGGGTCTCCCAGGACTTCGAGAACACGGACACGGACATGGGTACGACGACGCAGTCGACCCCCGGTGCGATGCCGGCGGTGCTGCGCCCGGGCGGCCGGTCGGCCGGTGCCGCCTCGCCGGACCCGCGCACCTCCTACGGCACCAACATGCCGACGTACGACGAGACGATCGGCACCCGGCCCACGCCCGGCACGAACGACTTCGGCTGAGGCCTTTGCCGAGGTCTCCGCAGGGTGGGCACCGGTGGCTACGACCACCGGGCGGTGTAGCGGACAGGGCGGTCAGGATCATGGATTTCTTCGGTGGAGTCGACGCGCACGAGCTCTTCCTCTCACGTTGCCGCTACCTGAGTGTCGGGTCGGTCCCGGCCTTTTGGGGCGTCACGGTCTTCTTCATCAAGGAGGAGGGCTGGTACTTCAGCTTCCTCCTGTGTTTCGTCCTGCCGCTGATCGCCGCTTACCTGGGGGTTCGGGGGCAGCGGGAGATCCGTACGGGGCTGGCGGCGACGGGACTCGCCCTGGCCGCCGCCACACTGCCGTTGACGTTCCTGCTGGCGTCGGTCGAGGGGGCGTAGCCGATCGGCGGGTGGGCGCGTACGGCTGTCAGGGCGAGGCCCCCCGCGCCCGCTCCCGGTGTCCCTTGCGGTCCGGTACGCCCAGGTAGCCGGGGCGGCGTTCGGTCTTGCCGAGCCACAGCCGGGGGACCTGCTGCTGGATCGCCGTGACCAGGGCGGCCGCGCGGGAACTCGCGGGGACGGGGAGGCGGTAGCGCAGCCGCGGAAGGCCGGGGTGGAGGGAACGTCATCGGGTCTCCGAGTCTCCAGCGCGCCGAGCCCGGGCGGCCGCCCGGAGCGGTGCCTCGGTGTCTGAGGGGAGGTCACGCCTGACGGCGCTTGTTGCCGATCAAGTAGGCGATACCCCAGGCGGCGGCAGCGGCGACGACCAGGCCGAGCGGGGCGAACCAGTCGACTCCGCCGTGGAGTTCGTCGTTTCACCAGGCCTTGGCCGGGAAGAAGGGCTCGACCTTCAGCAGGTCCGTGAGGGCCGTGGGCGACTGTTTCACCGCGTAGATGAGCGGGAGCGCGTTGGCGTAGCCGAAGAAGGCGCCGAGCGCGGCGACGATGGCTCCGCCGATCCGGGCGCCGTTGCTGCGGTGCCCCATCGAGCCGACCAGGGCGCCGACGATCGCTCCGTTGAGGAGCGCGTGGGCGAGGTAGAGGACGTTCGCCGTGGTGGCCGAGAGGTCCTGGTACGTGGCCAGGAGGAGGCCGCTGTAGAGCAGCGAGACGACGACCGAGACGAAGAACGCGAGGAGAACGGCGCCGACCGGGTTGCCGCCGGCGCTCGGCCGCTGCCCGAAGGGCGCCGGCTGGAACGGCGGTCCGGGCTGCATCGGGTACGCCGGTTGCATCGGCGGTTGTCCCTGGAAGGGCTGCGGTCCGGGGTACATCTGGGGTTGGCCGGCTTGCGGCGGGGGTTGCGCGGAGGCGGGCGGGGGGCCGTAACCCTGTGGCTGAGCAGAGGCGGCCGACGGTCCGAAGCCCGGTGAGTGCTGTGGCGGGGCGGGCTGGGTGTACGGGTTGGCCGGGTTCTGGGGTGGCTGCGGAGGTCGCGGTGGTGGTTGGAACGGTGGCTGGCTCATGATTCCCCCACGGAGTGAACCGACAGAAGCAGAAAGTTATCAGTGAGTTCGGGAGGGGCTGGTGGGGGAGGGGAGGGGTGCGTGAAGGGTGACGAGTTGTGCAGTACGTCTGGAGGGTGTCGACCCGGCAGGCACCTCGTATCGGACTTCGGTGCTGCTCTTCCCCGGATCCGCCATGAGTCCAGCTGCGTCCGCGTCAGACCCGGTCGGCGAAGTTGTAGTCCTCGAAGACGCGTTGCCAGCACTGGGCGGCGTAGGCGTCGGGGTCGATACGGGCGAGCCACGACCTCAGGTCGGCTTCGGTGTCCTCGATGGGCCAGTCGGAGGCGAACCACCAGAAGTAGAGCCGGGCCATGGTGACGAACTGGCGGAGCGAACTCCCGGCCAAGGGATCGCTGATCCCGGACGACCCGTCCTGCAGGACCTTGCCACTCGCTCCGTCGAGCAGGAGTTGTGCACCCTGCCAGGTGCCCAGCCGGAATCCGGTCCCCTGGCCGATCGGAGAATCGGAGATGGCCGTCAGACCGGTGGCGGAGAGATCCACGGTTTCGAGTTCCAGGAAGCCTCTGGCATACGGGAAGCCGATTTCGGTCAGGAACCGCCGGGCGTCGGCATCTGCGAGGCTCGCGGGCAGGGAGTCCTCGGCAACCCGCTTGAGGAGGGATGGGCCCCAGACACTCTCGAACCACTCGGCGTTCGCGTGCAGAGCCTCGGCGGGGAAATCGGCGGTTGCCACTCGTGTGTCCGTGCGCAACATCCTCTTCAGGACTTCCGGCTGTGCCGCCTTGGGTTCTGAGGAGTGGATGCGAATGGCGAAGACTCCGTCACTGGAGGACATCACCGCAAGATCACCCGCACGAACGGCGCGACGTACATATCTAGGCATGCGGGGCAGATCGACATGTCCGTCAGCGGCTCCGGCGGGCCTCCACCCATGGAGCCCTTGGTCCGCGGTGAAGGACTCCGGTACCGCGGGCGCGTCAGCCTGATCTGCGGCGGGCTCCCCGGTGCCGAGGCGCCAGATGTTGCTGTTGCCCTGATCGTCCGTGGCGATGGCCAAGGAGTCCGAATCGGTTTGGCCGAGACGCAGTGTGCGTGCGGTCGGCCGCCTGATCAGGTGCTCCGTGGTCGCGATACCAGGGCCGGCGCCATGTGCCCACATGGTGTGCCACGGCCAGGTCGAGGAGTCGGCAGCGGTGAGCAGTTGATCGGCCAAAGTCTCGCCCGAGGGTCCCCGATTGAGGAGGGTGTGGTGCAGGAGAGCCAGCCATTCCCCGTGTGTGGAGGGCCAGACACCTCGTTCGGCGAGGTAGTAGAGGCCGGCTGCGAGGCTCGCCGAAGGGACGGAGTGGTCGTGATAGGCGGCTTCGAATGCCTCGAACAGGCTGTGGTGACTGACCTGGGCCATGGTGGGTGCGTCTTCGAGCAGGGACTCGAAGGCTCCGGCCGCGGCTGCGTGGCCGGCCGCCGAGCGATGTACGTACCAGCGGACCGCGGCGGACACCGGGTCCACCGAGCGCAAGGTGGAGAGCGCCTGGAGATGGAAGCGCTGTGCCTCTTCGGGGGGCAGCGTCCCACGCCACGCCTGGGCGGTGGACTCACGTCGGAAGGCGGCGGCCGGCCAGGTGAATTCGCTGTCTGTCCGTGTCAGCGTGTCCGGCGAATACGAGGAGACCAGCTCCTCCAGTTGTTGGACGGAGAAGTCATGCCCCAGCGCCGAGCACAGAATTGACCATACCGTCAGTGGAACTGTGCGGGATTCGGCAAGTGCGAGGGCGCGAAAGGCTGCGGCCTCCGTCTGGTTCATGGAATCCGTCGGCTGGGCATCGTTTTCGTCGGGGCCGCGCAGCGTCAGTTCACGGCCACGCAGGGATGCCACCATGTCCGCTGTGTGCTCCACCTCGATCAGAAGCCGCATTCGCACGCTGCGCCTGTGATTCCTGATGAGGGTCCGTACCACCTGGTGTACGGCTCGTTCCGGCTCGCGTGTGGTGCGGAGGTTGCCTGCCCATTGCGTATTCGCCAGGATCACCACCGGTCCTGTGGTGATTTTGGTGACCGCCTCCGCGAAATTGCGGCCATAGGTGTCGGGGGCGGCTACACCAAAGGAAGCTGCCAATTTTCTGGCAATCTCCTCGGACGGCATGCCCGCGCAATCCAGGAAGACTGAATCCGGGTGCCGCCCGGCGATCTCCCGAAGCACACCTGTCTTGCCCGCCCGCTCCTTTCCGCCGAACCACAACCAGGCGCTGCTGTCACGTGGCCTGTCGATCCACCGCAGCGCACTGGACAGGGCAAGATCGGGTGAGACTTCGGCCGGTCCGGGGACGGATGTGCTCATACCTCAGGTCGTTTCTAGGAATCCGATGTGGGGGTCGGGAGAGCGTATGCTGCGAGGATGTCAGAAATTCTGTTCAGGTGATGCTGGAAGTCTGCCTCCATTGCCTGGCGCGCCGTGTTCACTCCCTCCCGGCCCTTGGGGTCACTGAAGGGGACGGCCTGCTCGCCCTTCCGGTATCCGGTTCCATAACTTACCGGCATGTGCTCGGGCAGGTACTTGAGGATGTAACCTGAGCAGTCCGCGTGGCCCGGGGATTCGGAAGGATGCCCACACGGCTCGCGCTCCGTGTACATGTGCACCACGTCGAAGGGCTGTTTCCCCTCGGCCGCGCGATCCTCGTTGAGACGCTCTATCCAGCCGCCAATGTGCGGTTCTGAGTGTGCCGGACGGGGTCCCGCGTGGCTGAACGAGCTATCGGCGACATAGTGCGTTTGTTGAGAATGCGGGTCGAACACCTCGATCACGGCAAAGTTCCGGCCCGAGAAGTCCGGCTTCATGCCTTCGGTCGCTGCCACGATCTGATCGGCGACGGACTCGCCGTACGTCTCATCGAGGTGGTGCCGCGTGCGCTGGGCCGGCGAGCTGCTCTTGTTGTCCGAACCGTCCACGTTGGAGAAGTCTGATTTTGCGCGGACCCCGGCAGCCCGTGACGATTCGTGGTTGTCGACTCCGTCGTAGTTCTTCTGGCGGAGGACATCGCGTTGCCGAAGAGGCTCTCGCTCCGCGTCCTCCCTCCATTTGTAGGCGGAGTTCTCGCCCTCACGTGTGTGTGGGCTGGTGCCGACTCCCTGGTTTGTGTGAAAGTCAATACTGAGGCGTGCCAGAGCCGCGACGGTCGCCAATTGCTGTCCGCGGCTCAATTCGCTGAATCCAGGGAGCTTCATCAAGTCGTCACGACGCCATGTGGTGCCGTTTTCGCTGCCCGCAAGCAGTTGGCGCAGGTGCTGGTTGTCGTTGTTTGCCAGGTTCTCCAAATAGTTGTATACGCGTTCCTGGTCGATCTGGTGGACGTTGCGTTCCCGGAGATCTCGTTGCGCCTCGTCGCCGAGTACGCCGTAGTGCTGGTGCTCGCTCGACTGCCGTTCCTCGTACGACGACGAGCTTTCGGGGGGTGCTCCGTCGTCGGTGTTGTCCCCGCCCTCGCTCAGGGGGTCGATCGAACTGTCCTCGGGATGCGAGCCCGCCGGAGCTTCGGGTGCCCGCCGGTCCGTGCCTGCAGGATCGGCCGAAGCATCCCCGCTCTCGCGTGAAGGGGCGCTGTCACTGCTGGGGTGTCGATCCGGAGCTGAGCGATCCGCGTCGGTGGAACCCAGTTCCGTGGGGGCGTGGCTGGACTGGTGGTCGGAGTCCTCACCGGAGGTGGGGTCCGGGGTCGGGGCCGAGGGATGTGACTGGGTGGTCTGCTGGCCCTGCTGCTCCTCTGCCGAGTCGTCCGTCCCCTGCTGCGAGGTGTCGTCGGTGCCACCCTGCGACGTATCCGCCCCCTCCTGCGACGCCTCACTCCCCTCATGAGACGTGTCCGTCCCCTGCTCGGAGTTCTCGGACCCCTGGGTGTGCGGTTGGCTGGTGTCGATCGGGTTCTGGTTGGCGTCCAGCGGTATGTGCCACACGTGTGCGGCGTTGTCGATGTGGAGCGGGGTGTTGCTGACCTGGCCGCTCTGGGTGTCGATCCAGATGATGTTGCCGTGGTGGTTGACGGCGTTGAAGGCGTGGCCGCCTCCGCCGGGCCAGTCGACCTGGACGATGGCTGCTGAGCCGTGGCCGGCCTGTTGGAGGGTGGAGGCGATGTTGTCGGCGGTGTCGGGGTTGTTGCCGGGGCCCGCGTAGGTGTGGGCGGCGCCGGTCCAACGGATCTGGTTGTCGTTCGCGTTGTGCTCGGGCGACCAGGGGTCCGGGTTGCCGTTGGCGTCGGTGTCCAGGGTTCGGGGCGCTGAGACCTGCGGGTTCCCGTACCAGGTCTCCAGGAACGACCGGGAACAGTCGGCGCAGTTGTTGCTGCGGCCGGGCACGGTGTTGCCGCCGTCGTTCTGGAGTTGCGACCAGGAGCCGAAGGGGTCGGGGAAGCGCTGCGGGGTGCCGTCTTCGTTGTGCGGCACAGCGTCGACCAGCGCCTGCTGATCGGCCGGGTCCGGGTCGGTCAGGCCTCCCGGGTAGTGGTCCAGATCGGCGCGGATGTCCTCCAGGCTGTCCTGGTGGGGATGTTGCTGCTGGCTGGGGTCGCCGGGGGTGGCCTGCGGCGAGCCCGGCTGCTGCGGCGCGGCCGGGTTCGCGTGCGACGGTGACGCCGAGGCCCCCGGGGTGCGGATGGGGGTGTGCACCGGAACCGGCGTCACCTGCGAATGCTGCTGCTGTTGCTGCGAGTTGTTGTTGGGCGGGGTGTTCTGCGCCGGCGTGCTGGACTGCCCGGCGGGCTGCTGCGGGGAGCTGGGGGTGCTGCCCGCGGGTTGCTGGGGAGGCCTGTTGGGGGCGGAGCCGGTGCCCGGCTGGTTCTGGGTGCCGGGCGTGCCAGATGGCCCCTGCGTGGTGGGGCTGTTGGTGGTGCCGGGCTGGTTCGAGGAGTTCGTCGTACGACCGCTCGGCGCCGACGAGTTCGACGTACCGCTGCTCGATGTCGACGTGCGATCGGACCCGGTACCGATCGAAGTGGACGCCGACGTCGTGGAGTTGCCGGTGGACGACGACGTGGTCCTGGAGGGCGTGGACTGGGACGCGTTCTGGTTCGGGGTGGACGTAGTCGAGTTCTGCCCCGGCGTGCTGGTACGAGTACTGCCGCTCGGGTCCGTGGTGTTGCGAGGTGTGCTTCGGTCGCCCGGAGTGGTACCCGGGGTGTTCCGTGGCGTGGTGCCGTCCCCCGGCGTCGTGTTCCGCAAGGTGTCGCGGGGCGTCGTACGGTCGCCCGCCGTCGTATCCGGCGCGTTCCGCGACGTGGGGTTCGGCGTGTGGCTCGGCGTGGAGGCAGGCCCGCTTCCCGTCGTGGACGACGTACCGGACGTACCGGATGTGCTGACCGAACTGGTCCTCGCCGCACCGGAGTTGGGCGTAGGGCTGCTCGGACTCGTGCCCGACGCGGAGCTGCCCGGCGTACTCCCGCCGTGCTGCGAGCCGCCTGCTACGCCGCCACCCCCGGTCGTAGGCGCCATCGGCGACGTCGGCATCCCCGAGCCCCCATCCGCACGCCCCCCGGTACCCGCAGTCGGTGACGAGTCGCTCGTCGTCGGCGCAGGCGCCGCGTTGGTGTGCGTGGGCGTGCTGGCCGCCAGGCTGTCGATCGAGGTGCCGATCGAGCCGTGGCCGCCCGACGAGGACGAGGTACCCCCGGACGACGCGGAAGTCGGTACGGAATGCGCGGTCGGCGACGAGAGGCCGGACACGGAGGAGCCGCCGGAATGGGACGGGCCGGACGTGCTCGTGGCGTCGGACGTGCTGACAGAGTCGCCGCCACTGTGTGACGTACTGCTGGGTGACGGGTCGTCGAAGTCCGACAGCGTCGGCCCCGAGTGGGAGAGCGTCGGCCGCGGGGCCCCGGAGTCGAGCCCCGAGTCGGAACCGGAGTGCGACCCCGACGAGTCGGAGCCCGGCCCCGAACCCACATCCGACCCGCCGACACCGTTGCCGCCGGTGTCGGCGGATATCCCGCCACCTATGTTCGTGCCGCTGCCCGAATGCGTCGATGTCGAGGAGTCGGAGCCGTTGGAGTCGGAGCCGTTGGAGTCGGAGCCGCGCGAGGACGAATCGGACGACGAGTCCGAACTCCCGTCACCATCCGACGAGTCCGAACTCCCGTCACCATCCGACGAGTTGGAACCCTCATCGCCGTCCCCGCCATCGCTCCCCGATGTCCCCGACCCCCCGTTGTAACCGTCGATCCGGCTGTCGACCGCGTGGTGGGCCCGCTGTCCCGCCTTCGCGCCCAGGCTGTCGCGCACGCCCTCCGCGAGGGTCTGCGGGGTCTGCTTGATGGCCTGCCAGGCGCTGTCGGTGCCGGCCTTGACGGTCGTGCCGAGGTCGTAACCCTCCTGGGCGCCGAAGCCGACGTTGACCGTCTGGCGGATGAGGTCGGTGATGATCGCTTCGATCATCGAGATCGCCGGCTCCTTCATCGCCTCGACGATCGCCTCCATCAACGCCTCTTTGAGCTCGTCGAAGAGACGGCGCACGATCAGCCGGGTGACCTGGGTCGCGCCCAGGGCGCCGACCTCGGACAGGCCGAAGGTGAAGGGCGCGGCGGCCTGGGCGGCGGCGATCTCGATGGCCAGGGCGATCAGTTGGGCGATCACCGCCCACTTCGCGAACTCGACGAGGTAGGCGCAGGCCTCCATCACATTCGCGATGATGTAGGCGGCCTGGGCGGCGTTGGCGAGGTAGCCGTCGCCGCCTCCGCCGTCGAACTTGGCGTAGGTCTTGGTGAAGGCGTCGATCGACTCGCCGGCGTTGTGGGCCACCACCTGCCGGGCGCTGGCGTTCGCCGAGGTGTGCAGCCCGGTGACGTCGTCGCCGAACTTCCGCCACAGGGCGGCCGAGTCCCTGAGCTTGTCCTCGTTCGCCGTCGGCCAGTGGTAGCCGAGCATCTCGAGAACCCACTCGAGCTCGTCCGGCAGCATCATCGCCACAGCAGAAAGCACCCCCGTCAGCCGACACGGCTGTACAACTCCCCCCTCGGGCAAGGGAAATCACACAGGAGTACAGCCGTCTGCAAAGTTTACGGAATCACTCGCGGGCAACTTCAGGGTGTTGCTGTCACAAATCCGTCACCATGCGGCCCGGAAGGGCGGCACGCGGCGAGGGCCGGACCTGGGTGAAGCACAGCGTGTGGTTGAGCTTCTGGCCGTTGCGGTACTGGATGCCGTAGTCGTACTCGGACCCGCGGTCGGCTGGTTCGGCGCCAAGGCCGCTCAGACGAAGTAGCTGACCAGGAACGACACCCCGGCCCCGACGATCCCCACGCCGATCATTCCGAGCAGGACCGGACGCGTGACTCCCCGCCCCGCCGCATCCCAGGCCTCGTCGTACGAGACGCGGCTCTGGCCGAAGGGCGCGTAACCGGTCGCGAGGCAGAACACGCCGAGGCCCGTGAGCACCCAGCCGCCGAAGAAGGCGCCGAAGTAGCGCCAGGCCCGGTCCATGCCGCCCTGGATGTAGTCGCCGTCCGCGGAGGTCTCCGTCGTGGGCGCGTCGCTCTGCTGCACCGACAGTTCGGAACCCGCCGCGTACCGTTGCCTGACCTGCACCGCGGCACCCGAGTCGGTGCTCTTGCCGTCGTCGGACACGAAGGTGCCCTCGCAGCGGACCGGGCGACGGTTCTTACGGCTGCTGCGTGAGGCGTTGTTCGGATAGCTGACCTCACACTGCTTCACCGTCAGGGTGCCGTGCGTGCCCGCCCACCCCGCCAGATATGCCCCCTCGTACGCGCCCCATCCGCTCAGCGCGAGGCCCGCGAGCAGGAAGACCAGGCCGCCCCAGCGCCCGAGACGGCCGAAGGCCCGGCCGAGGAGACCGGCGGCGGAACGGTCTGTATTGCCTTTGCCTGTTCCTGTGCCCTGCGTCTGAGCCATGACGGTGAGGTCCTTCTCCTCTTCGGCCAGTGTGGGTTCGGCCCCGGTGGGGGATCGGCCGGTGGGGGGTCAGCATGACATCCGTGCGTGACGGGAGATACTTCGGGTGTCCGAGAGGCGAGGGCCAGCGAGGAGCGGCGACATGACCAGGCGACCCGAGAACTCCCCCGACCCGCAGGGCGCTACGCCGGAGCGCGGTGTGCTCGACGAGGCACTCGAACCGGAGCAGATACGCTCCCTGAACTCCGCCCTGCGCAAGCTCTCCGAGAACGACGGCGCCGGCACGGACCTCCAGGACGCGGCGAAGAAACTCCTCTCCGGCCGCCTAGCCCTGCGCGACGCCTTGGACGACCCCGCGGTGTCCCGCGCCCTGGGCAGCGGCATGGCCTCCCTGCGCGGCCAGTGGGAGTCCCTCTCCGACGAGGAGCGCGAGCAGATCAGGCACGGAGAGCCGCTGGGAGGCGGAGCCCCCACTTCGGCCCCGACCGACCCGAGGAGCCCGGCGGGCGAGACCTCACAGCAGGGGAAGAAGAACCAGGGACGGCACAGCGGCGGATTCTCGCTGTACTGACCCCTGACCTGACCCGCACCGATCACTGGCGCTGTCTGCGGTACAGCTCGATGGCCTGAGCGGTCGGGTAGTTGGGGACGGTGACGGTCTCGCCGGTGTCCTTGGACACCACGATCTTGCTGCCGCCGGGCGGCGCGGGCCGAGGCCGGCCGGCGGCGTCCGTGACCGGCGGGGACACGGTGTACACCAGGTACCCGATGTCGAACTCCTCGACGCGCAGCTCCGCGGGGGTGCCGTCCGGCAGCTTGGGCTGTGCGTAGCGGCCGCGCACGATGGCGAGGGCCTGCTCGGGAGTGGTCGGCGGTGCCGGGCTGTCCGAAGTCACAGGGCGCTCTCCTTGTTCTCTCAGGTCTCTCGGTAGCGATCTTCAGAGGGCCGATCAGGACAACCGACTCAGAACAACCCGTGCCACATCTGCTCGACGATCAGCGACCACCAGGTGTCGGCGTTGGCCAGCGCGGACGCGTCGAAGGCCACCAACTGCTCCTGCAGCGCGGCCACTTCACGGCCCGCTGCGGCCGGGTCCAGGCCCCGCATCCGCTGCCGTACCGTGGCGAGCAGCGCCAGGGAGCGGGCGAAGGCGGACGCCGAGGCGTTGACGTAGCGGGCCTCGGCGGTGACCGGATCAACTGCCCAGAGCGCGCCGAGCCCGTCCGGCTCCGTCGTACCGGGCAAGCACTGCACGGCGATGACCGCGAGCCCGTCGAAGCCGATCCGGGCCAGATGTGCCAGGACGCCGATCCGCTCCTCGCCGGCCGGGCTCCGGCGCTCACGCAGATTCGTGGCGACGTCGGTCAACAGGCCGCCGGCCGGAGGGTTGTCGGCCCGGTCCGCCGTGAAGAAGAGCGGAACGTCGGCGGGGAGCCCTGCCCAGGTGAGGGTGGACTTGGTGGACTCGGGCAGGGAGCCGGCGGCGATCTCGTCGGCGTCGAGGCGCCGTACGCCGTCCTCGCCGAAGACGTCGACGAGGTGGCGGCCGAGGGCCACGTCCCGCATCGGCTCCGCCGGCGTCACCTGGTCGGGAACCGGGAGGCGGTGCGGGCGGGGCGGCGGCTCCTGGCCGGCGACCCGGTGCAGCATCCCGACCTGCTCGACCAGCGCCGCGACGCCCTCCGCGCGCTCCTCGGGACGAGCTCCGTAGCTCTGCGAGCAGGAGAGCTCGGCGTTCGGGAAGGAGTTGATGAGCTCGGACGTGTAGCCGCCCGGGAGCAGGCTGGGACGCAGGTCCGTGTGGACGGCGAGGATGCTGTCGACGGGTACGTTCATCCGCCGCAGCTCGGCCCACGCCTGGTACTCGGCGGGGGGCAGGCCCGGGCCGGAGTTGCGGAAGAGGGTGGTCTCCTCGCCGTTCGCCGGGTCGGTGTAGGTGAAGACGGCGGTGTTGCCCGGGCCCGTGACCGGACGGGCGCCCTCGGGCGCGGCCGCGCCGCGTGCCGCCGCCTGCTCCTGGCTGGTCAAGGGGGGACTCCTTCGAGATGGCTGGTCGAACGTGTGGGGACGGAGTGTCGTTACGAGGCTATCGCCGGGTCCGCCGAACGGATGCGGAGGGCCTTCGCCCCGCGCTCGGTCGCGACGACGAGGATGCCGTCGGGGGAGAGGTCGGCCGCCGTGAAGGGAGTGTCGGAGATGAGCGCGGCCACGATCTCTTCGCTCGCCCGGTCCCAGACACGCAGGTAGTCGGCGCCGCGGCTCAGCGCCAGAGGGGCGGCGGCCCGCTTGTCCTCGGAGGGGCGCAGGATCTGCCCGGGGTCGATGGTGCCGAGGTCGTCCGGTCCGGCCAGGCCATGGACGAGCATCGCCGATTCGGCCGCGTCCTCAGGTTCGCCCACCGGGTGTGCGCCGGGCGTGCCCGCGGGCACTGTGAGAACGGCGATGGGGACGGCCGGCCCCTCGGGCCGGGGCAGGCTGCCGACGGTCAGGGCGCTGATGCCGGGGACGGGCAGGCTCCACAGGGTCTGCCAGGGCAGGTCGAGGCCGAGCCGGCCGTGGATGGCGTGGGCGTACTCGGGCAGGCCGTCGTCGACGAAGGCGGTCTCCAGCAGCGCGGCACGCAGCACGGCGGGCGCCTGGGTGCGGGTCAGCAGGGGCGCCGTACGCAGGTAGGTACGGGCGGGTGCGCCGAGTTCCCCGGCCGGTACGGCCTCGATGGCGGCGCGCAGCGGGACCGGGTCGGCGTGGACGAACAGCCCCGGATCCGTGAGGAGTTGGGGCAGTAGGCCCGCTTCCAGCGTGTGGCCCGCGACGTGGTCGCGTACATACGGATCGGCCTTGTTCCAGTCCTGCTCCGGCACGGCCTCCAGCAGCGCCATCGCGATCTGCGTCTGGGCGGCGCGGACGCTGGGCAGACCGGCGCGGATCTCGTCACCGAGGGCCGGGTGCAGCAGCCGGAGCAGCGTACGCGGGCCGTCTCCCGCTACCTCCTCCGGCTGCACGAAGGGCGCGGCGAGCAGCATCCCGCCCGCGACGGCCCGGCTCATGTCCTGTCCGGCGACCGCACTCGCCAGCCGCGCCCACAACTGGACCGGTATGCCGTCGGCCTCGGCCAGGGCGAGCGGGGCCAGCATCAGCCGCAGCGTCTGCGGGTCGGCGCCGAGCCGTCGGGCATGCAGGTCGAGGGCCTCGCCCACCGACGTCGGCAACCAGCTCTCGTCGGCCGGGTCGAAGCCCTCGGGGGCCATCAGGACGCACTGGACGGCGAGTTGGACCACCAGCGGACTGGTCCCGGCCCGGCGGCCGATGGCCGCGCCGAGGGCGAGGCGGGCGGCGGGATCGACGGTGAACGGCAGCTCGGGCGCCCCGAACTCCGGATCCAGCGCCGCCTGCGCGTGCCGCACCAAACCCTCGGGGTCGGCCCACTCCGGCTCGTCGAGGTCGATGATCCGTACGGTGCCGGGCGCCAGACCCGCGGCCAGTTCGGCGGCCAGCGGGTATGGCACCTCGGCCAGGAGCCGGACCGTTTTGGTGGCGGCCAGTGGCGCGAGCATCTCCCGTACCAGCCGTGCAGGCTCGCCTGCGGCCCGTACCGGACCGGCCCGGTCGACGTCCGGTACGACGACGGTCACCGGCTCATCGAGCGCGGCCAGCTCGGCGTACACGCCCTCGACACTGGTGGCGTTCAGCTCGAAGTGGTCGGCGAGCAGCCACAGGGCCTGGGCCGCGGTCAGCCCGTCAAGGGCCGGCACCGCCGGGGCCGGCAGCTCCGGCGGGACCGTCGACGGATCCATCTCGTCCAGCGGCAGTCGCTTGCGGAAATCCGGCTCGCACAGCATCAGGAACCCGGTGAGCAGTCGCGAACGCCCGCTGCCGGAGCCGCCGGTGAGCACGACCACGCGCGGAGCACCGGGCGCGGCCGCACGCCACGCGGCGAGCGCACGCAGCACGGCGGTCCGGCCGCCGATGTGCGGGTGCGGTGCGTAGTCCTCGGTCGAGCCGGTCATGGGTCCCCGTCCTCCCCCTTCACGGACGCCGTCGTGTACGACGCCGATCCTAGGCGCCCGTCACACACCGACCGCAGGTCAGGTCTGCTGCCGGCGAAAATGGTGCACGCCCGTCGGTACCTGTACCTGGCCGTCGTACTCGGCGGTCGTCTGCTGCCAGATCTCTTCCTGCCTGGCCTCGTTCTCCTCGTGGGCCACGCCCATCTTGGTGAAGGCGATGCCCATCCCCGCGAGACGCTCCGCCAGGCTGCCCATCGACTGGTACATGCCGTCGCGCAGGCCTTCGTAGACGACGCCGAACTTCTCGCCGATGTCGTCGTCGCCCCAGGGCGGGGTGTCGCCGCTGCCGCCCTCCAGCTGTGTCAGGCCCTGCTGCAGCGCGTTCACGGCCTTGGCGAAGTCCTGGCCGACCGTGAACATGTTGAAGCCCTCGGTCTTGAGGACCTTGGGATCGGAGTCCATGTAGTCCGACGACACAACTGCCCCCCGCGGCTCGTCTCTCGTCCGTCTTTTCTCTCGCAACGCCACCATAGCGGCCCGCACCGACAAGAGAACAAGAGCACGAGAAGGGGGCGGCACCCGCGCGGGTACCGCCCCACCGCCGTCTCGCACCGGCGCAGCCGGCCGTCAGAAGCGAGCCGGCATCCAGCCCGTCTGGATGAGCTGTCCGCCGCGTCGGCGGGTGTGGAAATGCCCACGCCCGGGCGGCAGTTGCGACCCCGTGATGTTGCCGAGCAGCGCACCCTCCGACCGGTCGCCGGAGAGCACCACGCCCTGGGCGCCGAGCTCGCGCATCCGCTGCATCACCGGCTCGTACAGCGACCGGCTCGCACCGCCCGAGGCACGCGCGATGATGACGCGCAGACCGATGTCACGGGCGAACGGCAGGTACTCCAGAAGCGGGGCCAGCGGGTTCACGCCCGTCGCCACCAGGTCGTAGTCGTCGACGATGACGAACGCGTCCGGGCTGTTGTACCAACTGCGGTTGCGCAGCTGCTCGGGCGTGACGTCCGGTCCCGGCATACGGCGGTGCATCGAACCGGCCAGGCCCTCCAGCGTCTCCGTCAGGGCGGGCGCCGACGCGCAGTACCGCGACAGATGCGAGTCGGGCACCCCCTCCAGGTGGGCACGCCGGTAGTCACCCATGACGATCTTCGCCTTGTCCGGCGTGTAGCGCTCGGTGATCTGTTTGACGAGCAGCCGGAGCATCGCGGACTTACCGGACTCGCTCTCACCGAACACGATGAACAGCGGGTCGGTCTCGAAGTCGACGAAGACCGGCGAGAGCGAGGACTCGTCGATGCCGATGGCGACACCGCGGTCCGGGTGCTCGAACCCCTTCGGCAGCCGGTCGGAGGGCAGCACCGTCGGCAGCAGCCGTACGGCCGGAGCGTGGTTGCCCTGCCAGTTGTCGTTGACGCCGCGGATGAGGATCGATGTCGCCTCGGACAGGTCCTCGGTCGCCGAGGAGCCGTCGACCCGGGGCAGCGCGGTCATGAAGTGCAGCTTGTCCTGGGTCAGACCGCGGCCCGGCACGCTCGCCGGGACGTTCTGCGCGACCTTGCGGTCGATCTCCGACTCGGTCGGGTCGCCGAGCCTGAGCTCGATGCGGTTCTGCAGCATGTCCTTGAGCGCCGGCCGCACCTCGGTGTAGCGGCTCGCCGTCAGGATCACGTGCACACCGAAGCCGAGGCCGCGCGTCGCGATCTCGGTGACGGTGGCCTCCAGCATCTCGTAGTCCGTCTTGAAGGAGGCCCAGCCGTCGATGACCAGGAAGACGTCGCCCCAGGCCTGGTCCGGCAGGTACCCGGCGGCCCGGCGCTGCCGGTAGGTCTGGATCGAGTCGACGTTGTTGGCGCGGAAGTACTCCTCGCGCGCGTTCAGGATGCCCTCGACCTCGCTGACCGTACGGCGCACCTTCTCGGCGTCGAGACGGTTGGCGACCCCGCCGACGTGGGCCAGGTCCTCCATCGCGATCAGGCCGCCACCGCCGAAGTCCAGGCAGTAGAACTGGACTTCGAAGGGGGTGTGGGTGAGCGCGAACGACGAGATCATCGAGCGCAGCAGCGTCGACTTGCCGGACTGCGGACCACCGATGAACAGACCGTGGCCCGCGCCGCCGGAGAAGTCCCGGTACAGCACGTCGCGCCGCTGCTCGAACGGCTTGTCCACCATGCCGACCGGCACGTTGAGCCGGCCGAGCGCCGTGTACTCGGGCGCGGTCAGGCCGCGGTCCTGGGTGACGGCGAGCTGGGGGAGGAGCTGCTCCAGCGAGGGCGCCTCCTCCAGTGGGGGCAGCCACACCTGGTGGGCCGGCGGTCCCTGGTTGACCATCTTGCCCACGATGACGTCCAGGACGGTGTCGGCGAGCGCGTCGTCCACCCGGTCGTCGGCCTCCGGCTCCTCGATCACCGGCTGCGGCGGCAGCGCCACGTGCCCCGCCGTGAACAGTGCGGGCCGCAACTGGGTCGAACGGTTCACCCGGGACGGACCCTCGCCGTGGTACGCCCCCGACACGTACGCCGCCTTGAAGCGGACCATGGTGTCGGTGTCGTAGCGCAGATAGCCGGAGCCCGGGATCGACGGCAGGTGGTAGGCGTCCGGGACACCGATCGCCGTACGGGACTCGGCGGCGGAGAAGGTGCGCAGACCGATCCGGTACGAGAGGTAGGTGTCCAGTCCGCGCAGCTTGCCCTCCTCCAGACGCTGCGAGGCGAGCAGCAGGTGCACACCCAGCGAACGGCCGATCCGGCCGATCTGGATGAACATGTCGATGAAGTCCGGCTTGGCGGTGAGGAGTTCGGAGAACTCGTCGAGCACGATCACCAGCGAGGCCATCGGTTCGAGCGCGGCGCCCGCGGCCCGGGCCTTCTCGTAGTCGTGCAGGTTGGCGTAGTTGCCCGCCGTGCGCAGCAGCTCCTGACGGCGCTGCATCTCACCCGTGATCGCGTCCCGCATACGGTCGACGAGCGTGAGGTCGTCCGCGAGGTTGGTGATGACGGCCGCGGTGTGCGGCATGTCCGCCATACCGGCGAAGGTCGCACCGCCCTTGAAGTCCGCGAGGATGAAGTTCAGCGTCTCCGAGGAGTGCGTGACCGCGAGACCGAGCACGAGGGTGCGCAGCAGCTCGGACTTGCCGGAGCCGGTCGCGCCGACGCACAGGCCGTGCGGGCCCATGCCCTCCTGGGAGGCCTCCTTGAGGTCGAGCATGACCGGCTCGCCGTTCTCGCCGACACCGATCGGCACCCGCAGCCGTTCGTGCAGCGTGCGCGGGCGCCAGGTGCGGGAGACGTCCACGGAACCCGCGTCACCGATGCCCATGAGGTCGGTGAAGTCCAGGTTGGACAGCAGGGGTTCGCCCTCCTCCGCGGAGCCGACCCGGAAGGGCGCGAGCTGCCGGGCGAGGGACTCGGCCTGCTGCGGGCTGAGCGCATCGGACTTGCCGGTGTACGCCGACTCGTGGCCGACGAACAGCCGCATCCGGTCCTGCTTCGCGTAGATCGTCAGACCGGCGCGCAGGTCCTCCTCCAGCTCGCCCGGGGCGATCTCCAGGAAGGTGACGCCCTGGAGCCCTTCGGAGCTGGCGAGTTCGGAGTCCGGCGGGACCGTGCCGCCGTCGAGGATCACGATCAGGTGCGGCTGGTCGTAGACGGGGTTGGCGTCGCGGTTCCAGCGCGGCCGGTCGTCCAGCTGGTCGGCCAGCGCCTCCTCCAGCTCCCCGAGATCGTCGAAGAGGAGCCGGGTCGAGCCCGCCCCGTCCTTCGCCTTCGGGTGCTGGCTGTGCGGCAGCCACTTGACCCAGTCCCAGTCCGCCGCCGCGGACGGATGCGCCACGACGGCGACCATCAGGTCCTCCGGCGAGTGCAGCGTCGCCAACTGGGCGACGGTCGCGCGGGCGTTGCCGTAGACCGAGTCCCGGTCGCCGCAGACCGTCACGTGGTAGAAGGCGCGCAGCGAGACGGAAACCGGCAGGTCGTTGAGACTGCCGTGCGCGTCGAGGAAGGCCTTCATGGCCGCCGCGGTCAGTGGCTCCAGCTCCTCTTTGGGAGCTGTGTCCGGCGCCACCAGCGGGGTGTTCAGCTGCTGCACACCACGGCCGATGCGTACGGAGGTGAAGTCCGCGTCGGTCGGACGCCGCTCCCACAGACGCTTGCCGTCGGCGGCCACCGCCCACAGCTGGTCCGGCTCGGGATGCTGAAAGAGCTGGCTGCGCCGCTGCAGCTCCGCCGTCTTGTGCACGTCCTTGCGGACCTGTTCGAGATAGCGGAAGTAGTCACGCCGGTCCTGGGCCATCCCCGCGCCGCCGCCCTGCCGGGACTTGGCGAACTGCGCGATGGCCATGGCCAGCGTCGAGGCCAGCATCAGCCCGCCGACCACCCTCATGTACGAGGGCAGGTTGGGCATGAAGAAGAACCCGACGGAACCCAGCATGCCCATCATGGGCAGCAGGTTCATCAGCATGCTCTCGTCGCCCTCACGAGGGATCTCGGGGGGCGTCTCCAGCCTGACCTCGCCTTCCGGTACGACCGGGGGTGGAATCCGCGGTGGCCGCTTGATGATGACGACGCTCACCGATGCACTCATCCTTCGTGATTGATACGTCCTGGCATCGACGCCCCCGTGTGCCGCGACCTGTTCCCGATCGCGCAGGCGTCCGCGTAGAGGACGATCCTACTGATGCGCCCGGTGGGCAGGGGAGTCAGGAGGATGGAGATGCCGAGGGGGTACGGGGAGAATTGAGAGAGGAAGGCCCATGGCCTTGCGCGGCAAGGGATAGGGTGGCGCTTCGCGTTGTACGAACTGCATGAAGCAGCCTTGTCTAGCAGGGGGAACACCAGGTGAGCACGGGGACTTCGACAGGTTTCTGCCGAATCACCATCGCAGCGCCGGACAGCCGAGTCGATGTCGCGCTGCCCGAGGACCTGCCGATCCAGGATCTCTTTCCTGAGATCATCAGGCTGTCGGGCCTGGCACAGTCGGACACCAGTCTGGCCGGCTACCACCTCGTGACCCGCGAGGGCCAAGTCCTCGACGCCAGCCGCTCGTTGCTGGAACACCGGGTCAGGGACGGCGAGGTGCTGCTGCTGCGGACCTTCGCCGACTCGCTCCCGCCGGCCGTGCACGACGACGTGGTGGACGCCATCGCCGCCGCGGTCAAGCAGGACGTTCGCAGCTGGAACGACAACCTGATGCGGGTGGCCGGTCTGGTCGCCGGGTCGCTGCTGCTGATCATGCTCGGCTTCGTCTTCTGGTTCGCGGATCCGCTCCGGCACGACATGAACGGCCTGCAGGGCATCCTCGCCGGCGTGACCGCCCTCGCCCTGACGGCACTCGCCGGTGTCCGGGCCCGGGTGTACGACGATCGCGGTTCCGCCGTCGCGCTCGGCATCTCGGCGCTGCCGCACGCGCTCATCGCGGGCTCCGGCGTCATCGCCCAGGACAGGGGCGAGGGCCCGGGCCGGATCCAGTTCCTGGTCGGCTGCGTCGCCGTACTGCTCTTCTCCGTCGTGCTGATCATGCTGCTGCCGCAGGGAGACGCCCCGTTCGTGGCCGCCGCGCTGGCTTCCGCGATCGGCACGCTCGCCGTGTTCTGCGGTGTGCTCACCGACGCCGAGCCGCGGGAGATCGCCGCCGGCACCTCGGTCGTCGCGCTGGCCGTCGTCGGCTTCCTGCCCGGCTGGTCGGCCCGCTTCGCCAAGCTGCCGATCGGCTTCCGCAACCCCGAGGACCTGGCCCGCGCCCGGCGCGAGGGCCGCGAGGGCGACCTCGAGGCCGTCGACGTCCAGCGCATCGTCGCCCAGACCAGCCGGGGCCACGAACTGCTGCTCGGTCTGGTGGGCGGCTGCGCCGCCGTCATCGTCGGCGCGGGCGGCGCGGTGCTCGGCTTCAGCGACAGCGGCTGGGCCCAGCTGCTGGCCCTGTGCACCGGCCTCGCCGCGATGCTGCGGGCCCGCCTGTTCCGCTACACCGCCCAGGTCACCTGCCTGTTCGTGGCCGGCGTCAGCACGCTCGCCCTGCTGGTCCTCGGCCTCGCGATCTCGCCGCCGACCAACATCATCATGGAGCTGATCCAGGGCAACTCCGGCCCGGTCGACGTACGCACCCTGTGGCTCGGCGCCTCGGTCGGAGCCGGTGTGCTGCTCCTGATCGCGATCGCGCTGATCGTCCCCCAGAAGGGGCTCTCCCCCTTCTGGGGCCGCATGCTCGACCTCGCGGACTCACTGGTGCTGCTGTCCCTGATCCCGGTCTGCCTGGCCGTCCTCGACGTGTACGGCAAGGTCCGCGGCGGCGTCTAGCACCACCGCCTCACCAGCACCGGCCGGAAACAACGCCCCACGCCCTGCACCAAGAGCGTGGGGCGCTTCCGTGTCCGCCCGACCGGAACCCGTACCTCCGTCACGGCGCCCCCGCCGCTGGAAAGATGGCCTTCCGCTTCTCCGCGGACGACCTGATGACGACGACGGACTACCACGACATCGTCGTCCAGGACGGCCGCATCTTCCTCGGCGTCAAGAAGGTCGACGGCCCCGCCAAGGAGCAGCCCAGGTGGGTCTGCCTCGCCCTCGGCATCGAGAGCATGGCCGTGAAACAGGGGGACGGCTACGCGTCCGCCGCGAGCCCCCCGTTGTGCGGCGCCGGCTCCAGGTCGAACTCCCCGTCCCGCGCGCCGAGCACGAAGGCACGCCACTCCGCCTCCGTGTACCGCAGCACCGTGTCCGGGTCGAGCGACGAGCGCATGGCCACCGCGCCGGCGGGAAGGTAGGCGATCTCGACCCGCTCCTCGTGCTCCTCCGTACCAGGCGCGCTGTGCCACTCGACGTCCGAGATGTCGAGCGCGTACAGCTCGTCCCGCTCCCGCTCCTTGCGCGCCTTCACGTCCTCGCTCACTTCCTCCGCCATGGCGAAGCGACCCCTTCCCGACGTGCGAATGATCCAAGCGTTCACCCTAGTGGCCGCCGTAGCGCCGTCCGGGCGGTTCGGGGACCGTGGCCGAGGGGATCCTCGCCTGCTGGTACCCTGGACGACGGCCGTTTGTGTACGCGCCCCCGGAGCACTGCCCTGGAGGCCGCGCCCAGCGGATCCCCGCCTCCCGAGTAACGGAAGCTCCCCTGAGAAGTGGACCAGGGGCACTCGGTGGCTACTTACAGACTACGAGGAGTACGCGTGTCGCTCGACGCCGCTACGAAGAAGCAGATCATCACCGAGTTCGGTACCAAGGAGGGCGACACCGGCTCCCCCGAGGTCCAGGTCGCCATGCTCTCGCGCCGTATCTCGGACCTGACCGAGCACCTCAAGACCCACAAGCACGACCACCACTCCCGCCGTGGTCTGCTGATCCTGGTCGGTCAGCGCCGTCGCCTGCTGCAGTACCTGGCCAAGAAGGACATCCAGCGCTTCCGTGCCCTGGTCGACCGCCTCGGCATCCGCCGTGGTGCTGCGGGCGCCAAGTAAGACGTCGTGAAGGGAGCGGTTCCCGAAATGATCGGGACCGCTCCCTTTGCCGTACGTGCGGAAACGTGCGGAGTGTCACTGCTGCTTTGTAGTGTGGTAGCACAACGCAATACGTACGACACCGTGTGATAGGCCGTACCCGTACCGGGTATCGCGTCACCACGCACAACCGAACGAGGAGAAGCGCACCTCGCCGCCGCCGGTCCTCGGTAGTGGCCCCCGGGGGGAAGAGAGCCCCGGGTGCTTCGATCGAAGACCGGCCCGCACCAGACGGAGCGCTTCTCCGCCACCGTCCCCCCGCCACACGGGCGAGGAGGGACGAAGACGAGGAGAAAACGCTAGTGGAGAACGAGACCCACTACGCCGAGGCCGTCATCGACAATGGCGCCTTCGGCACCCGCACCATCCGCTTCGAGACGGGCCGCCTGGCCAAGCAGGCCGCCGGCTCCGCAGTGGCGTACCTGGACGACGACACCATGGTGCTGTCGGCCACCACCGCCTCCAAGAACCCCAAGGACCAGCTCGACTTCTTCCCCCTGACGGTGGACGTCGAGGAGCGGATGTACGCCGCCGGCAAGATCCCCGGCAGCTTCTTCCGCCGTGAGGGCCGGCCGTCCGAGGACGCCATCCTCACCTGCCGCCTCATCGACCGCCCGCTGCGCCCGTCCTTCAAGAAGGGCCTGCGCAACGAGATCCAGGTCGTCGCCACGATCATGGCGCTCAACCCCGACCACCTGTACGACGTCGTCGCGATCAACGCCGCGTCCGCGTCCACGCAGCTGGCCGGTCTGCCCTTCTCCGGCCCGGTCGGCGGCGTCCGCGTCGCGCTGATCAACGGCCAGTGGGTCGCGTTCCCGACGCACACCGAGCTCGAGGACGCCGTCTTCGACATGGTCGTCGCCGGTCGCGTCCTGGAGGACGGCGACGTCGCGATCATGATGGTCGAGGCCGAGGCCACCGAGAAGACCATCCAGCTGGTCAAGGGCGGCGCCGAGGCGCCGACCGAAGAGGTCGTCGCCTCCGGCCTGGAGGCCGCGAAGCCCTTCATCAAGGTGCTCTGCAAGGCCCAGGCCGACCTCGCCGCCAAGGCCGCCAAGCCGACCGCCGAGTTCCCGATCTTCCTGGACTACCAGGACGACGTCCTCGAGGCGCTCTCCGCCGCCGTCCGCCCGGAGCTCGCCTCCGCGCTGACCATCGCGGGCAAGCAGGACCGCGAGGCCGAGCTGGACCGCGTCAAGGCGCTCGCCGCCGAGAAGCTCCTGCCGGAGTTCGAAGGCCGCGAGAAGGAGATCTCCGCCGCGTACCGCTCGCTGACCAAGTCCCTGGTCCGTGAGCGTGTCATCAAGGAGAAGAAGCGCATCGACGGGCGTGGCGTCACGGACATCCGTACGCTCGCCGCCGAGGTCGAGGCCATCCCGCGCGTGCACGGCTCGGCGCTGTTCGAGCGTGGCGAGACGCAGATCCTGGGCGTCACCACCCTGAACATGCTCCGGATGGAGCAGCAGCTGGACACCCTCTCCCCGGTGACCCGCAAGCGCTACATGCACAACTACAACTTCCCGCCGTACTCCGTCGGCGAGACCGGCCGCGTCGGCTCCCCGAAGCGCCGCGAGATCGGCCACGGCGCCCTCGCCGAGCGCGCCATCGTGCCGGTCCTGCCGACGCGCGAGGAGTTCCCGTACGCGATCCGTCAGGTGTCCGAGGCCCTCGGCTCCAACGGCTCGACGTCCATGGGCTCGGTCTGTGCCTCCACCATGTCGCTGCTGAACGCCGGTGTGCCCCTGAAGGCCCCGGTCGCCGGTATCGCCATGGGTCTGATCTCCCAGGAGATCAACGGCGAGACGCACTACGTCGCCCTCACCGACATCCTCGGTGCGGAGGACGCCTTCGGCGACATGGACTTCAAGGTCGCCGGCACCAAGGAGTTCGTGACCGCCCTCCAGCTCGACACCAAGCTGGACGGCATCCCGGCCTCCGTCCTGGCCGCCGCTCTCAAGCAGGCCCGTGACGCCCGCCTCCACATCCTCGACGTGATGATGGAAGCGATCGACACGCCGGACGAGATGTCCCCGAACGCCCCGCGGATCATCACCGTCAAGATCCCCGTGGACAAGATCGGCGAGGTCATCGGCCCCAAGGGCAAGATGATCAACCAGATCCAGGAGGACACCGGCGCCGAGATCACGATCGAGGACGACGGCACCATCTACATCGGTGCCGCCGACGGCCCGGCCGCCGAGGCCGCCCGCGCCACGATCAACGGCATCGCCAACCCGACCATGCCGGAGGTCGGCGAGCGCTACCTGGGTACGGTCGTCAAGACCACCACCTTCGGCGCGTTCGTCTCGCTGCTCCCGGGCAAGGACGGTCTGCTGCACATCTCGCAGATCCGCAAGCTCGCCGGCGGCAAGCGCGTGGAGAACGTCGAGGACGTCGTCGGCGTGGGCCAGAAGGTCCAGGTCGAGATCGCCGAGATCGACTCCCGCGGCAAGCTCTCCCTGATCCCGGTCATCGAGGGCGAAGAGAACGACGACAAGAAGGACGACACCGACAAGTGACGTCGAGTAGCTCCACGGCGACGGCCCGCACCTCTTCGGAGGCGCGGGCCGTCGCCCGTACCCAAACCCTCATCAAGGGCACCAACGGCATCGGCACGGTCCGTAAGACCACCCTCCCGGGCGGCCTGCGCATCGTCACCGAGACCCTGCCCTCGGTCCGCTCGGCGACCTTCGGCATCTGGGCGCACGTCGGCTCCCGCGACGAGACCCCGGCCCTGAACGGCGCCACGCACTACCTGGAGCACCTGCTCTTCAAGGGCACGTCGCGGCGTAGCGCACTGGACATCTCCTCCGCCCTCGACGCGGTCGGCGGCGAGATGAACGCGTTCACGGCGAAGGAGTACACGTGCTACTACGCGCGCGTGCTCGACACCGACCTGCCGCTCGCCATCGACGTCGTCTGCGACATGCTGACGGGCTCACTCATCCGCGAAGAGGACGTCAACGTCGAGCGGGGCGCGATCCTCGAAGAGATCGCGATGACCGAGGACGACCCGGGCGACTGTGTGCACGACCTGTTCGCGCACACCATGTTCGGCGACAACCCCCTCGGCCGCCCGGTCCTGGGCACCGTCGACACCGTCAACGCCCTGACCGCCGACCGCATCCGCCGCTTCTACAAGAGGCACTACGACCCGACCCACCTGGTCGTCGCGGCCGCGGGCAACATCGACCACAACAAGGTCGTACGACAGGTCCGTGCCGCGTTCGAGAAGGCGGGCGCCTTCAAGAGCGCCGACGTCACGCCCATCGCCCCGCGCGACGGCCGGCGCACCATCCGCACCGCCGGCCGCGTCGAACTGCTCGGCCGTAAGACGGAGCAGGCACATGTCGTCCTCGGCGTGCCCGGCCTGGCCCGCACCGACGAGCGACGCTGGGCCCTCGGCGTGCTGAACACCGCCCTCGGCGGCGGCATGTCCTCCCGCCTCTTCCAGGAGGTCCGCGAGAAGCGCGGCCTGGCCTACAGCGTGTACTCGTACACCTCGGGCTTCGCCGACTGCGGCCTCTTCAGCGTGTACGCGGGCTGCCGCCCGAGCCAGGTGCACGACGTACTGAAGATCTGCCGCGACGAGCTCGACCAGGTGGCCGAGCACGGCCTGTCCGACGACGAGATCGGCCGCGCCATCGGCCAGCTCCGGGGCTCCACCGTCCTCGGGCTCGAGGACACCGGCGCGCTGATGAACCGTATCGGCAAGAGCGAGCTGTGCTGGGGCGAGCAGATGTCCGTCGACGACATGCTGGCCCAGATAGCGGCGGTCACCCCGGACGAGGTCCGCGCGGTCGCCCGCGACATCCTGGGACAGCGCCCGTCGCTGTCGGTCATCGGCCCGCTGAAGGACAAGCAGGCCTCGCGCCTGCACGACGCCGTCGCCTAATCCCCTCCGGTAAGGAAGCAAGAGAGATGAGCAAGCTGCGCGTGGCGGTCCTCGGTGCCAAGGGCCGCATCGGGTCCGAGGCGGTACGGGCGGTCGAGGCCGCCGAGGACCTGGAACTGGTCGCCGCCCTCGGCCGGGGCGACAAACTGGAGACGCTGGCGGAGACCGGTGCCCAGGTCGTGGTCGAACTGACCACCCCCGCCTCGGTGATGGACAACCTCGACTTCTGCGTCCGCCACGGCATCCACGCCGTCGTCGGTACGACCGGCTGGACCGACGACCGTCTCGCGCAGCTGAAGGGCCGGCTGGCCCAGTCCCCGGAGACCGGCGTGCTCATCGCGCCGAACTTCTCCATCGGCGCCGTCCTGACCATGAAGTTCGCGCAGATCGCCGCGCCCTACTTCGAGTCGGTCGAGGTCGTCGAACTGCACCACCCGAACAAGGTGGACGCCCCCAGCGGCACCGCCACCCGCACCGCCCAGCTCATCGCCGAGGCGCGGGCCAAGGCGGGCTCCGCCCCGGCTCCGGATGCCACCGTCACGGCGCTGGACGGCGCCCGCGGCGCGAACGTCGACGGCGTCCCGGTGCACGCGATCCGCCTGCGCGGCCTGCTGGCCCACCAGGAGGTCCTGCTGGGCGGCGAGGGCGAGACGCTGACCATCCGCCACGACTCCCTGCACCACAGCAGCTTCATGCCGGGCATCCTGCTCGGCGTGCGCCGCGTGGCGACCACTCCGGGCCTGACCTTCGGCCTGGAGCACTTCCTGGACCTGAACTGAGCCTCTGACAGTCATGCGCGCAAAGCTTTCCTACGCCGTCACGGCCGCCGTCCTGGTCTTCTACTTCGTCCTGGTCGGCAGCCGCGGCGTCATGCTCATCCAGTCCGGCACGCTCCTGACCGTCACCTTCGGTGTCGCGGTCCTGATCCTGCCGGTGATCGGTCTGTGGTTCCTGTGGAAGAACACCCAGTTCGTCCGCAGGGCCAACCAGCTCGCCGCCGAACTCGACGCCGAGGGCGGCCTGCCCGTCGACGAGCTGAAGCGCACCCCGGGCGGCCGTATCGACCGCGACTCGGCCGACGAGGTCTTCGCCAGGCGCAAAGCGGAGACGGAGGCGGCCCCCGACGACTGGCGCAGCTGGTTCCGCCTCGCCGTCGCCTACCACGACGCCCGCGACACCCCGCGCGCCCGCAAGGCCATGCAACGCGCGATCGCCCTGCACAAATGACGGTTGCGGTGGTCCGCCCTGGACCACCGCAACCATGAACGCAGAAACCTCAGGCGCCCCGGCCGTACTCGTCGGCCCACACCTCGACACTGTCCGCGGCCCGGTCGAACGCCTCGGCACGCGCCAGGAAGTCCCCGTTGTGCGTGGTCAGCAACGGCGGCACGTCCTCCGCCGCACGATCGTTGCGTACGAGGGTCAGCGCCTGCCCCTGCACGGTCCGCGGCAGCCCGAGCCAGCGCACCGGCTGTTGCACCGTCCGCACGGCGATGACCCGCTTCCACGGCACCGTGCGCGTGGCGAGGAAGCCCACGTGGCGCAGCCCGCGTGCGCTCACCCACACGCCCATCCGCAGCAGCCGCAGCGCACCGGCGATGATGACGAGCGCCATGGCGAAGACCACTGCGGCGGCGGACAGCGAGTCGGTCAGGGCGATGATGACCGCCGCGAACAGCACGTACGAGGCGAGCAGCAGGCACAGCGCCGCCACGCCCACGCGCCACGGGCCGGGCCGGTAAGGGCGCCGCCAGCGGTCGCGGTTGTCGTACGGCAGCGCGCTGTCGTCGGTCGCCTCGAAGGTGCGGTCGGCCGTCAGGAAGGGCAGGGGCACGGCTGGTCCTCACTCAATCCATGCATGGGCTGTGCCCGGTGAGGCTATCCGCCTATCTGCCTGCTCACCACCCTTGGGGGGCCATGGGGGTGCCCCCACGCCCCACTCTGGGCGGCGGGGGAGAGTCAGCGCCCCTGGGACGCCTGTGACTGCTGTGTCTGTGTCGCGGAGTGGTCCTGCGACAGCGCGGGCATCCCGATGACCAGGGAACCCACGAGCCCGGCGACGATGGTGAGACCCAGCAGCCAGCGCCCGGCTATCTGGCCGACGGAGGCCCGCTCACCGGGCGGGGGAGTGACATTGCTGCGGAACCTGTCGGCTTCGGCGAGGAAGGCGAACGGGACGGGTTCACGCCGACGGAACATAGGTGGTGCGTCTCCTCTCGAGGACGTTCGGGAATCGAACGAATCGCTGTCACTAACACAGACGAGCGAGTGCCCCGAATGGTGCCAGGTTTCGCCGAATTGGCGGAAGTTCACCGAAGATGTCGCGGCCCGGCACCGAACGCCCCGATGTCAGTGCCTAGCCGTAGAGTGGGCGCCGCCCGAGAGAAGTGATGGAAGGACCCGCCGAGCCGTGACCGACACCCCCGCCGACGAACTCAAGCCCAGCTTCCGCAGCGATGTCACCGTCGAGCTGGTCAAGCACAGCGCGGCCGACTCCGACGTCCTGTGGGCCGCCCGCGTCTCCACCGCCGGCGAGCAGTCCCTGGAGGAGATCAACAAGGACCCCGAGCGCTCCAAGGGCCTGATCAACTATCTGATGCGGGACCGCCACGGCAGCCCCTTCGAGCACAACTCGATGACGTTCTTCATCAGCGCCCCGATCTTCGTCTTCCGCGAGTTCATGCGACACCGCGTGGGCTGGTCGTACAACGAGGAATCGGGCCGGTACAGGGAGCTCGAGCCGGTCTTCTACGTCCCCGACGAGTCCCGCAAGCTCGTCCAGGAGGGCCGCCCGGGCAAGTACGTCTTCGTGGAGGGCACCCAGGCCCAGCAGGAGCTGGTCGGCCGCGTCATGGAGGACTCCTACCGGGAGTCGTACGAGGCGTACCAGGAGATGCTGGCCGCAGGCGTCGCCCGCGAGGTCGCCCGCGCGGTCCTCCCCGTCGGCCTGTTCTCCTCGATGTACGCCACCTGCAACGCGCGCTCGCTGATGCACTTCCTCGGCCTGCGCACCCAGCACGAGCTGGCGAAGGTCCCGTCCTTCCCGCAGCGGGAGATCGAGATGGTCGGCGAGAAGATGGAGGCCGAGTGGGCCAGGCTCATGCCGCTCACGTACGGCGCCTTCAATGCGAACGGCCGTGTGGCCCCGTAACGAAGCCTTGTTCTCCCGCCGAGCACACATGTACGGGTCAGCCGCGCGAGGTGTCCGTATTGCGGCATTTAGAGAAGTTCATCTAGCCTGATCAAACGGACCCGGCACTGCTTGAACCCCCGAGCAGGCAGTGCCGGGTTCCACATTTGTCATGACTTTCCCCGCACCCCAAGGGCAGACCACGCATTGAGCAGCGAGTAGCGTGTTACCCATGGCTCCGACCTCCACTCCGCAGACCCCCTTCGGGCGGGTCCTCACCGCCATGGTCACGCCCTTCACGGCGGACGGCGCACTCGACCTCGACGGCGCACAGCGGCTCGCCACCCACCTGGTGGACGCAGGCAACGACGGCCTGATCGTCAACGGCACCACGGGCGAGTCGCCCACCACGAGCGACGCGGAGAAATCGGACCTCGTACGAGCCGTACTGGAGGCGGTCGGCGACCGCGCCCACGTCGTGGCCGGCGTCGGCACCAACGACACCCACCACAGCATCGAGCTGGCCCGCGCAGCCGAGAAGACCGGCGCACACGGCCTCCTGGTCGTCACCCCGTACTACAACAAGCCCCCGCAGGAGGGCCTGTACCGGCACTTCAAGGCCGTCGCTGACGCCGCCGAGCTGCCGGTCATGCTCTACGACATCCCCGGCCGCAGCGGCGTCCCGATCAACACCGAGACTCTGGTCCGGCTGGCGGAGCACCCGCGGATCGTCGCCAACAAGGACGCCAAGGGCGACCTCGGCCGTGCCAGCTGGGCCATCGCGCAGTCGGGCCTCGCCTGGTACTCCGGCGACGACATGCTGAACCTGCCCCTGCTGTCCGTGGGCGCGGTCGGCTTCGTCTCGGTCGTCGGCCACGTGGTGACGCCGGAGCTGCGCACCCTGGTCGAGGCGTACATCGCCGGCGACGTCCAGAAGGCCACGGAGATCCACCAGAAGCTGCTCCCGGTCTACACCGGCATGTTCCGCACCCAGGGCGTCATGACCACCAAGGCCGCGCTTGCCCTCCAGGGCCTGCCCGCCGGACCGCTGCGCCCGCCGATGGTCGAGCTCACGCCTCAGGAGATCGACCAGCTCAAGATCGATCTTGCCGCAGGCGGGGTACAGCTCTGACAACAGACTTTGCACCACCAGGCTTCACAACTGAATAAGCGGGCCACCGGTGCCTGCGCCCGACAATGACAACTGCTTCTGCACGAACGTCACGCGCGCCACGTGCCCTACCGGTACGTGGCGCGTGTGGTGAGGAGAGTCTTTTGAGTCATCCGCATCCTGAACTCGGTACGCCCCCGCCGCTCCCCGAAGGCGGCCTGCGGGTCACCCCGCTCGGCGGTCTCGGCGAGATCGGCCGCAACATGACGGTCTTCGAGTACGGCGGCCGCCTGCTGATCGTCGACTGCGGAGTGCTCTTCCCCGAGGAGGAGCAGCCCGGAATCGACCTGATCCTGCCCGACTTCTCGTCGATCCGGGACCGCCTCGACGACATCGAGGGCATCGTCCTCACCCATGGCCATGAGGACCACATCGGCGGTGTCCCGTACCTCCTCAGGGAGAAGCCGGACATCCCCCTGATCGGCTCCAAGCTGACCCTCGCCCTGATCGAGGCGAAGCTCCAGGAGCACCGCATCCGCCCGTACACCCTGGAGGTGGCAGAGGGGAACCGCGAGCGCATCGGACCCTTCGACTGCGAGTTCGTCGCGGTCAACCACTCCATCCCGGACGCCCTGGCGGTCGCCATCCGGACCCCCGCCGGCATGGTGGTCCACACGGGCGACTTCAAGATGGACCAGCTCCCGCTGGACAACCGTCTGACGGATCTCCACGCCTTCGCCCGCCTGAGCGAGGAAGGCATCGACCTCCTCCTCGCCGACTCGACGAACGCGGAGGTTCCGGGCTTCGTCCCGCCCGAGCGCGACATCTCCAATGTCCTGCGCCAGGTCTTCGCGAACGCCGGCAAGCGGATCATCGTGGCGAGCTTCGCCAGCCACGTCCACCGCATCCAGCAGATCCTGGACGCGGCGCACGAGTACGGCCGCCGGGTCGCCTTCGTCGGCCGTTCCATGGTCCGCAACATGGGTATCGCCCGGGACCTGGGCTACCTGAAGGTCCCGCCGGGTCTGGTCGTGGACGTGAAGACGCTCGACGACCTCCCGGACCACGAGGTGGTCCTCGTCTGTACGGGCTCGCAGGGCGAGCCGATGGCGGCCCTGTCCCGTATGGCCAACCGGGACCACCAGATCCGCATCGTCGACGGCGACACGGTGATCCTGGCGTCGTCCCTGATCCCCGGCAACGAGAACGCGGTCTACCGCGTGATCAACGGCCTGACCCGCTGGGGCGCGAACGTCGTCCACAAGGGCAACGCCAAGGTGCACGTCTCGGGCCACGCGTCCGCGGGCGAGCTCCTGTACTTCTACAACATCTGCCGCCCGAAGAACCTGATGCCGGTGCACGGCGAATGGCGCCACCTGCGTGCCAACGCCGAGCTCGGCGCTCTGACGGGCGTTCCGCACGACCGCATCGTCATCGCCGAGGACGGCGTCGCCGTCGACCTCATCGCGGGCAAGGCGAAGATCTCCGGAAAGGTCCAGGCGGGCTATGTGTACGTCGACGGCCTCTCGGTCGGTGACGTCGGCGAGCCGGCCCTGAAGGACCGCAAGATCCTCGGAGACGAGGGCATCATCTCGGTCTTCCTGGTCGTCGACTCGTCGACCGGGAAGATCACTGGCGGCCCGCACATCCAGGCCCGCGGCTCGGGTATCGAGGATGCCGCCTTCGGCGCCGTAGTCCCGAAGATCACCGAGGTCCTCGAGCGCTCGGCCCAGGACGGGGTGGTGGAGCCGCACCAGCTGCAGCAACTCATCCGCAGGACCCTGGGCAAGTGGGTCTCGGACACGTACCGACGCAGGCCGATGATCCTCCCGGTCGTGGTGGAGGTCTGACACGCGTACGACCCCTCGTACGCGTGAACCTGGAGCGGGGCGCCTCGATTTGCATCGGGGCGCCCCGCTCCAGTACGTTTACGGCTCCGCCTGAACGGGAACCCGGCTGCTTCGTGCACCGGAACCAGTCCCCGAGCGGGGCGGGAATTCCGACTCAGAATCTCTGATAAAGTCGGAGTCGCCGGAAAGGGAAACGCGAGAGCGGGAACCTGGAAAGCACCGAGGAAATCGGGTCGAGAAAAGATCTGATAGAGTCGGAAACGCAAGACCGAAG
>NZ_JBEOXO010000010.1:0-326719 GCF_040296605.1 Streptomyces sp. NPDC002088 | reverse complement strand
GCCTGGGCACGCCCGACGACTTCAAGTTCCTGATCGACGCCCTGCACCGGGCCGGCATCGGCGTCCTCATGGACTGGGTCCCCGCGCACTTCCCGCGCGACGACTGGGCACTGGCCGAGTTCGACGGCCGGCCCCTGTACGAACACGAGGACCCTCTCCGCTCCGCCCACCCCGACTGGGGCACGCTGGAGTTCGACTACGGCCGCCGCGAGGTGCGCAACTTCCTGGTCGCCAACGCCGTGTACTGGTGCGAGGAGTTCCACATCGACGGCCTGCGCGTGGACGCGGTGGCGTCGATGCTCTACCTCGACTACTCGCGCGAGCCGGGGCAGTGGATCCCGAACGTGCACGGCGGCCGGGAGAACCTGGACGCGGTGGCGTTCCTCCAGGAGATGAACGCGACGGTCTACCGGCGGGTGCCGGGCGTGGTGACGATCGCGGAGGAGTCCACGGCCTGGGACGGAGTCACGCGCGCGACGCACCACATGGGCCCGGGCGGCTTCGGGGGCCTGGGTTTCGGTCTGAAGTGGAACATGGGCTGGATGCACGACTCGCTGGACTACGTCGGCCACGAGCCGGTGCACCGCAAGTACCACCACAACGAGATGACCTTCTCGATGGTGTACGCGTACAGCGAGAACTACGTCCTGCCCATCTCCCACGACGAGGTGGTGCACGGCAAACGCTCACTGGTGTCGAAGATGCCGGGCGACTGGTGGCAGCAGCGGGCCGACCTCCGCGCCTATCTGGCCTTCATGTGGGCCCACCCCGGCAAGCAACTCCTCTTCATGGGCCAGGAGTTCGCCCAGGGCGCGGAGTGGTCGGAGGCCCACGGCCCCGACTGGTGGCTGCTCGACCCGGCGTACGGCGCGGAGGCCGACCACCGAGGCGTACGCGACCTCGTCCGCGACCTCAACACCGTCTACCACCACACCCCCGCCCTCTGGCAACGCGACACCGAACCCGACGGCTTCCAGTGGCTCGTCGGCGACGCGGCCGAGGACAACGTCATCGCCTTCGTGAGGTACGACGCCGAGGGAACCCCCCTCCTCGCGGTCTCCCACTTCTCCCCCGTGGTCCGCCACGACTACCGCCTCGGCGTCCCCGACGACGTCCCCGCCTGGCACGAGACCCTCAACACCGACGCGGCGGCATACGGCGGCAGCGACGTCACCAACCCCGACCCGGTCAAACCGGAACCCCAGCCCTGGCACGGTCGCCCGGCGAGCATCCGCCTGACCCTGCCGCCACTCGCCACGGTGTGGCTGCGCCCGGCCTAGCCTCCTCGAACGCCGGACGGGCTCTTTCCGCCCGTCCGGCGAACATCCCTGGTCACGCGTACGCGTCGGCCAGCGCCTTCGGCAGTGCCCGGCTGTGCAGCACCCCCAGCCGCTGGGTCGCCCGCGTCAGTGCCACATACAGATCGCTCGTGCCGTACAGCCCTGGCTCCACCACCAGCACGGAGTCGAATTCGAGTCCCTTCGACTGGCGGGGGTCGAGCAGGACGACGGTCTGCGTCAGGTCCGGCTCCGCGCCCGCCGTCACCCCGTCCAGCCGTGCGGCCAGCTTCCGGTGCAGGTGGCGCGGGGCGATGACCGCGAGCCGCCCCTCGGCGGGGGTCAGTTCCCCGACCGCCTTGGCGACGGCGCCGGGCAGGTCGTCGGTGGCGCGCACCCACGGCCGTACGCCCGTCGAGCGGACCGAACTCGGCGGCTCGAAGCCGGGCTGCTCGGCGCGCACCACGGCCGCGGCGAGCTCCATGATCTCGGCGGGCGTGCGGTAGTTGACGCCGAGGCGGGTGTGCTCCCAGCGGTCCTGGACGTACGGCTCGAGGATCTTCTGCCACGAGCCGACGCCCGCCGCCTCCGCGGTCTGCGCCGGGTCGCCGACCAGGGTCATCGAGCGGGTCGGACTGCGCCGCATGAGCAGCCGCCACGCCATCGGCGACAGCTCCTGCGCCTCGTCGACGATGATGTGCCCGAACGCCCAGGTCCGGTCGGCCGCCGCGCGCTCGGCGGCGCTGCGGTGATCGTCCTCCTCGTGCCGCTCGGCGAACCGCTCGGCGTCGATGATGTCGTGCGCGGACAGGACCTCGGAGTCCTCCTCGTCGATGTCCTCGAACTCGTAGGTGCGCGAGGCGTACGACACGTCCAGCACGCCCTGCGCGTAGGCGACCTGCGTCTCCCGCTCGCGCTCCGCCCGCGCCCGCGCCACCCGCTCGTCCACGCCGAGCAGCTCGGCCGCCTCGTCCAGCAGCGGTACGTCCGCGACGGTCCACGCCCGCGTCACCGGGCGACGGATGGCGTTGGCGTCCTCGTCGCAGACGTAGCCCACCGGGTCGGCGAGGAAGTCCACGACCAGGCGCTGCGGCGTCAGACGCGGCCACAGCTGGTCGATCGCGGCCCAGACCTCAGGGTTCTCGGCGAGTTCGTCGCGGATCTGCGTGATGTCGCTCGGGTCCAGCAGGTTCGTGCCGTCGAACGGGTCCGTGCCGATGCGTTCGGCGACCATGTCGGTGAGCGTGTTGAGGATGTGGCCCTCGAAGTGCTCGCGCGCCACGTTGTGCGGCAGTCCGGCGGCGCGGGTGCGCTCGCGGGCGACGTTCACCAGGCCGTCGTCGAGCATCAGGACCTCGCGGTCGTGCTCGATCGCGATCACCGGGTCGGGCAGCGCCTGCCAGTCGCGTACGACGTCGGCGAGGACGTCCGCCATGTCGGCGCGGCCCTTCACGGCGGCCGCCTCGCGGGTGTCGGTCGCCGTCGCCTTCACGCCGGGGAACAGCTCCCCGACCGTCGCCAGCAGCACGCCCGTCTCGCCGAGCGAGGGCAGCACCTCGCCGATGTAGCCGAGGAAGGCGGGGTTGGGGCCGACGATCAGGACGGCACGCTTGGCGAGCAACTCCCGGTGTTCGTAGAGCAGATACGCGGCCCGGTGCAGGGCCACGGCCGTCTTTCCGGTACCGGGGCCGCCCTCGACGACCAGCACCCCGCGGTGCGGCGCCCGGATGATCTCGTCCTGCTCGGCCTGGATGGTCTGCACGATGTCGTTCATGCGGCCGGTGCGGGCGGAGTCGAGCGCGGCGAGCAGCACGGCGTCGCCGGTCGGGTCCTCGTGGCCGGTCCTTTCCTGGTCCCCCAGGTCGAGGATCTCGTCGTGCAGAGCGGTCACCGTACGGCCGCTGGTGGTGAGGTGCCGACGCCGGCGCAGGCCCATCGGGGTGTGGCCGGTGGCCAGGTAGAAGGGGCGGGCGACGTCCGCACGCCAGTCGATCAGGATCGGCGTGCGCTCGGCGTCGTCGGTGCGCAGGCCGATGCGGCCGATGTGGTGGCTCGTGCCCGAGGTCAGGTCGATCCGGCCGAAGCAGAGTGAACCGTCCACGGCGTTCAGCGCAGCGAGCAGCCCCGAGCGCTCGGCGACCAGGATGTCCCGCTCCAGCCGGGCCTGCATGGGCGTGTTGCCCTGCGCGAGCGCGTCCGTGACGCCGGCCTCGGTGTCCCCACGCAGGGCGTCCACGCGCGCGTACAGGGCATCGATGAATTCCTGCTCGCCGCGCAATTCGATGTCTTCACTGTGTGGAAAACCGCTGTTTGACAATTCCACTCCCGCCCGGATATACTCTGCTCACTGAACTTCTTCGCGACCCGATCCCCTTGAAGTCGCGAACCATTGAATATACGCAAAGAAATCCCCCGAGCGCAATTGCTCGGGGGATTTCTTGTGTCAATGAGCCGTATTGCGCCGGGTCAGAGCACGTCGGACAGCTCCTCCAGCAGCCGTCGCTTGGGCCGGGCGCCCACCATCGACTTCACGGGCTCGCCGGCGCGGAACACCATGAGCGTGGGCGTCGACAACACGCCGTAGGCGATGGTGGTCTGCGGGTTCCGGTCCACGTCCAGCTGGACGATCCTGATCCGGTCCCCCTCCTCGAAGGCGATGTCCCTCAGTACCGGCCCGAGCTGCCGGCACGGCCCGCACCAGTCGGCCGTGAACTGCACCAGCACCGGCAGATCCGAGCCGATCACCTCCGCCTCGAAGTCCTCGTCCGTCACCTCGGCCACACCGTCTGCCTTGATCACCGTTCCTGCCCTCCCAGTTCACACCGGGGTTCCGGACCGCCCGGAACCAGCGCCTCGGCGGCCAGCTCGGTCCGCGCCTGCTCGGCCTTCGCCAACTGGTCGCCGACCTGCGCCCGCACCGCCCGGAGCTCGCCGATCAGTGCGTCGAGCTCGTCCAGCTTGCGCCGATAGACCGCGAGCGACGCCGGGCACGAGTCCCCCTCGGGGTGCCCGGCCCGCAGGCACTCCACGAAGGGCCGGGTCTCCTCCAGGTCGAACCCGAAGTCCTGGAGCGTCCTGATCTGCCGCAGCAGCTTCAGGTCGCGCTCGTCGTAGGACCGGTGCCCGTGATCGTCCCGCCGCGCGGGCAGCAGCCCCCGCGACTCGTAGTACCGCAGCGTCCGCGTGGTAGTTCCGGCCCGTGCGGCCAGCTCGCCGATTCGCATGCGTACGAACGTAAGCCTTGACGCCGACGTCAAGGCAAGCGCTCAGTCCGCAGACGGCGTCGGCGGCAGCAGCGGCTTCCGCCGCACCGGGGACGAGAGCATGAAAAACCGGGCGGCTGAGCCACGGGGGAGCTGCTCAGCCGCCCGGTGTCCGTGAGCCGGGCGGCCCGGCCCGGGTTCAGGCCGGGCCGGACGCCGGGAGTGCGGGCGCCTCGGACGTCGGGAACGTCAGGCTTTGGCGAGTTCCTTCTCGTCGCCCCCGCGCGGCTCGGGCACGTCGGCGTCGGCCGAAGCGGCGTCACTCTCGTCCAGCAGCGTCCGCTCGTCGAAGGGCAGCTCACCGGCGAGCACCTGCCGGACGCGGCCCTTGTCGATCTCCTTCGTCCAGGTGCCGATCAGGACGGTGGCGACGGCGTTGCCCGCGAAGTTCGTCAGGGCGCGGGCCTCGCTCATGAAGCGGTCGATGCCGACGATGAGGCCGACGCCGTCCACCAGCGCGGGCTTGTGGGACTGCAGACCACCGGCCAGCGTGGCCAGGCCTGCGCCGCTGACGCCCGCCGCGCCCTTGGAGGCGAGGAGCAGGAACAGCAGCAGCGGGATCTGCTCGCCGACCGACATCGGCGTACCCAGGGCGTCCGCGATGTACAGCGACGCCATGGTCATGTAGATCATCGTGCCGTCGAGGTTGAAGGAGTAGCCGGTCGGGACGGTGATGCCGACCACCGGCTTGCTGACGCCCAGGTGCTCCATCTTCGCGATGAGCCGCGGCAGCGCGGACTCGGAGGAGGAGGTGGACAGGATCAGCAGGAACTCCCGGGCCAGGTACTTGAACAGCGAGAAGATGTTCAGGCCGGTGATGATCCGCAGCAGCGCGCCGAGCACGATGAAGACGAACAGGAAGCACGTCACGTAGAAGCCGAGCATCAGCACGGCGAGGCTCTTGAGCGCGTCCAGACCGGCCGAACCGGTCACGGCGGCGATGGCGCCGAAGGCACCGATCGGGGCGGCCCACATCACCATGGCGAGGATGCGGAAGACGAGCCGCTGGATGTGCTCGATGCCTCGCAGCACCGGCTGGCCGACGGGCCCCATCGCCTGGAGCGCGAATCCGGCGAGCAGCGCGACGAGCAGGGTCTGCAGCACCTGCCCCTCGGTGAAGGCCGAGACGAAGGTCAGCGGGATGATCGACAGCACGAACTCGACGGGCGGCAGCGCCTCGCTGGACACCTGGGCGTGCCCGGTCTGCTTGAGCGCCTCGGTCAGGTGCAGCCCGTCACCGGGGTGCAGGACGTTGCCGACGACAAGACCGATGGCGAGCGCGACGAGCGACATCACCAGGAAGTAGCCGAGCGCGATACCGCCGACGGCCCCGACCTTGGCGGCCTTGCGGACGGACCCGATCCCGAGCACGATCGTGCAGAAGATGATCGGCGAGATCATCATCTTGATCAGGTTCACGAAGCCCGTACCCAGCGGCTTGAGCTCGACCCCGGCGTCGGGCCAGATCAGGCCCACGGCGATGCCGAGGGCCACGGCGACGATCACGGCTATGTACAGATATTGCGTGCGGTCCCGCTTCGCGGCGGGTGCGGCAGGTGCCGTATCGGGGGTGCTGGCGGCCACGGCTGCCCTCCTTGACGTCTTCGTCGGCATCACCGGCGTGCGGCTCACGTCCGGGGGATGTGGGAGCGGGGCTCCCGGGAGATAGGGGGAATGCGGTGAGCATCTCGCGCGCTGTGAGGGCGGTCACCCTTCCGTTCATTTAGTTCACGCTTAACGTGGAAGGCACACTGACGACATGCGCATACCCGTCCCGAGACCCCGCAGCCTGGCAGGGCAGCTCTTCGCGATGCAGGCCGTGCTGATAGCGGTCGTCGTCGCCGGGTACGCGCTGTTCACGTACGTCAGCGACCGCAGCCAGGCCGAGGACGCGGCCGGCCGGCAGGCCACGGCGGTGGCCCGGTCGGTCGCCGACGCCCCCTCGGTCCATGCGGCCATCCACACCGCCGACCCGACGGCCCAGCTCCAGCCGTACGCGCTGCGGGTCATGCGCGACACCGACGTCGACTTCGTCACGATCATGGACCCGCAGGGCATCCGCTGGACCCACCCCGACCAGGACGAGATCGGCCGGCGCTTCCGGGGCAACACCGCCCGCGCCCTGAAGCACGAGACCTTCACCGAGACCTACACCGGCACCCTCGGCGCCTCGGTCCGCGCGGTCACCCCCATCGAGGACGACGACAAGCGGGTCATCGGCCTGGTCAGCGCGGGCATCAAGGTCGAGGCGATCAGCGCGCGGGTGCAGGACCAGGTCACGGCCCTGCTCGGCGTCGCGGCGGGCGCGCTCGCCCTCGGCGCGATCGGCACCTACGTCATCAACGCCCATCTGCGCCGCCACACCCACGGCATGAACGCGGCCGAGCTCAGCCGTATGCACGACTACCACCAGGCCGCCCTGCACGCCGTGCGCGAGGGGCTGCTGATGCTGGACGGGCAGTACCGGGTGGCGCTGATCAACGACGGCGGGCAGGAGCTGCTCGGGGTGTCGGGCGAGGTGGTGGGCCGGTCGGTGGCGGAGCTGGGCCTGCCCGCGCCGCTGACCGGGGCGCTGCTGGCGTCGGAGCCGAGGGTGGACGAGGTGCACCTGACCGCGCGACGGGTGCTGGTGGTGAACACCTCACCGGTGTCGGGCGGCGAACACCGGGGCACGGTGGTGACGTTGCGGGACGTGACGGAACTCCAGTCCCTGATGGGCGAGCTGGACTCCGAGCGGGGCTTCACGCAGGCACTGCGCTCACAGGCGCACGAGGCGGCGAACCGTCTGCACACGGTCGTGTCCCTCATCGAGCTGGGCCGGGCGGAGGAGGCCGTGGAGTTCGCGACGGCCGAACTGGAACTGGCGCAGGCACTGACCGACCAGGTCGTGGCGGCGGTGAGCGAGCCGGTGCTGGCGGCGCTGCTGCTGGGCAAGACGGCCCAGGCGAACGAGCGGGGCGTGGAGCTGGTGGTGTCGGAGGAGAGCGACCTCGACGACGCGGTGCTGCCGGAGACCTTGCCCGCGCGGGATCTGGTCACCATCCTCGGGAACCTGATCGACAACGCCGTGGACGCGGCGCAGGGCAGCGGGCGGGCACGGGTGACGGTGACGGCGTACACGGAGGCGACGGACCTGGTCCTGCGCGTCTCGGACACGGGGGCGGGCGTGGACCCGGCCCATGCCGAGCTGGTCTTCCAGCGTGGCTTCTCGACGAAGCCCGCGGGCCCGGGCGGACGGGGCCTGGGCCTGGCTCTCGTACGGCAGGCGGTGACGCGGCACGAGGGTGTGCTGTCGGTGGCGGAGGCCGACGGGGGTGGGGCGGAGTTCGTGGCGCGGTTGCCGCTGCGGACGGGCGCCGGGTCGGAAGGCGCGGACTCTGGAGACGGGGTTTCCGAGGGCGCGGTTTCCGGAAGCACGGTTTCCGGAAGCACGGTTTCCGGAGGCGGCGCGTGACGACTGAACAGCCCATCCGGGTCCTCGTCGTGGAGGACGACCCCGTCGCGGCGGACGCGCATGTGATGTACGTGGGCCGGGTGCCGGGTTTCGTGGCCGTCGGCAAGGCGCACACGGGCGCGGAGGCTCGGCGGCTGCTGGACCGCACGGCCGTGGACCTGCTGCTCCTGGACCTGCATCTGCCGGACGCACACGGCTTGCAGCTGGCCCGGTCGCTGCGCGCGGCCGGGTACCACGCGGACGTCATCGCGGTGACGTCGGCACGGGACCTGACCGTCGTACGGGAGGGGGTGTCGCTCGGTGTCGTGCAGTACGTCCTGAAGCCGTTCACCTTCGCGACCCTGCGGGACCGGCTGGTGCGGTACGCGGAGTTCCGTCGCGCTGCGGGCGAGGCGAGCGGGCAGGACGAGGTGGACCGGGCGCTGGCCACGCTGCGGGCACCGGGACCGGCCGCCCTGCCGAAGGGCCTGAGCGCGCCCACGCTGGAGCGGGTGACGGGAGCACTGCGAGAGGCCGAGGAGGGGCTCACCGCGGCGGGGGTCGCGGAGGCGGTGGGGATCTCACGGATCACGGCTCGGCGGTATCTGGAGCATCTGGTGGAGGCGGGGCGGGCCGAGCGGAAGCCGTTGTACGGGCAGGTGGGCAGGCCTGAGCTGGTCTATCGGTGGGTCCGGGGGGTGGAGCGGGGGAGGTAGGAGAGACGGGGTGAGACGTCAACGGGCGGGATGTATTTTCCTACAATCCGTAATCCTGGCCGAACACCCCGTAGTCATCACACTCCCATCCCCCTATGTTGTGCCCCGTGCGCCGACCTAGCACGGCGGCCGCCGCCGACTCCGGCGGCAGCGGCCGCGACTTCCTCGACCGGATCGTCGAGCACTTCTGGACCGCCGTCGAGGCCCGCCCGGACGGGCCCTGGAAAGGCCCGAAAGGGTCCCAGAGGTCCACAAAGGCCCTGAGGAAGGTCCCGGGAAAGGTCTTAGAAGACCGACTCCGCCTCGTCCATGCGGTCCTTCGGCACCGTCTTCAGCTCGGTGACCGCCTCCGCCAGCGGGACCATCACGACGTCCGTCCCGCGCAGCGCCGTCATCTTCCCGAAGTCACCCCGGTGCGCCGCCTCCACCGCGTGCCAGCCGAACCGCGTCGCCAGCACCCGGTCGTACGCGGTCGGCGTACCGCCGCGCTGGATGTGGCCGAGGATGACCGGCTTGGCCTCCTTGCCGAGGCGTCGCTCCAGCTCGTACGCCAGTGCCGTACCGATGCCCTGGAAGCGCTCGTGGCCGAACTGGTCGATCGCGCCCTTGCCGTAGTCCATGGTGCCCTCGGCGGGGTGCGCGCCCTCGGCCACGCACACGACGGCGAACTTCTTGCCCCGGGCGAAGCGCTCCTCGACCATCTTCACCAGGTCGGCCGGGTCGAAGGGCCGCTCGGGCAGACAGATGCCGTGCGCACCCGCCGCCATGCCCGACTCCAGCGCGATCCAGCCTGCGTGCCGGCCCATGACCTCGACGACCATCACCCGCTGGTGGGACTCGGCCGTGGTCTTCAGGCGGTCCATCGCCTCCGTGGCGACGCCGACCGCCGTGTCGAAACCGAACGTCCGGTCCGTCGACGAGATGTCGTTGTCGATGGTCTTCGGAACGCCGACCACCGGCAGACCGGCGTCGGACAGCATCCGCGCCGCCGTCAGGGTGCCCTCGCCGCCGATCGGGATGAGAGCGTCGATGCCGAAGTCGCGGGCGATGTCGGTCGCCTTCTCGCAGGCCTCGCGCAGGCGGTCGCGCTCCAGGCGGGAGGAGCCGAGGATGGTGCCGCCGCGGGCCAGGATGCCGCTGACTCCGTCGAGGTCGAGGGTGCGGTAGTGGCCGTCGAGCAGGCCGCGGTAGCCGTCCTCGAAGCCGATGACCTCGTCGCCGTACTGTGCGACCGCTCGGTGCACGACCGACCGGATCACTGCGTTCAGGCCAGGGCAGTCGCCGCCTGCGGTGAGAATTCCGATACGCATCGTGCTGTGTCTCCTGCTCGCTGTTGACACCGGTGAGCCAGTCCGATTGTTTCATGGCCCTCAGGACGGTGTCGCTTCCGTGCGGGCCGTCCCGATCGGCCCTGTCGGACCCTCACGGGACCATCGGACTTGACGGGCGCCTTATCCAGCCGCAGAGGTATTGTCAAGAGGGTTCTGCTCACCTCGGTGGGCGATTTTTGTACGTGGATGAATCCGTGCACTACATGGCCGAATCCACACAGACAGAGCAGACGAAGCAGACAGAGACGAAACGGAGAGCACACGTGACGCGCAGCGTGTACGTGACCGGGATCGACCGCGGCGACGGCCGTCAGGTCGTCGAGCTGGGAGTCATGGAGCTCCTGACCCGGCAGGTCGACCGGGTGGGCGTGTTCCGTCCGCTCGTCCACGACGGCCCCGATCGCATGTTCGAACTGCTGCGCGCCCGCTACCGGCTGTCCCAGGACCCGGCGACGGTCTACGGCATGGACTACCACGAGGCGTCCGCCCTCCAGGCCGAGCAGGGGACGGACGAGCTGGTGTCGACGCTGGTCGACCGCTTCCACCTCGTCGCCCGCGACTACGACGTCGTCCTCGTCCTCGGTACCGACTTCGCCGACACCCAGCTCCCGGACGAGCTGTCCCTCAACGCCCGGCTCGCCAACGAGTTCGGGGCGTCGGTCATCCCCGTCGTGGGCGGGCGGAAGCAGCCGGCCGAGTCCGTGCTCGCCGAGACGCGCAACGCCTACCGGGCGTACGACGGGCTCGGCTGCGACATCCTCGCCATGGTCACCAACCGGGTCGCCAGGGGAGAGCGGGCCGAGATCGCCCGGCGGCTCGACTCACGCCTCCCCGTCCCCTGCTACGTCCTCCCCGACGAGCCGGCCCTGTCCGCCCCCACCGTCGCCCAGATCTCCCACGCCCTCGGCGCCAAGGTGCTCCTCGGCGACGACTCGGGGCTGGCTCGGGACGCCCTGGACTTCGTCTTCGGCGGCGCCATGCTGCCGAACCTGCTGACCGCCCTGACGCCCGGCTGCCTCGTCGTGACCCCCGGCGACCGCGCCGACCTCGTCGTCGGCTCGCTGGCCGCGCACAGCGCCGGCACCCCGCCGATAGCCGGCATGGTGCTCACTCTCGACGAAGTGCCCAGCGACGAGGTCCTCACCCTCGCCGCCCGCCTCGCCCCCGGCACCCCGGTGCTCTCGGTGGCCGGCAACAGTTTCCCCACCGCCGCCGAACTCTTCTCCCTGGAGGGGAAGCTGAACGCGGCCACCCCGCGCAAGGCCGAGACCGCGCTCGGCCTGTTCGAGCGGCACGTCGACACCGCCGGCCTGCTGGGGCGCGTCTCCGCGCCGAGCAGCGACCGGGTCACACCGATGATGTTCGAACACAAGCTGCTGGAGCAGGCCCGTTCCGACCTGCGGCGGGTCGTCCTCCCCGAGGGCACCGAGCCGCGTGTCCTGCACGCCGCCGAGGTGCTGCTGCGCCGGGGGGTGTGCGACCTGACCCTCCTCGGCCCCGAAGACCAGATCCGCAAGAAGGCCGCCGACCTGGGCATCGACCTGGGCGGCTGCCAGCTGATCGACCCGGCCACCAGCGAACTGCGCGACGCCTTCGCCGAGAAGTACGCCAAGCTGCGCGCCCACAAGGGCATGACCGTCGAGCTGGCGTACGACGTGGTCAGCGACGTGAACTACTTCGGGACACTGATGGTGCAGGAGGGCCTCGCCGACGGCATGGTGTCCGGCTCCGTGCACTCCACGGCCGCCACCATCCGGCCCGCCTTCGAGATCATCAAGACCAGGCCGGACGCCGACATCGTCTCGTCCGTCTTCTTCATGTGCCTCGCCGACAAGGTCCTCGTCTACGGCGACTGCGCCGTGAACCCCGACCCGAACGCCGAGCAGCTCGCCGACATCGCCATCCAGTCCGCCGCCACCGCCGAGCAGTTCGGCGTGGAGCCGCGGATCGCGATGCTGTCGTACTCGACCGGTACGTCCGGCTCGGGCGCCGACGTCGACAAGGTGCGGGAGGCCACCGACCTCGTCCGTTCCCGCCGTACCGACCTGAAGATCGAGGGGCCCATCCAGTACGACGCGGCCGTGGAGCCGACCGTCGCCGCGACCAAGCTGCCCGGGTCCGAAGTGGCCGGTCAGGCCAGCGTGCTGATCTTCCCGGACCTCAACACCGGCAACAACACCTACAAGGCCGTGCAGCGCTCGGCCGGCGCGATCGCCGTCGGCCCGGTCCTGCAGGGTCTGCGCAAGCCCGTCAACGACCTGTCCCGCGGCGCGCTCGTCCAGGACATCGTCAACACCGTCGCCATCACGGCGATCCAGGCCCAGACCCCTAGCGAGAAGGCAACCGCCCAGTGAGTCCTACCCGTGTCCTCGTCCTCAACTCCGGCTCCTCGTCGGTGAAGTACCAGTTGCTGGACATGGGGGACAGCAGCCGACTGGCGGTGGGCCTGGTCGAGCGCATCGGCGAGCAGACCTCCCGGCTGAAGCACACCTGCCTCACCACCGGTGACACCCGCGAGCACACCGGCCCGATCGCCGACCACGACGCGGCTCTCAAGGCGGTCGCCGAGGAGCTGACCAGGGACGGCCTCGGCCTGGACTCACCGGAGCTGGCCGCGATCGGACACCGGGTCGTGCACGGCGGCATGTTCTTCACCGAGCCCACCGTGATCGACGACGAGGTGCTCGCCGAGATCGAGCGGCTGATCCCCGTCGCGCCGCTGCACAACCCGGCCAACCTCACCGGTATCCGCACCGCCCAGGCGCTGCGCCCCGACCTGCCGCAGGTCGCCGTCTTCGACACGGCGTTCCACACGACCATGCCGGAGGCCGCGGCGCGCTACGCGATCGACCCGAAGATCGCGGACCGCCACCGTATCCGCCGCTACGGCTTCCACGGCACCTCGCACGCGTACGTCTCCCGGGAGACCGCGCGGCTGCTGGGCAAGGACCCGTCGGAGGTGAACGTGATCGTGCTGCACCTCGGCAACGGCGCCTCGGCGTCGGCGGTCGAGCAGGGCCGGTGCGTGGACACCTCCATGGGACTGACGCCTTTGGAGGGGCTCGTGATGGGTACGCGATCCGGTGATCTGGATCCGGCGGTCATCTTCCATTTGGCGCGTGTTGGCGGAATGTCCATGGACGAGATCGACACTCTTCTCAACAAGAGGAGCGGTCTGTTCGGCCTGTGCGGGGACAATGACATGCGCGAGATCCGCCGGCGGATCGACGAGGGTGACGAAGAGGCCCGGCTCGCCTTCGACATTTACATTCACCGGCTCAAGAAGTACATCGGCGCCTATTTCGCGGTGCTCGGCCGGGTGGACGCGATCGCCTTCACCGCCGGGGTCGGCGAGAACGCGGCGCCTGTGCGGGAGGCCGCGATCGCGGGGCTGGAGGGACTGGGCCCGGCGGTCGACGCCGAACTGAACGCCGTACGTGCCGACGAGCCGCGGCTGATCTCGCCCGCCGGTGCGCGGGTGGCGGTCGCCGTGGTGCCGACCGACGAGGAACTGGAGATCGCCACACAGACCTACGCGCTGGTCGGAAAGAACAGCTGAGCAACAGCCGACGAGTAATACCGGCGAGTAATACACGCCTGAGCACGGTCCCGCCCATTTGTATCTTCCGCCAGACGGAATATTCCGGAGCGAAACAAACCGATAGGATCGCCCCATGCGCCGTTCGAAAATCGTCTGTACTCTCGGCCCCGCGGTCGACTCCCACGAGATGCTGGTCGCCATGATCGAGGCCGGCATGAATGTGGCCCGGTTCAACTTCAGTCATGGCACCCACGCCGAGCACCAGGCGCGGTACGACCGCGTCCGGGCCGCCGCCAAGGAGACCGGCCGGGCCATCGGTGTGCTCGCCGACCTCCAGGGCCCGAAGATCCGTCTGGAGACCTTCGCCGAGGGTCCCGTGGAGCTGGAGCGCGGTGACGAGTTCGTCATCACGACCGAGGACGTGCCGGGCGACAAGCACATCTGCGGAACGACGTACAAGGGCCTGCCGGGCGACGTCTCGCGCGGCGACCAGATCCTGATCAACGACGGCAACGTCGAGCTGAAGGTGCTGGACGTCGAGGGCCCGCGGGTGAAGACGATCGTCATCGAGGGCGGTGTCGTCTCCGACCACAAGGGCATCAACCTCCCGGGCGCGGCCGTGAACGTGCCCGCGCTGTCCGAGAAGGACATCGAGGACCTCCGCTTCGCGCTGCGCATGGGCTGCGACATGGTCGCGCTGTCCTTCGTCCGCGACGCCAAGGACGTGGCCGACGTCCACCGGGTGATGGACGAGGAGGGCCGCCGGGTCCCCGTCATCGCCAAGGTGGAGAAGCCGCAGGCGGTGGAGAACATGGAGGACGTCGTGATGGCGTTCGACGCCGTGATGGTCGCCCGTGGTGACCTCGCCGTCGAATACCCGCTCGAGAAGGTCCCCATGGTGCAGAAGCGCCTGATCGAGCTGTGCCGGCGCAACGCCAAGCCGGTGATCGTCGCGACCCAGATGATGGAGTCGATGATCACCAACTCCCGCCCGACCCGCGCCGAGGCCTCCGACGTCGCCAACGCGATCCTGGACGGCGCGGACGCGGTCATGCTGTCGGCGGAGTCGTCGGTGGGCGCGTACCCGATCGAGACCGTCAAGACGATGTCGAAGATCGTCAAGGCGGCCGAGGAGGAACTGCTGTCCAAGGGCCTGCAGCCCCTGGTCCCCGGCAAGAAGCCGCGCACGCAGGGTGGTTCGGTCGCCCGCGCCGCCTGCGAGATCGCCGACTTCCTCGGCGGCAAGGGCCTGGTGGCCTTCACCAAGTCCGGTGACACCGCGCGCCGTCTCTCCCGCTACCGCGCCTCCCAGCCGATCCTCGCCTTCACCACCGACGAGGGCACCCGCAACCAGCTCGCGCTCAGCTGGGGCGTGGAGTCGCACATCGTGCCGTTCGTGAACAGCACCGACGAGATGGTCGCCCTGGTCGACCAGGAGCTCATCAAGCTCAACCGCTTCGACACGGGCGACATCGTGGTCATGACGGCCGGCTCCCCGCCCGGCGTCCCCGGCACCACCAACATGGTCCGGGTCCACCACCTGGGCGAGAGCGGCAAGTAAGGCCGCGGACACGGCTGTACGGCACTGAGGGCGCCCCCTGGTCACCAGGGGGCGCCCTCAGTCCGTGCGGCTCCCGAACGGGCTCTGTGGGACCGTCAGTCGGTGATGTACTGGTGCATCCCCGGGACGGTCAGCGTGCCACCGAACTGGCCGGCCTGCTGGACCTTCACGTTGGTGAAGTAGATCAGCGGAAGGTCCAGCGGCGGCGGGTTCTCCGGGCTGAACGTGATCGGGATCAGACCGAACAGGTTGCCCGAGATGCTCTCGGTGTACATGATCGTGTCGCCGTCGGTGATCGTGGACGTGGTGCCCTTGCCCGCCTGCACGTGGTACGTCTTGCCCGACTGCTCGTCCTTCACCGTCTGGTGCAGGTCGCCGATGTCCGTCCCGTCGGAGATGACGTACTTCAGGACCTCCTTGACCGTGCCGTTGGCGGTCTTGACCTTGACGATGCCCTTGTAGGAGGCACCCTTCAGCGTCAGTGAACTGGCGTTCAGGTACCAGGGGTTGTCGGGCAGCGGCATCTTGTTGTCGACTCCGCCTTCCGCGTCCGTGGCGGCCGCGCAGTCGTCGGGGTCCGTGGTGGAGCTCGCCGAGGGGCTCGGGGACGCGGTGGCGTCCTCCGCCGCCTTCTCCACCGCTTCGGTGGTGTCCTCGGCCGCCTTGGACACCGTGTCGGTGGTGTCCTTCACGGTGTCGTTCACCGTGTCGGTGAGCTTCTCGGTCGTGTCCTTGACGGTGTCGGACACGCTCTCGTCCGAGGAGGAGCTGTCCTCGCTCGCCGACGACGATGCGGACGGCGACGGGGTGGCGCTCGCGCTCTCCGTGGAGCCGCTGCCTCCGGTGAAGACGTCCTTGAGCGTGTCCCCGATGGTGTCCAGCAGGTTGTCGCTGGTCTCGGACGCCGAGGGCGACGCCGTACTCGTATCGCTGCTGCCGGACGCGGACGAGTCGCTCGCGGAGGACGACTGCGACGGCGTGGGCTCGGCCTTGTCGTCGGAACCTGAATCCGACGAAGAGGACGTGCCCGACGTGTCCGAGGAGTCCGAGGACTTCGACCCCGAGTCCGTGCTGTCGTCCGTCTTGGAGTCGGCCGACTCACTGGCGCTCGCCGACGCGGACGGCGACGGCGAGGCCGATGCCGAGGCATCCGTGGAGTCCGCGAGGGCCGCGACGCAGTCCTTGTACTCCTCGGCCGCCTGGCTGGTGGACGTCGGCTGGTCGTCGGCGAGGGCGAGCGTCGGCGTGAGCCCCATTCCCATGAGGACCGCCGTCGGCATCGCCGCCAGGGCTATCGCCTTGCCGGCCGGCACGTGGAACCTGGTGAACAGCGGCTTCTTGGGAGCCGCGTGGCGCGGCCCGGTTCTCACAAGCGACGCGTCCGCGTCAATCCCGTGAGTCACCTCGTCAGCCGACACTGTGCCTCCCGTTCGCCCCGTTGGCCGGGATCGTTCCTGACAGATCGTTCGTCTCGCCCGTTCCGCCAGGGCCCTTGGTGAAGTCCGGGCCCTCGCCGTACGAGGCGTCGTACGCACCGCCCGCGGGAGTGCCGCCGTCGGTCACCGCGTTCTCGGGGGAGTCGCCCGCCCCGGTGTCGGACTCCTGCGCCGGCTCCGCCTCGGGCGGCGCGCCGGGCGCCCACGACACGGCCATCGCGCCGCCGACGAGGGCGAACAGGAAGCCGACGATGAAGCCGCCGAAGTTGGACACGGGAAGGGACACCAGCCCCAGCAGGATCGCCGCGACACCCGCGAAGACCTGTACATGCTTCTGGAACCAGAGACTGATGCCCAGAACGACGAGCAGGACGCCGATGATCAGCGACCCGGCGCCCGCGGTGGTGGACATCGCCAGCGTCAGATGGCCGACCTGGAGGTGCGCGTACGGGAAGTACATGATCGGAAAGCCGCCGATCATGACGAACAGACCGGCCCAGAACGGTCGAGTTCCCCGCCAGGCGCGGAACTGCAGCCTCCGGCGAGTGAACTGGCCCGGTGCGGCAGGAGTCTCGGCGCTCATGGAAAACAGCTCCCTGGTGCGGCGTTTGCTGTGGTGAGGGTGGTACTGCGATGGAGGGATGCGGGGTGTTGCGAAGTCGGGCGGAGGTGACGGGCGGGGGCGCCTTGCAGCTCCCCCGCCTGTCACGGAGTGCCTAGTAGCACTCGTTGGACCCCTTGGACAGCTTCATGCTGAGGCCGGGAAGGGTGAAGGTTCCGGCGGTGGTCGCCCACGCCGTCTGCTTCACGCCGTACAGGTCCGCCTTCGTCGCCTGCTGGGCGAAGCCGTAAGGGTTGGCCTGCTCCTTGCCACCCTTCATGCCCGTGCTCTTGCCGGCGTCCTGGCCCTCCATGGCGACGGGACCCGTGTTGCCCGCGGCCACACCGATGTCGATGCCGGTGAACACGGCCTTGTCGGCGCCGAGGTCCTCGACGTCGATGAACAGGTTGTCGGCCGAGACCTGCTTCTCCGGGTCGCTGCTGTCACCTGCCGTCAGCGTCAGGGTGACGGACCCGAGCAGCGGGATGTTCGGCGTGACGACCGACTGGCACATCTTCTGGATGGTGGCAGTCTTGAACGACGACACCGCGACCGGGTGAGCGGTCTTCTCACCGGTCAGCGTGTAACCGGAGTCGATCGCCCCGTACTGCGCGAAGCCGTTGCCGTGGAGCTCCTTCGCCGTCACCTTGAACGACTGGCCCGACACACTGAACGACGCGGCCAGTGCACCCTGCGCGAGGGCGACACCTATACACGCCGTGGCGGCAACGCTGGGCACCATGACCACAGCGAACCGCTTCCATCTGGTCCCGCCACGCACCTGGGACTCCATATTTCCTCCTTCTCGGACGTACATCGCCTGCCCCCGGCTCGCCCCTAGTCGGCGGCTCGGCCGGGCAGGGATGGGAGAAGTGCTACGTCCTCGGGAAGGGGAGCGCCTGCACTCGGTGGCGCGAACCGCGCCCGAATCACCGGCGATCACCCCCGAGCGACAACCACTGGTCGCGCCTGACACACATCACGCACAACCCTGCCGGACAGGCTTCGCCGTCGGGCGAAGACCCCCCTGTCCAAGAGCCGACGCCACTGCCGTCGGCTCTGCCCGGTGGGGACCCACAGTGTCCCGTCGCCCCAACCGGCTGTCGGGGTACGGGAATGGACCGAGCGTCGCCGATCGTGGTGCATTCTCGCCGCCCGCACAAGGGGGTTCGTTACTGGCTAGTAACGGCCGGATAACCGAACAACGACCCACAGGTCTCGACCCGCGACGCAGGGTGGCACTCAAGGGGGGAACAAAGTAGTTGATCATCGGACAGAATCCGACAGAACAACGCCCCGGACTTACTCGCAGTAACAGCGGCCGCGATTACCAAGATTTGGTAAAGCGCGGCCGCAGTGGCGTCTCGTCGGCAAATCTTTCACTCGGGCATCACATGCCCTGGCGTTTAGCGACAGGTCAGAACGGGGCTTCCGCCCCGCCCGGAACCGGCCTCCGCCCCGCTCAGAACAGGGCGCGCGCCAGCGCCCGTCGCGCCGCCGCCACCCGCGGGTCCTCGGCCCCGACGACCTCGAACAGCTCCAGCAGCCGCAGCCGTACGGCGTCCCGGTCCTCCCCCGCCGTCCGCTGCACGGTCTCGATCAGCCGCCCGAACGCGTCCTCGACATGCCCGCCGACGAGATCCAGGTCGGCGGCGGCGATCTGCGCCTGCACGTCCTTCGGCTTGCCGGCCGCGTCCTTGCGCACCTGCTGCGGGTCGAGGCCCTGCACCCGCTGGAGCAACTCGGCCTGGGCGAGCCCGAGTTTGGCCTCCATGTTCCCCGGGTCGTCACTCAGTACGTTCTTGTACGCCTGGACGGCCCCGCCCAGGTCGCCCGCGTCCAGCGCCCGGACGGCGGCCTCGAGGAGCGCGTCGTACGGCCCCTCCGGCACCTCGGGGGCCGGCCGGCCGCCCGGCTCGGCGTCCGCGTCGACGGTCAGGCCGGTCAGGCCGAAGCGCTCCTCGGCGACCTGCACCAACTGGTCGAGGGTCTGCCGGATCTGCTCCTCACCGGCCGCCCCCTGGAAGAGCGGCAGCGCCTGCCCCGCCACGACGGCGAAGACGGCCGGGATCCCCTGGATCCCGAACTGCTGCATCAGCATCTGGTTGGCGTCGACGTCGATCTTGGCGAGCAGGAAGCGCCCGTTGTACTCGACGGCGAGCCGCTCGAGGACGGGGCTCAGCTGCTTGCAGGGCTGGCACCACTCCGCCCAGAAGTCGATGACGACCGGTACCTCGGCGGAGCGCTGGAGGACTTCGTTTTCGAAGGAGGCCTCGTCGACGTCGATGACGAGGTCGGCCGGGGAGACGGCTCCCGCCCCGCCCTGGCGGGCCGCTTCGGCGCGCGTCTGCTCGGCCTTGGCCTTGGCCTCCTGGGCCGCCTTCACCGCGGCGAGGTCGACGACGCCGCTCATGGACATGTTCCGTGGCTGCATGCGTCTATCCTCCCCCGTTCCCACTCATGGTGAAAAACGTCGTCAATGACGGGCCTGGCCGTGTGCTGTTCGGCGCCGGGTCCCCACCCCACGCCATGTGGTCGTCGCCCGTGTACGTCCGTCACGAGCTTTCGCTACGAGTCGTAGCGTAATGGCACTGAGTGCCTCCGGAACACCACCCCTCGGTGATCTCCCTCACGGCCCCACAGGACCCGCCGGTTATGGTCGTCGGATGCAGAGCCGCACCCCAGTCAGCCGTACCGGACGCCCGCGCAGCGCCGCCGCGGACACCGCGATCCTGGCCGCGACACGGGAGGCTCTGGTCGAACTGGGCTGGTCCAAGCTCACGTTGGGAGACGTGGCGACGCGGGCGGGGGTCGCGAAGACGACGCTCTACCGCCGCTGGGCGGGCAAGCACGAACTCGTGGTCGACGCGGTCGCCGAACTCTTCGACGAGCTGGAGCTCCCCGACCGGGGCAGCCTGGCCGCCGACATCGAGGGCGTGGTGCTGCAGTTCGCGGCGATCCTGGCCCGGCCGGAGGCGAAGAGCGGACTGATGGCGGTGGTCGCGGAGTCGACGAGGGACGACGCGCTGCGGGAGCGCATCCGCTCGTCGATCGTCGACCGCCAGAAGCGTCTGGTCCTCGCGGGCCGCGCCCGCGCCCAGGCCCGCGGCGAACTGCCCCCCGAGACGGACCCCGGGGAGGCGGCCCGCACGGTCGACCTGATCTTCGACGTGGTCGCGGGCGCGGTGGTGCACCGCACCCTGGTGAGCGCGGAACCGGCGGACGCGGAATGGGTGCGGAGCTTCACCCGGGTGCTGCTGCTCGGGCTGACGGGTGCTTCAGCGCAGTCAGAAACAGCGTAGTCAAAACGTAATGGGGGGACGGGTTTTCCGTCGGTAAGATCCTTTCGCCAATGCTTCACCCCGCGAGAAACGTCAGGAATAAGCATGAGATTGCGAAGGGTCCTTCCGGTCGTCGCCCTACTGCCGGCCCTCCTTGTGATATCCGCGTGCAGTGGTTCGGACGGATCCGACGACAAGAAGGTCACGCCGACCGCAAAAAGCACGCCGAGTGCGGAGGCGAAGGCCGCCGTCGAGGCCAAGCGGATCGGCGCGATGGACCCGCAAACCCTGGAAAAGGCGACGATCTCCGGGAAGAGCAAGGGCTTCGAGTTCAAGCAGGTCTCCAAGGCGGACGCCGAGGCGGGCCGGGACATGAAGGCCGACAAAACCGAATGCCAGCCGATCGCGAGCCTCGCCGGCGGCTACACCCACATCGAAGCGGTAAGCGTGGAACACCGCTCCCTGGAACCCTCCGAGGCGACGAACGCCACCATCGGCTCGATGTGGCTCGCCTCCCACTCCGAGAAGAACGCCAAGCTGGTCATGTCCGACCTGCGCACCTCCCTGAAGAAGTGCGACGGCTTCAAGACGCTCGGCCTCACCTACAAGGACGTGAAGCAGCTCAAGGACCCGGACCTCGGGGACGACGCGGTCAGCTACCGCATCACGAACGTCGTCGCCAAGCAGACGGTGCCGATGACGTACACGGTGGTGCGGAAGAACGGGGTGATCGCGGCGTTCTACGGCGTCAACATGCTGACGCCGAAGGACAGCGCGATCCCGGAGCCGGTGATCGAGGAGCAGTTGGCGAAGCTGGGCTGACGATCGCGCCGACTGCTTTCCCGTGAAAGAGGGCCGCCCGGGCGGGCGGCCCTCTTCCGTTTCCGTACCTCGGGTCAGTCACCCAGGAATAGCAGGTAACCGCTCCTCTTGTAGACCCACTCCGCACTCTCGCGGAGTTTCCGCAGGACCGGCGTCAACTGGCCCTCGGGAAACTCGTCCATTTCCCGAAGCAGTTGCAACGCCTGCTTGTAGTTGAACAGCGTGTCCCGGAACTCGCTGATGCCCCAGCGGACACTGGCTTCCGGAGCATCCGCGACAAATCTGAACAGGGACAGTTCGTCGTCGTCCTCGAAGACGGACTCGACATGCTTTCCTCCGTTCAGAACTCGGACTGCAATGGACACCGGCAGACTCCTTGAGGCGATTTACTTGGGGTACATGGTCACGACGGTGCCGTAGATGGAGATGACGATCTCGACCATAGTGGTGGCGGAACCGCCCTGCCTCGTCGAACCGATGTGTCCGAGCCCGGGGTCGAAGGCGCAGACCCGGTAGGCGGGCGCCGAACCCTGGTGCCAGTCCGACAGGGAACTACACTTCTGCGCCGCCTTCATGAAGATCTCCAGCAGACGCTCGTCGCTCGTGTCGTCGTTCCAGAGGCCCTTTCCGGCGTCCACCTTGGAGCCGCCCCTGAAGTGGTAGTCACGGACGTCGTCGTAGAACCAGTCGGTCATCTCCACCGGCCCGTCCCCGTCGCAGAGGTCGGGAACGTGCCACGACGGGACGTCGTCGTCATCGTCGTCGGTGGCGGTGGCGGCCACCCGCATCAGCTGGGTCGACTTCCCGTCGACCAGGCAGGAGGCCGCGACCTTCCGCATCTTGAGCAGGATGCCTTCGTACTTCTGCACGATGCGCTTGGCGAACTTCGTCGAGTCGAGGAAGGCGTCGATGCCCTTGCCGATCCGGTACAGCGCCTTGGCGACCGGGCCGACCTTCGAGAGCGGCACGGCCACGGCGCCGACCACGTCAACCAGAGCCCACATGCAGCTCTCGAAGTCGCCGGTCTCCAGGCATGCCTTGATGTTGTCCAGACCGAACACCTGGATGAGGATCTCGCCCTGGTTGTCGATGACCCAGTCGATGACGTCCTTCGCGGAGAGGTTGCGCATCGCGTTGTACTCGTCGACGCACTCCTGACCGCAGTACAGCTTCAGGAGTTCGATGTCGTCGTCCGAGAGCACCGGTCCGACGTACGCGGAACCGTCCCGGACAATCTGCGCGCGCTCCTGCTGCGCCCGTTCACGCTCGGCCGCCTGTGCACGCGTCGCCGCCGCGTCCGCTTCCTCGGCCAGATTCTGGGCGTTCGTCGCCGCCGCTTCGGCCGCCGTGGCGTCCGTTTCGGCCTGAGTGGCGGTGGCACGCGCGCTCGCGGCGTCGTTCTCGGCCGTGGTCGCGGCGGAACGGGCGCTCGCGGCGTCCTTCTCCGCTTCCGTGGCCTCTCGGTCGGCCGCGGCCGCGTCGGACTCGGCCTCGTTCGCCGCGAAGTTGGCGTAGATGGCGTCGTCGCCGGCCTGCTGTGCGTAGGCAGAGGCGTTGTTCGCCGCCGTCTGTGCCGCCTTGGCGGCTGTCTCGGCCTCCTTCGCCGCCTTCTGGGCCCGCGTCACCGCACGCGCGGCGCGCTCGGCGTCCTTGGCCGCGGCGGCTGCGGCTTCGAGGGCCAGCTTGGAGTCGGCTGCCGCCTGTTCGGCGAGACGCTGGGCCTCCGTGGCGAACCCTGCCGCTTCGAGGGCCTTGGCCTCTGCGGCCGCGGCCTGCTGCTCCGAGAGGGTCAGCGCGCTCTGGCCGGTCAGCACCGCGAACGCCGCGGACGAGTCGGTCTGCTGATAGGGCGTACCGATCGCGATGGCCTCGTTCGCCGGGACCGCGGCCTGGGTGGCCGTATCCCGTGCCGCCAGCGCGGACTGCGCGGTGGCGTAGGCCTGTGCGGCCGTCTCGGCGGCCCACTTGGCCGTCTCGGCGGCTTCGTCCTTGGCCGCTGTCGCCTCCGCCTTCGCGGTGGCCGCCGCCGCGGACGCCTTCTTGGAGTCCGCCTCGGCGTTCTTGGCGTTCTGCGCCGCCGCCTCGGAGGCGTCGATGGCCTCCGCCGCCGCAGCGTGTGCCATCGCGGCCGAACCGGCCGCGGTGAGGTAGGCCGCCCAGGCGTTGTCGGCGGACGCGCGCGACCGGGTCGCGGCGCCCTGCGCACGGGTCGCGGCGGCCCTGGCCGCGATCGCGGCGTCGGTCGCCTCGTTCGCTGCGGCTCGTGCCGCAACCGCCGCGGTCGTGGCCTCGTCCGCTGCGGCCCGGGCCTCGGTGGCCGCGGCCCTGGTGCTCTCGGCGTCCTCCGTGCCTTCCGCCGCGGCCGCGGCAGCCTCCGTGGCCGCAGCCCGTGCCTCGGCGGCCTTCTGGTCACGCTCGGCGACGACCGCGCGGTCACGCGCCGCCTTGGCCTCCGCCTCGGCGTCCTGCGCTCTGGCCAGACCGTTGGCCGCCGTGGTACCAGCTGTCTCCGCGTCCGCGCGTGCCGAGCTGGCCCTGCCCTGCTCTTCGAGGGCCACCGCTTCGGCGGCCTCGGCCCTGGACCGCTGCTGCTCGGCCTCCGCGCGCGCGGCGGCCGCGTTGGCGCGCTCCATCTCCGCCTCGGCACGCTCGGCCTGGGCCGTGGCCGCCGCCTGGCGGGCCTTCTCCTCCTCCTTCTCTGCGGTGGCCTGCGCGGCCTTGGCCTTCGCCGCGTTGGCCTCGGCCTCGTCGGCCTGCTCGTCCGCGCTGTCCGCGGCGGCCTTCGCCTGGGCGGCGGCCTCCTGAGCGGCGATGCGGTGGAACTCGGTGTTCACCGCGTGGGTCTCCGTCTGGGCCAGGGCGAGCAGCGCCTTGACGTCGGAGACAGTGGCGTTGGTGGCGTTGAGCGCCGTCTCGGTCGCCTTCTCGGCGGCCTGGGCGGCCGCGCCGGAGGCGCGGGCGACCTGGACCGACTGCTGGGCGTACGTCAGGCCCCGGCCGCGCGGCACACCGGCGGCGTCGGCGATGTCGTACGCCTGCTGCTGCGCGGTCACCGCGCGGGTGGCGGCGGTGGACGCGGCGGTGGCCTGCTGCTTGGCGGAGGTGACCAGCGCCTGCACCTTGCCACGGGCGCGGGCCAGGTCGGTGTTGGCCTGGTCGAACAGCGCCTGCTTGGGCTTGAAGATGTTGTCCGGTTCGGCCTCGAGCGTGTCGTGCCAGTACTTCTGCCAGAGCAGGATCTGCTCGGCGAGCCAGGCCTGGCCGATGGCCTCGATCATGTTGTCGGTGGCGGCCCGGGTGGCGGCGGAGGCGTCGGCTTCCGCCTGGATGATCGCGGCGCGCGGGGCGGCCTGGGCGGCGTACTCCGCGTTCCACTCGGCGGTCGCCGTGGAGACGACGGACGCGAGGGCGTTGTGCGGGTCCACCGGGTCCGCGCTGTCGCAGGACGACCAGGCCTGCTTGAGGTTCTCCACCTCGATGCGGTACTCGGCGGAGTCCACGGCGGGAGCCTTGGTCAGGAAGCCGCCGTGCTTCAGGTAGGAGGCGATGTCGGTGGACGTGGTGCCGCCGGAGAAGCGGGTGTTGGTCAGGTTCGACTCGCGCAGCATGATGTCCGCCGCGTAGTCGTTCCAGGAGTCCTTGCCCCGGTTCTGCTCGGTGATCTGCTTGGCCTGCGCGATGGCGTCCGCGCCGGCGTTGCTGTGGCCGTCCCAGCCGAGGCGGCCCGCGAGTTCCTCCTGGGTGAAGAGGGTGAACTGCAGGATGTCCGAGTCGAACTCGGGCGCGTGCAGCGAGATCTCGTCGCTGAAGGAGCTGAGCGCGTAGGGGCGGTTGGCGTCCTCCAGGCCGGCCTTGCGGGCGGCGGAGGCGTCCCGGTAGGCGAGGGCCGCGGCGCGGTCCTCGTCACTGGCCTGGCCGAGGGGTTCGAGTCCGATCCAGCCGATGTCGCCGACGACGGTGTGCAGTTCGTCGGCGGTGCCGGACAGGCCCTCGATGGCCTTGGCCTTCATGTTGGCGCCACCGACGTGCAGGGCGACACCCGCGACACACTGCTCCAGGCGGGGCGTGCTGCGGACGCTGCTGATGACCTCGGTCAGCTCGGTCAGCCTGCGCTGGGCGTCGTAGGCGTCGGTGAAGACCTGCCGGATGCCGGTGCTGACCTTCTCGATGGCCTCGGCGAGGGCGGGGATGCGGCCGACGATCACGGCGGAGGACGGAATGTCGACGAGCGACCACAGGCAGCTCTCGGTTCCGTCGAAGGTCAGGCACTCCTTGACCTTCGTGGCGCCGAGCTCGTCGAGGAGGATCTGGCCGCCGTTGGCGGCGGTCCACTCCAGGACGTCGACCGACACGGCGGCGAGTCCGTCGTTGTACTCGTCGACGCAGGTCTGGCCGCACTCGTCGAGGAGGATCTGCTCCTCCTGTTCGCCGAGTGCGGGCCAGTTGTCGGCCCCGCCCGCGATGGGCGTGTTGCCGTCCTTGAGGGCGTCCTCCAGGTCGGCCTCGTTCTGTTCGCGCTGTTCCTGTTCGGCCTGTTCGGCGGCGTCCTCGGCCGCCGTGCTGTCGGCGTCGGCGTCGGCCGCCTTCGCCTCGGCGTCCTTGGCGTCCTGTTCCGCCTGGGCCGCCTCGTTCTCCGCGTCACCGGCGGCGCCGGCCGCCCGCTCTGCGGCCTCTCCGGCCTTCACGGCGTCGCGCTCGGCCTCGGTGGCCTCACGGTCGGCCTGGGCGGCCTCGGTGTCGGTCTCGTTGGCGGTGAGACGGGCGCTGACGGCGTCCGAGCCGGCCTGCTGGGCGTACCCGGAGGCGGAGTCGGCGGCCTTCTGCGCGGCCTTCTGCGCGACCGTGGCCTCCGCCGCGGATGCCTGGGCCCGGGTCACGGCCTGTGCGGCGCGCACCGAGTCGGTGGCTGCCTGGGCGGCGGCCTCGGCGGCGAGCTTGGCGTCGCCGAGTGCCTGGTCGGCCGCCTGCTGGGCGGCTTCGGCGGCGTCGGCTGCCTCGGCTGCCTTGGCCTCGGCCGCGGCGGCCTGCTGCTCCGCCAGGGACTTCGAGGACTGGCCGACGAGCACGGCGAACGCGGCCGAGGAGTCCGTCTCCCGGTACGGAGTTCCGACGGCCACGGCGTCGTTGGCGGCGGCGACCGCCTCGGTGGCGCTGTCGCGGGCCGCGAGCGCGGACTGTCCGGCGGCGTAGGCACGGCCGGCCGCGGTACCGGCGGTCTCGACGGCGGATGCTGCCTCGGTGCCTGCGGCGGTGGATTCCGCCGCGGCCTTCTTGGCCAGTTCGGTGGCGTTCTCCGAGGCGGTGGCGGCGTTGTCGGCCCGGGTGGCGGCGTCCTGGGCGGCGTCCAGGGCCTCGGCGGCCGCGGCGTGCGCGGTCGCGGCGGCGCCGGTCGCCTTCAGGTAGGCCGACCACGCCTTGTCGGCGTCGGCCTGGGCGCGTTCGGCCGCGCCCTCCGCCTTGGTGGCGGCGGAGCGGGCGGTGACCGCGGCGGCGGTGGCGTCGTTCGCGGCGGTCTGCGCGGCGGTGGCGGCGGTCGCCGCCTGGTCCGCGGCGGTGCGTGCCTTGTCGGCGGCCTCCCTGGTCTCGGCGGCGGCCGCGCTGCCCTCGGCAGCCGTGGCGGCGGCCTGGAGGGCCGCGGCGCGGGCGGCGGTGGCCTGCTTCTTCTGCAGTGCGGCGACGGCCGCCTCGCGCGCGGTCTGGGCGGCCTTCGCCTTCGCGTCGGCGGTGGCGCGCTTGTCCTTGGCGGTGTCGGCGGCGGTGCCGGCGGCCGTCTTGGCGTCCTGCGCGGCCGTCTTCTGGGTCTCGGCCTCCGTTTCGGCCGTCTGCGCCTTGGTGCGCTCGGTGGCGGCGCTGACGCGGGAGGCTACGGCGGTGGCGTGCTCCAGTTCGGCCTTGGCGCGCTGGGTCTGCGCGGTGGCGGCGGCGTCGTGGGCCTTGTCGCTCTTCGCCTCGGCGGTGGCCTGGGCGGCCTTCGCGTCCGTGGCGCTGTCGGCGGCGGCCTCGGCGTTGGCGTCCGCGGTGTCGGCGGCGGCCTTCGCCTGGGCGGCGGCCTCCTGCGCGGCGATCCGGCGGAACTCGGTGTTCACCGCGTGCGACTCGGTCTGTGCCTTGGCCAGCAGGGTGTCGCTGTCGGCGACGGTGGCGTTGGCGGCCTCCAGCGTGGTCCGCGTCGCCTTCGCGGCGGCCTCGGCGGCCGCGCCGGAGGCACGGGCGACCTGGACCGACTGCTGGGCGTACATCAGACCCCGGCCGCGCGGCACGTTGCCGGTGTCGGCGATGGCCCACGCCTCCTGCTGGGCCGTCACGGCCTTCTGGGCGGCGGTGGCGGCGGCCTCGGCGTGGTCGTCGGCGGAGGTGACCAGGGCGGCCACCTTGCCGCGGGCACTCGCCAGGTCGGCCGCCGCCTGGTCGTACATCGCCTGGTCCGGCGGGTCCAGGGCCTCGGGGTCCGCGGCGAGCTTGTCCTGCCAGTACTTCTGCCAGGTCAGGATCTGCTCGGCCAGCCAGGCCTGCCCGATGGCCTCGATCATGTCGTCGGTGGCCTCACGGGTGTGCGCCGCGGCGTCCGCCTCCGCCTGGATGATCGTGGCGCGCGGGGCGGCCTGGGCGGCGTACTCCACCTCCCACTCGGCCATCGCGGTCATCACCGGGCCGTTGAGCACGCGACGGGCGTCGACCGGGTTCTGGTAGTCGCAGGCGGCCCAGGCCTGCTTGAGGTCCTCGACCTCGATGCGGTACTCCGCGGAGCCCTCGGCGGGCGCTTCGCTCAGGTAGCCGCCGTGCCGCAGGTAGGACGCGATGTCGCTGGCGGTGGTGCCACCCGAGAACTGCGTCTGGTCGAGGCTCGACTCCTGCAGCATGTCGTCGGCGGCCCAGTCGTTCCAGGTGTCCTGGCCGCGCTTCTCCTCGGTGATCTCCTTGGCCCGGGCTATCGCCTCGGCACTGGCGTTGCTGTGCCCGTCCCAGCCCAGGCGGCCCGCCATCTCCTCCTGCGTGAACAGGGTGAACTGGCGTACGTCCGCGTCGAATTCCGGCGCGTGCCACTGCATGTCGTCGCTGGTGTACGCGGACTGGACGTACGGCTTGTTGGCCGCGTCGAGCGCGTCGGTGCGGGCGTCGGAAGCGTCCCGGTAGTCGAGCGCCGCCTCCTTGTCGGCGTCGCGCGCCTGGCCCAGGGGGCCGAGCCCGATCCACCCGACGTCACCGACGACGGCGCGGAGTTCGTCGGCGCTGCCGGACAGCCCCTCGACGGCCTTCGCCTTCATGTTGGCGCCGCCGTAGTGCAGGGCCACGCCGGTGAGACAGCGGTCGAGGCGCGCCGCCTCACTGATGCTGTTGCGGTAGAAGCCGGTGTCCTCCTCGGCCGTGTCGGCGGAGGCGGGCACGGTCTGTATCAGACCGGCGAACAGAGCGACGGCGGTGACGAGTGCCGTCCCCGCCGTCCCTCTGGTGAGAGTGTCGCGCAAGCGCTTTCGGCGCCTGCCGTAGGATCTTCCCGATGACATGTAGTTTACCTAACTAATGTCCTGAAGGGTCGACAGTCCCCGGATGCACGCATGGGGGTCCGGAACACTGCCGCTGGCGAGGGACGCTCTCACGCTCAGGTTCACCAAGGGAAGATCAAGGAATCTTCACCAAGAACCCACAGGACACCAGGGGCAGACAAAATGATCACACCCGTAACAAGATCGTTACGGGTGTGATCCAGCTGTGCGGAAGCTGGGAAAGCGCCGAAACGGCGCCCGTTCAGAACCCCGCGGGCTCCGTGTACACCCCCCATTCATCCCGCAGCACCCCGCAGATCTCCCCCAGCGTCGCCTCCGCCCGTACGGCGTCCAGCATCGGGCCGATCATGTTCGAGCCGTCGCGCGCGGCGGCGAGCATCGCGTCCAGCGCCGAGCGCACAGCCATGTCGTCCCGCGCCGCCTTGCGGGACGCCAGCACCCGCACCTGCTCCCGCTCCACCTCATGGCTGACCCGCAGGATCTCCAGGTCCCCGGTCACTGAGCCGGTGTGGACGTTCACGCCCACGACCCGCTTGTCGCCCTTCTCCAGGGACTGCTGGTAGCGGAACGCCGCCTCCGCGATCTCCCCGGTGAACCACCCGTCCTCGATCCCCCGCAGGATCCCGGAGGTGACCGGCCCGATCGGGTGCCGCCCGTCGGGGTGCGCCCGCAGGCCCCGCTCCTTGATCTGCTCGAAGATCTTCTCGGCGTCGGCCTCGATCCGGTCGGTGAGCTGCTCGACGTACCAGGAACCGCCCAGCGGGTCGGCCACATTGCCGACGCCGGTCTCCTCCATCAGCACCTGCTGGGTGCGCAGCGCGATCTCCGCCGCCTGCTCGGAGGGCAGGGCGAGGGTCTCGTCGAGGGCGTTGGTGTGCAGCGAGTTGGTGCCGCCCAGCACCGCCGCCAGCGCCTCCACCGCCGTACGCACCACGTTGTTGTACGGCTGCTGCGCGGTCAGTGAGACACCGGCGGTCTGCGTGTGGAAGCGCAGCCACTGCGCCTTCTCGGACTGCGCGCCGTACACGTCCCGCATCCAGCGCGCCCAGATCCTGCGCGCCGCGCGGAACTTGGCGATCTCCTCGAAGAAGTCGACGTGCGCGTCGAAGAAGAAGGACAGGCCGGGCGCGAAGACGTCCACGTCGAGGCCGCGGCTCAGGCCGAGCTCCACGTAACCGAAGCCGTCGGCCAGCGTGTACGCCAGCTCCTGCGCGGCCGTCGACCCGGCCTCGCGGATGTGGTAGCCGGAGACGGACAGCGGCTTGTAGGCGGGGATGCCGGCCGCGCAGTGCTCCATCAGGTCGCCGATGAGGCGCAGATGCGGCTCGGGCTGGAAGAGCCACTCCTTCTGGGCGATGTACTCCTTGAAGATGTCCGTCTGGAGCGTGCCGTTGAGGACGGCCGGGTCCACGCCCTGCCGTTCGGCGGCGACCAGGTACATGCAGAAGACGGGGACGGCCGGGCCGCTGATCGTCATCGACGTCGTGACGTCACCCAGCGGGATGTCCTTGAACAGGACCTCCATGTCGGCGGCCGAGTCGATGGCGACCCCGCAGTGCCCGACCTCGCCCAGCGAGCGCGGGTCGTCGGAGTCGCGGCCCATCAGCGTCGGCATGTCGAAGGCGACGGAGAGCCCGCCCCCGCCGTTGGCGAGGATCATCTTGTAGCGCTCGTTGGTCTGCTCGGCGTTGCCGAACCCGGCGAACTGCCGGATGGTCCACGTTCGCCCCCGGTAGCCGGTCGGGTACAGCCCGCGGGTGAAGGGGTACTCCCCGGGCCAGCCGATCCGCTCGAAGCCCTCGTAGTGATCCCCGGGCCGGGGACCGTACACCGGCTCCACGGGATCGCCGGAGAGCGTGGTGAAGTCAGCGTCGCGCTTGCGTGCGGCGTCGTACCGGGCCTGCCAGCGTCGGCGGCCCTCCTCGATGGCGTCAGCGTCCATACCTTCGAATTTACTAGGACGTCCTAGTAAATGTCGATGGGCAACCGCCGCACGGCACCCGTACGGCGGTGTGGGTTACACCTTGGCGACCGCGGGGGAACCCTCCGCGACCTTCGCCTCCAGCTCGCGGCTGATCTTCCGCTCCACGAAGAACGCGGCCGTCGGGATCGTCCCGGCGATCAACACCCACAGCTGGCGGCCCACGGGCCACTTCGCCTTGGAGCCGAGGTCGAAGGCGAAGACCAGGTAGACGACGTACAGCCAGCCGTGTGCGATGGCGACGACACGGGTGAAGTCGGCGGCGCCGTCGACGTCGAGGCCGTACTTGGCGATCATGCTCAGGCACAACAGGACGAGCAGCACACCGGTGACGTAGGCCATGACGCGGTAGCGCGTCAGCACGCTTTTCTTCATGCCGACGAGCGTAACCGTCCGTTCCGGGAGATCTTGTCCCGGGTCGCGGCCTGTCCTACTGCTCGTCGAAATCCTTCGCCGCGACCCGCAGCGGCCGCAGCATCGCGAAGATCTCCCCGCACTCCTCGGCGTCGTACACGCCGAGCCCGAAGTCCATCGCCATCAGGTCACGGGTGGCCGCCTCGACCACCTCGCGACCCTTGTCGGTGATGGAGGCGAGGGTGCCGCGGCCGTCGTTGGGGTTGGGGCGCTTGTCCACCAGGCCGGACCTGACCAGCCGGTCCACCGTGTTCGTCACCGACGTCGGGTGCACCATGAGCCGCTCGCCGATCTTGGACATCGGCAGCTCACCCGCCTTGGAGAAGTTCAGCAGCACCAGCGCCTCGTACCGCGCGAACGTCAGCCCATAGGGCTTGACGACCGCGTCGACCTCGGCGAGCAGGATCTGCTGCGCGCGCATGATCGAGGTGATCGCGGCCATGGAAGGCACGTTTCCCCAGCGCTGCTTCCACAGTTCGTCGGCGCGGGCGATGGGATCGAAGGGGAGACTGAGGGGCTTCGGCACGGCACCAGACATTACCCGCCGGTCATATCGCGGTCAGCCCCGTCTCGCCTTTCGGTCCGCCAGGTCTGTACCGCGAGCACCACGCAGCACAGCGTGCCCAGCGCCCCGGCGCCCGCGACCGCCGCGGTCACGCCCACGGCCTCGGCCGCCGCACCGGCCAGCGCCATGCCCACGCCCTGGACCGTCATCAGCCCGGCGGTCAGCAGGGTCATGGCCCGGCCGCGCAGCTCCTCCGGCACGTCCCGCACGAACCACTGGTCCAGGCCGAGCGTGTACGCGGAGCCCGCACCCGAGATCAGGAGCAGCAGCAGCGAGAGGGCGAGGCCGGGGTGGAGGGCGTAGCCGAGGTAGGGCAGCAGGGTGAGGCAGACCAGCGGGAGCGCGACGCGTTCCCGGGTGGCGGGCCGCAGCCGCGCGCCCGCGAACAGCTCCCCGGCGATCGTGCCGACCGGCAGCGCGCACATCAGCAGACCGAGGCCGGTGGAGCCGACGCCGAGGTCGTCGGCGTAGGGCGCGGCCAGCGCCTCCGGTGCGACGGAGAACATCGGCGGCACCCAGAAGAGCAGGAGCAGCACCCGTACCCGCCGGTCGGCCAGCACCTGCCGGGCGCCCCTGAGGGAGTCCCCCACCAGGGCGCCCGTGTCCCGTGCCCGGGCCGGGCGGCGCCGGGTGCCGAAGCGCAGCAGGGCCGCCGAGGCGAGGAAGGTGCCGATGGTGACCAGCAGCGCGTGGCGCGGGGAGACGGCGGTGAGCAGCAGGCCGCCCAGCCCGTAGCCGACGAGCAGCGCGCTCTGCGCGACGATCCGCAGCAGGGAGCGGCCGAGGACGAACAGGTCACCGTCGCCGAGGATGTCGGCGAGCGTGGCCATGCGGGTCCCGGAGAACACCGGTGAGACGACGGCCAGGACGCAGCGCAGCGCGAGCAGCGCCGCGATGGGCGCGCCCGGCGCCACCATCAGCGCCACACATCCGGCGCAGACGAGGTCGCACACCACCAGCACGCGTCGGGCCGGGTAGCGGTCGGCAACGCCGGCGAGCAGGGTGCCGCCGACCAGGTACGGCAGGAAGCCGAGCGCGAAGGCCAGCGCGCTCAGCAGGGGCGAGCCGGTGAGGTCGTAGACCAGGACGGACAGCGCGATCTCGCTGACCACCACGCCGAGCATGGACAGCAGATGGGCGGCGAAGACGGCCCGGAACTCGGGGACCGCGAAGACGCGGGCGTATCCCGTGGGCGGTGCGGGATCGGGGGCGGGGGCGGAGGGGGCGGGCAGGGTCGTCGTGGCCTCGGGTTCTTCCGGCATGAGCAGCAGCGTGCGGCCGCGAGGACCGGTATCCGTAGAGTTTCGGCACAGGCCGAATCTTCTGGGGTGGTGGCGTCGTGCCGGTGCGTCTGCACTTCGGGGAGGACGACTTCCTCCGCTGCCGGTTCGCGCTCTCCCCGCTGTGGGAGACGCAGGAAGTGGTGCGCACCCTCAAGCGACCCGACCGGCACGGCTACCACGCCCACTGGCTGCGCCGGATCCGGACCGCGGCCGACGCGCTGGACCTGACCGGCCTGTGGCTGCTGATGCCGCGCCGCGGCCACTCCCCCGACTGGCTGGGCTCGCCTCCCATCGGCCCGGCGGCCGGCTTCGAGGAGGAGATCGCCGCGGTCCGCGCCGCCGATCCCGAGGCGGCCCGCGCGGACACGGCACGGTCGCTCGCGGACACCCCGGGCGCGCTGGACTCGCCGCGGGGCCGGGCGTGGCTGGCGGACCCGGCACGCATGATCCGGGAGCTGTCCGACACGTTGGAGGAGGTCTGGCACACCCTCCTCGCCCCGGACTGGCCCCGGCTGCGGGCCCTGCTGGAGGCGGACATCGCCTTCCACTCACGCCGGCTGGCCGAGGTCGGTCTCGGCGGGGTGCTGCCGGAGATCAACCGGCGCTGCGGCTGGCACGCCGGGACGCTGACCGTCGAGGCGCACGTCGAGTACGAGCGGCACCTCGGCGGGCAGGGGCTGGTGCTGATGCCGAGCGTGTTCAGCTGGCCGGACGTCATCAGCGGCTTCGACCCGCCCTGGCAGCCGACGCTCGTCTACCCGGCGCGGGGTATCGGCGGCCTGTGGGCCGAGCCGGCGGACCGGCTGTCCGAGGCGCTCGTACGGCTGCTGGGGCGCGGCCGGGCCGCCGTGCTGACGGCGCTGGACGAGGCCGCCACCACGACGGCCCTCGCGCACCGGTTGGGGCTCGCACCGTCGTCGGTGTCCGCGCATCTGACGGCCCTGCGCGACGCGGGCCTGCTGACCGCGCGGCGGTACGGGCATCAGGTGCTGTACGAGCGGACACCCCTGGGGATCGCGCTGGCCTCGGGAGGCTGATGTGTTTCCTTTGGAATCCGTAGCGATGCATCGTCCGTCGGTGCGGCGCCGTGTGTCCGGTACCGGTTTCGGTGTCGTATCTGAGTGCGTGGATCGAATGCGTGACCTTTTCGCGGGAGCGTCGTTGATCGGATGACAGCACTGCGGGTGGGAAGGGGGGTCGGTGAGCCGGAAGCTGCCGCTCGGCGAGGGCGAGACGGCCCGGACGGTCTGTGCTCGTGGACTGTTGCGTACGGGCGTGGTGGAGAAGACCGGCGAGGTCCTGTCGGCCGCTGTGCTGGTACAGCGGGTGGGTTGGGCCGCCGATCTGGTGTCCGGTATGGCGGCCGAACTGCTGGCCGGGCACTGGAACGCCACCGATGTGGACGTCCTGGCTTCGGGTGAGGACGCGGGCGGGCGGAAGCTGCCGTCGAACGCGTGGATGGCGCTGCGCCGACTGGGCTGGACGGCCGCCCCGGCCCAGGGCGTGAGGGTCAACGACCGGATGGTGCGCATGGCCCAGGAGCAGGCCGGGCGCGCCCTGCGCTCGGCCCACTGGCGGGCCGAACTGACCTGCGCAGTACTTGAGACGTGGCCGGGCGATCCGGGCAGGCGCACCCCTGAGGAGTGGCACCGGGTACGCGAGGCGATCCCCGGGGGCCGGCATCTCCCGTCGGGTGTGATCCGCTCCCGCACGCGGCAGATCACCGCCTTCGCCACACAGCACGGCCGCCTGCCAGCCGATGTGTTCGAGCTGGAGACTGCGCCCCGGGCAGCGCGGATGCTGCTGCTGTCGGCGTGCGACGGCCAGCAGGCCACCATCGAACGCGGCGAGGACGACCCACAGCGGGCTCTGCTGCGCCTGCAGTTGCCCACCCGGCCCGAACCGCGTTCCTACCGGGACTGGACCTGGGTGGCCTGCCCCGTCACGCTGCCGCCCACCATCCCGCCCGGCGCCGTGCTGCACCTGCCCACCCTGCGCCCCGCGGGCAGCAAGGTACGCGCCGACCTGGCCTACACCCACGCCGTGCCGAAGACGTCCCGCACCGGCCACACCGTGGCGCTCGGCGTGGACTGGGGCCTGAACACCCTGCTGTCCGCGGGCGCCGCCCGGCTGCACGACGACGGGCACATCACCGCGCTGGGGCACGGTGCCCAGTTCCGGGCCGCCGGGATCCTCGCGAAGCAGCACCGCCTGCGCCGCCTGTCGGAGCACCTGCACACCAAGGCCGACCACATCGAGCGGCTCATCGACGCCGACGAGCAGCATGAGCTGTCCGGCAGACATCAGCTGCTGCAAGACGAGCTCCGTTTCGTGTCCGGCCGCAGGTCGAACCTCAACGACGCCCTCGCCCGGGCCGCCGCCCGCTGGACGGTGGACCAGGCCATCGCCACCCAGGCCACGGTGATCTACCTGGAAGACCTGCGTTCGATGGAAGCGGGCGGCATGGGCCGCACCATGAACACGCGCCTGTCCCAGACGGTGCGCGGGCAGATCGCCGACCGCATCCGGCACCTGGCCGCCGAGGCGGGGATCGCCGTCGTCACCGTCCCGCCCCGGAACACCTCCCGGCACTGCCCCCGTTGCCTGAGCCCGCTGCGGCACCGCAAGGCCCCCGACCGCCCCACCGTGCAGGGCTGGAAGTGGGCCCTGTGCCCCGACCGGGCCGGATGCGGTTGGCAGGGCGACCGCGACCACGGCGCCTGGCAGCGCATCGCCGCACGCGGCCTCACGCATCAGGCCCGGACCGTCACCGACCGGACCACCGTGCAGATGGTGATCCGTACGGTGGTGGACACGTTCGAAACCCAAGCGGTCATCACCGAGCCCCCTGAGTCCCGCCGGACCGACCGGTCCAAGACCGGCCCCACCCGGCGGAAAACCACACGCCCCGCGCCCAGGCGACGCAGGGCACCCTCCCCCACCGGCCCCTGCGGCCCGGCGGGCAAGCGTCCGGAGGGACACGCATCAACGGACCGGAGACGACTGCCCCGCGCAGCCCACCGGCACCAGGGCGTGACAACGATCAGCACACCCACCACCAGCCGACACCGGCCACGAGGAGCAACACTGGGCGCGGGCTTCCACCTGCACGCCCACGCCACCCCTCCGCAGTGGGCACAACCCACGCCAGACGCTATGTCTGACATGGGATCACTAAGCTGATCAGAGACGCTGAGATCCCTCAGGGGTGCCGTTCTTCCGATCCTGCGGCTGCGAGCCTCAGACCAGGTCCAGCAGGGATGCCATGAGGTCGTACAGCGTGGTCTCCGGATCGGCCACCGAGCCCTCCGAGCGCCATGCGACATATCCGTCGGGCCTCACCAGCACCGCGCCCCGCGGTGTCGTGCCGTGGAGTTCGGACCAGTCCGTGGCGTCCTGGGGGGCGAGGTCCGCGTGCGGGCCCTTGCCGATGCGGTACGAGTCGAGGCGTACCGCGAGGCGTTCGGCGACCTTGCTCGCCGCCGTGTGCCATGCGTCGTCGTCGGCGCCGCTGAGCAGCACGAAGGAGCGCTCGTACAGGTCGAGCGTGGACGTGCGGACGCCGGTGCGCAGGAGCCACATGTGCGGGGCGCGGCTGCCGGGTTCGCCGGTCATCGCCATCTGCTCGGGCACGACCGGGCCCTGGGGGTCGGTGCCGGCGACGGCACCGCGCGGATAGCGGTAGCCCAGGGCCACCTTGAGGACGCCGCCCTGTCGTCCACCGCCGCCGGCCGCACCGGGCGCGGGGGCGTAGCCCGGGTGGCTGTGCTCCACGGAGCGGGCGGCGGCACGCGCGCTCGTCGCCTGCGCCACGGGCAGCCGCTCCGCCTCGTAGGACTCCAGCAGCCCGGGCCCTGCCCACCCGTTCAGCACGGCGGCGAGCTTCCAGGCGAGATTGTGCGCGTCCTGGATGCCGGTGTTGGAGCCGAACGCCCCGGTCGGCGACATCTCGTGGGCGGAGTCCCCGGCGAGGAAGATCCGGCCCGCCGAGTACCGCTCTGCGACCCGCTGCGCCGCGTGCCACGGCGCCTTGCCGGTGATCTTCACGTCCAGATCCGGGACGCCGACGGCCCGGCGGATGTGGGCGGCGCACCGCTCCTCGGTGAAGTCCTCCAGCGTCTCGCCCCGCTCGGGGTGCCAGGGGGCGTGGAACACCCACTTCTCCACGTTGTCCACCGGCAGGAGTGCCCCGTCCGCCTCCGGGTCGGTCAGGTAGCAGCAGATGAAGCGCCGGTCGCCGACCGCGTCCGCGAGACCACGGGAGTCGAAGGTGATGCTCACGTTGTGGAACAGGTCACCGGGACCCGTCTGGCCGATGCCCAGGCCCTCACGGACGGGGCTGCGCGGACCGTCGGCCGCGATGAGGTACTCGGCCCGTACGGTGGTGTGCGCGCCGGTGTCCCGGTTCTTGACGACCGCGGTGACCCCGTCGCGGTCCTGGTCGACGGAGAGCAGCTCGGTGGAGAACCGGATGTCGCCGCCGAGGTCGCGGGCACACTTCAGCAGCACCGGCTCCAGGTCGTTCTGGCTGCACAGGCACCATCCGCTCGGGCTGAAGCGGGCCAGACCGCCGCCCGGGTCGATCTCCTTGAACAGCCATTCGCCCTCGTCGCCGACGAGGGACGGGGTCTGCATGATGCCGTGGTTGTCGGCCAGGGTCGACGCGGCCTCCCGGATCCGCTGTTCGGCCCCGGCGACCCGGAACAACTCCATCGTGCGCACGTTGTTCCCGCGCCCACGTGGGTGCATCGAGGTGCCCGAGTGCTTCTCGACGACCAGGTGCGGGACGCCGAGACGGCCCAGGAACAGTGAGGCGGACAGGCCCACGAGAGAGCCCCCCACGACGAGAACGGGCACGTGGTGGTCGACTTCTTCGTTCATCAATGCCTCCAGCAGCGGACCCCGGCTACAGGGCTTCCATGGACCCCCGGCTACAGGGCTTCCATGCCCCGGCGGGAGGGGTTCGCTCGCCCCATTCACCCGACTGGTTCAGCCGGTTCGTCACCCGCTTCGCCCGGGTGGTCACCCACGTGGTTCACGCGACTCGCGCCGTCCTCCAGACCGAACCACGATCGGGTTCCGGGCTGATCGCCGCTCCCGACACCGGGAGCGCCCCGGCTGTCACCGAGGAGATGGGTGCTGAATGACCATCACGGAACGAGTAACGGAACGTGTCACGGAACGTGTGTCGGAGCGTGTGTCGCAGTCCGCGTTCGACGGCTCCCGCCTGCGGGTCGTCCTGCTGCTGGACCTTCACGACGGCGCCCAGAAGCAGTTCCTGGAAGCCTACGAGCAGCTGCGCAACCAAGTGGCCTCCGTGCCCGGCCACATCAGCGACCAGCTGTGCCAGTCGATCGAGAACCCCTCGCAGTGGCTCATCACCAGCGAGTGGGAGAGCGCCCCGCCGTTCCTGGCCTGGGTGAACAGCGAGGAGCACGTCGAGACGGTCCAGCCGCTGCACAGCTGCGTCCGTGACACCCGCTCCCTGCGCTTCAGCGTCCTGCGCGAGACGGGCAACGTCTCCCCGCCGCTGCCCGAGTCGGAGAAGGGCCACCTCCAGCCGACGGCACGGCTCGGCGACGGCGTGGTGCGCCACGCCCTCACCTTCACGGTGAAGCCGGGCAGCGAGCGGATCGTCGCCGAGATCCTCTCCGGATACTCCTCGCCGCAGGCGCAGGTCGACGAGAACACCCGGCTGCGCCGCACCTCGCTCTTCATGCACGGCAACCGGGTGGTCCGGGCCATCGAGGTGGAGGGCGACCTGATGGCCGCCCTGCGCCATGTGTCCCGGCAGCCCGAGGTCCGGGCGGTCGAGGAGGCCATCAACCCCTATCTGGAGCAGGACCGGGACCTCAGCGATCCGGGATCGGCCCGGGTCTTCTTCACCCGGGCGGCGCTGCCCGCGGTGCACCACGTGGCGATCGGCACCGGCGAGCCGTCCGACGTGAAGCGGCACGCGCTGTTCTACCCGGCGAAGGCGGGGAACGGCATGGCCCTGGCGCGGCTGCTCGCCCGCGAGGACGAGGCGGCGGCCGACGACCCCGCCAACCCCGTGCACGGCAGCACGATCTTCCAGCGCGACGACATCGTGGTCCGCCTGGTCGACGTACGGGGCGACATCGAGCACGACCCCGTCCTGGCCCTCGGTCTCAAGGGCGACCGCAACGGGGCTGTCCTGACCCGCCTGCTCGACGGCGACGCGCTCGGCGTCTACGGGGCGCCGGAGACCGAGAAGGACATCGCGCACTTCCTGGAGCGGTCCGACATGCAGCTGATCACCGACCGCACCTCATCGGGCTCCTGACCGGAGCGTCCGGCCCGGCCCGCGGCCGGACGCGCAGGCGCCGTCGGCACACACCAACCGGAGGAAACACACATGACCACGCCCCGCCCACGCATCGTGGACCTGAGCGAGACCGAGCCAAACACCCGGCGCGGAGGTGATCTGCGCGCCATGCTCACGCCCACCGCGGTGGGCGCCAAGAGCGGCTTCATGGGCCTCGCCATCATCCAGCCCGGCGACCGCATCGGGGAGCACTACCACCCGTATTCCGAGGAGTTCGTCTACGTCGTGAACGGAGCGCTCGAAGTCGACCTGGACGGCGAGACGTTCCCGATCCGGGCCGACCAGGGCCTGCTGATCCCGATCAACATGCGGCACCGCTTCCGCAATGTGGGCGATGTGGAGGCCCGGATGGTCTTCCACCTGGGCCCGCTGGCGCCGCGCCCCAAGCTCGGCCACGTCGACACCGAGGTGACCGACGAGATGGAGGGAGCCGGACAGGCCTTGACGCCCGCGCGAGCCGAGGCGGTGTCATGACCCGGCGCGTGGCGGTCACCGGCGTCGGCATCGTGGCCCCGGGTGGCGTGGGCGTACCGGCGTTCTGGGACCTCCTGGCGAACGGCCGCACCGCGACGAGGGGCATCACGCTCTTCGACCCGGCGGGTCTGCGTTCGCGTATCGCGGCCGAGGTCGACTTCGACCCGGCCGCCCACGGAATCGACGCGGCGACGAGCGAACGTGCCGACCGCTATGTCCAGTTCGCCATGGTCGCCGCCCGGGAGGCGGTGCGCGACGCGGGACTCGACCCGGAGAAGGAGGATCCCTGGCGCATGGGGGTGTCCCTGGGCACCGCCGTCGGTGGCACCACGCGCCTCGAAAACGACTACGTGGCGGTCAGCGAGACCGGGCGGCGGTGGGATGTCGACCACCGACTGGCGGGTCCCCATCTGCACCGCGCGTTCTCCCCGAGCGCCCTCGCCTCCGAGGTCGCCGAGCAGTTCGGGGCCGGCGGCCCGGTGCAGACCGTCTCCACGGGCTGCACCTCCGGCCTCGACGCGATCGGCTACGCCTTCCACGCAGTACAGGAGGGCCGGGTCGACGTCTGCATAGCCGGCGCCTCGGACTCGCCGATCTCACCGATCACGATGGCGTGCTTCGACGCCATCAAGGCGACGTCCCCGAACAACGACGACCCCGCGCACGCCTCCCGGCCGTTCGACAAGGACCGCAACGGGTTCGTCATGGGCGAAGGCGGAGCCGTACTGATCCTGGAGGAGCTCGAACACGCCCGTGCCCGCGGCGCGCACGTGTACTGCGAGATCGGCGGCTACGCCACCTTCGGCAACGCCTACCACATGACCGGTCTCACCCGGGAGGGCCTGGAGATGGCGCGCGCCATCGACGACGCGCTGGCCCACGCCCGCCTGGACGGCTCCGCCATCGACTACGTCAACGCCCACGGCTCCGGCACCCAGCAGAACGACCGGCACGAGACGGCCGCGGTGAAGCGGTCGCTGGGCGATCACGCGTACCGGACGCCGATGAGCTCGATCAAGTCGATGGTGGGCCACTCCCTGGGCGCCATCGGGGCGATCGAAGTCCTGGCCTGTGTCCTGGCCCTCGTCCACCAGGTCGTGCCGCCGACGGCGAACTACACGACCCCGGACCCCGAGTGCGACCTCGACTACGTGCCACGCACCGCACGCCAGGCCAAGCTGCGCAACGTGCTGTCCGTCGGCAGCGGCTTCGGCGGCTTCCAGTCCGCGGTGATCCTGACCCGACCAGATGGGAGCACGCGATGAAGCCACAGCGAGATCGGCGCGCCGTCGTCACCGGCATAGGTGTCGTCGCCCCCAACGGGCTGAGCACCGAGACCTTCTGGAAGTCCACGCAGGACGGCGTCAGCGTCCTGGACCGGGTGACCCGCGAGGGGTGTGAGCACCTGCCCCTGCGGATCGCCGGCGAGGTCCGCGGATTCGATCCGGCGGCACTGATCGAGGAGCGGTTCCTGGTCCAGACGGACCGGTTCAGCCACTTCGCGATGGCCGCCGCCGACGGCGCGCTGGCGGACGCCCGGCTCGGCCGCGCCGACACCGAGCGGGATCCGTTCGCGGTCGGCGTGGTCACCGCCGCGGGATCCGGCGGCGGCGAGTTCGGGCAGCGGGAACTGCAGCGGCTGTGGGGGCAGGGGCCCAGATTCGTGGGTCCGTACCAGTCCATCGCCTGGTTCTACGCGGCGAGCACCGGCCAGGTGTCCATCCGCGGCGGCTTCAAGGGGCCGTGCGGCGTGGTGGCCAGCGACGAGGCCGGTGGCCTGGACGCCCTGGCGCACGCCGCCCGGGCGGTCCGGCGGGGCACCGACGTGGTCGTGGCCGGTGCCGCCGAGGCTCCGCTGGCGCCGTACTCGATGGTCTGCCAGCTCGGCTACGAGGACCTCAGCACCAGCGACGACCCGACGCACGCCTACCGGCCCTTCACGGACGGCGCGCGCGGGTTCGTGCCCGCCGAGGGCGGCGCCATGCTCGTCGTCGAGGCGGAGACGGTCGCGCGGGAGCGGGACGCCACCGTCCGGGCGTTCGTCGCCGGGCACGGGGCGAGCTTCACCGGCGCGTCCCGCTGGGAGCAGTCCCGGGAGGGGCTGGCCCAGGCGATCCGGGTCGCCCTCGACGAGGCCGGGTGCGCTCCCGAGGAGGTCGACGTCGTCTTCGCGGACGCGTTCGGGGTGCCGGCGGCCGACCGTGCCGAGGCGCTGGCGATCGCCGACGTCCTGGGCGGGCACGGCCGGCGGGTGCCGGTGACGGCACCCAAGACCGGGATCGGCCGGGCGTACTGCGGGGCGCCGGTGCTGGACGTGGCGGCGGCGGTGCTCGCCATGGAACACGGCCTCGTGCCGCCCACGCCGAACGTCTTCGACCCCTGCCACGACCTCGACCTGGTGACCGGGCGTGCCCGCCCCGCCGAACTGCGCACGGCGCTGGTCCTCAGCCGGGGACTCATGGGCTCCAACGCGGCACTCGTGCTGCGGCACGGCGCCCATGCCCTCTCATGAGAAGGAGAAACAGATGGACAACCAACTGAGCGTCCAGGAACTGGCCGCTCTGATGAAGAAGGCGGCCGGCGTCACCGTCGACGCGACGGAGCTGGCGGACCGGCTCGACTCCGGCTTCGACGAGTTCGGGCTGGACTCGCTCGGCCTGCTCGGCATCGTCGGCGAGCTGGAGAACAACCACGGCATGGTCCTGCCGCCCGACGCGGAGCGCTGCAGGACCCCGCGTGAGTTCCTCGACGTCGTCGGCAGCAACGTAGTGGCGGGAGCCTGACATGGCCGGACACACCGAGAACGAGATCGTCATCGACGCCCCCCTGGACGTCGTCTGGGACATGACCAACGACATCGAGAACTGGCCGCAGCTCTTCAGCGAGTACGCGTCCGTCGAGGTCCTGTCCCGGGAGAACGGCAAGACCACCTTCCGTCTCACCATGCACCCGGACGACAACGGCAAGGTCTGGAGCTGGGTGTCGGAGCGGGAACCCGACCGGCCGAAGCTCACGGTCAACGCCCGCCGGGTCGAGACCGGGCCCTTCGCGTACATGAACATCAAGTGGGTGTACTCGGAGACCCCCGGCGGCACACGGATGCACTGGACGCAGGACTTCGCGATGAAGCCCGACGCGCCCGTCGACGACGCCTGGATGACCGACAACATCAACCGCAACTCGGTCGTCCAGCTGGAACTCATCCGGGACAAGGTCGAAAAGCGCGCCCGTGAGCGCGCGACCGCCTCCGTCACCACCGACTGAACCCTCCACCCTCCCCCCTGCCGGCCCGCGGACCGTCCCTTCGGACGGTCCGCCCGGCTTGTCGCCCCCGGCAGCCCCCGAAAGTCCCGCGAAAGTCCCGCGAAAGGACGCTCCCCCATGCACCAAGCCCTGATCGTGGCCCGGATGACGCCGGGTTCGGCCCCGGACATCGCGAACGTGTTCGCGGAGTCCGACAGCGGCGAACTGCCGCACCTCATCGGCGTCACCCGCCGCACCCTGTTCCAGTTCGACGACGTGTACATGCACCTCGTGCAGGCGGACCGGCCGCTCGGCCCCGCGATCGCCAAGGTGGCCGACCACCCGGCCTTCCGGGACATCAGCGACAGACTCACCGCGTACGTGAGCGCGTACGACCCGATGACCTGGCGCAGCCCCAAGGACGCGATGGCCCAGGAGTTCTACCGCTGGGAACGCGACAGCCGTTCCTGACACCCGAGGTGACAAGGGCCCGCCCCCGGTACCGGCCGGGGGCGGGCCCTTGTCACCTCGGATCAGGCGGGTACGACGCTCTCGAACGCGTGCAGATACGCGTTGACCGGCCGGATCTCCTCGACGGTCAGACCTGCCTCCGTCATACGGGTGACCAGGCTCTCCTTGGTGTGCTTGGCTCCGCCGACGTTGAGGAGCAGCAGCAGGTCCATGGAGGTGGTGAACTTCATCGAAGGGGTGTCGTCGACGAGGTTCTCGATGACGACGACCCTCGCCCCGGGGCGGGCCTTCGCCAGCACGTTCCGCAGGGTCCTGCGGGTGCTGTCGTCGTCCCATTCCAGGATGTTCTTGATGATGTACAGGTCGGCCTCGACCGGAATGTCCTCGCGGCAGTCCCCGCCGACGATCCGGGCCCGCGCGGCGAGTGACCCGCCGTCACGCAGCCGGGGGTCCGCCTTCTCCACCACGCGGGGCAGATCGAGCAGGGTTCCCCGGACGCCCGGGTGCTTCTCCAGCAGGCTGGCCAGTACGTGCCCCTGGCCGCCTCCGATGTCGGCGACCGTCGAGACGCCGGTCAGGTCGAGGAGTTCTGCGACGTCCCGCGCCGACTGCTCGCTGGACGTGGTCATGGCCTGGTTGAAGACATGGGCGGAGTCGTGCGCGTCCTCGTGCAGGTAGTCGAAGAACCCCTTGCCGTACAACTCGTGGAAGACGCTGCCGCCCGACCGCACCGCCTCGTCGAGCCGCGGCCAGGCGTTCCAGGTCCAGGGTTCGGTGCACCAGAGGGAGATGTACCGGAGGCTGTGCGGGTCGTCCTCGCGCAGCAGCCTGGACATGCTGGTGTGGACGAACCGTCCGTCCTCGTTCTGCGCGAAGATGCCATAGCAGGACAGGGCCCGCAGCAGCCGCAGCAAGGGCCGCGGCTCGGTGCCCAGCTCGGCCGCGAGCTGCTCCGCGGTGGCGGGCTCCTCGCCGAGCACGTCGGCGACGCCGAGCTTGGCCGCCGCCCGGACGGCCGCGGCGCACGCGGCCCCGAAGACGAGCTCCCTGAGCCGCATGGCCGGAGCGGGCTGCGGGGCGGCGGCCGGAGCCGCGGCCGGAACCGTCTCGGGGGCGGGACTCACAGTGGTCATGTACCGTCTCGATTCGCTTGGTCCAGCAAAGACACGGGTCAGCCGGTCAGCACATTCCGGCGGGTTCGGAACGCCGGCACGTGTTGTGGTCGAACTTGTTTCCCTTTCCGGTGTCCCGGTTGGCCAGGTCGGCCGTCGAATTCCCCGTCAGCGCGTTGTCCCGGATGACATTGCGATCGTTCGGAGTGCCCACCATGCTCTTGTACAGCACCACTCCGCCGGAGAACGGGGACGTCCCCACGTTGTCTCGGACGTCGTTGTACTCCACGACCGTGTTCTCGACTCCGGTGAGGACGATTCCGGCGCCCTGGATGAAGGGCAGCCGAGCCGTTTTCGGGCAGTACTTGTTGTTCTCCTGGACCCTGTTGCCCCGAACGGTGATGGCTCCGGTGCGCGGCTTGTTCTCGTCGCCCACGACGAATACCCCCGCGCAGTTCCCGGCGAGGTAGTTGTCCTCGACGGTGACGTTCTGCAGGCGCCTGACCGTGATGCCGATGCGGTTGCCCGTCAGGGTGTTGCGGCGGGCGACGGTGCCGTGCGCGTCCGTGGCGCCGGCCTCGGTGGCGACCGTGTTGGAGAGGAACAGGCCCGACTCGCCGTTGTCCCGGGCGGCGTTGTCCTCGAACACACTCCGGACGGACCGTTCCTCGGCGAAGCCCCAGTTGCCGTTCTCCTCGGAGCTCACCCTCCGCACGGTCAGCCCGTCGGTGTTCGATGCCCACAGACCGTTCTTCTTGTAGCCGGTCAGCGTGAGCGACCGGATGCTGGTGTCGGTGACGGGCCGGGCGGACGTGCCCTGCACACAGATACCGTTTCCGGCCGCCGCGCAGCTGTCGGTCTCGGTCGCATCCGGCTTCAGCACGGTCCATTTCCCCGAGCCGCGGATACTCAGACCGGACTTCGTGACGAGGACGCTCTCATGGTAGGTGCCGGGCGCGATGAAAATGATGTCGCCCGCCTGTGCGGCGTCGACCGCTTTCTGGATCGATTCCCCCGGAAACACGACATGGGCAGTCGCGGCATGGGCGGTCGCGGCATGGGCTGACGGAACACCAGCCAGCCCCGAGGCCACCACGAGTGCGGCGCAACCGAGGTATCTGATCTGTTTTCTCTCCATGAGTCGAAGTTATGGTCCACAAATCCGACTCGCCATGATGGCTCACCTGTTTACGGCAAGTGGGGCGCGAATGGCCCAATCCTGAGCCTGAAAGGGCGCAGCGGGCAGTGACGGCTCCGTCCACCACAGGCGGTGCCGCACCGCCTGCCGGGCGACCGGCCCGAATTCCTCCAACGCGGCCACCGGCGCCCCGAGTTGCTTACACGCGGGCGTTTCGCGATACGGACGCCAACGGCCCCTCGCGGAAGCGGTGTTCGCGAGGGGCCGTTCAGGGGATGTCTGCGATGCGCTAAGCGGAGAGGTGACGCTCCACCGTCTCCACCTTGGAGGTGAGGCCGTCCGTCACGCCGGGGCGGATGTCCGCCTTGAGGACGAGGGACACGCGCGGGGCCCGTGCCTCGACCGCGGCGACGGCGCGCTTGACGACGTCCATCACCTCGTCCCACTCCCCCTCGATCGAGGTGAACATCGCGTCCGTACGGTTGGGCAGACCCGACTCCCGGACCACGCGGACGGCGTCGGCGACGTACTCCCCCACGTCCTCGCCGACCCCCAGCGGAGTCACGGAAAAGGCGACGATCATGCGTTCACGATTCCTTCCTTGCGGGCACGGGAGGCGATCACCGCGTCCTCGGCCTCGCGCCGGAGCTTGCGCTCCGCGAAGAAGCCGCCGGTCGGCAGGACCGAGAGGACGAAGTAGAGCGCGGCGGTCTTCGCGGACCACTTGGTGCGGTTCCAGGCGTCGGCCCAGAAGATCACGTACAGGATGAACAGGACTCCATGGACCGACCCCATCACGGGCACCGCGTTGAAGTCGGTGGTCCGCTTCAGCACCGAGCACAGGAGCAGGAGCAGGAAGGAGACGGCCTCGGGGGCCGAGACCAGGCGGAGGCGGCGGAGGGCGGTGGCGGTCTTGAGGTCCACGGGTCACCTTCGGTGGGTTCGGTGGGAGAGAAGACGTCCGGTTTGTGAACGCACGCACAAGCGTTCGTCCATTGTGACAAACGGGTGCGCGTCGGCCGGGAGGGGGTCCGACCCGGCGTGGCTTCCGCCCGGCCGGGCTGCCCCCTAGGGGTGCGGTCAGGGGCCGTCTCCACCCGTGGGCCCTGTCCGCGCGGCCGGGCGGCGGCTACCTTCGCAGCGTGGCGATGTTCCGACTCCAAGGCAGCAAGGTGCTCGCCGTCGACATGACCGGGGACGCCGTGAAGGCGCAGAACGGCTCGATGGTCGCGTACGACGGGCAAATGGCCTTCAAGAAGCTCAGTGGCGGCGGCGAGGGGCTGCGGGGAATGGTGACCCGGCGGCTCACCGGCGAACAGATGACCGTGATGGAGGTGAGGGGACAGGGGACGTGCTGGTTCGCGGACCGCGCCTCCGAGATCAACCTCGTCAGTCTTCAGGGGGACAAGCTGTACGTGGAGTCGAGCAACCTGCTCGCGACGGACGCCGGGCTGCGCACCGGCACGACGTTCACGGGGCTGCGCGGCGCCTCCCAGGGCAACGGGCTGTTCACGACGACCGTCGAGGGGCACGGCCAGGCGGCGATCACGTCGGACGGGCCGGCCGTGGTCCTCAGGGTCAGTCCGCAGTACCCGCTGACCGTCGACCCGGGCGCGTACATCGCGCACCAGGGAAACGTCCGGCAGTCCTTCCAGTCGGGTGTGACGTTCCGCACGTTCCTCGGGGAGGGTGGCGGCGAGGCCTTCCAGATCCGCTTCGAGGGGGACGGGCTGGTGTACATACAGCCGAGCGAGCGGAACACGATCGCGGGGGACGTGTGACATGACCTTCCGTGAGATCAACTCGAAGATGGTCCAGGCGACCGTCCTGCCGGGGCAACGTCTGTTCAGCCAGCGCGGCGCGATGCTCGCCTACCAGGGCGAGGTGTCCTTCACGCCCAACATGCAGGGCGGCCAGGGCGGGATCATGTCGATGATCGGGCGCCGGGTCGCGGGCGAGGCCACCCCGCTGATGACCGTCGAGGGCAGCGGCACGGTCCTGTTCGGGCACGGCGGCCACCACGTCCAGGTCATCAACCTCACCGGCGACACGCTGTACGTCGAGGCGGACCGCCTCCTCGCCTTCGAGGGCACGCTCCAGCAGGGCACGATGTTCCTGGGCTCGCAGGGCGGCGTCATGGGCATGGTCCGGGGGCAGGTCACCGGGCAGGGGCTGTTCACGACCACCCTGAAGGGACAGGGCGCGGTGGCGGTGATGGCCCACGGGGGCGTCTTCGAGATCCCCATCACTCCGCAGCGGCCGGTCCACGTCGACCCGCAGGCGTACGTCGCCCATCACGGCGACGTACGCAACAAGCTGTCCACGGCGCTGGGCTGGCGCGACATGGTGGGCCGCGGCTCCGGGGAGGCGTTCCAGCTGGAGCTGAGCGGCAGCGGTGCGGTGTACGTCCAGGCGTCGGAGGAGAAGCTGTGAGCGCGTACGGAACTCCGGGCGGCCCGGCGGTCCACGACCCGATGACGCTGCCCGTCGACGACAACGTCAACAACTACACCTTCTGCGTGGAGCTCAAGGGGAGCCAGTGGTTCCTGCAGAAGGGGAAGATGATCGCCTACTACGGCTCGATCGACTTCAACGGCGTCGGGCACGGGCGATTGGACCGTCTTGTCCGTACGTCCTTTCATTCGCCTCTGCACGCCGCCGACTGGGTCGTGGCGGAGGGCTCCGGCAAGATGCTCCTCGCCGACCGGGCCTTCGACGTCAACTCGTACGACCTGGACGACGGCAATCTGACCATTCGCTCGGGCAACCTGCTCGCTTTTCAGCCAAGTCTTGCCCTCAAGCAGTCGATCGTGCCGGGTTTTCTGACCCTTATCGGAACCGGAAAGTTTGTGGCCGCATCTAACGGTCCGGTGGTGTTCATGGAACCCCCGATCCGGGTGGACCCGCAGGCGCTCGTCGGCTGGGCCGACTGCCCGTCGCCGTGCCATCACTACGACCACGGGTACATGACCGGCCTGATGGGCGGTCTACGTGCGATGACGGGCCTGGGTGGGGCCTCCGGAGAGGAGCATCAGTTCGAGTTCGTGGGAGCCGGCACGGTGCTGCTCCAGTCGACCGAGACCCTCATGGCCGAGCAGGCCACGGGGGCGGTTCCGCAGCAGGCGGGCGTGCCCGGCGGTGGCGGCGTCCCAGGCGGGCACGGGCAGCCGTCGGGCACACCGCGCCTTCCCGGACAGCTGGGGGACCTCCAGCGTCGCTTCGGGCTGTGAGCGGTAGTCTGCGGAGTGTGACATCGAACGCGTGCGCACAGTCACACCACCCTCACTAGTTCGCCTTTCAACCTTTTAGGTAGACTTCATTCATGGAGACCGAAACGGCCACGCGCTGGCTGACCGATGCGGAGCAGTGCGCCTGGCGCACCCACCTGGAGGTCAACAGGCTGTTGAGTTACCAGCTCGAAAAGGACCTGCAGCCGTTCGGCCTGACAATGAACGACTACGAGATCCTGGTGAACCTCTCCGAGTCGGAGGACGTCCGGATGCGGATGAGCGACCTCGCCACCGCCACCCTCCAGTCCAAGAGCCGACTCTCCCACCAGATCACCCGCATGGAGAACGCCGACCTGGTACGCCGGGAGAACTGCGAGTCCGACCGCCGCGGACTGTACGCGGTTCTCACGGAGCACGGCCTGGAGACGATGCAGAAGGTCTCGCCCCATCATGTGGCGTCCGTGCGGAGGCACTTCATCGACCTCCTCTCCCCCGAGGCCCTGGCGGAACTCGACAAGGCCCTGAAGCCCATCGCGCAACACCTCCGCGGACAGCGGGGCCGCCCCTGACGGGGCGCTTCATGCGAACACCGGCAGGCGGGGCTCGAACAGAGCCCCGCCTGCCGGTGCGCCGGGAACCGGCCGGCCGGCCGATGGGCCCGGGCGCCGGCAGACCACCGCGAGAGCGCCGAGGGTCCCCGCGTGGAGGAGGGCCAGGGGGACGAGGGCGAGGGCGAAGGTGCGGCGGGCGTGGGGAAGGCGCAGGACAGCGGCGTACGAGGGCCGCGAAGAAGGCGCGGGCAACGTACCGACAGGCTCCGGGAGTTGACCAGAGTCAGCCCCGCGTCAGCCCCGCCACCAGCTCGTCCGCCGCCCGGTAGGGATCCAGTTCCCCCGCCACGATCCGCTCCGCCAGCGCGCGCAGGTGGCGATCGCCGTGCAGGTCGCCGATGCGTTCACGCAGGGCCGTGACGGCGATGGTCTCGACCTCGCGGGCGGCCCGGGCGCGACGGCGTTCAGCCAGGATGCCCCGCTCCTCCATCCAGGCCCGGTGCTTCTCCAGGGCCTCGACGACCTCGTCGATCCCCTCGGCGCGCGCGGCGACCGTCTTGACGATCGGGGGGCGCCAGTCGCCGGGGCCGCGGGACTCGCCGAGGCCGAGCATGTGGTTCAGCTCGCGCGCGGTGGCGTCGGCGCCGTCGCGGTCGGCCTTGTTGACGACATAGACGTCGCCGATCTCGAGGATTCCGGCCTTGGCGGCCTGGATGCCGTCGCCCATCCCCGGGGCCAGGAGGACGACCGAGGTGTCCGCCTGGGAGGCGATCTCCACCTCCGACTGGCCGACGCCGACCGTCTCGACCAGGATCACCTCGCAGCCGGCCGCGTCCAGGACGCGGATCGCCTGCGGCGCGGACCAGGCGAGGCCGCCCAGGTGGCCGCGCGTCGCCATGGAGCGGATGTAGACGCCGGGGTCGGAGGAGTGCTCCGACATCCGGACGCGGTCGCCGAGCAGGGCCCCGCCGGAGAACGGGGAGGACGGGTCGACGGCCAGGACGCCGACCCGTTTGCCCTGCTTGCGGTACGCGGTCACCAGCGCCGAGGTGGACGTCGACTTGCCGACGCCCGGGGAACCGGTCAGACCGACGACGTACGCGTTGCCCGTGAGCGGGGCCAGCGCCGCCATGACCTCCCTCAGCTGCGGGGACGCCCCCTCCACCAGGGAGATCAGCCGGGCCACGGCCCGCGGCCGGCCTTCCCTGGCCTGGGCCACCAGAGAGGAGACGTCCTGCATCACAGCTCCGTTCGACGAGGGAGGGAGAACTCAGGCCTTGGCTACCCGCACGATCAGCGCGTCACCCTGACCGCCGCCACCGCACAGCGCGGCCGCGCCGACCCCGCCACCCCGGCGCTTCAGCTCCAGCGCCAGGTGCAGCACGAGCCGGGCGCCCGACATGCCGATGGGGTGACCCAGGGCGATCGCTCCGCCGTTGACGTTCACCTTTTCGGTGGAAACCCCGAGGTCCTTCATTGACTGCACCGCCACGGCGGCGAAGGCCTCGTTGATCTCGATCAGGTCGAGATCGGAGACCTCCAGGCCCTCCTTCTTCAGGGCGTGCAGGATCGCGTTCGACGGCTGCGACTGCAAAGAGTTGTCCGGGCCCGCCACGTTGCCGTGGGCGCCGATCTCCGCGATCCACTCCAGGCCGAGCTCCTGCGCCTTGGCCTTGCTCATCACGACCACGGCCGCCGCGCCGTCCGAGATCTGCGAGGAGGTGCCGGCGGTGATCGTGCCGTCCCTGGTGAACGCCGGACGCAGCTTGCCCAGCGACTCGGCCGTGGTGTCGCCGCGGATGCCCTCGTCCTTGCTGAAGACGACCGGCTCGCCCTTGCGCTGCGGGATCTCGACCGGGGTGATCTCGGCCTCGAAGATGCCGTTCTTCTGAGCCGCGGCGGCGCGCTGGTGGGACAGGGCCGCGATCTCGTCCTGCGCCTCGCGGCCGATGCCCAGGCGCGTGTTGTGCTTCTCCGTGGACTCGCCCATGGCGATGTTCTCGAAGGCGTCGGTCAGACCGTCGTACGCCATCGCGTCGAGCAGCTCCACCGCGCCGTACTTGTAGCCCTCCCGGGACTTCGGGAGGAGGTGGGGGGCGTTCGTCATGGACTCCTGGCCGCCCGCGACGACGATGTCGAACTCGCCCGCGCGGATCAGCTGGTCGGCCAGCGCGATCGCGTCGAGGCCCGACAGACACACCTTGTTGATCGTGAGCGCCGGCACGCTCATCGGGATGCCGGCCTTGACCGCGGCCTGGCGGGCCGGGATCTGCCCCGCCCCGGCCTGGAGCACCTGGCCCATGATCACGTACTGCACCTGGTCGCCACCGATACCCGCACGGTCGAGGGCGGCCTTGATCGCGAAGCCGCCGAGGTCGGCTCCCGAGAAGGACTTCAGCGAGCCCAGCAACCGCCCCATGGGCGTACGAGCGCCCGCGACGATCACAGAGCTGTTCGTTCCAGAAGACATGAGCGGCGATCCCCTTACCGGCCTGCACAGCCGAGGAGTGAACGAGGGTTTACTTGAATGTACTGAGCGGTAGTCCACCCGTCATCCGGCTGTCGGTGTGATCGCGCGCACGTTGCGTAACCACCTCCGGAGCGCTGCACTAACAACATGCTGACGCGAATCGACCACATCGGGATCGCCTGTTTCGACCTCGACAAGACCGTCGAGTTCTACCGTGCGACATACGGCTTCGAGGTGTTCCACTCCGAGGTCAACGAGGAGCAGGGCGTGCGCGAGGCCATGCTCAAGATCAACGATACGTCCGACGGCGGGGCCTCGTACCTCCAGCTCCTCGAGCCCACCCGCCCGGACTCCACCGTGGCCAAGTGGCTCGACAAGAACGGTGAGGGTGTTCACCACATCGCTTTCGGTACGGCGGACGTGGACGAGGATGCCGCCGACATCAAGGACAAGGGCGTACGCGTCCTGTACGAGGAGCCACGGCGCGGCTCCATGGGGTCGCGAATCACCTTCCTGCATCCAAAGGATTGCCACGGGGTACTGACAGAACTGGTCACTTCGGCGCCTGTTGAGTCACCTGAGCACTGACCCTCGTACATATGGGCCGGTAGGGTTGGGGGCGGTCGTCGCTCGTACCGGGGCGACCGCATGCCGGGGTCCGGGTTTCGGGGGACGAGCGTCGGGGCAGCAGCCCATGCTCCGTTGTTGATCTGACACCATTCCCCGGGGGCCCCGTTCGGCGGATGGACGGAGCTCGTTGGAGAAGCTTGCGACCAGGGGACGGATGGGACCGCGCAGTGCGGGGCTACGAGAGCCAGGAGCGAGAGCCGGCGGCTGACGTCGACCACCTCTCTCGGTTCGAGGCCGAGATGAAGCGGCTGAAGACCGAGCGGGAAAAGGCGATCCAGCACGCCGAGGACCTCGGCTACCAGGTCGAGGTGCTGCGCGCCAAGTTGCACGAGGCGCGGCGCACCATCATGTCCCGGCCCGCCTTCGACGGCGGCGATATCGGGTACCAGGCCGAGCAGCTGCTGCGTAATGCGCAGATGCAGGCGGACCAGCTGCGCCAGGAGGCCGAGCGCGAGCTCAGCCAGGCCCGGGCGCAGACCCAGCGCATCCTCCAGGAGCACGCCGAGCAGGCCGCCCGGCTCCAGGCCGAGCTGCACCAGGAGGCCGTGGCCCGCCGGCAGCAGCTGGACCAGGAGCTGGCGGAGCGCCGGCAGACCGTCGAGTCGCACGTCAACGAGAACGTGGCGTGGGCGGAGCAGCTGCGCGCCCGCAGCGAGTCGCAGGCTCGCCGCCTCCTCGACGAGTCCCGCGCCGAGACCGAGCAGGCCATGGCCGCCGCCCGCGCGGAGGCCGAGCGGGTCACCGCGGAGGCCCGGCAGCGGCTGCAGAGCGAGGCCGAGGCGGCCCGCGCGGAGGCCGAGCAGCTGCTGCGTCGCGCCCGCACGGACGCCGAGCGCCTGCTGAACGCCGCTTCCACCCAGGCCCAGGAGGCCACCGACCACGCCGAGGCGCTGCGCAGTTCCACGGCGACCGAGTCGGACGCCGCCCGCCGCCAGGCCACCGAGCTCAGCCGCGCCGCCGAGCAGCGCATCGCCGAGGCCGACACGGCACTGCGCGAGGCCCGCACCGAGGCCGAGAAGCTGCTCACCGAGGCCAAGGAAGCCGCCGCCAAGGCGCTCGCCGGCGCCGAGTCGGCGAACGAGCAGCGCACCCGCACCGCGAAGGAGCAGGTCGCCCGGCTGGTCAGCGAGGCCACGAAGGAGGCCGAGACCACCAAGGCGGACGCCGAGCAGGTCGTCGCGGACGCCCGTGCCGAGGCCGAGAAGATCCTCGCCGAGGCCGCCGAGAAGGCCCGCAGCGCCACCGCCGAGGAGACCGCTTCCCAGCTCAGCCAGGCCGCACGCACCGCCGAGGACGTTCTCAACAAGGCGCAGGAGGACGCGCGGCAGACCACCAAAGCCGCCGCCGAGGAGGCCGAGCGGATCCGCACCGAGGCGGAGACCGAGGCGGACCGGCTGCGCGCCGAGGCGCACGACATCGCCGAGCAGCTCAAGGGCGCGGCGAAGGACGACACCAAGGAGTACCGCGCCAAGACGGTCGAGCTGCAGGAGGAGGCCCGCCGGCTGCGCGGCGAGGCCGAGCAGCTGCGCTCCGAAGCCGTCGGCGAGGGCGAGAAGATCCGCGCCGAGGCCCGCAAGGAAGCCGTCCAGCAGATCGAGGAGGCGGCCAGGACCGCCGAGGAGCTGCTCGCCAAGGCGAAGGCGGACGCGGACGAGCTGCGCCAGAGCGCCACCACGGACAGCGAGAAGGTCCGTACGGAGGCCATCGAGCGCGCCACCACGCTGCGCCGGCAGGCCGAGGAGACCCTGGAGCGCACCCGCAACGAGGCCGAGCGGCACCGTGACGAGGCCGTCGAGCAGGCCGAGGGCATCAAGGCGGACGCCGAGCGGGCCGCGGCCGAGCTGCGCGAGGACACCGAGCGCGCCATAGCGGCCAGGCAGGCGGAGGCCGCCGACGAGCTGACCCGGCTGCACACCGAGGCCGAGGAACGCCTCGCGTCGGCCGAGCAGGCGCTGACCGACGCCCGCGAGGAGGCCGCGCGGATCCGCCGCGAGGCCGCCGAGGAGAACGACCGGCTGCGCAGCGAGGCAGCCGAGCGCATCCGCACGCTCCAGGCGCAGGCCGAGACGGAGGCCGAACGGCTGCGTGACGAGGCCGCCGCCGACGCGTCCGCCTCCCGCGCCGAGGGCGAGACCATCGCCGTACGCCTGCGTTCGGAGGCCGCGGCCGAGGCCGAGCGGCTGAAGACGGAGGCCCAGGACACCGCCGACCGGGTCCGCGCGGAGGCGCAGGCCGCCGCCGAGCGGCTGGCCACGGAGGCGTCGGAGACGCTGGCCGCCGCGCAGGAGGAGGCCGTCCGGCGCCGCCGCGAGGCCGAGGAACTCCTCGGCTCCGCCCGCCAGGAGGCCGACCAGGAGCGCGAGCGGGCCCGCGAGCAGAGCGAGGAACTGCTGGCGTCGGCACGCAAGCGCGTCGAGGACGCGCAGACCGAGGCCGTACGTCTGGTCGAGGAGGCCGACCGGCGCGCCACCGAGATGGTGTCGGCCGCCGAGCTCCACGCCCAGCAGGTACGGGACTCCGTCGCCGGGCTGCACGAGCAGGCGCAGGAGGAGATCGCCGGGCTGCGCAGTGCCGCCGAGCACGTGGCGGACAGTACTCGCCGGGAGGCCGAGGAGGAGGCGGACCGGGTCCGCGCCGACGCCTACGCCGAGCGGGAGCGGGCCGGCGAGGACGCGACCCGGCTCCGGCGCGAGGCGCACGAGGAGTCGGAGGCCGCCAAGGCGCTCGCCGAGCGCACGATGGCGGAGTCGATCGCCGAGTCGGAGCGGCTGCGTTCGGACGCGGCCGCGCACGCCCAGCGCGTGCGTACCGAGGCCTCGGACGTCATCGCCCAGGCCGACCAGGACGCGGCACGCACCCGGGCGGACGCCCGTGACGACGCCAACCGGATCCGGTCGGACGCGGCGACGCAGGCGGACACGCTCATCACCGAGGTCACGGCCGAGGCGGAGCGGCTGCAGTCGGAGACGATCGCGGAGGCCGAGCGGGTACGGGCCGAGGCGGTCGCCAAGGCCGAGAAGCTGATCGGGGATGCCACCGGGGACGCGGAGCGGCTGCGCGCCGAGGCCGCCGACACCGTCGGATCCGCACAGCAGCACGCCGAGCGGATGCGCGCCGAGGCCGATCGGGGCCGGGCCAAGGCGGCGGCGCAGGCCGAGCGGCTGGTGTCCGAGGCGCGCGAGGAGGCCGAGCGGACCCTCGACGAGGCCCGCCAGGAGGCCAACAAGCGGCGTTCGGAGGCGGCCGAGCAGGTCGACACGCTCATCACGGAGACCACGGCCGAGGCCGACAAGCTGCTCACCGAGGCCCAGCAGCAGGCGCTGAAGACCACTGCGGACGCGGAGTCCCAGGCGGACACGATGGTCGGCGCGGCCCGCAACGAGGCCGAGCGGCTCGTGTCCGAGGCGACGATCGAGGGCAACGGACGGGTGGAGAAGGCCCGTACGGACGCGGACGAGCTGCTCGTCGGTGCCCGCCGGGACGCCACCGCCATCCGGGAGCGCGCGGAGGAACTGCGCGACCGCATCACGGGCGAGATCGAGGAGCTGCACGAGCGGGCCCGCCGCGAGGCCGCCGAGACGATGAAGTCGACCGGCGACCGCTGCGACGCGCTCATCACGGCCGCCGAGGAGCAGCTCGGCAAGGCGCAGACGAAGGCCAAGGAGCTGCTCTCGGAGGCCAACTCCGAGGCGGGCAAGGTGCGTATCGCCGCCGTCAAGAAGGCCGAACTGCTCCTGAAGGAGGCCGAGCAGAAGAAGGCGTCGCTCGTGAAGGAGGCCGAGGAACTCAAGGCCGAGGCGATCCGCGAGGCGAGGCGCACGGTCGAGGAGGGCAAGCGCGAGCTGGAGCTCCTGGTGCGGCGCCGCGAGGACATCAACGCCGAGATCTCCCGTGTCCAGGACGTCCTGGAAGCGTTGGAATCCTTTGAGACCCCGTCAGCCGGAAAGGACGGCGGGGTCAAGGCGGGCGCGACCGTGGGTGCACCTCGTTCGGGTGGCAAGCCGTCAGAGGGCTAGCGGCACGTGAGAGTTCCGTTAAGGTCTGAGGCCTTTGACCGGGTTTTTGGCAAGTCGTCCAACGGTGAGCCACTCAAAAGGGGTGTCATTCTCCAGATCAAACACGTATCCGCTCGATGACACACCGCTTCGGCCCCTAGGATTCCACCTATCACCTCACCGGTCTCATTCGACAGGAACCCCATGAGCGACACTTCCCCCTACGGCTTCGAGCTTGTGCGGCGTGGGTACGACCGCGCTCAGGTGGACGAACGCATCTCGAAGCTCGTCTCCGACCGTGACAGCGCTCTGGCCCGCATCACCGCTCTCGAGAAGCGCATCGAGGAGCTCCACCTCGAGACGCAGAACGCCCAGGCACAGGTGAGCGACGCCGAGCCGTCGTACGCCGGTCTCGGCGCGCGTGTCGAGAAGATCCTCCGCCTCGCCGAGGAGGAGGCCAAGGACCTGCGCGAGGAGGCCCGTCGCGCGGCCGAGCAGCACCGCGAGCTCGCCGAGTCGGCCGCCCAGCAGGTCCGCAACGACGCAGAATCGTTCGCTGCGGAGCGCAAGTCCAAGGCCGAGGACGAGGGCGTCCGGATCGTCGAGAAGGCCAAGAGTGACGCCTCGCAGCTGCGCGCCGAGGCCCAGAAGGACGCGCAGTCCAAGCGCGAGGAGGCCGACGCCCTCTTCGAGGAGACCCGCGCCAAGGCCGCGCAGGCCGCCGCCGACTTCGAGACCAACCTCGCCAAGCGCCGCGAGCAGTCCGAGCGCGACCTGGCGTCGCGTCAGCAGAAGGCCGAGAAGCGCCTCGCCGAGATCGAGCACCGCGCCGAGCAGCTGCGCCTGGAGGCCGAGAAGCTGCGCACGGATGCCGAGCGCCGCGCCCGCCAGACGGTGGAGACGGCCCAGCGCCAGGCCGAGGACATCGTGGCCGACGCCAACGCCAAGGCCGACCGCATCCGCTCGGAATCCGAGCGCGAGCTGGCGGCGCTGACGAACCGCCGCGACTCGATCAACGCCCAGCTGACGAACGTCCGCGAGATGCTCGCCACCCTCACGGGCGCCGCGGTGGCCGCCGCCGGCACCCCGGCCGACGACGAGCCGATCTCCCGCGGGGTTCCGGCCCAGCAGACCCGGTAGGTCCGCAGCGACAGCCGAGGCCCGCACTCTCTCCCCCGAGGTGCGGGCCTCCGTCGTACGGTCGCCACCGCGCCGCCGGACACTGATTGCCCGCCCGGGTGGCAGCCGCCGGAAGCCCGCCCTAGCGTGGGCCGCATGATCGAGCTCGAGGGGCTGACCAAGCGGTACGGCGAGAAGGTGGCGGTCAACAACCTGACCTTCACCGTCAGACCGGGCATCGTCACGGGCTTCCTCGGACCCAACGGCGCGGGCAAGTCGACGACCATGCGCATGATGCTCGGCCTCGACCGGCCGACGGCCGGTGACGTCCGTATCGACGGCAGGCACTACGACCACCTCAAGGACCCGCTCAAGTACATCGGCGCCCTGCTGGACGCGAAGGCCGTGCACGGCGGGCGCACCGCCTTCAACCATCTGCTGTGTCTCGCGCAGAGCAACGGCATCCCGAAGAACCGGGTGCACGAAGTGCTGGACACCGTCGGACTCACGGCGGTCGCGCGCAAGAAGGCCAAGGGGTTCTCCCTGGGCATGGGGCAGCGGCTCGGGATCGCGGGGGCGCTGCTCGGCGACCCGCGGATCCTGATGTTCGACGAGCCGGTCAACGGGCTCGACCCCGAGGGCATCCACTGGATCCGCAACCTCATGAAATCGCTGGCCGCGCAGGGGCGGACCGTGTTCGTGTCGAGCCATCTCATGAGCGAGATGGCGCTGACCGCCGATCATCTGGTCGTCATCGGGCAGGGGCGGCTGCTCGCCGACACCTCCATGGCCGACTTCATCCAGCGGAACTCGCGCTCGTACATCCGTATCCGCACCCCGCAGCGCGAGCGGCTGCTCGACGTGCTGCACGGTGCCGGGATCACGGTCGTGGAGACCGGCAGCGGCGCGCTGGAGGTGGACGGCGGAAAGCCCGAGCACATCGGGGAGCTGGCCGCGCGGCACCAGATCGTGCTGCACGAGCTGAGCCCCCAGCAGGCCTCCCTGGAGGAAGCGTTCATGCAGCTGACCGCGGAGTCGGTGGAGTACCACGCGCACTCCGACACGCCTTCGCCGCAACGGTGGGGCGACGCCTGGGAGAAGGGCTGAGCATGGCGGCCACGCAGGTCATCAGGTCCGAGTGGACGAAGATCCGCTCCGTCGCGTCCACGGTGTGGACGCTCTCCCTCGCCGTCGTGGTCACCATCGCCTTGGGCATGCTGATCTCGGCGCTGTCGAGAAGCGAGTTCGACCGGATGGGCATCCGGGCCCAGCTGTCCTTCGACCCCACGTTCATCAGCTTCGCCGGCATGAGCCTCGGTCAGCTGGCGATGATCGTGTTCGGGGTGCTGGTCGTCTCCAACGAGTACAGCACCGGCATGATCCGCACCTCGCTGGCCGCCGTACCGCAGCGCGGCACGTTTCTGTTCAGCAAGATCGTGGTCGCCACCGGGCTCGCTCTGGTCGTCGGGTTCGCCACCAGCTTCGCCGCCTTCTTCCTCGGGCAGGCCATGCTCGGCCCGCACCAGGCGCAGATCAGCGACTCCGGTGTGCTGCGGGCGGTGATCGGCGGCGGGCTCTACATGACCCTCATCGCGATGTTCTCGATGGGCGTCGCCGCGATGCTCCGCTCGCCGATGCTGTCGCTGGGCATCCTGATGCCGTTCTTCTTCCTGATCTCCAACGTCCTCGGCAACGTCGACGCGACCAAGAAAATCGGCCGGTTCCTGCCCGACCAGGCCGGCAGCAGGATCATGCAGGTGGTCCCCCGGGTCGACGACGACACCCCGTACGGGCCCTGGGGCGGTCTCGGGATCATGGTGCTGTGGGTGATCGCGGCGCTCGCGGGCGGTTACGTGCTGCTGAAGCGGCGTGACGCGTAGTGGGAGAGCGTGATGGGAGTGCTGACCTGCGGCGTTGTTTTGCTTTCCCTTGGGCGGAACCGTCAGCGCCCCGATAAGCTCCTAACCCTTACGGGGGCGTGTGCCCCGCTGTCCTGATCCTTTCGATGGGTGCGGAGCATGATCGAGGCTGTCGGCCTGACCAAGCGTTACGGCAACAAGACCGCCGTGTACAACCTTTCCTTCCAGGTACGTCCGGGCGCCGTCACCGGCTTCCTCGGGCCCAACGGCTCGGGCAAGTCGACGACCATGCGGATGATCCTCGGCCTGGACAACCCCACCGCGGGCTCGGTGACGATCGGCGGCTACCCGTACCGCAGGCTGCCGAACGCCCCGCGCCAGGTCGGCGCCCTACTCGACGCCAAGGCCGTGCACGGCGGCCGGCACGCCCGCAACCACCTGCTGAGCCTGGCCCAGCTCTCGGGCATCCCGGCGCGGCGCGTGGACGAGGTGCTCGGTGTGGTCGGGCTCCAGGACGTGGCGAGGCGGCGGTCCAAGGGGTTCTCGCTCGGCATGGGGCAGCGGCTCGGCATCGCCGCCGCGCTCCTCGGCGACCCCCAGGTGCTGCTCTTCGACGAGCCGGTCAACGGCCTCGACCCCGAGGGCATTCTCTGGGTGCGGAACCTGATGAGGTCCCTGGCGGCGGAGGGGCGGACCGTGTTCGTTTCCAGCCACCTCATGAGCGAGATGGCGCTGACCGCCGACCATCTCATCGTCATCGGACGCGGCCAGCTGCTCGCCGACATGAGCGTGAAGGACTTCATCTCGGCCAACTCCGCCGACTTCGCGCGCGTACGCACCCCCGACACCGAGCCTCAGCTGCGCGAGAAGCTGACCTCCGTGCTGACCGAGGCGGGCGGGCATGTGCTGCCCGAGCAGGACGGCGCGCTGCGGGTGACGGGACTGCCGCTGCCGCGCATCAGCGACCTCGCGCACGACACCGACGTACGCCTGTGGGAGCTGTCGCCGCACCAGGCCTCGCTGGAGGAGGCGTACATGCGGATGACGCAGGGCGCGGTCGACTACCGCTCGACGATCGACCAGAAGGCGGGGCTGATGCAGCAGCTGCCGCCCGGCGCACAGCCGCCGATGCCGGTGCCGGGGCAGGGCCAGCCGGGCTGGTACGCCCCACCGCCGCCCCAGCAGGGCGGACAGCCGTTCGCTCAGCCCGGGCCCGGCCAGGCGCCTGCGGGCCCGTACGGCGCCTACGGTGCGGCTGACGCCACTCCCGCCCTCGCTCCCGCTCCTGCCGTGCCCAACCCGTACGCGGGGCCCACGGCCCAGCCTCCGGTCGCTCCCGCCATCCCCGCTCCCGCCGCCGACGCCCTGACCAAGCCCGAGGACGCCCGATGAGCACGCCCCAGCCCCCGATGCCGCAGGCCGCACCCGTACCCGTACCCGACTGGCAGGCGGCGGCCGGTTCCGCGTACCCCACCTACACGTCACCGATCCCCGTCGTGCGCACGCACCTCGGGCACGCCATCGCCTCGGAGTGGACGAAGATCAGGTCGGTGCGCTCCACGATGTGGACGCTGGGCGTGTTCGTGCTGCTCGTCATCGGCATCGGCCTGCTGGCCGCCGTGGTGGTCGCGGGCCAGGCGTCCGACACGGACCTGTCGGGCGAGAACCCGCTGTCGTACGGCTTCTTCGGGCTGCTCCTCGGCAGCATGTGCATCATCACGCTCGGCGTGCTGACCACGGCCTCGGAGTACGGCACCGGCATGATCCGCACGACGATGACCGCGTGCCCGTCACGCGGGCGGGTGCTGACGGCGAAGGCACTGGTGTTCTTCGTGGTCGCGTTCGTGATCACGCTGGCGTCGGCCGTCCTCGTGGCCCTCGCGGACGCGGCCATGCTGGGCGGCGCGAGGCAGCCGTCGGGCGGGGAGTGGTTCAAGGCCACGATCGGCGTCTCGCTCTACGTGGCGCTGCTCGGGCTGCTGTCGCTGGTCGTGGGCTCGATCATCCGGCACTCGGCGGGCGCCATCACCATCATGATCGGCGTCCTGCTGGCCCCGCTGGTCATCGCGCTGTTCATGTTCTCGTCGTCGCTGGCGGACGTCCGCGAGGCCCTGTTCGAGTACTCGATCCCGAACCAGCTCAGCGTCTTCTACTCGACCTCGCTCAGCGAGTCCGGCCCGTCCGGCTGGGACCCGCTGTGGATCGCCCTGGGCATCACGGCCGTCGCCTTCGCCGGCGCCTTCGCGCTGCTGGAGAAGCGGGACGTGTAGGGCCAGGAGCCGAGAAGGGCTCAGAACTTAGGCGCGTTACGGGACCGCTGCACCCGCGTGGTGCGGCGGTCCCGTGCGTTCCAGCACGCCTTGTGCCAGTGCCGGCGCTCGTCGACGCCCGAGTGCTCGGGCCAGGCCACGACATGTGGCACTCCGTCGGGAATCATCTGGTCGCAACCGGGGCACCGGTAGGCCTTGCCCTGCGCGCTCGCCCCGGCCACATGGCGCACGCTCCACTCCTCGCCCTGCCAGCTCACCGTGGACTGCCAGCCGCCGTAACGGCCGGAGGAGTCGTCCTCGGCGCTCCGGCCGGAGCCGGGGCCCTTGGGACGGTTGCGACGCGGGGACACGGAACACCTCACGGGGCTATACAGGAAGCAGGGGCCATGTCCAGCCTACGCGGCGTGGACCTGGGTACGCGTAGGGAACCAAACCCCACAAGTCCCCTTCCTCGGCGACCCATTCTCCAGACAATCCGCAAATCTCTTCGCCAGGCCGTGTCCTCGGCACGTGTCAGACGGTTATGCCGGGTGGGGGAGCTCCGCGTCGGAGCCAAGGAAGCAGGAAAGTGCAATGCGCGTAGGAAGTTTCGTGTTGGCGGCCCAGTTCCCGGGGCAGGGCCAGGGAGAGGCGCTGCACCGCGCGGTCCGCTCCGCCGAGGTCGCCGAGGAAGCGGGGCTCGACACGGTCTGGCTGGCCGAGCACCACTTCGTGCCGTACGGCACCTGTCCGTCGGCGGTCACCCTGGCCGCGTTACTGCTGGGCCGCACCCGCCGCATCCGGGTCGGTACAGCGGTCAGCGTACTGCCCACCGCCCATCCCGTGGCCCTCGGCGAGCAGGCCGCGCTGCTGCATGTGACGAGCGGCGGCCGGTTCTCGCTGGGCGTGGGACGCGGCGGACCCTGGGTCGACCTGGAGGTGTTCGGCTCCGGCCTGGCGGCGTACGAGAGCGGGTTCCCGGAATCACTCGATCTGCTGGTGCGCTGGCTGCGCGAACCGGCCGTGGCGGCCGCCGGGAATCGTTTCAGCTTCCGCGAAGTCCCCGTCGTACCCAGGCCGTCGGAGTCCCTGACGGAGGGCGAGGGGCCCGAGGTCGTCGTCGCCTGCACCTCCCCGGCGAGTGTGCGACTGGCCGCCGAGCGCGGGCTGCCGATGCTGCTCGGGATGCACGTCGGGGACGAGGAGAAGGCCGAGATGGTGGCCCTGTGGCGGCAGCACGCGCGCGCGGCCGGGCGGCCGGCGGAGGAGATCCTCGGCGCAGCCCATGTCTCGGCCGGCGTCTGCCAGATCGCGGACCGGCGTACGGACGCGGTGGAGGCGCTGACGAAGGCGATGCCGGGCTGGCTGAAGCAGGGCCTCGACGCCCATGTGACAGTGGACGACCGCGCCCGGCAGATGCGCGACCCGCTGGCGTACACCGAACTGCTCTGCGGACTGCACCCGGTGGGCACCCCGCGGCTGTGCGCCGACCGGCTCGCGGCGACCAGCGAGCGGACCGGCATCAACCGCTTCGCCCTGCTGGTCGAGGGCTCGGGAGACCTGGCGGCAACCGAGGAGAACGTACGGCGGCTCGGCGCCGAGGTGCTCCCGCACCTCGGCTGAACATCCCTGCCGCGCGGGGAGCTTGCCGCTCCGATACTGACTGCACCTCCCGCGTACGGAGCGGCAAGCAGACGGCTCACTGCGTCAGCAGTCCCGGAACTCGGGGGACTGATTCAGCAACTGACTACGAACCGAGGTGAAGCGCGCCAGCGTCTCGTCGACCGAGGCGTCCAGCGGGAACACCGCCACCCGGTGGCAGTTCTGGAAGGCCAACCGCACACCGAAGTGCCGCTGCAGGGCGCCGCGTATCGCGTCACTCGCGAGCGCGCGCAGCAGCTGACCGCGTGCCTGCTCGGACGGCGGGGGCGTCTGGTTGTCGGCGAACTGACCGCCGTCCACCTTCAGCTGGGCCACCAGAGAGCTGATCATCTCCCATGCGTAGGGCAGGGAGGTCCGGACGCAGTCGACGAATGCTGCTTCGTCGACCTCGCCTCGCTCGGCCTGTTCGAGTAGGGCCGGTGAGACGTCGAGCGACATGGGTTCTCCTCTCGCACCCCCGAAGCGCAGGGGTTGCCGGACGGGGATGGGAGTTCGCCCTGCCGAAACATCGAGCACGCTGAGTACACGCAGTGCGACCTCCCGTTTACTACGGTAGGCACCCGCCGGTGACGGCACCAGGAGATTGCGCACATAGGGAACTCCCAGTAGGCACACAATCGGCCACGAGCGAACACACGTTTTCCAGGGCGAATCGCGTGCACTGCTGCCCGTCGAGTAGCGTTGCCGACCATGCGTCTCGTCATCGCCCGGTGTTCCGTCGACTACGCGGGCCGGCTCACCGCCCATCTCCCTTCCGCGCCCCGCCTGATTCTGGTGAAGGCGGACGGCAGCGTCTCGATCCATGCGGACGACCGGGCCTACAAGCCCCTGAACTGGATGTCGCCGCCCTGCACGCTGAAAGAAGGCAGCGGCGAGGAGGAGGGCGTCTGGACCGTCATCAACAAGGCGGGCGAGAAGCTCATCATCACGATGGAGGAAGTGCTCCACGATTCCACGCACGAGCTCGGCGTGGATCCCGGCCTGATCAAGGACGGCGTGGAAGCACACCTTCAGGAACTGCTCGCCGACCGCATCGACACCCTGGGCGAGGGGTACACGCTGATCCGGCGTGAGTACATGACCGCCATCGGCCCGGTCGACATCCTGTGCCGGGACGCCGAGGGCCAGACCGTCGCGATCGAGATCAAGCGGCGCGGCGAGATCGACGGCGTGGAGCAGCTCACCCGCTATCTGGAGCTGCTGAACCGCGACCCCCACCTGGCTCCGGTGCGGGGCGTCTTCGCGGCCCAGGAGATCAAGCCCCAGGCCCGCGTCCTGGCGACGGACCGCGGCATCGGCTGCCACGTCCTGGACTACGACGCGCTGCGGGGCATCGAGGACGACAAGCTGCGGCTGTTCTGAGCAGCCTGCGTACCGCTGCGTACGACGCAGAAGGGCCGGGTCCGTCCGTCGGACCCGGCCCTTCTGCGTCGAGCGGCCTCAGATCACCGGGGCCGCGTCGCTGGGTGTCCCGGCGCCGGTGCTCTCCGAGGCGCTCTCGGAGGCGGTGGCGGACGCGCTGCCGCTGGCCGTGTCCGTGGTGGACGGGGTGGACGGGGTTTCGGAAGGTGTCTCCGTGGGCGTGGGCGGGGTCGTCGTCTCGGTGGGCGTGGGTGTGGATGGAGTCGGCGACGTCGGCTTCGGTGTCGTCTGGGTCGGCTTCGGCGTGGGCGAGGTCGGCCTGGTGGACGAGCTGGACGACCCCCCCGACCCCTTCGTCCCGCTCGGATCGTCCGAAGGCTCCGCCCCGTCCGTAGGCGTCGGGTCGTCGGCCGTGCCGTAGGTGCCGTCGGGGCCCGGATCCGTCGGTGCGGCGGCCGTCGCGCCGGTGTCGCCGTTGCCGTCGTCGCTCTTCGGCTTGTCGGCGCCCAGGCTGCCGTCGTCCAGGCCCTGGCTGGCGGACGGGTTGACGCCGACCTGGTTGGCCGGGTTGTTGGCGTCGTCGTTGTTGGAGGTGGCGCCGAGGGTCACGACCGTGCCCAGCACGGCGACGAGCAGCGCGCCCGCGCCGGCCGCGACGAGGTTGCGCCGGGCGAGCCCCCGGACGCCGCCACGGCCCTTGTGCGCGCCCTGGGGCGAGGCCTGGTAGGTGACCACGGCGGGCGTGTCCACGACGAGCGGCGGGTAGGCGGCGGGTACCCCGCCGGGCGGCGACGCGGACTCCTCGGAGCGCGCGTCGGGCACCTCCTCGCCCGCAGTCGCCCGCACGCCGGGCACATCGCCCGTACGGTCGGCGACGAGGGCGAGGGCGCGGCGGCCGGCGGTGGTACCGCGCTTGTCGGCGAGGGCGCCGCGCAGGCCGACGGAGGCCTCCAGCTCGGCGCGAGCCCGGTCGAACTGTCCGCCACAGAGCGCGAGGATGCCCAACTCGTGGTGGAAGTAGGCCTGTTCGGCGACCTCTCCGGTGAGCCGGGAGGCCTCGGAGCCGGAGCGCAGCGCCCGTTCCCAGGCGCTCCACTGCAGTCCGGCGGCGAACGCCGGCGCGGCCGTGCGGGCCAGCTGCACGACGGTGCTCTCCTCGCCCTCGCCCGGCCGGGTCGTCGCCGGCACCAGGACGGCGAGGGCGGCGAGCAGGGCGTCGGCCTCGGCGCACACCCGCTCCGGGGTGACCGAGGGGTGTCCGGCCCACCAGGCGTAGTGCTGGGCGGCGGTGAGGGCGCGGGCCTCGACGTCGTCGGCGTATCCCGCGGCCTCCAGCTGGGTCAGGACGCCGGCGGCGAGCCGATAGCGGGAGCCGACCGGGGAGACCAGACCGCAGGCCGCCAGCTCGCCGAGGGCGGCGTCCGCGTGGGTGTCGCCGACCAGTGCGGGCAGATGCGCCTGGTGCGGCACCTCGCCGCCGAGAGCGACGGCGAAGCGCAGGGTGGCGCGGGCCGAGGCGCTCAGCCGGGAGGCCAGCAGCGGGGCGGGCGCGGCCGCCTCGCCGAGCGAGGGCAGCGGTACGTCCCGGGCCGTGTCGGCATCGAACGGGGCGTCGACAGGCAGCGCGTCCTCGAAGACGCCGAACTCGTCGACGGCGCCGACTCCGGACCGCAGCCGGTCGCGCTGCCGCAGCAGGGCGCCGGCCTGGACGAAGCGCAGCGGCAGGCCCTCGGACTCGAACCAGAGGTCACCGGCCCAGTTGGCCTCCTCCTCGGTGAGGACGCGGCCGACGGCGCGCTCGATGAGGTCGACGCCGCCCGCGCGGTCGAGGCCGCCGAGGAAGACCTCCTCGATGGCCGCGTCGGCGGACGGGGCGGGCACGTCCGGGGTCGCGGCGATCACGAAGGCGCACTCGGGGGTGGCGTCGAGCAGCTCGTCGAGCGCGGCGCCGCCGAACTCGACGTCGTCGAGGACGACGACCGCGCCGACCTCCCGGACGTACTCGATCAGCTCGTCGCGGTCCGGGCGGTGCAGGGGCGCGTCGTGGACGGCGTAGAAGAGGTCGTACAGCAGGTCGCCAGCCGTGCGGTTGCAGCCGCTCAGGCGGATCACGCCGTCGGGGGCGAGGTCCGCGCAGTCCTCGGCGATGACGTCGAGGAGACTGGTGCGACCGGAGCCGGCGGGGCCGGTGAGACGGACGGAGCGGCCGCGGGCGACCAGGCGGACCAGGCGCTCGCGCTCGTCCTGGCGGCCGAGCAGCGGCAGTGCGAGCTGCACGGGGCCAGGCAGGACGGGCGGCCGGGCCGCGCGTTCGGTCTCGGCGCGTGCGGCGGCCGTGAGCTTCTCCGGGCGGCCGGGCCGTTCTCCGGGCACGCAGATCTCGATCTCGCTGCCGTCCACGGGGTTGACCGTGAGCAGCAGGTCTCCGGTGATCAGCTGGACCGTGCGGGCCAGGGTCGGCGCGTGCTGGCCGAAATCGGGTGTGAGGGGATCCCTGGACGGGCGCGGGCGCGGCGCGTGGCCGTCGCCGTCATGGCCGTACTCCTCGGGTCCCCGGTTGTTCGGGTCCATAGGTTCAAGCCCCCCAAAAGCGTCGAGTGCCGAAAGCCCCTCCCGGCCTTGCCGCACACCGCGCTGTCGCTTCTGGTCCGGGCCCGCTAGAGGGTTGCAAGGTCAGCGGGCAGCCGAACCCTAAACCTTCGCACAGTATCTCCGACAGCCCGGGGTACCGCGCCGTCCGAGACGTCACAGTCTCGTGAGGATTGCGCGCGTCGGGCGTTTCGCAGCAGGCTGACCGGGTCTCCCCCGCCCGCCTGGGCCACTCCCGCTCCGGGTGTCACACTCGGGGCAGGGACTCCACCCCGATACCGCCCTCGATCGCCAGGATCCGGTGCAGCCGGGTCGCCACCAGCAGGCGCTGCATCTGTGGCGGTACGCCGCGCAGCACCAGGCGTCGGCCGATGCGGCCGGCCCGCCGGTGGACACCCATGATCACCCCGAGTCCGGTGGCGTCCCAGGAATCCAGTTCGGACAGGTCAAGCACGAGGTCGCCGACTCCGTCGTCGACGGCCGAGTGCAGGACCGTACGGGCGTCCGCCGCGCTGCGGACGTCGAGGCGGCCCCCGACGACCAGCTCGGCGTGGTCGCCCCTGATGTACATATGCGCTCCCCGAGAGTGCGGTGGCGTACTCCGTGACGGTGGTTGTGCAACGTCTGACTGCTTCAGAGGCAGAGCGGTTGCTAGTTGTAAGCGAACCGATACCGAATTCACCCCCGAGGGTGACACCCCTCGGGGCCTGTGCGGTTTCGGCGCTTGTACGTACGTGAGTTTCAGTACGTGTATCAGTACGTGTAAAAGCCCTGCCCGCTCTTGCGTCCGATGTCACCGGCGTCAACCATCCGGCGCATCAGCTCGGGCGGTGCGAACTTCTCGTCCTGGGACTCGGTGTAGATGTTGCTGGTGGCGTGCAGCAGGATGTCGACGCCGGTGAGGTCCGCCGTGGCCAGCGGGCCCATCGCGTGGCCGAAGCCCAGCTTGCAGGCGAGGTCGATGTCCTCGGCGGTCGCCACGCCCGACTCGTACAGCTTTGTCGCCTCGACGACGAGCGCCGAGATGAGACGGGTCGTGACGAAGCCGGCCACGTCGCGGTTGACGACGATGCAGGTCTTGCCGACGGACTCGGCGAACTCCCGTGCGGTGGCGAGGGTTTCGTCGCTGGTCTTGTAGCCGCGGACGAGTTCGACGAGCTGCATCATCGGCACCGGCGAGAAGAAGTGCACACCGACGACCCGCTCGGGGCGCTCGGTGGCCGCCGCGATCTTGGTGATCGGGATGGCCGAGGTGTTGGAGGCGAGCACGGTGTCGTCGCGCACGATCTTGTCGAGCGCACGGAAGATCTCGTGCTTGATCTCGAGCTTCTCGAAGACGGCCTCGACGACGATGTCGGCGTCGGCGACGGCGTCCAGGTCGGTGGTCGCGGTGATCCGGCCGAGGGCAGCGTCGGCGTCGAGCGCCTCGAGCTTGCCCTTGCTGACGAACTTCTCGTACGAGGCCTTGATCCCGTCGGTGCCGCGCTTCAGCGCCTCGTCGGTGACGTCACGCAGGACGACGTCCCAGCCCGCCTGCGCGGAGACCTGGGCGATGCCGGAACCCATGAGGCCGGCTCCGATGACGGCGAGCTTCCGTGCCACTGTGCGACTCCCCTACTGCAACCATGACTAACACGCTGTTTATGTCTGCCTCTCCGGCGGACGATAGCGGTCGTGAGGGGCTGTGTGACCGGTAAGTAATGCGCGTCACGTCTCAAATGACGGACATCACACCGGCAGGGGTCATTGCACTGCCCGTACGGCGTAGTTGAGGACCTTCTCACTCAAAAGGTCCTCCATGTCGTCGAGTAGACCGAGGGCCTCACGGGAGACCTCGTCGGGCGAACGGCCGGCCATCATCTCGCGCCCGATAAGCCCCAGAAGCGTGGTGTGCACCCAGTTGATCTGACCGGCCATCAGCGAGGGCAGCGGGTCGCCCGGGTCCGCACCGGTCTCCTCGCGCAGGGCCTCCTCCAGGAGGACGAGGCTCTGCTGGTTCATGTGCCACAGGCGGGCGCGAAGTCCGGGCGCCGCCTCGACGACCTTCATGAAACGGTCGTATCCCTCGATGAGGCCGACCTGGGGCGAGACCGACGCCACCTCGTCGCGCAACTCGCGCAGCACGGCGGCAGCCGCGGACTCCCCTTTGTCGCGGGCGCGCACGAAGCGCGTCAGGCGCGCGACGCTGCCCTTGGCCCGGTCGAGGAAGAGGTCCTCCTTGGCCTGGAAGTAGTTGTAGACGGTGTTGACCGAGACGTCGGCCGCCTCGGCCACCTCGGCGATCGTCACCGCGTCGAACCCGCGCTCCAGGAACAGTCCCGTGGCCACATCCGAGATGTGCTGCCTGGCCTGCCGCTTCTTGCGCTCCCTGAGTCCCTCAGCCATGACCGAAATCCTAGCTTCCCTGGGTTCCCTGAAATTTTGGTGTCATTGCAAAATTTCAGGGACTCTGTTTTTCTGGGAGACATGGCAATCATCAGTACGGCCGCTCTGGCCCGTACCTTCCAGACGAAACGCGGCCCGGTCGAGGCGGTGCGCGGCATCGACCTCACGGTGCGGCAGGGCGAGATCCTCGGCTTCCTCGGCCCGAACGGAGCCGGGAAGACCACGACCCTGCGGATGCTCACGACTCTGCTGCCGCCCACCGGCGGCGCGGCCACCGTGGCCGGCCGCGACCTGGCCTCCGACCCCGCCGGAGTGCGCCGGGCCGTCGGTTACGTGGCGCAGTCCGGTGGCGTCGACCCGAACGTGAGCGTGCGGGAGGAACTGGTCACCCAAGGCCGGCTGTACCGCCTCACCAAGTCCCAGGCGGTCGAACGCGCCGGGGAGCTGGCCCGCGACCTGGGCCTCGTCGACCTGTTGGACCGCAGGACGGCGGCGCTCTCCGGTGGTCAGCGGCGCCGCCTGGACATCGCGATGGGGCTCACGCACCGCCCCGAGGTCCTCTTCCTCGACGAACCGACGACGGGCCTCGACCCCGGAAGCCGGGCCGACCTCTGGAACCTCGTCCGGCGGCTGCGCGACGAGCACGGCACCACGATCTTCCTGACCACGCACTACCTCGACGAGGCGGACGCGCTCTCCGACCGGCTCGTGATCGTCGACCAGGGCGTCGTGGTGGCCGAGGGCACGCCGAGCGCGCTGAAACTGGCGCACGGCGGCTCGATCGACGCCACCCTCCAGGACACGTTTCTCGCCATCACCGGCCGGGGTACCTCGCCCGCCGACTCCGCCCCCGTGGCCGTTTAGGAGCCCGATGCTCTTCCAGGACACCGCGCTGATCTACGGGCGCTACGCCCGCCAGACCCTGCGCTCCAAGTTCCAGATGTTCTTCGGCGTGCTGATGCCGCTGCTCTACCTCCTCCTCTTCGGACCGCTGCTGACCGGCCTTCCGCTGGGGTCGCGCGGCAGCTCCTGGCAGGTGCTCGTACCCGGGCTGCTGCTTCAACTCGGCCTGTTCGGCTCCCTGTTCTCCGGTTTCTCGATCATCATCGAGAAGAACCACGGAGTCGTGGAGCGGATGCGCGTCACACCCGTCAGCCGTCTCGCTCTCCTCCTCGGCCGGGTGCTGCGCGATGCCACCCTGTTCGTCTTCCAGGCGGTGCTGCTGGTGCTCACCGCGCTCCTCATGGGGCTGCGGGCGCCGCTCGCGGGACTCCTCATCGGGTTCGCGTTCGTCGCGCTGCTGACCGTCTCGCTCGGCTCGCTGTCGTACGCGCTGGCGCTGAAGGTCGACAGGCCGTCGGAGTTCGGCCCGATCGTCAACTCGGTCTCCATGCCGTCGATGCTGCTGTCGGGCCTGATGCTCCCGATGACCCTCGCCCCCGGCTGGCTGAACGCACTGTCCCACTTCATGCCGCTGCGCTATCTGGTGGACGCGATCCGGGACGCGTACGTCGGCCGGTACGCGACCGCTTCCATGCTGTACGGCCTCCTGGTCGCCCTGGGCTTCGCCGCACTCGCCGTGACAGTGGGCACACGTGTCTTCCGGAAGGCCGGAGCGTAACTACGCTGGCCTCATGGTCAATCTGACGCGCATCTACACCAGGACCGGCGACAAGGGCACCACCGCCCTCGGCGACATGAGCCGGGTCGCCAAGACGGACCTGCGGATCTCGGCGTACGCCGACGCCAACGAGGCGAACGCAGCCATCGGCACGGCGATCGCGCTCGGCGGTCTCGACGAGGAAATCGTCAAGGTCCTCACTCGTGTCCAGAACGACCTGTTCGACGTGGGCGCTGACCTGTCGACGCCGGTCGTGGAGAACCCGGAGTTCCCGCCGCTGCGCGTGGAACAGTTCTACATCGACAAGCTGGAGGCGGACTGCGACCGTTTCAACGCGGAGCTCGAGAAGCTGCGGTCCTTCATCCTCCCGGGAGGCACGCCCGGTGCGGCCCTGCTGCACCAGGCGTGCACGGTCGTACGGCGGGCCGAGCGCTCGACGTGGGCGGCCCTGGAGGTGCACGGCGCCGAAGGAAAGAGCGGCAGCATGAACCCCCTCACCGCGACCTACCTCAACCGTCTGTCGGACCTGCTCTTCATCCTGGCGCGCACAGCGAACAAGGCCGAGGGCGATGTCTTGTGGGTGCCCGGCGGCGAACGCTGACGAAGACACCGCCCCTGCGGGGTCGGGGGCCCGCGGCGTCAGCCGCTGATGTCGCGGCCCCCTGAAGCCTCGGCTTCCTTGCGCGCACCGAGAACAACGAGGTCGGGGCGGCGACGGCGACCGCGAGGACCGTACGCAGCCACAGGCGGCCCTCGTGGCGGGCCCGGGCCAGTCCGTGGCGCGGTGGCCGGGCCGGTTTCGGCGCCCCCGCCAGGCGGTGGGCCGCGTGGCCGTCGAGCCGGCGGATCGTGCAGTGGCCGTAGGCGACGGTGAAGACCCACGTCAGCCGACTCCTGGCGAAGCTGGAGCTGCGCAGCCGGGCCCAAGCGGCCGTACTGGCACAGGAGTTGGGAATCCAGAGGTTTAAATGGGGGCAGTGGTCCAGACCTATTGACCTATGGTCCAGACCTTTCTATTCTCGCGGCACTGTGGGCGCGAAGGCTCAGTTGCGCCCCGACACCCCCTGCCGAAGGGGCGCGACGACACCGGCTGAGGCGCCCCGGAGGCACAAAAACAAAAGAGGAGGCGCAGCATGCGCTTCAGACACAGAGCCGCGGCAGGATTCGCCACCCTGCTGCTCCCCCTGGCCGGTCTGGTGGGCCTCGCGAGTCCCGCCCAGGCCGCGACGACCGCCACCGCCACCTACACCAAGACCTCCGACTGGGGCACCGGCTTCGAGGGCAAGTGGACGGTGAAGAACACCGGCACCACCGCCATCAGCTCCTGGACGATCGAGTGGGACTTCCCTTCCGGCACCTCCGTCACCTCCGCCTGGGACGCCGACGTCACGTCCTCCGGCACCCACTGGACCGCCAAGAACAAGTCCTACAACGGCACCCTCGCCGCCGGTGCCTCCGTCTCCTTCGGCTTCAACGGCGCCGGCTCCGGCTCGCCCTCCAACTGTCTGCTCAACGGCGGCAGCTGTGACGGCGGCACCACGGTCCCCGGCGACAGCGCCCCCTCCGCGCCGGGCACCCCGACCGCCTCCGGCATCACCGACACCTCGGTGCAGCTGTCCTGGAGCGCGGCCACCGACGACACGGGCATCAAGAACTACGACGTGCTGCGCGACGGCGCCAAGGTCGCGACGGTGACGACGACGTCGTACACCGACACCGGCCTGACCGCAGGCACCGACTACTCGTACACCGTCCAGGCCCGCGACACCGCCGACCAGACCGGCCCGGTGAGCGCCGCGGTCGCCGTGCACACCACCGGCGGCACGACCACTCCCCCGACCACCGGCAGCAAGGTCAAGCTCGGTTACTTCACCGAGTGGGGTATCTACGGCCGCAACTACAACGTCAAGAACCTGGTGACGTCGGGCTCGGCCGCCAAGATCACGCACATCAACTACGCCTTCGGCAACGTCACCAACGGCCAGTGCGCCATCGGCGACTCCTACGCCGACTACGACAAGGCGTTCACCGCCGACCAGTCCGTCAGCGGCGTCGCCGACACCTGGGACCAGCCGCTGCGCGGCAACTTCAACCAGCTGCGCGAGCTGAAGGCCAAGTACCCGAACATCAAGGTGCTGTGGTCCTTCGGCGGCTGGACCTGGTCCGGCGGCTTCGCCCAGGCGGCGGCCAACCCGACCGCCTTCGCCGAGTCCTGCTACAACCTGGTCGAGGACCCGCGCTGGGCCGACGTCTTCGACGGCATCGACATCGACTGGGAGTACCCGAACGCCTGCGGTCTCAGCTGCGACACCAGCGGCTCGGCGGCCTACAAGAACCTGATGCAGGCCCTGCGCGCCAAGTTCGGCACCGGCAACCTGGTCACCGCGGCCACCACCGCCGACGGCACCTCCGGCGGCAAGATCGACGCGGCCGACTACGCGGGCGCGGCCCAGTACGTCGACTGGTACAACGTGATGACGTACGACTTCTTCGGCGCCTTCGACGCCGACGGCCCGACCGCCCCGCACTCCCCGCTCACCACCTACAGCGGCATCCCGACGCCCGGCTTCACCACGGCCGACGCGATCGCCAAGTACAAGGCGAAGGGCGTACCCGCGAGCAAGCTGCTCATCGGCATCGGCTTCTACGGGCGCGGCTGGACCGGCGTCACCCAGGACGCCCCGGGCGGCACGGCCACCGGCCCGGCAGCCGGCACCTACGAGCAGGGCATCGAGGACTACAAGGTGCTCAAGACGTCCTGCCCGGCCACCGGCACCATCGCGGGCACGGCGTACGCGCACTGCGGCAGCAACTGGTGGTCCTACGACACCCCCGCCACCATCGGTACGAAGATGGCGTGGGCCAAGACCCAGGGCCTGGGCGGGGCGTTCTTCTGGGAGTTCAGCGGTGACACCAGCAACGGCGAGCTGGTGAGCGCCATCAACAGCGGAATGTCGTAAGTCAGCTCGGCACGTTACGCGACGTTGACGCTCCCCCAGACTTCGTCCGGGGGGACCCCCACCCAACGAGTGAATGTGGCTACGCCACATTCACTCGTTGTCCGGGCGGGGCTGCCTCAAGCCACGCGAGGAAACCGGTCAGCGCGTCTTCGCTCATGGCGAGTTCGAGACGCGTGCCCCGGTGCAGACAGGTGAGGATCACCGAGTCGGACAGCAGTGCCAGCTCCTCCTCGCCGTCCGGCAGCCGACGGCCGGCCACCTCGATCGACGCGCGCTCCAGGATGCGGCGCGGGCGGGGGGCGTAGGAGAAGACCCGGTACCACTCGATGCGGTCGCCGTTGTAGCGGGCGACGCCGTAGCTCCAGCCCTTGCCGCTGGTGTCGGGTTTCTCGGGGACGTCCCAGCGCAGGCTGCAGTCGAAGGTGCCGCCCGAGCGCTGGATGAGTCTGCGCCGCAGTCCGAAGACGAACAGCCCCACCACCACAAGGGCGACGACAATTCCGCACACAGTCAGAGCGAGGACCATCGGCACCGACCTCCTCGTCTCCTAGATAACGGAACTAGATAACGGAACGGAAAAAACATCCATATCTGCCTCAGCCGCGACCGGCACCGGATTGCTCCGGTCCCAGCCGCGGCTGAGTGACGTCATCGCGTGGCGAGCTGGGTCAGCTCGCCGCCGCCGCACGCAGTCGCACGTCCGCGCGGCGCTCGGCGGACGCGTCGCCCTCCGCCTTCGCGCGCTCGAGCTCCCGCTCCACGCGCTGGACGTCGATCTCGTCCGACAGTTCGGCGATCTCGGCGAGCAGCGACAGCTTGTTGTCCGCGAACGAGACGAAACCGCCGTGCACCGCGGCGACGACCGTTCCACCATCACTCGTACGGATGGTCACCGGGCCCGACTCCAGCACACCGAGCAGCGGCTGGTGACCGGGCATGACGCCGATGTCGCCGGACGTGGTGCGCGCGACGACCAGGGTGGCCTCGCCGGACCAGACCTCTCGGTCGGCCGCGACCAGCGCGACGTGCAGCTCAGCAGCCAAGGGAGGCTCCTCGGGTCACCACCCGGCTCTCACGCCGGGTGTCACTAACAAGTCTAGTAGGGCGCCGGGCACCAAGGTGCCGAGGCCCGCCCCGGAACACTGCCGGGGGTCTGGGGGTCGCCCCCCAGGCGATGCAGCGTGGGTGTGACAGAGGGGACGGGACGTGCCCGCCCCCTCGTCAAGAGCGCGAGGCTCAGGAGACGCCCAGCTCCTTGGCGTTGGCCTTGAGGTCCTCAATGCCACCGCACAGGAAGAACGCCTGCTCCGGGAAGTGGTCGTACTCGCCGTCGATGATCGCGTTGAAGGCCGCGATCGACTCGTCCAGCGGGACGTCCGACCCGTCGACGCCGGTGAACTGCTTGGCGACGTGGGTGTTCTGGGACAGGAAGCGCTCCACGCGACGGGCACGGTGGACGGTGAGCTTGTCCTCCTCGCCCAGCTCGTCGATACCGAGGATCGCGATGATGTCCTGGAGGTCCTTGTACTTCTGCAGGACCGTCTTGACGCGCATCGCGGTGTTGTAGTGGTCCTCCGCGATGTAGCGCGGGTCCAGGATGCGGGACGTGGAGTCCAGCGGGTCCACGGCCGGGTAGATGCCCTTCTCGGAGATCGGACGGGAGAGAACCGTCGTCGCGTCGAGGTGGGCGAACGTGGTGGCCGGGGCCGGGTCGGTCAGGTCGTCCGCGGGGACGTAGATCGCCTGCATCGAGGTGATCGAGTGACCACGGGTCGAGGTGATGCGCTCCTGGAGGAGACCCATCTCGTCGGCCAGGTTCGGCTGGTAGCCCACCGCGGAGGGCATACGGCCGAGCAGGGTCGAGACCTCGGAACCGGCCTGGGTGAAGCGGAAGATGTTGTCGATGAAGAACAGCACGTCCTGCTTCTGCACATCGCGGAAGTACTCCGCCATGGTCAGACCGGCCAGGGCCACGCGCAGACGGGTGCCCGGCGGCTCGTCCATCTGACCGAAGACCAGGGCGGTCTTGTCGATGACGCCCGAGTCCGACATCTCCTCGATGAGGTCGTTGCCCTCACGGGTGCGCTCACCGACACCGGCGAACACGGAGACACCGTCGTGGTTGTTGGCGACGCGGTAGATCATCTCCTGGATGAGCACCGTCTTGCCGACGCCGGCACCACCGAACAGACCGATCTTTCCACCCTTGACGTACGGGGTGAGAAGGTCGATGACCTTGACGCCGGTCTCGAACATCTCGGTCTTCGACTCGAGCTCGTCGAAACGCGGGGCCTTGCGGTGGATGGACCAGCGCTCGCCGTCGTAGGTCTCGTCGGAGTTCAGCACGTCACCGAGGGTGTTGAACACCTTGCCCTTGGTGAAGTCGCCGACGGGGACGGTGATGCCCGCGCCCGTGTCGGTGACCGGGGCCTGGCGGACCAGACCGTCGGTCGGCTGCATGGAGATCGTGCGAACCAGGCCGTCACCCAGGTGCTGGGCGACCTCCAGGGTCAGGATCTTCTTCTCGCCGACGTTGGCCGGGTCGGCCACCTCGACGTGAAGGGCGTTGTAGATGTCCGGCATCGCGTCGACGGGGAACTCCACGTCGACGACCGGGCCGATGACCCGGGCGACGCGGCCCGTGGCAACGGCCGTCTCAACTGTCGTCGTCATTACCTGTCACTCCCCGCGGTCGCGTCGGCCAGGGCGCTCGCGCCACCGACGATCTCGCTGATTTCCTGGGTGATTTCGGCCTGGCGGGCCGCGTTGGCAAGGCGGGAGAGCGTGTTGATCAGCTCGCCCGCGTTGTCGGTGGCCGACTTCATCGCGCGGCGCGTGGCGGCGTGCTTGGAGGCAGCCGACTGGAGCAGCGCGTTGTAGATACGGCTCTCGACGTAGCGCGGCAGCAGGGCGTCGAGGACGTCCTCCGCCGACGGCTCGAAGTCGAACAGCGGAAGGATCTCGCCCTTGGTGTGCGACTCCTCCGCCACCTCTTCGAGGCGCAGGGGCAGCAGGCGGCCGTCGACCGCCGTCTGCGTCATCATCGAGACGAACTCGGTGTAGACGATGTGGAGCTCGTCCACGCCGCCGTCCGCCGTCTCCTTCTCGATGGCCTCGATCAGCGGAGCCGCGACCTTCTTGGCGTCCGCGTACGTGGGCTCGTCGGTGAAGCCCGACCACGACTCCACGACCTTGCGCTCGCGGAAGTTGTAGTGGGCCAGACCACGGCGGCCGACGATGTACGTGTCGACCTCCTTGCCCTCGGCCTCAAGACGCTCGGTCAGCTGCTCCGCCGCCTTGATGGCGTTGGAGTTGAAGGCGCCGGCCAGTCCACGGTCGCTCGTGAGGAGCAGCACCGCGGCACGGGTCGCCGACTCCGCCTCCGTGGTCAGCGGGTGCCTGGTGTTCGAACCGGTACCGACCGCCGTGACCGCGCGTGTGAGCTCGGTCGCGTACGGCGTGGAGGCCGCCACCTTGCGCTGCGCCTTGACGACGCGCGAGGCGGCGATCATCTCCATCGCCTTGGTGATCTTCTTGGTCGCGGTGACGGATCGGATGCGACGCTTGTAGACCCGGAGCTGGGCTCCCATGAGTCAGGTCCCTTCCTTACGTCACTTGGCGGCAGCGGCCGGGACGTCCTCGCCGAGCAGCTTGCCGTCGGAGGTCTCGAACTGCTTCTTGAAGTCCGCGATCGCCTCGGCCACAGCCTGGAGCGTGTCGTCCGACATCTTCGCGCCCTCCTTGATGGAGGTCATGAGGCCCTGCTCCTTGCGGTGCAGGTACTCCAGGAGCTCCTTCTCGAAGCGACGGATGTCGGCGACCGGCACGTCGTCCATCTTGCCGGTGGTGCCGCCCCAGATGGAGACGACCTGGTCCTCGGTGGCCATCGGCTGGTACTGAGCCTGCTTGAGCAGCTCGACCAGTCGCTGACCGCGCTCCAGCTGGGACTTCGACGCGGCGTCCAGGTCGGAACCGAAGGCGGCGAACGCCTCCAGCTCACGGTACTGGGCGAGGTCGAGGCGGAGTCGGCCGGACACCTGGCGCATCGCCTTGTGCTGGGCCGAGCCGCCGACGCGGGAGACCGAGATACCGACGTTCAGGGCCGGACGCTGGCCGGCGTTGAACAGGTCGGACTCCAGGAAGCACTGGCCGTCGGTGATGGAGATGACGTTGGTCGGGATGAACGCCGACACGTCGTTCGCCTTGGTCTCGACGATCGGCAGACCCGTCATCGAACCCGCGCCCATGTCGTCGGAGAGCTTCGCGCAGCGCTCCAGCAGACGGGAGTGCAGGTAGAAGACGTCGCCGGGGTAGGCCTCGCGGCCTGGCGGGCGGCGCAGCAGCAGCGACACGGCGCGGTAGGCGTCGGCCTGCTTCGAGAGGTCGTCGAAGATGATGAGGACGTGCTTGCCCTCGTACATCCACTGCTGGCCGATGGCCGAGCCGGTGTACGGCGCCAGGTACTTGAAGCCGGCCGGGTCGGACGCCGGGGCGGCGACGATGGTCGTGTACTCCAGCGCGCCGGCCTCTTCCAGGGCGCCACGCACGGAGGCGATGGTCGAGCCCTTCTGGCCGATGGCGACGTAGACGCAGCGGACCTGCTTCTTCGGGTCGCCGGTGCGCCAGTTGTCGCGCTGGTTGATGATCGTGTCGACGGCCAGGGCGGTCTTGCCGGTCTGGCGGTCACCGATGATCAGCTGGCGCTGGCCACGGCCGATCGGGGTCATCGCGTCGACGGCCTTGTAGCCGGTCTCCATCGGCTCGTGCACCGACTTACGGACCATGACGCCCGGAGCCTGCAGCTCGAGGGCGCGGCGGCCGCTGGTCTCGATCTCGCCGAGGCCGTCGATCGGGTTGCCGAGCGGGTCGACGACGCGGCCGAGGTAGCCCTCGCCGACAGCCACGGAGAGCACCTCACCGGTGCGCTGCACCGGCTGGCCCTCCTCGATACCGCTGAACTCGCCGAGGACGACCGCACCGATCTCGCGCTCTTCCAGGTTCAGCGCGAGGCCGAGGGTGCCGTCCTCGAACTTCAGCAGCTCGTTCGCCATGGCCGAGGGGAGACCCTCGATCTTGGCGATACCGTCGCCGGCGACGGTGACCGTACCGACCTCCTCGCGCGAGGCCGCGTCCGGCTTGTACGACTGGACGAAGTTCTCCAGCGCATCCCGGATCTCCTCCGGCCGGATCGTGAGCTCCGCCATCTGGGTTCCCTGCTCTCCTTGTTGGGCCCGAAGTTTCACTTTGGGGGGATGGGGACTCCCCCCTGAAAGAGGTGAATCCTCTGCACGGCCCAACCAGGGCCGTAATTGCTTACGTACTGCGTATTGAGTTGCGGCGGGGCTGCTAGCTCGCCAGTCGGCGGCCGGCGTCCTCGATGCGGTCCGCGAGAGAGCCGTTGATGACCTCGTCGCCGACCTGTACCCGCAGCCCGCCGAGGACCTCGGGGTCCACGTCGAGGTTCAGGTGCATCTTGCGGCCGTAGAGCTTCGCGAGGGCGGCGCCCAGGCGCTGCTTCTGCGCATCGCTCAGCGGTACCGCCGAGGTGACGACGGCGACCGCGCGGTCCCGGCGCTCGGCGGCGAGCTTGGACAGGGACTCGAGTCCCGCTTCCAGGCTACGTCCCCGCGGCGCGGTCACAAGGCGCGTCACCAGACGCTCGGTGGTCGGCTTCGCCCGGCCGCCGAGCAGCCGGTGCAGCAGCTCGGTCTTGGGCGAGTGGCCGGCCGTGCGGTCGGTCAGTGCGGCGCGCAGCTCGGTGTTCGAGGAGACGATCCGGCCGAACCGGAACAGCTCGTCCTCGACGTCGTCGAGCGTGCCCGACTTCTCCGCGGCGGTGAGGTCGGCGATGTTCGCCAGCTCCTCCAGCACGTCCACCAGGTCGCGGGGCTGCGACCAGCGGGAGCGCACCGTGCCGGCCACCAGGTCGGCGGTCGTGCCGCTGACCTGGCCGCCGAGCAGCCGCTGCACCAGCTCGGCCTTGGCCTCGCCGGCCTGCGCCGGGTCGGTGAGGACCCGACGCAGCGACGCCTCGCGGTCGAGCAGCGCGGTGACGGCGGCCAGCTCGTCGGCGAGCTGGGCCGCGTCCACGGACGTGGAGTCCGTCAGCGCGTCGAGACGCTCACGGGCAGCTGCGAACGCCTCGCGGCTCGCTCCGTGTGCTGTCATCGAGCCGCCTCGGCCTTCTCCTCGAGCTCGTCGAGGAAGCGGTCGATCACACGGCTCTGGCGGGCGTGGTCGTCGAGGGACTCACCGACGAGCTTGCCGGCCAGTTCGGTGGCGAGCTTGCCGACGTCCTGTCGCAGCGCGGTCGCGGCGGCCTTGCGGTCGACCTCGATCTGGGCGTGGCCGGCGACGACGATCTCCTCGCGCTGCCGCTGGCCTTCCGCACGCATCTCGGCGATGAGCGAGGCGCCCTGCTCCTGCGCCTCCTGGCGCAGCCGCGCGGCCTCGTGGCGGGCCTCGGCGAGCTGGGCCTTGTACTGCTCAAGGACGCTCTGGGCCTCGGTCTGTGCGGCCTCGGCCTTCTCGATACCGCCCTCGATGGCCTCGCGACGCTCTTCCAGGACCTTGTTGATGGTCGGAAGGAGCTTCTTGGCGAGGAAGCCGAAGACGATGACGAAGGCGATCAGGCCGATGACGAGCTCCGGCCACGGCGGAATGAGGGGGTTCTCCTTCTCCGCCTCGGCCGCCAGCTGAACCAGGGGGTTCACATCAGTGCCTTTCGTCGAATGGGGCTGTCGCTGTCGTTCGTCTTAGTAGACGAACGGCATGACGAGGCCGATGAGGGCCAGCGCCTCACAGAACGCGAAGCCGAGGATCTGGTTGGCGCGGATCAGGCCGGCCGCCTCGGGCTGGCGGGCGAGAGCCTGGGTGCCGTTACCGAAGATGATGCCGACGCCGACGCCCGGGCCGATCGCGGCGAGGCCGTAACCGATGGAGCCGAGGTTGCCTTCAACCGCAGCGAGGGTCTGGAGAGCGGACATGCCGGTTCTTCCTTCTCTTTCAGTGACCGGTGGGGGTTGGCCACCGGTTGTCTCTTGGGTGAGGGAGGGGCCTGCTCAGTGGTGCTCGGCGAGCGCGCCCTGGATGAAGGTGCAGGTCAGGAGGACGAAGACGTACGCCTGAACGGCCTGGATGAAGAGCTCGAAGGCGGTCATCACGATGACCATCACGAACGAGACGGCCGAGTACGCGATACCGATGCCGTTCAGCATGTACCAGCTGGCGATCGTGAAGAGCAGCAGCAGGGTGTGGCCGGCGAACATGTTCGCGAACAGTCGGACGGCGTGCGTGAACGGGCGGACCAGCAGGTTCGAGAAGAACTCGATGGTCATCGACAGCGGCAGCACCGCACCGAGCGACTTGTCGTATCCGGTGACGTTCTTGAAGAAGCCGACGAAGCCGTGGCGCTTGAACGTCAGGGAGACCCAAGTGATGTAGACGATCGCCGCCAGCACCGCGGGGTAGGCGATGATCGAGGTCACCGGGAAGGAGGCGACCGGGACGATCGACCAGAGGTTCATCATCCAGATGAAGAAGAACAGCGAGACGGCGAGCGGGACGTACTTCTCGCCCTCGCGCTTGCCGATCGTCTGGTACACGATGCCGCTGCGGACGAAGTCGTAACCCGCCTCGGCGATCATCTGGAGCTTGCCCGGGACGAGCTTCGGCTTGGCGAACGCGGCCCAGAAGAAGCCCACCACGATGATGGAGCCCAGCAGGGCCAGCAGCATCGGCTTGTTGAAGTACAGGCCGTCGGTGTCGCCCCAGAGCGGCTTGAACAAGAACGAGTGCAGGCCCGGAGCCGGGAAGCCGCACCCATCGTCACCGAACAGGTGGCAGCTCGTGTCGAAAGCGAGCGTCTGCGTCGGGTCAGCACTCACCGCGGGCTCCTTCATCGTGGCGCATAGGTACGGCAACCTCGTTGTGTCGGCGCGGCGCAGGGCCGCGGTTCGGCACGGGACTGGTGTTACGGATGTGGGGGCGGCTGAGGGGCATCTCGCCTCGCGATTGAGCAGGCGTCAGCTCAGATGCCCGCGCCCGCGATGCCGCAGTTGGCACCGGACGATAGCAGGATCTCTCATGCGGCTTTATCCCGGCCCTACCCCTCACGACGAGTGCCCCGAGTTTCCGGGCTTGTCGCCCTTCGAGGAACCGGTCGAGGAGGAGGTCGAATCGGGTTCGACGTAGAGGATCTTGGACTTCATGTGGGCACGCGTCTGCGCGGCGATCCAGGTGAGGGTGCCGGCGACGAGCGTGAGCGCGAAAGCCCTGGGGTTGAACAGCGTCGTGTGCTTGAAAGCGGCGACGAAGATGAACAGCAGCAGGATCTGCGCCGCGTAGAGCATCAGTCCCATCGCCTGGAACAGGTGCGGAAGCGATTTGGCAGTGCGCTGCAGAACGTAGAGCCCGATTCCCATGAAGAGGATCACGATCAGCGTCGCGACGATCGCCCCGACCGCACCCTTGCCGCCCGCGACCACGCCGCTGACGACGGCGGCAATCGCGCCGACGGCAGCCGTGGGCACGGCAGCCTGAGCCAGGATCCGGACGTCGTTGGACGGCATGGCGGCAACTCCGCTTTCAAAGGGGGGCAGGGGTGTCGTCATGGACGAGCGTAGTCCCGGGCCGAGTGTCGGTGACCTCACGCCAATGGACCCTCGTACTACGGTCCTTCGGCTCTATCCCGGGTTCTCGTGAACCGTATCACAAACTATTTGATGAGGTCTTTACCTGGTTGGTGTGCTTGCTGTCACACATGAGAGTGACAGTGCGCGCTTGTGCAAAAACACAGCCAACTTGTCTGGTATTGGAGCGGTTTGCACTCCCACGACTTGGCAATGCTCTAGTCAGATTCTTACCTTGGGGCGTCAACGAAGGCGCGAGCGGGAGCCGATGGCGGTCGCCCCGTTGACCCCTGAAACCCCAGACATACCGGACATTCCGGCCGCGACCGGGGTGCGCTGTTCCTCCTCGGCGGACGCATCCGCGTCGTACGCCGCCGCCTGCTCCGCCTGCGCCGCGGCGAGGCCCTTGCGGCGCCGGTAGCGCGGCGGCACGAAGTGCTCGGCCCAGCGGGGAGCCCGCGGTGTGAAGCGGGGCAGCAGAAGCAGCAGGAGGCCGATCGCGCTGAGGATCATGATGCCCAGGACGATCCACATGGACGCCGAGTTCACGGAGTAGCCGAGTGCGCCGAACGCGATCAGCGCCGACCAGAAGTACATGATCAGCACCGCCCGGCTGTGCGAGTGCCCGATCTCCAGGAGCCGGTGGTGCAGATGCCCGCGGTCCGCGGCGAACGGCGACTGTCCGCGCCAGGTGCGCCGCACGATCGCCAGCACCAGGTCGGCGGCCGGCACCGCGATGATCGTCAGCGGCAGCAGCAGCGGGATGTAGACGGGCACCGTCTGGTGCACGGCCGCCTTCTCGGAGTGGACGTACAGCTGCAGCGCGTCGGGGTCGACCTGTCCCGTGATGGAGATCGCGCCCGCCGCCAGCACCAGGCCGATGAGCATCGAGCCGGAGTCGCCCATGAAGATCCGCGCCGGGTGCATGTTGTGCGGCAGGAAGCCGATGCACATGCCCATCAGGATCGCCGAGAAGAGCGTGGCCGGGGCGGCGGCCTCGATGCCGTACGAGTACCAGATCCGGTAGGCGTACAGGAAGAACGCCGTGGCCGCGATGCACACCATGCCGGAGGCCAGGCCGTCGAGGCCGTCGGCGAAGTTCACCGCGTTGATGGTGATGACGACGAGCGCCACCGTCAGCAGGGTGCCCTGCCACTGGGTCAGCGCCACGTTGCCGACGCCCGGCACCGGCAGCCACAGGATCGTCAGACCCTGCATGACCATGACGCCGGCGGCGATCATCTGGCCGCCCAGCTTGATCAGGGCGTCGATCTCGAACTTGTCGTCCAGGACACCGATCAGCCAGATCAGCGCCGCTCCGGAGAGCAGCGCCCGCGGCTCGTTCGACTTCTCGAAGACCTCGTTGAGGTTCGTGAGGTGGTCCGCGACCAGCAGGCCCGCGCACAGGCCGAAGAACATGGCGATCCCGCCGAGCCGCGGAGTGGGTTCCCGGTGCACGTCACGGGCCCGGATCTCCGGCATCGCTCCAGCCACGATCGCGAACTTCCGTACCGGCCCTGTCAGCAGATACGTCACCGCGGCCGTGATGCAGAGCGTCAGCAGGTATTCACGCACAGGCTTCCCCACAGGTCTCGCTGGCCATCTCAGCCCCACACACTAGCGAGGGACGCTTATGGGTGGGGACTTCCGGGTACCGACGATGGTTGCACGTGTGCCTGTGCACCCATGTGCGCCTACCCCCGTTCAGTCGCGATACGGCGGAAATGCCCGGGTCAGCTCGCGCACCTCCTCGCGGGCCCGGCCGCCCTCGATCTCGCCCCGCAGCACGCCCGCGAGCAGCTTGGCGATCCGCGCCATCTCGTCCGCTCCCATGCCCTGCGTGGTCACCGCGGCCGTGCCGAGGCGCAGGCCACGGGCGTCGCCGTGCGGCAGCGCACAGCAGTCCAGGACCATCCCGGCCGCCGCGAGCCGCCCGCGCGCGGTACGTCCGTCGACGCCGAGCGGCGCCGGATCGGCGGTGATGAGGTGAGTGTCGGTCCCACCGGTGGTGACGACCATCCCCTCCGCCGCCAGCCCGGCCGCCAGGCCCCTCGCGTTGGCGACCACCTGATGGGCGTACACGGTGAAGGCCGGAGTCGACGCCTCGCCGAACGCGACGGCCTTGGCGGCGATGGTGTGCATCTGCGCGCCGCCCTGCGTGAACGGGAAGACCGCCCGGTCCACGCGTTCGGCGAGCTCCGAGCCGCACAGGATCATGCCGCCGCGGGGCCCGCGCAGCACCTTGTGCGTGGTGGCGCACACGATGTCGGCGTACGGCACCGGACTGGGCGCCGCTCCCCCGGCGACGAGCCCTATGGGATGGGCGGCGTCGGCGATGAGATAGGCGCCGACCTCGTCGGCCACGTCCCGGAAGAGGGCGTAGTCGAGGTGCCGGGGGTAGGCGATGGAGCCGCACACGATCGCCTTCGGCCGGTGCGTACGGGCCAGGGTGCGCACCTGGTCGTAGTCGATGAGCCCGCTCTCGGCGTCGACGCCGTACCCGACGAAGTCGAACCAGCGCCCGGAGAAGTTCGCCGGCGAGCCGTGCGTGAGGTGCCCGCCGTACGGCAGCCCGAGGGCGAGGACGGTGTCACCGGGCCGCAGCAGCACGGCGTACGCGGCGAGCACCGCGGACGATCCGGAATGCGCCTGCACGTTGGCGTGCTGCGCCCCGAACAGCGCCTTCGCCCGGTCCACCGCGATCCGCTCGGCGACGTCGACGATCTCGCACCCGCCGTGGTACCGGGCCCCCGGATACCCCTCCGCGTACTTGTTCGCGAGCGCCGACCCGAGCGCGGCCAGCACGGCGGGCGAGGTGAAGTTCTCGGCGGCGATCAGCTGCAACGAGGTCGCCTGCCGCTCCCGCTCACCGAGCAGGATGTCCGCCAGCTCGGGGTCCTGCCGGCGCAGGACATCGGCCTCGAGGGTATGGGTGACCGCCATGATGAACTCCGGACGCGTCGACGCTGACGTACGTCCAATGTAGGACGGGAAGATCAGGGGCGCCTGGCGTCGCCGCCGTCACGTCCGCGCCGGCACCCCGGTGAGCGCCGTCACCACCGGATCCAGCGCCTCGTGTATCTCGTCCCCGATCGACCGGAAGAACGGCAACGGCGCCCCGTACGGGTCGTACACCTCGTCCGCCTCGGCCGTCGGCGCCAGCAGCCACCCGCGTAGCGCGGCGGCCGCCCGCACCAGGGCGCGCGCACGGTCGACCACGCCGTCCTCCAGCGGAGGCAGCGTAGCGGGGTCGATCGCCCGGACCAGGCGGGTGAACTCCTTCAGCGTGAAGGTGCGCAGGCCCGCCGAATGACCCATGGAGATGACCTGGGCGCGGTGGTCGCGGGTCGCCGTCAGGACCAGGTCGGCCCTGATGACATGCTCGTCGAGGAGCTCCCGGCCGACGAAGCCGGAGGCGTCCGCGCCGAATTCGGCCAGCACGGTCTCCGCATTGGCCTCCATGGACGCGCCCTCGTGGCCCCAGGTGCCCGCGCTCTCCACGATGAGCCCGCTGCTCAGCAGGCCGCCGAGCCGGTCCACCACGAAATGGCGGGTCAGCCGCTCGGTGATGGGCGAGCGGCACACGTTGCCGGTGCTGACGTGGAGGATGCGGAAGCTGTCGCGGGGGAACCCGAAGGTGCCCGTCACTTCCCCGTTGCCTATGCCACGCCCCGCGTCAGGGGCCGTCAATTCGCCACCTCGAGGTCGGGTACGACCTTGCGCAGCTCCTCCGCGGAGATGGCGCCCGCGCGCAGCAGCAGCGGCACCTCGCGGGTGACGTCGACGATCGAGGACGGCACGTTGCCGGGGGTCGGGCCGCCGTCCAGGTAGACGGAGACGGAGTCGCCGAGCATCTCCTGCGCGGCGTCACAGTTCTCGGGGGCCGGGTGGCCGGTCAGGTTCGCGGAGGAGACCGCCATCGGGCCGACCTCCGTCAGCAGCTCGATGGCAACCGGGTGCAGCGGCATGCGCACGGCGACGGTGCCACGGGTGTCCCCCAGGTCCCACTGCAGCGACGGCTGGTGCTTGGCGACGAGCGTGAGCGCGCCCGGCCAGAAGGCGTCGACCAGCTCCCAGGCCAGCTCGGAGAAGTCCGTGACGAGGCCGTGCAGGGTGTTCGGGGAGCCGATGAGGACGGGCGTGGGCATGTTGCGGCCCCGGCCCTTGGCGTCGAGGAGGTCGGCGACGGCCTCCGAGGAGAACGCGTCGGCGCCGATGCCGTACACCGTGTCCGTCGGCAGCACCACGAGCTCGCCACGGCGGACGGCGGACGCGGCCTCGCGCAGACCGGTCACGCGGTCGGTCGCGTCGTTGGTGTCGTATCGCCGTGCCATTTAGCGGGCCTCCTCGTACACGTACTGCTGGACTGAAGTCTGGGGTGCGCTGCTCACGGCAGCGCCTTGCGGGCAGTGGCGAACCGCGGCCGGTTGTTGAGGTCGGGGTGGTCGGCCGCGTCGGCCCAGCCCTTCTCCTCGGTGAAGATCCACGGCACCTGGCCGCCCTGGGTGTCGGCGTGCTCGACGACGACGACGCCGCCGGGACGCAGCAGCCGGTGCGCCGTGCGTTCCAGGCCGCGGATGAGTTCGAGTCCGTCCTCGCCGGAGAACAGGGCGAGTTCGGGATCGTAGTCCCGCGCCTCGGGAGCGACGTACTCCCATTCGGTCAGCGGGATGTACGGCGGGTTGGAGATGACGAGGTCGACCTGGCCGTCGAGGTCATGGAAGGCATCCAGGGCGTTGCCCTGGCGCAGGTCGACCCTGGACCCCTCCACGTTCTTACGGGTCCACTGGAGGGCGTCCTCGGACAGCTCCACGGCGTGCACGCGCGAGCGCGGCACCTCCTGGGCGAGCGCGAGCGCGATGGCGCCCGAGCCGGTGCACAGGTCGACGATCAGCGGCTCGACCACGTCCATGGCGCGTACGGCGTCTATGGCCCAGCCGACCACGGACTCCGTCTCGGGGCGGGGCACGAAGACGCCGGGGCCGACCTGGAGCTCCAGGTACCGGAAGAAGGCGCGGCCGGTGATGTGCTGGAGCGGCTCGCGCTGCTCACGGCGCGCGATGACCTCCCAGTAGCGGGCGTCGAAGTCCGCGTCCTTCACGGAGTGCAGCGCGCCCCGCTTCACGCCGTGCACGAACGCGGCGAGCTCCTCCGCGTCGTTGCGCGGCGAGGGCACGCCGGCGTCGGCCAGCCGCTGGGTGGCCTGGGCCACCTCTGCGAGCAGCAGGTTCACGCAAGTCCTCCGTGTCGTACTCGTCCTCGTATGTGCGTACGTCCGTCCTTACGCGGCTGCGAGCTTGGCCGCCGAGTCCGCGTCGAGGCAGGCCTGGATCACCGCGTCGAGGTCGCCGTCCAGGACCTGGTCCAGGTTGTACGCCTTGAAGCCGACGCGATGGTCCGAGAGCCGGTTCTCCGGGAAGTTGTACGTGCGGATCTTCTCGGAGCGGTCGACGGTGCGGACCTGGCTGCGACGGGCGTCGGCGGCCTCCCGCTCCGCCTCCTCCTGCGCCGCCGCGAGCAGCCTGGAGCGCAGGATACGCATCGCCTGCTCCTTGTTCTGCAGCTGGCTCTTCTCGTTCTGGCAGGAGGCGACGACTCCGGTGGGCAGGTGCGTGATGCGCACCGCGGAGTCGGTGGTGTTGACGGACTGGCCGCCGGGGCCGGACGACCGGTACACGTCGATGCGCAGGTCGTTCGGGTTGATCTCCACGTCGACCTCCTCGGCCTCCGGGGTGACCAGCACACCGGCCGCCGAGGTGTGGATACGGCCCTGGGACTCGGTCGCCGGCACGCGCTGCACGCGGTGCACGCCGCCCTCGTACTTCAGCCGCGCCCAGACGCCCTGGCCGGGCTCGGTGGCGCCCTGGCCGCCCTTGGTCTTCACGGCGACCTGGACGTCCTTGTAGCCGCCGAGCTCGGACTCGGTGGCGTCGATGATCTCGGTCTTCCAGCCGATGCGCTCGGCGTAGCGCAGGTACATGCGCAGCAGGTCACCGGCGAACAGCGCGGACTCGTCGCCGCCCGCGCCCGCCTTGATCTCGAGGATGACGTCCTTGTCGTCGCTGGGGTCGCGCGGGACGAGGAGGAGCCGCAGCTTCTCCGTCAGCTCCTCGCGCTGCTTCTCCAGCTCCTTGACCTCGGCGGCGAACTCCGGGTCGTCGGCGGCCAGTTCGCGCGCGGTCCCGATGTCGTCGCCGGTCTGCTTCCAGGAGCGGAACGTGGCGACGATCGGGGTGAGCTCGGCGTAGCGCTTGTTCAGCTTGCGCGCGTTGGCCTGGTCGGAGTGGACCGACGGGTCGGCGAGCTTCGTCTCCAGGTCGGCGTGCTCACCGACGAGTTCCTCGACGGCCTCGAACATCTTGGGCTCCTGATACTGCGTAATGAGGGGGAAGGCGGGCGACCAAAAACGCCGGTCCCGGGCGCCCCCGGTGAAGGGGTGCGGCCGTGGACCGGCGAAATGGGGCTCGCTACTTCTTGGAGCCGGCAGCAGCCTTGCCGAAGCGGGCCTCGAAGCGGGCCACACGGCCACCGGTGTCGAGGATCTTCTGCTTGCCCGTGTAGAACGGGTGGCACTCGGAGCAGACCTCGGCCCGGATGGTGCCGGACTCGATGGTGCTACGGGTGGTGAACGACGCGCCACAGGTGCAGCTGACCTGCGTCTCGACGTACTCGGGGTGGATGTCGCGCTTCAAGGTGTCTCCTAGTTTCGGGAGGGCGCCGGGTCGCAGCCGCGGGATGCGGGAGCGTGAACCGGGGCCGACGTACCAGTCTGCCAGGACTGGCCGCATCCCCCAAAACCGGGGGCTGAGCCGATCTATTCCCCGAGCCCCTCCGAGCGCCCCTCCCGGCGGCTCAGGACGAGGTCACGACGCCCTTGGCGGTGCCGCTCGCGGTGCCCTCGGTGGCGGCCTTCGGGATCGCCCGGTCGTTCTTCAGGGCGTCCCAGACCAGCTTCGACTCGGCCTCGGCGACGATGACGCGGTTGGGGTTCGCGGGGTCGTACTGCACCGGCATCGTGACCATGCTCATATGGGACGAGCTGATGCCCTTCAGACCGCCTGCGAAGTCGAGCAGGGAGTTCACCGAGCCCAGGTCGGAGTCGGTGGTGACGGCCTTGGTGGCGGTGTCGGCGAGGTCGATCAGCTTCTTGGGGCTGCTGAAGAGGCCGATGTCCTTGACCTGGTTGACCAGGGCCTTGATGAACGCCTGCTGGAGTTGGATGCGGCCGAGGTCGGAGCCGTCGCCGACGCCGTGCCGGGTGCGGACCAGGCCGAGCGCCTGCTCGCCGGTGAGCTTGTGCGTGCCGGCCTTGAGGTTCAGATGGCTGTCGGAGTCGTTGATGTCCTTGGTCGTGGTGACCGTGACACCACCGAGCTCGTTGATGAGCTTCTGGAAGCCGCTGAAGTCGACCTCGAGGTAGTGGTCCATGCGGACGCCGCTGATGGACTCGACCGTCTTGACCGCGCAGGCCGCTCCGCCGGTGGAGTAGGCGGAGTTGAACATCACGTCGGTCGCGGCGGCGTGCGTGGTGCCGCCGGCGTCGGTGCACGCGGGGCGGTCGATGAGGGTGTCGCGCGGTATGGAGACCACGCTGGCCTTCTTGTGGCCCTTGTAGACGTGCACGATCATCGCCGTGTCGGAGCGGGCGCTGCCGTCGTCGGTGCCGCCGCCGAGCTTCTCGTTGGAGCCGGAGCGGCTGTCCGAGCCGAGGACCAGGATGTTCTCGGAGCCGTTGTCGGTCCTGGTCGGCCGGTCGCTGCCCAGGGCCTGGTTGATGTCGACGGACTTGAGGTTGTCGTTGAGCTTGAAGTACAGGTAGCCGGCGCCGGTGCCGCCCAGGACGACGATGCCCGCCGCGGTCCAGGCCGCTATCAGCAGGCCCCTGCCGCGCTTGCCGCGGCTCTTGCGACGGCGGCCCTTGGCCCGGTGGCGGGGGCCGCTGGTGCCGGGGCCACCCGGTATGACGGGCTCCGGCGTGCTCTCGGCAGACATGTGCTCCTCAGCTCTTGGCTTCGCTCGACCAGGGGAAACCCCATTGCTCCATCGTCACTCCGTCCGGTCAGACGGGGAAACTCGGGAAAGGGTTGCACAACGCTCCGTGTCCGCAGCGTGCGATTCCCTGCACCGTGCGTAGTCACCAAACCGGGGCGTACGCCGCTCACCTGCGATTTCCGCCGCAGTACCGACTCGGCCGGAAGCCGGCCCCGGCCGCGTTCCCTGTGGCAAAGATCTCGCCGTACGGCCCGCTTTCACGGCAGCGCCTGCACGGCAGCACCTGCACAGGCCACACCTTCACGGCAGCACAAAGGGCCGCCCCCGAGACGGGAGCGGCCCTTCTGTGGCTGTCAGTGCCGACCTCAGTCGCCGTTACCGGGCATCGGGGTCGTCTTCTGGATCTGCAGCAGGAACTCGGCGTTCGACTTCGTCTGCCGCATCTTGTCGAGGAGCAGCTCGATCGCCTGCTGCTGGTCGAGCGCGTGCAGCACGCGGCGCAGCTTCCAGGTGATGGCGAGCTCGTCGCTGCCGAGCAGGATCTCTTCCTTACGGGTACCGGACGCGTCGACGTCCACCGCCGGGAAGATGCGCTTGTCGGCGAGCTTGCGGTCGAGCTTGAGCTCGGCGTTGCCGGTGCCCTTGAACTCCTCGAAGATGACCTCGTCCATGCGCGAGCCGGTGTCGACGAGCGCGGTGGCCAGGATGGTCAGCGAGCCGCCGTCCTCGATGTTGCGCGCGGCACCGAAGAAGCGCTTCGGCGGGTACAGCGCGGTCGAGTCGACACCACCGGACAGGATGCGGCCGGAGGCCGGGGCGGCGAGGTTGTACGCACGGCCCAGACGCGTGATCGAGTCGAGCAGGACGACGACGTCGTGGCCCAGCTCCACCAGGCGCTTGGCGCGCTCGATGGCGAGCTCGGCGACCGTGGTGTGGTCCTCGGCCGGACGGTCGAAGGTCGAGGAGATGACCTCGCCCTTGACCGACCGCTGCATGTCGGTGACCTCTTCCGGACGCTCGTCGACCAGGACGACCATCAGGTGGCACTCGGGGTTGTTGTGCGTGATCGCGTTGGCGATCGCCTGCATGATCATGGTCTTGCCGGTCTTCGGCGGGGCCACGATCAGACCGCGCTGGCCCTTACCGATCGGCGCGACCAGGTCGATGATGCGGGTCGTCAGCACGCCCGGGTCGGTCTCCAGACGGAGCCGGTCCTGCGGGTACAGCGGCGTCAGCTTGTTGAACTCCGGCCGCCCGCGCCCGGATTCGGGCGCCATGCCGTTGACGGAGTCGAGGCGCACCAGCGCGTTGAACTTCTCGCGGCGCTCGCCCTCCTTCGGCTGACGGACCGCGCCCGTGACGTGGTCGCCCTTGCGCAGGCCGTTCTTGCGGACCTGGGCGAGGGAGACGTACACGTCGTTCGGACCGGGCAGGTAGCCCGACGTCCGGATGAAGGCGTAGTTGTCGAGGATGTCCAGGATGCCCGCGACGGGGATCAGGACGTCGTCGTCGGCGAGCTGCGGCTCGGCGGCGCCGATCTCGTCGCGCCCACGGCGGCCACGGCGGTCGCGGTAACGGCCGCGACGGCCACGGCGGCCGCCCTCGAAGTCGTCGTCGTCCTGCGGGCCGTTGTCACGCTGACGGTCCTGACGGTCCTGACGGTCCTGCCGACCGCCGCCGCCCTGCTGCTGGCCCTGCTGACGCTGCGGCTGGCCGCCACCCTGCTGGTCGTCGCCCTTGCCACGGCGGTCGCGGTCGCGGCCGCGCTCACGGCGGTCGCGGTCGCGGCGGCGGCCCTCGGCGCCGTCACCGGCGTCGCCCTGCGGCTGTGCGGGAGTCTCGGCCTTCGGCTCGCTCTTGGCCTCGGCGGCAACCGTCTCGGTGCTGCCCGCCGCCGGGCTGCCCGCGTCGGCGGTGGCACGCCGACGGCGGCGCTCCGCGGGGGCGTCGTCGGCCGCGGGCTGGCCGGGGATCTCGATCTGCTGCTGGGCAACGGCCTTCTCGGCCTTGTCGGCGGGCGCCTCGGCCTTCTTCTCGGCGGGGGCGTCGTCGCCCGTGCGCGCCTTCGAAGTGGCCCGGCGCTTCGGCTTGGTCTCGGTGGCTGCCTCGGCGTTCTTCGCCGGGGCACCCCCTCCCGCCTGCGCCTCCTTGATGACCTCGATCAGCTGGCTCTTGCGCATGCGCGCGGTGCCCCTGATGCCGAGGCCGGATGCGACCTGCTGCAGCTCGGCCAGCACCATGCCGTCGAGGCCGGTACCGCGGCGCCGCCGGGAGCCGGCACCGGTGGCAGGCGCGGAGGCGTCCGTGGCGGGCGCGGCAGCGGTCTCCTCGACACGTGCGCCCATCAGATCGGTGGTGTCGCTCACGAAGGGTCCTTCCCTGGAGCGGACGTCGGCCTGTCTGGCTCGGCGACCGGTTGTGCTGTCCGGCAGTGGTCCCGTCTGTGTGGACCGTGCCGGGGCGGTGGTCCGCCAAAGCGGCGGAAGAGAATTTCTGGTGATGGCACTTCCATGAGCCGTGGCACCGAAGGTCTGTGTCACGCGGCGTGGTCGCACCGATTCCGGAGCGTGCCCTGCGGACCGCTCAGCACCCGCGTACGGCGTACTGCCCAGGTACGACGTACGGAACACAGTGCGGCTTGGGGAGCTCCCGGAAGAATGTTGGTCCCGGACGGGGACACGAAGCACCTCGCCATGGTGGGGTCGGGTGCAGACTTGAGGTTAACACTACCGGATCCAACAAACATTCCCCCTCTCGAAATCCGGCAACCGTGTCTCAGGTCGCAAGCGGCAGCACGCTCGCTCCCTGCAGATCGAGGCTCAGCCGGTTCGCTGCCCAGTCGGTGCCGGCCAGCTGCTCGACCTTGTCGGCGGTGCCCGCATCGGCCAGCGCCATGACGGTGGGTCCGGCGCCGGAGATGACCGCCGGAATACCGTCGGCACGCAGTCGCTCCACCAGCGCCGCGCTCTCCGGCATGGCGGGGGCGCGGTACTCCTGGTGGAGGCGGTCCTCGGTGGCGGGCAGCAGCAGCTCGGGGCGCCGGGTGAGCGCCTCGACGAGCAGTGCGGCGCGGCCCGCGTTGGTGGCGGCGTCGACGTGCGGCACGGTGCGCGGGAGCAGACCGCGCGCGGTCGCCGTCAGCACCGGCTTTCCGGGCACGAAAACCACCGGAACGATGGAATCGGCGGGCTCCATCCTGATCGCCCGCGCGGACCCCGTCTCCATCCAGGAGAGCGTGAACCCGCCCAGCAGACAGGCCGCGACGTTGTCGGGGTGGCCCTCGATCTCGGTGGCGAGCGCGAGCAGCGCTGCGTCGTCGAGCTTCGCCTCGCCGCCTATGGTCACCGCCCGGGCGGCCACGATGCCGGCGCAGATGGCCGCCGAGGAGGAGCCGAGGCCGCGACCATGGGGAATGCGGTTGGCGCAGACGATTTCGAGGCCGCGCGGCTGTCCGCCCAGCAGGTCGAACGCGGTACGCAGGGAACGTACGAGGAGGTGACTCTCGTCGCGCGGGAGGGTTTCACTGCCCTCACCCGCGATGTCGACGTGCAGCCCGGAGTCGGCCACCCGGACGACCACGTCGTCGTACAGCCCCAGCGCGAGGCCGAGGGCGTCGAAGCCCGGGCCGAGGTTGGCGCTGGTGGCGGGGACGCGCACCCGGACGGCGGCGGCGCGGAACGCTGGACCGGCCATCGCTCGATGAACTCCTTGAGCTGCGAGATTGTCGAATGACATTCGATGGAACGCATTCGATACGAACATTCGATACGTACGTGAGAACCCTCGGGCCATGTGGACGGCGCGACACCGTGCCATATGCGGAGGCATATGCGGCGGGCGGGTTCAGTACAGCCTATCGAAGGAAGGTTCTGTGGCGACATAGGGCGCACAGGAGGCGCACGATGCGTGCTGCAAGCCCCCTGTGCACCCCCGATGGGGGTTGTCCGGTGTCGGCTACCCCCTGCCGGTTACGCCCTGTCGGTGGAACCTGTCAGGCGAGCCGGGTGGAGCCTGTCAGGCGAGCCCGAGGCGCTCGGCCGCCGTCGCCGCGTCGACCGGGACGGTGACCGGCTGCGGGGCACCCGCGACGGCCCAGTCGGGGTCCTTGAGGCCGTTGCCGGTGACCGTGCACACGATGGTCTGCCCCGGGTCGACCTTGCCCTGCTCGGCCGCCTTCAGCAGACCGGCCACGGACGCGGCGGACGCGGGCTCCACGAAGACACCCTCCTGCGCGGCCAACAGCCGGTAGGCGCGCAGGATTTCACGGTCCGTCACCTCGTCGATGAGGCCGCCGGACTCGTCCCGCGCCGCCAGGGCGTACTTCCAGGACGCGGGGTTGCCGATCCGGATGGCGGTCGCGATGGTCGACGGGTCCTTGACGACCTCGCCGCGCACGATCGGGGCGGAGCCGGACGCCTGGAACCCCCACATGCGGGGAGTCCGCGTGGCGATCCCATCGGCGGCGTACTCCCTGTACCCCTTCCAGTACGCGGTGATGTTGCCCGCGTTGCCCACCGGCAGGACGTGGATGTCGGGGGCGTCCCCGAGCATGTCCACGATCTCGAAGGCGGCGGTCTTCTGCCCCTCGATACGCACCGGGTTGACCGAATTGACCAGCGCCACGGGGTAGTTGTCGCTCAGGGCCCGGGCAAGGGTGAGGCAGTCGTCGAAGTTGCCGTCGACCTGGAGGATCTTCGCGCCGTGGATGAGGGCCTGGCCCATCTTGCCGAGCGCGATCTTGCCCTGCGGAACGAGAACGGCCGAAACCATGCCGGCCCGCACGGCGTACGCGGCGGCGGAGGCGGACGTGTTGCCGGTGGAGGCGCAGATCACCGCCTTCGCCCCCTCCTCCTTGGCCTTGCTGATGGCCATGGTCATGCCGCGGTCCTTGAAGGACCCGGTGGGGTTCGCGCCCTCCACCTTGAGGTGGACCTCGCAGCCCGTGCGCTCGGAGAGCACCTGCGCGGGCACGAGGGGCGTGCCGCCCTCGCGGAGCGTCACGACCGGCGTGGTGTCGGATACCGGCAGCCGGTCCCGGTACTCCTCGATGATTCCGCGCCACTGGTGGGTCATTGCTGCTTACTCTCCTTCAACCCGCATGATGCTGGCGACACCCCGCACGGTGTCGAGCTTGCGCAACGCCTCGACGGTCCCGCTGAGGGACGCGTCGGACGCGCGGTGGGTGACGACGACGAGAGAGGCCTCGCCGTCGCCTTCCTGGCGTCCCTGCTGCCGAACGGTATCGATCGACACGCCGTGCTCGGCGAACACGGTCGCCACCTGGGCGAGAACACCCGGTTTGTCGGCCACATCGAGGCTGATGTGGTAGCGCGTGACGACGTCGCCCATGGGCGAGACGGGCAGCGCGGCATACGCCGACTCGCCGGGCCCGGTGGCGCCGTTGAGCCGGTTGCGGCAGACGGCGACGAGGTCGCCGAGCACGGCGGAGGCGGTGGGGGCACCGCCCGCGCCGGGGCCGTAGAACATGAGCTGCCCGGCGGCGTCGGACTCGACGAACACGGCGTTGTACGCACCGCGCACGGAGGCCAGCGGGTGGCTCAGCGGGATCATCGCCGGATGCACGCGCGCGGTGACGGACCCGCCGTCCGCCGCCCGCTCGCAGATGGCGAGCAGCTTGATGGTGCAGCCGATCTGCTTGGCGGCGGCGAAGTCGGCGGCGGTGACCTCGGTCATGCCCTCGCGGTAGACGTCGTCGAGACGTACGCGCGTGTGGAAGGCGATTCCGGCGAGGATGGCGGCCTTGGCGGCGGCGTCGAAGGCCTCGACGTCGGCGGTGGGGTCGGCCTCCGCGTACCCGAGGGCGGTGGCCTCGTCGAGGGCCTCCTGGTAGCCGGCCCCCGTCGAGTCCATCTTGTCGAGGATGAAGTTGGTCGTGCCGTTGACGATCCCGAGCACCCGGTTGACCTTGTCGCCGGCGAGGGACTCGCGCAGCGGCCGGATCAGCGGGATGGCACCGGCGACGGCGGCCTCGTAGTAGAGGTCCTTGTCGTGATCGTCCGCCGCGGCGTGCAGGGCGGCGCCGTCCTGGGCGAGGAGGGCCTTGTTGGCGGAGACGACGGACGCGCCGTGCTCGAAGGCGGTGACGATGAGGCTCCGGGCGGGCTCGATGCCCCCGATGACCTCGACCACGACGTCGATGTCGCCCCGTTTGACGAGGGCGGTGGCGTCGGTGGTGACGAGAGCGGGGTCGATTCCCTCACGGACCTTGGACGGCCGCCGTACGGCCACCCCCGCCAGTTCCACGGGCGCCCCGATCCGGGCGGCGAGGTCGTCGGCGTGCGTCGTCATGATGCGCGCCACCTCTGAGCCGACCACTCCACAGCCCAGCAGCGCCACCTTCAGCGGACGCGTACGCATCATCCGACCTCGTTTCCTCATACCGTCTACGGTTGGACCAGTCTCACTCACCGGACGGGAGTTTCTATCCCTGGTCCGGATCGTGAGACATCTATTTCATTTTGGCGGGGGTGGAAGACAGGAGATCTTCCGCCCCCGCCTTTCTGGGGGCCTCGGGGATGGGCCTCACCCGACGTCGAGGCGCAGGAGATCCTCCTCCGTCTCGCGGCGGACGATGAGCCGGGCCTCGCCGTCGTTCACGGCGACGACGGGCGGGCGGGTCACGTGGTTGTAGTTGCTGGCCATGGAGCGGCAGTAGGCACCGGTCGCCGGTACGGCGATGAGGTCACCGGGCGCCAGGTCGGACGGCAGGAACGCGTCCTTGACCACGATGTCCCCACTCTCGCAGTGCTTGCCGACGACACGGGCGAGCATCGGCTCGGCGTCGCTCGCCCGGGAGACGAGGGCGACGCTGTACTCGGCGTCGTACAACGCAGTACGGATGTTGTCGGACATGCCGCCGTCGACGGAGACGTACGTACGCAGCCCGTCGAGGGGCTTGATCGTGCCGACCTCGTAGAGCGTGAAGGCGGTGGGCCCGACGATGGCGCGCCCCGGCTCGACGGAGATACGGGGCGTGCGGAGCCTGGCGCCGTCGCACTCACGGGTGACGATCTCCGTCAGCGCCTTGGCGATCTCGTGGGGCTCGCGGGGGTCGTCGTTGCTGGTGTAGGCGATGCCGAGACCACCGCCGAGGTCGATCTCGGGCAACTCGACACCGTGCTCGTCGCGAATGTCCTTCAGGAGCGACACGACCCGGTGGGCGGCGACCTCGAAGCCCGACATGTCGAAGATCTGGGAGCCGATGTGGGAGTGAATCCCGATCAGCTCGAGCCCGTCGAGCTGGAGGGCACGGCGAACGGCTTCGGCGGCCTGGCCACCGGCGAGCGGGATGCCGAACTTCTGGTCCTCGTGCGCGGTGGCGATGAACTCGTGGGTGTGCGCCTCGACGCCGACGGTGATACGGATCTGCACCCGCTGCCGCTTCCCGAGGGACTGGGCGATGTGGGCGACGCGGACGATCTCCTGGAAGGAGTCGAGCACGATGCGTCCGACGCCGGCCGTGATGGCCCGGTGGATCTCCTCGGTGGACTTGTTGTTGCCGTGGAAGGCGATGCGCTCGGCGGGCATACCGGCGGAGAGAGCGGTGGCGAGCTCGCCACCGGAGCAGACGTCGAGGTTGAGCCCTTCCTCGTGCAGCCACCGCACGACGGCGCGGGAGAGGAAGGCCTTGCCGGCGTAGAAAACGTCGGCGTCATGGCCGAACGCGCTCCGCCAGGCGCGCGCCCGGGCGCGGAAGTCGGCCTCGTCGAGGATGTAGGCGGGGGTGCCGAACTCCTCGGCAAGCTGCTTCACATCGACACCGCCGACGGTCGCGACACCGTGGGAGTCCCGGGTGACGGTCTGAGCCCACACCTTCGGGTCGAGGGTGTTGAGGTCGGCGGGCGGTGCGGCGTAGTGGCCCTCGGGGAGAACGTCGGCGTGACGGGGCCCGGCGGGGTGTGCGGAACGGCTCATGGCTGGAGGGGCTCTCTCTGGCTCTCTCTGGCGCGCTCAGGCGCTCTCAGAGGTGGTCGGGTGCGTCGATGCCGAGCAGGGACAGGCCGCCGGCCAGCACCGTCCCGGCGGCTTCGGCGAGGGCGAGCCGGGCACGGTGGGCGGCCGAGGGTTTCTCGTCACCGCGTGGCAGGACGGTGGGGAGGAAGGGGAGGGTGGCGTCGGCGAGGGTGAGGAGGTGACGGGTCAGGCGGGAGGGGGCGTCGGAGGGTGTGGGGGGTGTGGCGTGGGAGGTGGGGGTTGCGTCGGGGGTGCCGGCTTGGAGGGTGGCGGGCACGTCGGCGGTGTCGGTCTGAGGGGCGGGGGCCACGTCGGTCAGGGCGCTGCCTCGTGAGACCGGGGCCGTTGCCGCGTCACCGAGGACGCTGCCTCGTGGGGCGATGGTGGCCGCCCCGAGGATGCGGGGGTGATCGGCGAGGACGACGAGGAGCGCGTCCGCATCACCGACGGGGCCGGGCTCGGGGGTGAAGCCGAGGTCGGCGGCGTTGCGTACGGCGGCCCGGGTGCGGGCGTGGGCGTAGCGGACGCGGAAGAGGGGGTTGCTCTCGCGCTGGACCAGGTGGTCGGCGGTGATGCGGGGCCGGTCGTGCGGGGCGGGGTGGAGCAGCGCCCAACGGGCGGCGTCGAGGCCGAGCGGGACGGGGTCCTCGGGAGCAGGGACGGGCCGCAGATTGACGGGGTCGCCATGCTCCACCTCGACGCGCCCGCCCTGGGAGCCGATGATCCGCACGAGGGCGTCGGCGACGACCTCGGCACGGACGTCGTAGGGGATGCGGAGGGTGACGACCTGCCCTGCGAGCGCATCGGAATGCCCGTAACGCAGCCCTTCGCGGAGGATCCGCCGTACGAGCGTGACGGAGGCCGCGCCCTGGTCGAGGCTGATGTTGAGAAAGCCGGGCCCGGTGATGTCGACGCCGGTGACGCCGGCGGAACGGGTGAGGTAGGGCCGGAGCACCTCGGCGACGCGGCGGGGTGGCTGCCCCGCGGGTCGGGCCAGCTGGAGGGCGATGTTGGTGGCGTAGTCCCCACACCCGCCGGGACCAGGCGTGGTCACCACGGCCCGTTCCGGCACGGTCACACTCAGCTCGCCCTCGTCGACAGCGCTACGCACCGCGCGCAGCACGGTGCGGGAGAGCTCGACGGGGGTCACGGGACAAGCGTAGGGGAGGAGGGGGGTGGGTAGGCGAGCCGGTTTCGGCAAGGGTCCGGGATGTGGACGGGCGGGTCGAACGGCAGCGGGGAAAGCGCCTACGACCTCCCCGTCAAGCCCCTAGCCGCCGGCGCGACCAGCCCTCTCGGCGGCGTCGCCGGCACTGAGAACACTCCGGAGGGGACCCCGGCCATTGAGCTCGGCCGCACCACTGCCTTCCCGCTCGATCAACTCCCGTACCAGCCGCACGAGTTCGGAGGGTTCGAATGGCTTGGCGAGGAAGGCATCGACGCCGACGTCGAGCCCGGCGTCAACCTCGTACTGCGTACAGGCGCTGACGATGGCGAGGGGCAGATCGCGTGTCCGCGGGTCGGCCCGCAGCCGGGAGGCGGTCCTGAGCCCGTCAAGCCGGGGCATGACGACATCGAGGGTGACCACGTCCGGCCGCACCTGATGAACGACATCCAGACACTCGGCACCATCGGCCGCGGTCACGACCTCGAGACCCTCCAGCTCGAGATTGACCCTGATCAGCTGCCGGATGACCTTGTTGTCGTCCACAACAAGCACCCGGCCCGAAGCCCCTGGCACAACTCGAGAGTAGGTCGGGACCAGCCACCGCGTCCGGCTTTTCCGCACTTCCACCCGCGCGGGGGACTCGCCGCCTCCCGACGCACCCGACGGCACCCGGCAAAACCCGTTCATGACCACCCAGGAGGAGCTGGTAGTGTTCTACCCGTCGCCGCGAGCAACACGCCTCGCAACGGACACGCCCCCGTAGCTCAGGGGATAGAGCAACGGCCTCCGGAGCCGTGTGCGCAGGTTCGAATCCTGCCGGGGGCACCCCTTATGAGGTGCCTAAAGACCCCGTCACCAGCGGAAACGCTGAGGCCGGGGTCTTCGTGTTTGTGCAGGCGGATGCCGTCCGAAGCAGCTCTATGTCGGGGTCTGTGGACGAGGTGTGGACGGGATCTTGGGGCATCGCTGCAGGTGTGCCCGGGGAAATACCGAAGTCCCGTACTGGCGTCTGGCGGCCCGGTCGACCGTCACGCCGTGGACACCATCCGCGGCTCCTCTAGGACGGCTGGCACCACTTGGCTTCCGCCCGGGCTCCTGCGGGCATAGGGCACCGGTTTGCCGTGATCGACTCTCACGGCGTCGTCGCCGACCCACACGGCCGCTTGCGGTGGTGCCTTATATTGAGCACCCCACCCGGCCCGACCAGCGAGTGATCAACGTCGACTTTGTCGGCCAGGAGTATGGGGTGCAGGACGCGCCAGCCGCGGCGCGACAAGCGGGTTCAACTCGGCTCTCACGCGCCGCTCCCCCGCCAGTCCCTTTCGCCACGAGTCCCACTCGACCGGTCGCCGCAGAAGGCGTGAGACGGCTCGCTCCACGAGACCCGGGCACAACTTGTCGAGCAGATCACGCAGAGGCATCCCCGGAGGGTTGTCCGCCGGGGCGTCAGCCGACGTCAGCGGCGGCAGCCCTCAGATGCCCGGGCGGGCGGGACGGGCTCGGTGAGGCTCTGTAAGTGTCGGGTCAGCGCGGCAATCACGTCGTCGCGATAGTCAGCCCGCAAGACCACGATGTTCCCGGTTTCGACGTCCACCCAGCCAACCGCAGCACCATCGGGCAGATTAACGCACAAACGATCATGCCCATACCGCTTCCAGCGGGTTCCGTGCAGTTCCACAAGGCTCCCTACGCTGCCGCAGTGACGTTGCCGACACGGCAGCAGCTCGAGGGTGAGCCCACAAGACTGTAGATCCGGCCTGCTTCACCAACTAGCTGACAGGTGTTCGCAGTTCAGGAGACTTAACCCTTCTTCACGATCGTGTCGCAGTTGGAGCACCTCAACTGGTTAGTGGTGTACGGCTGCAGCGTGCTCTTGCCACAGCTCGGACACTTGTGACCCTTCGCCACGGTATTTCCTTTCACGGGGCACGCTCACCCAGAGCGAGCAGTTGACGCCTCATGGTGGTCGGATTTTTTGATTGCGTCAATCCAGTGGCCCTAGCCTGCTGCTTTACAACTAATGGCTGAGCAAGACGACATCAAAGGACGCCCGAAATAGGCGGATTGCCCTTTCTATCCTACGAACTTGCTTGGGTGTTGTCGGAGCTGTGTGCGCAGGTTTGAATCCTGCCTGGGCGCCCCTGAGTGTTCAGATCTTTCGAGTCGCCGTCGGCGGGACCTGGCTCCAAGCCTGACGATGGCGAGCAACGCTGTACACCTGCTCGACCTGCTCGGCCGTCAGCACTCCTGAGAGCGGCGCCATTGCCGCCACCTGACGCTCCTGGTACACGCGCACGCTGAGCTGCGTAGCGACCACCTTCAAGTCGGTCACGCCGACGAAGACGAGCACCGGTTCCACCGGCACAGGAAAGCCGCAATACCGCTCAAGCACTCGGGCCACCCGCTTGACTTCCGCCCGGCTCTTGCGCGCGTAGGGCGCCGGCTTTCCGCGGTCGACCTTCACGGAGTCGTCGCCGACCCACACGACCCTTTTGTGGTGGTGCTTTGTATTGATGCTGAACACGCCACCGGGCCCGATCAGCAAGTGATCGACATCCACCTTGTCGGCCAGGGGGATGGAGTGCAGGACCCGCCAGCCGTGACGCGCCAAGCGGTTCAGCTCGGCTCCTACCCTCCGCTCCCCCGCCAGACCCTTCCGCCAGGAATCCCACTCTGTGGGGCGCCGCAGGAGCTGTGAGACCACTCGCTTGATCAAGCTTGGCCCGGACTTGTCGAGCAGGTCACGGAGAGACTCGCCGGGACGGTTGGCGGACAGGTCGTCGGCCGCCGTCAGAGGCGGCAGCAGCGGGAGCCCCTCAGCCTCGGGCGTCCTGGGCGTCTTCTGTGGCGGAACCGGTTCGGAGTTGTTCTGTAAGTGGTCTGTCAGTACGGCGATCACGTCGTGGCGGTACTCGGCGACCAGGACCGTGATGTCCCCCGTCTTCGCATCCGCCCAGCCGACCGCCGTGCCGTCAGGCAGGTTGGCGTACAGGCGATCATGTCCGTACCGCTTCCAGCGCGTGACCTTCAGCTCCACGAGTCCCCCTCGTCCGCTCTCGTCTCGAAGCGTCGCAGCAGGTAGGGCACAAAACGAGAGAGGCCCCGGACAAGTTGCCCGGGGCCTCAGTGGGGTGCAGCGTGTCTCACTCGTACTCGCGAAGCAGGTCCTCAATCCGCCGGTTGGCCACGTCCTGCCGTCCGTCGAGGCACTTCGCGTAGCGGGTCAGCAGGACCTCGACGCTGTTGCCAGCGCGCTCGGCCACCTCGGTGGGGTCGACACCCGCGTTGAGCCACGTCGACAGCGCCGAGTGCCGAAGGTCGTACGGCCGGCTCGCGAGCGGCGAGGAGGCCACAGACGGCGGGAGCGCGAGGAGCCGGGCCTCTTGCCACACCCGGTAGTACGTCGAGGACGGGACGACCGAGCCCTTCTCACTAAAGAAGAGCCGCCCGTCGTCCGCCGCGCCGAAGGTGGCCAGGTGCTCGCGGAGTGCGGCGACGAGGTGGGGCGGGATCGGCACCCGCCTGACGTCCTCGACGGGCCGGTTCTTCAGACCGCGATCGTCGTGGGTCTCCCCCGAGTCGGTCCACTGCTTGCCGACCGACGGACGAGTCCGATGGAGAAGCGCCGACCCCCAGCCGTGCTCGGGGAGGTTCAGGTCCGTCTCGACGAGGCCGACTGCTTCAGCCGGCCGGAGACCGCCGAAGTACATGGCGGCGAAGAGACCCACCAGGCGCCGACCGCGGGCCCGCCGGTAGCCGCCCACGTAGGAGACGGCCGCCAGGAGATTGCGAGCCTGCTCAGGGTTCGCGACAACGCGAGGGTCGACCTGGTTGGAAACCTTCGGTTTCTGCCAGCGGACGGCCGTGATCGGGTTTTCGCGCAGCTCCCCCAAGTCGACCGCGTAGTTGGCAGCGTTGACGAGAGTCCGCCGCTTACGCCGCACGGTCTCGGCGGCCGCGGCCGTGCCGTCGAGTTTGAGTTTCAGTGAGTCCAGCACCGCACGCGCCGTAGCCGGTTCAGCAAGATCGGCAAGCGGCCGCGAGGCCTTCGACACCCAGTGAAGGACGTTCCGCACCTCGTCCGGAACGTCTCGGTCATCGGGCCCCGGCAAGACGAAGGCCCAGTTGCGGAGCGCCTTGCGGATGGCTTGGTCGGACGGCCGTCCCGCCCGCTCGTCGAGGAGCTCCACGGTCACGCTGGTGAGCGATTCGTTGATGCCGTCGCGCGTATTGGGGGCGGCATGTGGCCACTTCATGGCTAGGTACCTGAGGGCGAAGTCGTACCAGGACACAGCCGACTTCTTCGGTTCCATCGAGTCCGGAAGCCCGGACGCCTGGTCGAACTCCTCGCCGTCGCGCATCGCCCGCATCAGCTTCGCGCGGTAGTGATCGGCCAGTGCCTTCGTGCGGAAGGAGTCGGAAAAGACGTTGCCCGCCACGGACCACCGAACGCCGTACGAGGGCGTTTTCGTATCGCGCTTTCGTACGGCCCAGACCTTCACATCGAGAGACTTCACGCAGCGGCCTCCAGCTGCCGCAGCCACGTGGTGAAGTCGCTCCGCCACACCCGGAGCTCCCCGTTGGGCAGCTTGAATGCGGCCGGCCCGTACCCCAACTCACGCCAGCGGTAGAACGTCCGGCGAGAGACCCCACCCAGCTCTTCCAGGATCTGGGGAACGGTCATCAGCTCGTCACGCTGCGGATTCACGTCGGTTCCCCTTCCGTTCCGAGGGCGGGTTCGAGGGATGCGGAGAGCCAGGCTTCGGCGGCCGAGAGGCCGGTCCCGGCGAAGGCCCAGTGCGCGAGGACATACGTCGTCTCGGACTCGCGTTCGGGCAGCGCGGCGGCCGCTTGAGCACAGCGCCAGTCAGCGCGGGCGGTGCGAAGGGCGCCGAGGGTGGTGGAGTAGCGGCGGGATTTGGTGGAGAAGTGGCCGCGGAAGCCGAGCATGTGAGCCCAGGCGCGTAAGCGGAGATGCTCCAGGTCCTTACGGGCGCCGAGGGCCCATGCGGTGCGGATCAGCCGACGGGCGTGTTCGGTGAGCCGGGCCTGGGCCAGCTCGGCGAGGAATCTGAGCGGGCGGTCGAGGGTGCCGGTCGTGGTCTCGGCGCCCTTGGTCGCGTACTTCGCGATGTACGACGCAACGGCCCGCTCGGTCAGCTCCTGGCCGCCGTCGAAGTCGGCGGAGCGGATCGGGCGGACGTCGAGTTGCCGACCGAGGACGAAGGAGTGCCGACGGCCGTCGACTTCCGGGCCGTCGACGCGGGCGGCGGCCGCTGCGGCACGGATCGCGTCCGTCAGCAGCTCTGTGGACGCCCACGGCGGGGGCGGGGTGTCGCCGCCTTCCGGTCCGTCGAGGCGGATCACCGCGTGGAAGTGGACCGCGCCGCGCTTCTGGTACTCGGCGACCTTGGCGAACGAGACGCGAGCGTGGTCGCGGAAGGCCCGCTGGGCAAGGCCGGCGCGCTTGGCGACTTCCCGGCGGAGATAGATCGAGAAGCGGCGCCAGAGGGCTCCTGCGTGGGCGTTCCAGAGGACGGCGGCTTCGTAGTCGTACGAGTCGGGGGTGAGGGGTGTTCCCAGGGCCGGGTCCTGGTCGTCGTGGTGGGTGCCGCAGCGGCAGGCGCGGCCGGCTGAAGGGCGGTTGTGGACGGGGCCGAAGCCGGGGGCGGTGAAGGTGGCGAAGACGCGCGGGTGTGTGGCGACCTGGTCCGAGGTTCCTTTGCCGCCGCGGAGTCCGGCGGTGATCAGGTGGAAGGTGTCGCGGCGGTAGGTCTCGGCGCAGGCCGGGCAGCGGGTTGCGCGTCGGTTGTTGCAGCGGACCAGGAGGTTGCCGGCCGGGAGGGCGGTGGAGTCGAGGTGGTGCAGGGCGCGGCCGATCTCGCCGGTCGCGGTGTCGACCGCGTATTCGGTGCGGTGGCCGTCGAGGCGGACGGGGCGGGTGCAGCCGCCCAGGGTGGAGAGTTGGCGGGCCAGCTCGGGCAGGGTGCCGAGGGAGGCCAGCGTGGAGAGTTCCGCCAGTGGGGGCGGAGTCTGCCGGGTGATGATGGGGGTTCCTTTCGGCTGTTTCGGCGGCGGGAGCGGCGGCCCCGGGGCGGCGGGATGCTTGGCGGCTTGTTGCCCCCCCGGCGGCCGGTCAGCGCTTGTTGGCGCCGGTGACGAGGGAGCGCAGGACCACGGCGGCGATGGCCACGGAGATGGCCGTGACGGCGACGGCCGCGAGGAGTGCGGTCAGGACGATTCCGACGACGACCATCGCGGCGACCGCGCCCACGTACGGGCTGAGGGATTGGTGGCCGGCGGATGGCGCCGGGGTGTGGGTGTGGTGGGTGCTGAGGGCGTTCGAGCTGGGCAGAGTCGGGACGTCGGGCAGCTTGGGGCGGAACACGAGTTGCCTCCTTTTCAGTCGTGGGTGCCGTTGACGACGTCGACCCCGGAACGGGTGCCGGAGTCGATGACCGGGGCGAGGAAGGTGCGCGAGAGCAGGAAGCCGAAGAGCGCGATCACGACGACGATCCAGACGCGGACGCCGAGGAACTTGATCGCGGCCCAGGCGATGAGCCCCAGGACGAGGACGAGCGGCAGTGAGACGGTCATAGGAGCTCCCTCAGCGGGCGGCGCAGCGGTGGGTGCGGGCGGCGAGTTCGGCGGCGGCGCGGCTGTCGTAGTCGGCGGAGAAGCCGCAGCGCGGGGCGGTGCAGGCGGCGGTGTGCTTCTCGCGGCCGCGGCCGTCGTAGTACGTGGCGACCTGGACGGGGCCGATACGGACGACTCGGCGGAAGCGCGGGTTGGCGGGCATCAGCCGGTTCCCTTCTCGTTCTCTGCGGTGTCGTTCTCTCCGGTGAAGTCGGCGACGTGGTCGGCGAGCCAGCGCAAGATCTCGTCGCCCTCGTAGCTGTCGGCGGCGAGGATGACCGGCTCGGCGATCAACATGGCTTCGGTGAGGCGGTTCTGTCGGGTCAGCTCGGCGGCGCGGTTCAGCGCGCGGAGCGTGGACGGGCGCACGGTGGGATGTCCTCCGGGTCAAGCGAGTTGGGCGGCGATGGCTTCGGCGAGCGGCAGCGGGACGCCGAGACGGGCGCGAAGGGTCGAGGTGTCGATGGCCGTCCCGGTCCGGGCGTGGTGTTCGTCGGCGACCTTGCGGGCCAGGGCGACGAGGGCGGGCGGCACGGCGACAGGGAGAGAGGGGGCGGCGGGTAGTTCAGGAGCCGGGGCGGTCGGTTCGTCCTCGTCGAGCCGGGCCGGTGCCCTTTCCCGTCCTGGTTCCGGTTCCGGTGTTGTGGTCGGACCGCGGTGGGCGAGCAGGGTTCCGCCGAGGAAGGCGACCGCGGGCCATCCGGCGACGAGGATCCGCAGCCAGGCGGGGACGTCGCCCAGGTCGAGGAGGCCGGCGGTCGCGACGTTGGCTCCGAGCGAGGCCGTCAGGGCGACGAGGAACCAGCACCACGCGGCAGCTTTCGGTCCCCCGGTGCGGAGCCGGTGCCAGGCAGCGGCGAGAAGCAGGTCGACCGAGACCGGATAGGCCCAGGCCTTCCATCCGCTCTGCCCGGCAGCGGCGGCGAGGTCGTGCAGGTGGGCGAAGGACAGGGCCCCGGCGATGACGGCCTGGACCAGGACCGCGTCCGCGCGGAAGGCTGGGCGGGACATCAGTGCGGCTCGCCGGGGTAGTCCGGGCCGTCATCGGGGTCGTAGCCGGGCGGGAAGATGCCGGGCGGCGGCTCCGGGAGGGACGCGGCCAGCGACACGCCCACGGCGTCGATGAAGGTCATGTCGGCGTCCGACGTGTCGGCGTACAGGGCGAGCTGTCCCAGCAGGACGACGGTTCGGGCGAAGTCCTCGCAGTCGGGGCACATGGTGGGGGCTCTCTCCTTTCGGGCATGGCGGGGTAGGGACTTGGCGCGATGGCGCGTCGAGTCAGGGGGGGTGGGGTTACTCGGTGACCGGCCGGGGGTGGCTTACCGGCTCGGCAGGCTTCACGGTCGGCGCGGGCGGGACGTAGGGCCGGAAGGGGGAGAGCGCCGGTACGTCGGGGGCGAGGTGAGCCGTGTCGCGGCAGGTGGCCGCAGCGTCGGCGAGCGAGATGTACGGCGTACGGATGCGGGACCAGCCGCCGGAGGTGTCACCGGCGACGGCGAGACCCGGGCGTTCCGCAGGGATGGAACAGGCGGCGTACACGGCTTCCGGGGCGATGTCGCCGAGTGCCATCTTCGCGGAGGCTTCGTCGTTGACGCGGTGGGAGACACGGCCGGTGAGCTGCGCGCGGAGCATGGTGGCGCCCTTGCCCAGCTCGGCGCCGAAGCGCTGCCCGCAGACCTCCAGATAGATGCCAGCCGCGCGGCCGAGCTGGGCGAGCCGGATGAGCTGGGTGACCATCTCGTCCCGCCGTTCCTCTTCCTTGCGCGTCGCGACGAGGAAGAGTTCCGCCACCTCGTCGACGAACAGCACGATGGGCGAGGGGCGTTCGTCTTCCGGCAGACCCCAGATGTCGGAGGTGATCAGTTCATCGGGGGTGCCAGGGGCGATGCCCTGTCGGGCCTTGATCAGGTCGTATCGGTCCTCCATTTCCTTCACGAGCACCGGCAGCAGTTCGGCCGCCTGCTCGGGATCGGTCGCCAGGGCGGAGAGCCGGGCGGCGAACGGCGAGAGCTCGACACCGCGCTTGCAGTCGATGCCGACCAGGACGACGGGCTGCGCGGCCAGGCCGGTGATCAGGTTCCGCAGGTACATGGACTTACCGGACAGCGTGGCGCCGAGGACGAGTTCGTGCGGTACGGCCTGGTAGTCACGGACGAACGCGGTCGCGTCCTCCCGCAGCGCCACCGGCACCCGCAAGAGATCGCCCTCGGTCCCGGTCCGGCGCGGCATGCGCACCTTGCGCAGGACGTCGAAGCCGACGAGCCGCAGTTCGACGACTCCGGGCTTGATGTCCCGTACGTACACGGCGTGGACGCCCCAGACGTGCCGGAGGCGTTCGGCCGAGGCCGCCACGTCCGCCGGTTCCTGGCCCGGCGCGAGCCTGAGCCGCATACGCAGACCGGTCGAGGTGGGCCGGATGATGCCCCGGCGGGGCGGTACCGGCCGGACCTCCCGTCGAGTCGTCGCCCTGATGGCCAGGGCCCGCCAGCGGGGAGGCTCGACGGTCAGGCCGCAGGCGTCCATGGTCGAGGAGTACGAGGCCAGCAGCCGCGCCACGGAGACCGGCAGCCCGACCGTGGACCAGTACGCAGCGGGGTGAGCGTGCCGGAGGTAGGCCGCGCCGCCTATCGCAGCGAGCGACCCGCCCAGCTCGGCCACCGTCACCAGGTCCGTCACGCGATCAGCCCGCCTGAGCCATCGGGAAGGCGCCCGGCATGACGGCGGTGGCCCGGTAGGCGATGCCGTGGCGCTGCTGGCCGTTGAACACGCTCTGCCAGGGGCGGGCCACCAGTCCCGGCAGCGCGACCGGGGCGCCGACGGTCAGCCCTTCCGTGACGCCGCTTTCGGGGACGGTGACCTGGATCAGGGCCGATTCGCCCTCGTCGATGTAGACGACGCCCACGGTCATCAGGGCCTCGCCACTCACGGCGTCCTTGGCGATCTCACCAGTCTGCCGGTCACGCACCTTCGGTGCCGGCGCTTCGGTGAGCAGGATCGTGGCGGACGAGGCGTCGATACGGATCACACGCACAGAGAGTTCTCCTTCTGAGATCGGTCAACCTGTCACCTGACAGGTTGACTTAGCAAGTTCGAAGTTAGAGTTGCCAGGTTGACTTGTCAAGTGGGGATGGAGGCCAACGGCCCCTGTTCTGGGCTTAGTTCAAGCGGTATGTGTCTTCGAGCTCCTGCCCATCGGCAGGAAGCAGCACGTCGGAGACCTGTAGCGCCTGGCCCGACGCATCGAAGGCGATGACCAGAACGCTGAGCACGGGAACCCCGTCGGGCAGGCCGAGAAGCTCAGCTTCACCGGTATCAGGCAACCGGGCAGAGACCCGCTCCGTCACATGGTCATAGCGGACCTTCTTCCGCCCCTCCAGGTGCTCCCGGACCCCGGCACTCAACGGCTCGGAGCTCCCGAGCTCGGTGCCGTCGACCAGGCCGGCGGGGAAGTACGACGAGACGAGCTCGACCGCCTCCCCCTCCTCCTCGACCAGGAAGCGGCGCATCAGGACTTCGGCTCGCTTCGGCAGCCCGAGCACCGAGGCGACGCGCGCCGGAACGGGCACGCGATCCACCGCGACCAGGCGCCCCGGAGTCTGCGACTCATCGCGCTCCAGCGCTTCCCGCCCTCGCCGGTTCTTCTGCTCGACGACGGCCGGCCGACCACGCACGATGGTGCCGAAGCCCTGCCGGGACTCCAGCCAGCCGTCCCGCTTCAGCAGCTCCAGAGCGCGAACCACGGTAGGCCGGGACATCCCGAACGCCTGGACCAGCTGATTCTCACTGGGCACCCGAGTGCCCGGCGCGTACGTGCCATCCTCGATGCGGCGCTGGATCGTCTGGGCGAGGCGGACGTACTTGGGTGCCTCCACTTCATACGCCATGAACGCCGCCTGTCGAGATTGGCCAAGTCAACTGGTCAACCAGACTAGCGAGAAAACCCGTTGCGCAGTACTGCTGCGCGGCACCCGAGTCAGTCGTCGGGCCAGGCATCGGCCATCACGAAGGAGACGACCGTACCGCCGAAGCGGCTGGGCCCGGACTGCCAGGAGTCCGCGATGGAGTCGACGAGCAGCAACCCACGCCCGTGCGCGTCATTGGCCTCGGGGCGCCGCAGTCGCACGTTCGCCGGATACCCCGGATTGTGCACGTCGACCCGGAGCGAGATTCCCTCACGGAACCACTCGACCTGGACGATCCACGGGTCGTCCGACCGGCCGTAGACGACGGCGTTGGTCACCAGCTCGGAGAGCATCAGTACGCAGTCGTCGACCGAGCAGGCCGGGTTGTACGGAGCGATGAACTTCCGGAACCAGCGCCGGGCCCGGGGTACGGACTCCGCGACGGGGTGCAAGGTCATCGCACCGAGTCGCGGTGAGTCCGCAGAGGGATAGCGGTCGATCGTGTAGCCCATCCGCGTTCACTCCCTGCCGCTGCCGTCGCAGTCGAGGCAGCGCCGTTTCGATGTGGGACGGACACGGTCATTGACGGTGGAGAGCGCCAGGGCCGTACGGGAGCCGACTCGCTTCCAGCCGCGCCCACGACATCCCCGGCAAGGTAAGTGCGCGCCCTGATCCGGCTGCCGACTCGTCACACCGTGCCCCCTTCAGTAAGTGGCCTTAGCCACTTACTGGATAGTGGCATTAGCCACCTGCGACGCGCAAGCGGTTCTGTCGAAATGACGAGCCGTCAGCTATCAGGTGAGGGGATACCCCTGCTCGAACGCCCAGCGATGCGGCGGGTAGGTGGCTTCGGCGAACTCCAACGGCCGATCCTGGAGGTCGAACACGACATGGTTCACGATCAAGACCGCCGAGCCTGACTCCAGTTGCAGGTCTTGAGCCTCCTCGTCCGTCGCCTGCCGAGCACACATGCGGTCCTCGGCGTAACTCCCCTGCCGTCCCGTCATGTTCTCGACGTACATCAAGGTGCCCTCCTGGATCCGCTCGGGCTCCAGGAGCTTGGGCGCCCGCTGCCCGACGTCCGGCGCGAACCACGAAGTGGACAGAGTGATAGGCCCGTCCTGGTTGTTGGTCACGCGCCGGCGATGCACGGCCCGACGATCCTTCACCAGCCCCAGCGCCTCAGCGACGTGATCCGGAGCCTCCAGCCAACCCGCCGAGGTGATCACCGCATACTCGCCAGAGGTGTAAATCTTCCCGGTCTGCCGCGCCCGGCCGTACAACTCCCGGGCCCTGCGGTTGACTTCGAGGCTGCGCACGTACGTCCCCGACCCCTGCCGCTTCTCGACGAGCCCCTGATGGCTCAACGCTTCCAGAGACCGCGCGGCCGTCGGCCGGGACACCTTCCAGGTGGCCGCCAGTTGCCGTTCCGAGGGGACCTCATCCCCCGGCCGCAGGTCGCCCCGAAGGATCTGATCGCGGATGAAGTGAGCGATCTGGAGATACTTCGGCTGCGCCTCCTCGATCTGAGGCATGTCCCCTCCTCGTCCAAGTGGCTATGGCCTCTAGCCACTATAGGGTGAGTGGCCAGGGGGCGAACCCGTAATGTTGGGCCCATGACGCGGTTGATCGTCGCAGCAGGAGGAGGGGGCGACGCCGTCGCCGCCGCAATGCTTGACGCCGCTCTGTACGGCGCCGAGCCCGACCATGCAGTGATCCTCACGTACGCGTGGGACCGCTTGCTGATCGATCCAGTACCGGGTCCACGAGGCCCCGACAACTTCACGGGCCTCGAACCCGTGACCCACGCAGTCTGGTCGGTACCGGCCAGCGCCCGCCCGATCGCTCCAGCGGGATCCACCCTCCCCCGCCTCGCGGCAGAACTCCCGCACACCTTCGCTCTGATCGACCCCCGCCACGGCGCCGAGGGCATCACCCGCCAACTGGAAGAACTGATCGGCCACTTCAAGCCGACCACGATCGACCTTCTGGACGTGGGCGGCGACATCCTCGCGCGAGGCGACGAGCCGACGCTCAAGAGCCCTCTTGCCGACGCTCTGACGCTGGCAGCGTGCTGCCAGGTAGACGCTCCCATCCGGCTACTGGTCGCCGGCCCCGGCCTGGACGGCGAAGTCCCCGTCGACGACATACGCAGCCTGTTCGGCCCGCTCGTCCACAAGTTCACCGCGGAGAACACGGACCCGATCAGCTCGGTCCTGGAATGGCATCCCTCTGAGGCAACCGGGATGCTCGCCGCAACAGCACGAGGAATCCGAGGCATCTGCGAGGTCCGCGACGCCGGCCTCCCCATCCCCCTCACGAACGAGAGCCCGACGGTCCACGAAGTCGACCTGGACGACGCCCTGAGCCGCAATGAATTGGCCCGCGCGGTCGTGGCAACCACCGCCCTGGATCAGGTGGAGGATCTGAGCCGCGAGGTCTGCGGCTCCTCAGAGATCGACTACGAGCGCAACAAGGCCCTTTGGCTCAAGGAGCAACAGCCGACGAGGCTCGACCCCGAATCGGTCTTCCGCCAACTCTCCCGGTTCGAGGCAGAGGCCCGAAGCCGCGAAGTCACTCACACGACGTTCCGCCACCTCACCGAGGTCTTGAACCTCGACGGCTCACAACGCGATGACCTGCGCCAACTGCTCATCAACAGCAGGCCGGAGCGATACACAGCCCCACTGTGGCACATCGCAGCCGCCACCTAAGTCGCTGAGACGGCACGCTCACACGGCTGGTTACGGCTGAGGCGTGTCTGCATTGGGATCGCCAGCCTTGCGCATCAGCTCGCGCATCCTTTGGTTGAACAAGGCGCTTAGCGGCTCCTTGTCTACGTCCACATCGTCATCCGGGACAAAGTCCCAGTCATAACCGACGCTGCCAGGTCTGCCTCGTTGCTGGAGCACCCTAACGCCACGCCCGTCTCCGAACTCGATTCGGTGCTCCGCCACGGTTCGGTCTGGCACACGTACTTTAAGCGCAGGCCCGAACAGCGCCACCGCGTTTCGCCCCACCGGCATAAGGGCAACTGTCGTACCGTCCCAGAGACGGATCTTGACCAGCCGCGCCAGTCGGTCAGCGGCATACACCGCGCTGGCGACGAGATCAGCAGGGTCAGGACGTTCCTTGAAGTCCACGTCTGATATCTCTCTGACCGGGAGCCGATCAGTGCCGCCACCGCGCCGGATGAGGTACAGCGCCCTGTCAGAGAGAGCGACATGAACTCGCGGGCCACGGCCGCTCAGGATCTGGAATAGATCGGAGCCGCCTTGGCAGATGTCGACCTCCAGAACGATCTCGCCGGGCTCCATGAACGGTGCGAGTCTGCGTTGCGCGCGGGCCACAGCCCGCTCCTTGAACCTGAGAAGCACCAGGTGAATGTAGCTCTGAAGCGTTGGCACGGCGAGCAAATGCACAAATCTCGTGGTCCAGTCGTAACGACGGCAAGTCCTCTGCAGCAACGCCTACTTGATCAGGAGCCGCCTACACGCGCCAGAGGCCACGTGAGTAACAACCTTCTTCACGGGTTCAAGGCGGCTCGCTCCGCTCACCGCGCGCGGCCCGGCCCCCGGCCGGGCCTGCGCTCCTGTCTCCGCCCCGCTCCAGCCCAGCCGGCGCCCGTGCCGCGCGCACAGCAATCAGCCACCCCATGCCAGAGAAGAGGTGCATCGTGGCTGGGGCCGGTCGGCTCCACGGCTTTAGCCACCTCCCCGATCCGGGTCCCGCGTCGAGCAAGACCAGGGGGCCACTCGTGCACATTGCGGTCAGGCCCAAAGCCTGCCCGAGTTGCCAACCAGCGTACGGCCCCCTGATCATGCTCGACCCCAGACCGGGCAGGCCACCGGCCAAACCCGCTCCGCCGCCTCCGCGGTAATTCCTTACCTTCCTGGCACCGCGGTAATTAGGCGTTGGTCTTATCGATTAGGCTCGGATCAAAGGCATCCCGGGAGTCGCGCTGCGCCATTCGAGAGAGCAAAGCCGAGCGATACGGTTCCCGGAGGCGTCCGACTCGTTTGACCCCGTAGGTGATTGCTGACTGCGATAGAGAAATTAGCGCTTCCAGCTTGGGCGAGGCCACTGTTCCAGTCAACGCAGCTGTGATTTGATCAGCCGCCCTGCCTGGCATCCCATGTGGTTCCATAACCTTGTAAGCCTCTACTTGCTTCGCCACCCATGTGCGCAAGAACTTGAAACGCTCCTGCCAATTTGGCAGAACGTGGTCGGGCATCTCCTGCTCAGTGGCCATAAAGGCATCGCCGCTGGCGCTAAGGACACACATGTCTAGGGCTGTCAGCGGCACATAATGTTGCTGGCTCAGCTTGACCTCGACGCCACCACCCGATTCCTCAAAGAAAAACGGAAGGTCAAATGAAGTCGCCACGCCTCCCCCTGGGTGCGTGATTACACGTCCTATGGCAGGACTTTTCAGAGGTGCGAGCCTCACAAACTCCAGACCATTTCCCCGCTTTCCGTCAGCGCGAACAGCCAAGTCGCAAGGCTGAGCAAGCAGGATCATGTGATGCACTGCTCCCGAGCGTCGCAACTCCGAGGCGACGTTTCCAGCAGCGCTGCCGCGTTCATAGTGACGCTTCTCAAACTGATGCGGCTTCTCAACGAACTTCTGGAACGCAAAAACGTCCCCCACTTCCAGCGGGAAATGAAGCTCAGTCAGATGATCAGCCGACTCAAAATATTCAAGCCGTTCAATATTGGCCAGTTCCTGACGAACACGATCGGAATTTGATGTGCTCGGCATCTTCACCCTGCTCAGGCTCGTCACTAGTTCGCTAGACGCGTGAACCGTGCGATCAGCGCGAAGCTTGGCCCGTACAGAATCCTGTGTGAATGCCGTAGCAATCCGCAACAGCGTCTCAGGTCCCCAGGTTCCATCCGTGAGCCTGTCACCATTAAGCGCAGCCTCAAGCGTGTAGGGATTGATTAGTCCCACCTTTTCGATCGCCTCAGCCCACGTCCCGCTTACTGCCTCGGCGAGGCCCCCTTGCAAGCGCTCCAGCGCTGGTGCCAGCAACGTCAGTTTCAGCATGCGCGGGAACCCATCCGCGGTCAGCGAAAGACGGCCTTTTGCAATGACGAGGAACCTAGAGGAATCTGCATCAAACTGCTGGGAAAGAGTCTTCCACGCCTCGACCTCGGCGTCATCCGGAGACACCGTATGCGTCAATAGGCCAATTCGCCAACTGTCGGGAGCATCGTGAAGCAGCGCAGATATCTGCTCTTCTCCGGCGTTCTGCGATGCCCCTTCTCTACTGAAGTCGCGATCGAACAGGATAAGCGTGCTCTTACCGTCTGCAAGCAACGTAGTTCGCTGCTTGCGCCAGTCGGAGAGTGAGAGAGTAAGAAACTCTCTGGAGTCGGCGAGCAACCCTCGAAGGCAAGCGGCGGCCGGCTCATCTTCTTCCCCCGGAAGCCCAACGCCTTCTGACCCCAGGCGGTCGTCTGCGATTTGGCGTATCGCCTTACGCTTGCTGGAATCTAGAGACGTCCACGCGTCCCTCATTTCATCGAGGACTAGCTCTAGTGGGGCTGACGCATCCCGTAAAAGCGTTACCTCGGGAATGATGTCAGCGATCTTTTCCCGGTCTGCGGCCAACAATGCACCTTCGGCCAGAGCTGCTAGGACGCCTTCCCCATCGTCCTCCTTCTCGGCATACCAGTCATCAACACAGATGACGCGCTCGACCGCAGCCAGTTCAAGCAGTTGATGAGACGCAACCTTTGCATCGAAGGTAAAGCCAGCATCCATATCGGCTTGAGCTGGAATCCGAGACAGGCCCCCACGTGCCGCTACATCATCCTTCGCGACACTCTCTTCATGCATCAACACACATCCCCCCCAGGTTCAGCTGGAACTTATAGAAGCGACCGTTGTTATTTCGGTCCTGGGCCAACTCGATCCCGCATCCCTCAGAATCAAGCAGCTGTGTCACTACGTAGAGACCCAACCCCCTCCCTTCTCCCCGTTTTTTGAATGATACAAACGGTTCGAAGAGTGTCGACTCTACGCTTCGATCGATCCCCCGGCCGTTATCACTGACGACCAAATAAGGCGCATTGACTACAAGGGATACCTCGGGAGAGCTCTGGACGCCCAACCTGTGATCCTGAAGAAGCCAATACTCGCTGTTCAGCAGCAAATTATCAAGAATCTGAGTCAGTTTCCCCCTATTCACCTCGACCATGAAATCTTGACCGACCTCAAGGGTGATAGAGATCGGCCCCTTGGCCCACCTGTCACGATGATATTCTGCGACGTCTCGACAGAAGTCGCTAATCATGATCCTTTCCCGACGTTCACGCATATATCGCAGAGATGGATTTAGGTGAGCTAGTTGACGCTTCAAGGCACTCGCCGCCGACTGCACGTACTGGATATAGCTAGAGAGTCGCCTATCGGCGATTTCCGCTTCAGCAAGGTGTCGCCGAATTTGAGCACTTCTAACTGCGATGCCCTCGGCTACATGGGCCACCTCGTGCGATACGGCCTCAGCGGTGAGACCTAGTGAGACGGTCTCCCAGGTTTGAGCTAGTTGCTCGCGGAGTCGGTCTGATTGTGCCCGCAAAATCTGCAACACGGCACGCTCGGACTCTAGGGACTCAACAATCTCCTCAATTTCAACGACGGACTGCCCTCTGCGTTTATCAGCAGCTTGCAAACTTGACAACTCCTGCGCGATAGCAGGATCCACTGAGCCGGCGAAGAGTGAGCGCTGACTCGCGTCGAGTTCATTGGCGACACGCTCATGACTCTTGGCCGTTTCCTCGACGTCGTCCCGCAGGGCCCTAAGTCGCTGTTTGGCGGTCACAATCGTGCGCGATCGAGTGTCTTCGACGTGTTGAATCAAGATCTCTGAACTCGCCGCAGGGTCGATACCGGCCCTCGAAACCTCGACCTCCTGGCGATACTCGTTATATGCACGCCGGATGAAAGTTTGGAACTGTTCCGTGAAAGAGCGCCATCCCTGCAATAGGGCCATCAGGTTGCGATAGTGAGGCGTGTCTGCAAAACCTTCACGGTCTGTGGTTTCGACAAGCTGCGCGTTATGGCGCGCTGAGATATCGAGAAATCCCAAAGTATTTTCAGGGCGCAAGGTGTAGTAGGAAGAGCCGCTCGTCTGCCCTTTTCGAAACCCAAGCCAGTCTTCATCCATCCGAACACCGAAGCCGTCACGGTAAACTCGAACCCCTGCAAGGCTTCGCAAATAGTTTCGGAATTCACTGCGATTATTGAATGCCTCGGGATGCCCTTGTCCGATGGTTACGTAATCCACCTCGCCGCGGAAAGGACCGGGGTCAGCGGGCGTCATATCACCCTCTTCTGACCGATGTAGTGCCACATTGTCTAGATCACTCAGAGCGATCGTTCTGTGTGTACTTAAGAAGTAAGGCGCCTCAGCAGGGCGACAGTTGAAGGCCTCCATCTGCCTGGCTCGGTGCGTACTTAGCCAGTCCAAGAAGGCTGCGCCTGAGTCAGCCTCAAGGAGAGAATCAAAAGCGACTCGATCTTCTGCCCTCGACCTCTCTTGGGGAGCCCAGTAGCTCAGCGAGGCTTCCCCAGCGACGTCAAGCTTGCCATTTTCGTAGTTCAGCAGATACCGGACTTCAGCAGCGTTCCTAACGCGCGACGGCAGGTCGTAAAGGTCAATACGCTCTTCGTCAACCTTTAGGAGGATCCTGAGACCCCGCTCATCGCCATACGGCGAGATCAAAACAGATAGATCTTTCTGCAGAACAGACGTGCCGTCCTCCGACCCACCTTTAGCAGCGTCGCGCCACTGCTTGGGTTCTCTCAGGTGCGTGATGGTCAAAGTTGTCCCAGCCGGCTCCTTACTCGGTCGAGTCACTAGTGACAGATCGACTTCGTTGAGCGATGACTTACTCTGGAATGCACGCCAGTCAATAGTGAGTTCGTGCTCGACCACGGCACCCGCTGGTCTAGTCACAATGGATACAACTTCGCCGAGTCGCTGCGCCCCCAGACGGCCAAGTCCTTTATCTCCCAGGGGCGTCCTCCCGAGATGCGTAGAAAGGCCCCGAGCTTTCATCTCACGCTTCACGGAATTGCTGATTGTGAGCCAGCCACGCCTGATTTGCTCGACAGTCATTCCCGTGCCATTGTCTTTAATGACAATCGCCGGAGCATCCGAAGTCTCTGTGTCAGCGAGCCCAGTACGGATAACGATCTCTGCCCAAGTCGCATCCGCGTCATAGCAATTCTTTACAAGCTCGATCAGTGCCTGCATTGAATCAGTAATGAGGTCTTCGCCAAGCTTGAACACAACAGACGGGTGCACTTCAAGGTGCAGAATGTCTGCCGACCCAAGTCCGTCGTAAGGCTGAGACACTATTCTATCCCCTTCCTACGAGCGAGAGTCGAGGTCGGTGTAACTAGGGCCCCGCATGACCAGGATGCTTTCCGTATTCATTGTCTCGCCGCTGGCATTTCTGAACGCCATGCGCTTCGACCCGCCAGGGATTTTCCTCTCTAGCGTTTCGATGTGACGAGAGCCGCGAAATGCTAGTAGGTCTCGGACGATAGCCACCGTGGGCACAGGGACGCCGCTGATCTTGCGTTCGCCGAGCGTCCAGAACATCCAGGCGTTACTACGCAATTGAGCCGTGATGGCGTCCAATGATTGATCGAGGTCGTGGACGAAGCCGACGAACCTTGACTGTGCATTTCTCGGGTGAGCTTGTAGCTGGTCCAGGCAATGCGTGAAGGCGGGAGACTTTTCTCTCAGCTCATCAGCCCAAGCGAGAGCACCTTTGAGCTTTCCCCCAAGGCTGATTGAATCGATGGAGCGAGTGTTCTCAAGGAGTTCTTGCCGCATACCAGGCACATCAGAGCAATCAATCCACTGCAGAGGCAGATAGCTATGTTGACCGTAGGTAACGGTAGTGACGTTGTCCCCATAGGGTGGCGACGTCATGAGGACGTCGACTGCTGCTCGGTTCCTCTTTACAGGCATGCTCCTAGCATCGCCAACGCTACACGAGATTTTGAGATTAGGGTTTTTGCGGAATCCTCGAGACAAAGTCTCCGCTTGGTCCTTAAGCTGCTCCATTTGAGACGCAGAAATTCGAAGGAAGGTCCCGATCGTGTCAATTTGCCGCGCATCGATATCATCAGCACTATAAGAATGCAGTTTCACCGTAGAGGTTCGGCTGTTACTCACAAGCCGAATAGTCTCAGCCATAGCTACCCAAAACGCCTGACGCGTAGCCTTGCTACGCTCGGCCGAGATTGCCCTTTTCAGTCTCGACAAGTCACGGGTGACATCGGCGCGGAACCATTTGTCTCTATTATGAAACTCGACCTCGATCTCTTCGCTCGAGTCCTCAGTGACGCGCAGCGCAATTCTCTGACGTACTCTGGTCAACTGTTCCAAGTCATGCACCTGTGATTTAACCGTCGCCAGCAGAACGGCTAACGGATTGATATCGGTCCCAGAAAATGAAAGTCCTCGACTTGCTGATTCCAGCATCACAGTGCCGGACCCCATGAAAGGGTCTATAACTGAAGCAACGGCTGGATCTACAGCCTGCACGTCCTCCAGCAGAGCACCCTGCAGCTGAGGGACCATCATTGCCGGGTAGGCAAAGATGCCGTGGCCCGCCTCACGGCGGGAACGCCCCGAGAACGACCAGAACTCCGGTGTTGAGGTGGCCCGCTCCCGGAGCTTGGATGCCAGCTCTTCCTCAGCTTGAGCGGCTAGCCTCACCGGGGCCTCCCGAGCTGCTCCCAACGGGTCTCCACCCTGCGCTCTATCTTCAGTCGCATTGGACACCGGTGGGTGAACCATCGCACGCTCCATCGAGGCGAACCCCGTTCCATTTTCGTTCAACGCGGCCCCCCGCCTGTCTAGTTGCACCTACATGTACGCAGATTGAATCAGATGACTGCCTGTCACGTCACGAGCACGTCAGGCCAGAACGGTGAGACGTGCAGGTCTAGTTGATGACCTTGTAGTTCGCAGCTCGTCTCTCCGTTGACAGGTGTGCCGGCCCGTCGGAGGGTTGGGGTGCTGCTTGGTCATCCCGGGACGCTGACGTGTAGAGCTTGGGTACGCGGTGGGGATCACGACACGGCCGCGTGAAGCGCGCAGCCAAGCTGCTCCGATGAGTTGGTCTCTGATCCCTTCTCCCTGCACCACAACTATCGCTGACTTCGCAGCTCAGCAGACATAGCAGCCGTCGAGGTAGGGCCACGGTTGCATCCGTGAGCGGGAGAGGTTGGCTCAGGCTACCTGCTCCAAAACGTGGACTAGTCGTGGACCGAGAGACCTACGTAGCGGGGTTGTACCCCTAGTGACCTGCCGATACGAAGGAGAGGGAATCGGCCTCCGGAGCCGTGTGCGCAGGTTCGAATCCTGCCGGGGGCACCGGAAATTTAGGCCCTGACCAGCGGAAACGCCGGTCAGGGCCTTTCTTGTGCATGCCAAAACGCACACGGCCTAGTTGGCCGTAACCACTCGACCCCCCATGGCCCTGATCAGGGGTTTTCCATGGCCGATCGGATGAAATCCCAATTGTCCGATCCCGCGAAATTAATTCCTGTGGGACATACGTGGGTCAGAAAGCCGCATGATGGATCCGTCATCCCCAGGAGGCCCCTTTGACCTGCATGTTTACCAAGCGGGACAGTCAAAAGGGACACGGAGAAACAGGCCGTTGCACTTTCCCGGACCAGATTCGACACAGTCTCGCGAAGGCGTTCGCGCCCGCCCGACAGCGGTATGCCCCCATGTCCGACTCACACGAGGGAACAATGATTCCTATCAGCGTCGATCGTTGGGACGCCCCATGCAGGCGGCGCCTCGCTCATGGAGCGGATGACATGCTCCCCTCCTCCTTCGTTCCGGCCACCGGAAGCACGTACTCACCAGCGAGACGCGCCAAGTGCAACGGGAGGGGCCGGGCGAGCGGCGGGTAGTCGTCTTGGTAGCGCAGCTGGTGCGTGAGCGTCGCCCACTCCGCCGGCCGGTCAGGCAGGTCCCCTTCACGCCCCGAGTCCGCCAGCGCCTTCTCCGACAGGCAGCCGAGCACGGTGATCTCCAGCTGCCCGGGGTTCCAGGCCGTCTTCCCGGGTGCTGTCCGGCCCTGTGCCGTGGGCGCCAGCTTCATGAGGCCCTTCGGTAGTTTCGCCACTGTGTGCGGCTTCGAGGCCGTACTCGCGAAGACACGGCTCTCCGTCTCCGCCGTCCCCCACACGCCCTCGGCGAAGCCGACCCTGCCCTTGGCGTCGTGGGCGTACCACTCCGCCACTTCCTCCCGCGCGTTGGCGTCCCGTACGAGCACCACCCGCAGGTCGTCACCGTAGAGCGTGTGGCGCTGGGCTGGTTCGGTGCCGAAGCCGAGCATGTCGCGGTCCAGCTCGCCGTTGCGCAGGCGAGGCCAGCACTGGCGCAGATTGCCTGCGTCCGCCAGCACGAGGGTCGGGCGACCGCGGAGCTGGAAGAGCAGCGCGCGGATCTGCCGCTCGGCCTCCCGCTGCCTGTGCTGCTCCACACCCGGGCGGGCACCGGGCCTGAGCCCGCCCCTGGCGGTCACGCCGTCGCCAGGGCCACCCGTATCAGTCTCCTTCCCCGTCTCCGCCACCGGTTCCACTGCCTGGGAGAGCAGCAGCAACAGCTTCGGGTACGGCACCCATTCGGCGCGCTCGGCGTCCCACCCCTCGATGACGCCCGGTCCTTCGTCCCCGGGGCGGACCCGCACCGCGACAAGCCGATGGACAGGGCGCCGCGTGGGCCCCTTCCTGGTGTGGCGTACGAGCCAGAGCGCCACGTACTGGAGTTCGCCGGGAACTCCGGCCCCCACTCGATGGGCGGGCGGACTGATCGCGCCGAGCTGCCGAAAGGCGTCCAGCCAGGTCCACTTGGCCCGGTGCTCCAGGCCACTGTCGGTGTCGTCGGGCAGGTTGACGAACTGGCTCAGCCGGCCCTGCCGCGCCCAGGCGATGCGCAGCGCATGCTTGGGATCGGAGTCGGGGACGGCGGCGAATCGCTCCTTGCCGGCGATCTCCGTGATCACGACTCCGGCCGCGTCGGGACGCGGAACCACTCGGTCCGCCACAAGTCGGCAGCGCCCTTCGACGGCTTCGGCCAACCGGACGGCCCTGGGGCGACTGCGCTCCCGGGAGACCGGCAGGGCGTCGGCCAGGGGTCCCGCGGGCCGGGCCCGTACGCGGATCTCGACCCCCTCGCCCCGCCACCGCCAGGTGTCGTCGTCGGCCGGCCCCTCGCTCTCCCCGGGAGGGAAGCCGATGAGCTTGGGCAGTTCCGCGAGCAGGGCGGCACGGGTTTCCGGGGACTGCCAGAAGACGTCGATCTCCAGGGGACGGCCGTTGAGTGCGCGTGCCAGCGCCGCCCGCCGCTGCAGGGCCAGCTGCGTGTCCCGGACGCCCGGACCACGTCCGGCTCCCGAACGAGGCAGCAATGAGGGGGTGTTGCTCCGGGTGACCCGTGTGAGGTCGGGGACCCGGGTCAGCATGGGGCGCAGCCCTTCCTCGACCCAGGCGTCCAGATCCGCCCGCTCCCGTGCCATCAGCCCCGGTCCAACCTCATGCGGGCCGATCGACGGGTGGTAGACGATGCCGGCGGCCACGTCCCCGGACCCGTTGATCCAGCGTTCCGGGTAGGAGAAAAGCGCTTCCGGCTGCGGGTAGTTGCGTAAGATGTCCAGCTCGGGCAAGAGCGGTGCGGGGCTGTGGTGGCGCCAGGCCAGTTCCTTCAGCCGCCGATCGTAGCCGAGGGTGTTCACCATCAGCCGGTGGCCCCGGTCCGGCCCTCCCGGCCATGGCAGCGGAGCATCGAGCAGAACGGTCGTGCCGCCGAGCTGGTGGGGGCGCACGTCCAGCTGAGTGGCCCAGCGGCGTACCTGCGTGGACACATGGACACGGAACCGTGGGGCGAACGGCACGGTGTGGACGGTGATGTTGAGGCAGGCCGAGTAGTACCAGGTCTGCCCGCGGCGCTCGTACCGCTGCGGCGGCCAGGAGACAAGTCGCGCGCTGTTGCCCGAGCTCTCGACGCGGAAGTGGAGTGTGGTGCCCCCGGTGCGGAACGTCCGGGCGGCCAGCCGGAAGGCGACCCACTCGGGCAGCAGGCCGTAGAGCCGTGCGGTGGGTTCGGCTGTTCCGCCCGCCGAGGTCACGGTCTCGGTGAGGTCGACCGATTCGGTCTCCCAATGTGGCAGTTGGACGGCCTCGGCCGGGTCGTCGGAGCGGAGCCTCTCCTCCAGATCGGCGCCCTCGGTGTCGTCCTCCTCCCGGTACATGCCCGCCGCCCAGGTGCCGATCACCGGGGCCAGCACCTCCGGCGGGACGGCTTCCCGTGCGTAGAGCCACGGCAGGCGGCCGTCCGTTCCGGCATTGCGGCCGGTCGCGATGACACCGGGGGCCATCGCCTGGAGCAGCGAGTTGAGCCTGCGTACGGGGAGCCGATCAGGGCGGACGGAGCCCTGGTCGGCCTCGGCGTGCATCCTGGTGAGCTCGGTGTGCAACTCCTCGCCGAGCCGCAGCACACTCATCTCCTCCCGCCACGGTCCATGGAGCGGGTCGGGTTCGTAGGCCGCGTTGCGAATGGTGTGATACACGAAATTTCCTCCTGGAAGCCGGAGTTCGGCGCTTACGGGTGGGCCGGGTCGGGAGCAGAGGCGAGCAGGCGGGTGAGCATGCGCCAGAGGGGTTCGTACAGGGCGCGGGCGATGAACTGCTCCTCCGCGCTCTTCGTGTCGCCGCCGAAGTACGGGTCCAGCACGTCGAGGACGCTGTGCAGCAGGCTGGACTTGAGAGTGTCGGCCTGCTGTGGTACGGCCCCGCGGTTCGGGGCGAAGGCGGCGTCGACGAAGACCACCCGGGCCGGTACGCCGCCGCGCACCAGCCGCCCGATCACCTGCCACATCAGGACCAGCATGTCCCAGGTGACCTGCTCCCTCACCTCGTCGTCGAGGCGGCTCCACGCCATCGAGCGGGCGAGCACCTGGTACCAGCGCGAACGGGCGAGGCGGCGGACCTCGTCGGCGCCTTCCTCGACGGTGGCCTGTCCCCGTACCCAGGTGTCGAAGTCACCGCCGGTGACGGCGCGGACGATCCAGTCGTTGACGGCGTGGACGGCCAGGGACAGGTCCTCGGGGTGCGGATTGGGCCGTGCCAGGAAGTAGACCGTGCCGATGGCCGCCTCGTCGTCGTCGTTGAGGATGTTGTGGCCCCGCTCCACGGCCAGCAGGGGCGCCACGAGGATGTTCGCGTCGAGGTCCTTCAAGTGCTCGACGTCGCCCCGGCGCAGTGACCGGGCGCGGTAGGCGGACGGCGCCTCGTCCTCCGGGGCGATCTCCTCGTCGTCCGAGACCAGGCACAGCACGCTGTCGCGCCAGCGGGAGTTGAGGTTGTGCAGGGTGTCGGCCACGATGCGCGCCTCGGCATAGCTGCCGACCAGCAGGAGGATCTGGTCGCGCTTGCCCGGGCGAAGGGAGAGCAACTCGCGCTCCAACGGGCCTCCTTCGGGAGCGTCGTACTCCCCCGCGCCGAGGTAGGTGGCAATGCGGCGCAGCTTCTCGGGGCGGTCGTCCGGGTGGGTTCCCGACAGGCGCAGCTTCTCGTCGCCGTCGTCGATGAACTCGAAGCGCATCAGGCTCTCGTTCGCGATGCGTTCGGTCACCTCGGCCGGCGGCTCGATGATCACACCGACCGGGACGCAGACGTGGTAACGGCTGGACGCGCCCGCCCAGCTGCTGCCGGACATGAGCAGCAGATGGGCGCCGGGCCTGCCGTCGACGGAGGCCAGGTGGGGCATGGCGCGCAGCAGCTCACGTCCGACGCCGCTGCAGCGGAAGAAGGTCAGCTCGCCACTGCGAACCCCGCCCTTGTCCTCGCCCGGGACCCGGAACTGGAAGCCGAGTACGTTGCCCATCGGTGCCTCGGGCACCATCGGGCCGTAGTCGAGCGGCCGACGGTACATCGTGTTGTAGCCCAGGCTGAGGGCGGCCTCGACGCGGGGCCACATGGCGTTGATCATGGCAAGCCGGGGTTCCAGGGCGCTGAGCAGCAGCGTGAACTCGAAGCGTTCGGCGAGCTCCTGGTGCCACTGCTCAGGTGTCTGGGGCGCTGGCTTGGGCTTCCGGCGGCGGCCTCGCCCCTTCTGCCGTTCCTCCTCCTCGCGCTGCCACTCGTCGTACTCCTCTTTGTACTTCTGCTGCCGGGCGGCCATGTACTGCGGGTCGATGCGGAAGACCTCGTCCATGACCTCGGCCAGGTGGCGCCGGGTGTTCTCCGGGTTGCCGGTGTGGAGCAGTTCGTTGAGGAGGGCGGTCAGCCGGCTGAAGTCCTCCTCCGTCCTACGGCGGCGGTCGCCGAAGGGGTTGTCGCGAAAAGCGTCGAGAAGCTTGCCGAGAGCCCGCCTGGGGGCGTGGTTCCCGTGTTCCGGCCCGCTGCCGTCGGGGAGTTCGTAGCGTTCGTCGAGCAGTCCGAGCTGTAGCGTCCAGGCGCTGAAGTAGCCCGTCCGCACCCACCTGCGCAGGTCGTACCTGGCGACGAGCATCGCGTACAGCCTGTCGGTGGCCGATCCGGCGGTGTTGAGGGCGGCGGCGAAGGTCTCCACGTCCCGTTCGGAGAGCTGGGTGCGCCCGCTGGCCGCGAGCTCCCGGATCTTGTGCCGGCTCAGCTGGTCGATGAGGCCCTTGTCCTCGTCGCTGGCGAGGACGACGGCGGGTGCGAAGGTCTGGTCGAACTGCATCTGCACACGGTCGGCCTCGTCGATGATGACGAGGTCGCTGCGGCGGCAGGCGAGTTCGAGGTAGCGGATGCGCTCGCCGTTCTGGGGGCTGGGCGGCTCGGCGTCGATCAGTCCGGCCGGCGTGGCCACCCAGATCAGGGCGCCGACCAGGGTGCGGGCTCCGTGGTGCCGGGGGCAGGCGGACCAGTATGGGCAGCTCGTCGCGCTCTTCTGCCATTCGGAGGCCCGGCCGCCACCTTTGTCGCGCCGCGGGTCCGACGGTGGCCGGAGCCGGGAGCAGGGTGCCTCGCCGAAGGCGAGCGGCTCGGTGGACGAAGTGGCGCCCTGCCGCCTGACGTTGAGCACGCAGGAGGTCCCGAGGTAGGCGAAGGCGGGGTCGTCGTGGGCGAGCAGACGGTGCTCGCCCCGGCCCGCCAGCCGACGGTGCAGCCGCTGCGCGTGCCGCTCCCGGCCGGAGGACCCAAGCACGGGTGCGGCGGCGCCGTCGGTGTAGAGACCGTAGAGCCGAACGAGCTTCAGCACCTCTGCGACGTCGGTGACCACGATGGTGGTGCGCTTGCCGAGCTTGGCGAGATGGACGGCGATGATGTCGCGCAGCGTGCTCTTGCCCGCGCCGACGATACCGAGCAGGTGCTGGATCCCGTCGACCGTGAACGAGAAGTCCTCGTCCTGGCCGGCCTTGTGGAACGTGCCGTTCTCCTTGGCGGACAGGTCGAAGGCCCGCAGCCGCTCCAGCCAGCGCGGCGGCCTTCCCTCGCCGGCGCGGGCGTGCGTGGCATCCATGTCCGCCGCGGTGCGCTCCAGGCCCTTCCTGGTGAAGACCAGAGGCTCTCCGCCGCCGGCCGGTTCCAGGTCCATGTCGTGGGCGACGAGGGGGGTGTGGGGGACGGACGGCAGGTCGACGACGGCCAGGGTGCGGCTGACGGGGAAGGCGTGCGGGCCCTGGCCCGCGACCGGCATGCGTTTGCCCGCCAGCGGCGGTGCGACACGCAGCAGTTGCTCGTAGACGGGGAAGCGGTCTCCGCCGACGGAGAGTTCGCGGCGGGTGGCGGGCGACTCGATGTCCGGTACGTCGTAGCCACGCACCCTGGGGTCGAACAGCTGGTAGGTCTCCAGCGCCTCGCGCCAGGTACGGCCCCTGCGCAGTGTCCACAGCGAGTACCGAGCGACACGCAACGTCCGCGCGGTGTCCGGCGGCAGCTGCGCTCCGTGTGCCTCGGCGAACCCGTATCCGCTGAACAGTACCCAGGCACTGCCCGCGGGACTGCCCGGCATCAGTTTCTGCTGGAGGTACAGGCCGAGTTCCACCTGGCAGTGGTCTTCCAGGGCGGTCTTGCGGACGTCCGGCCCAAGGAACGCCTTGATTGCGCTGAGTACGTCGGTCAGCGGCGGGGTGATGCTACGCATCGTGCTTCTCCTCTCTCCGTGCCCGACCCAGGTCGGGCACGAGGTCCACGGGTGTGGTGAGCACCAGCCGGTCCCGCAGAAGCGCGGGAAGGGCGTCGGTGAAGGCCCCCCGGTAGCCGTCCCGTCCGGCGAGCGCGTCCGGGACCACAACGAGGGTGCGGTCCGCGAGGGGCGCGCTGTCGGTGAGATGTGCGGCGAGGAGGGCCGACTGCAGCCGGTCGTACACCCGGATGTCGACGATTCCGGGACCGGTGTCCCTCAACCGGTAGGCGGACAGAGGCCCCAGCAGGGGCTCGTGGTCGATCCCGGCGCGATCCAGCGCGTCCAGGGCGGCCTCTTCGGTCCGATGCGGCAGTGCGAGGAACGTCCGCAGTGGACGCCGCAGGATCCACGTCTGTTCCGGATCGCGGATCAGTTCCGGAGGGTCGTCGCGCGGGCATTCCTCCCCCTCGCACCAGATGTCCGCGTCGGTGGCGGACGACACGGGTACGGGCACGGCCCGGTCCCTGGGCAGCGCGGGGAGCCCGCACGAGGGGCAGCGCAGGAAGTCGCCGTCGACGAGCAGGGATTCGGGCAGCGGCCCGTAGAGGTCCTTGACGCGGCTCCAGACGGCCTTGCTCCAGCCGGGCCCGAAGCGGTCCTGCCGGTGGACCACCGGGTGGCGGGCCAGGAAGCTCCGGCACTGCCGGTAGCGCTCGCCCGTTCCGCACCGCGCTTCCAGGTCGCCCAGAAGCGCGCGAGCATGCGCCGCCACGCCCCCGTCCGGCCCGTGCGAGGCGACTTCGAGGCACGACCGCGTCGGCATCCGGCCGACCGGGTGTACGAGCGTCGCGCCCGGGGTGACCAGGGAGGCGGGAACCGCGAAGAGCGGATCGCCCGCCGGCTTGGTCCGGCACCACTCCCACAGCTCCGGAAGGCTCCTCGGCGGTGTCTCCCCGACGTCGAGGCAGTGCATCACCGTGCGGTCCAGCGCACGCTGGGCGAGGCCGGGATAGGGCAGGGCGAACGAGCGCAGGCCCTGAACCTCGGCGAGGGCAGCCACCATGCGGGCAAGCTCGCGGAAGAGTTCGCTGCCCGCGCCCTCAGATTCCTCCCCGGTGTCTGGCCGGTCGGCCCGGCGGGCCGCCCCCGCCCTCATGCCGCGGCCTCGGTGGCGGCCGACACCGAGCACCAGCGGGCCACTTCGCACCGCTGGCAGGAGCGTCCGGGCACGGCCGTGTAGCGGTCGTCCCCGTGCCAGTCGGCCACCATCGTCCGCAGGACTCCCTCAGCCGCGGTCCGGTTGGCGGAGGCGAAGGGGTCGATGATCTCCAGGTCGGCACCGCCGGGGCGGAGCACCTCAAGCTCGACCCGGGCACGGGACGGAGCGCCGCCCAGGTCACCGCGGCCGATCAGCACGACCGCCAGGGCTAGTTGAGGGTAGAGCTCCAGCAGGCGACGGTTGGACCGCCGGTCGGTGGCGGAGGTCTTGGTCTCGCGCCACACCCATGAGCCGGCGTCCCGGTAGAGCAGGTCGGGTGCGGCGATCACCACCACGTCGGCGACGGTGTCGTGCCGCACCACCCTGGGTTCGGTCCGCACGTCCGTCCCGTCCCCGACGCACCGCAGCGGGCAGACCGCGGCGTGCCGCCGCAACAGGAAGGCGCCGAGGGTGCGTTCGCGGTCGGGCAGGTCGAATCCGTCCGGCACCCACTCCTCGGGAACCTCGACCGTGCACGGTCGAGGCGATCCGTGGCCGTGCCGGTCGGCGAGGTAGGCGTGCAGGGCCCGGCCGCGCTCGGCCGTCACCTCGCGCTCGACGGAGTCCGCCGTGGGCAGGTGCAGCCGGCGCATGTGGTCTCGGGCCGGGCAGGCCCGGTAGTTGCGCCCGTTGGTCACCGACCAGGTGCGTCGGGGCCGGTTCGGCGACTCGATGCCCAGCAGTCCGGGCGCCGCGCGCAGCGCCGGGCAGACCGACAGGTAGGGACATCCGCCACAGGCGGAGCCGGGGCGGTATTCCCGTCCGTCCAGTACGCTGGCCAGGGCGTCGGGGCCGTGCTCGCGGTACCGGGCGAGCGCCTGCTCCCGGCTGCCAGCAAAGAGCTCCCGTGTACGGCCGTCGAACAGCGCGAACTCCAGGATCCGTACATGCTCCGGCGGCGGCCCGGGGGTGCCCTCGGCCAGCACCAGGGCGACGGCAGCGACGAACCCGTCGGGCGGCAGCTCCCGGTTCAGGCGGTGCACGGGCAGACGGAGTTCACGGTAGGCACCGTCGGCGGAGGCCAGGCAGCGGCCCCACACGGTGAAGCGGTACTCCTGGGCGTTCCGCGAGTCGGGGCCGGACGGCCGGTAGCGGTACGTCCACGGCTCCGGGACCTCGTTCAGGGGGCGTTCCGGGTCCGCGGGGAAGGCCGCCTCGTACGCCTTCACACCATGGTCCGACCATGTCCTCAGGCCGTCGTGCAAGGGCGCGGTACGCGTCCGGGGCAGGCTGCCGGAGGGCCGGAAGCGGGCGTCGCAGGCGGCCATGAAGGGGCCCAGAGTGAAGTTCTCCAACCGCTCGCGGCGGCGCGGTACGGGGTCGGCGGTGTGGTAGCCGCGGGCCTTGAGAGCGTCAGCGGCAGGGCACCGGAATTCGCCTCCTTTGAACATTCCGGCGGATACCGTGATGACTTCGGAGGTGCGGGTCACCCCGTCGGGGGGCAGCCACGGCTGTGACATTTTCTGCTCCATTTCTGCACGGAGGAAAGAGAGGAAAGAAGGGTGGCCATGAGGGAGATCGAGGAGATCGGCGATGTGGAGAAGCGCTACGAAGTGCTGGACATGGTCGGTGACGGCGGTCAGGGCGACCTCTTCCTCGGCCGCGACCGCAGGAGCGGGCAGAGGGTGGCGCTGAAGCTCCAGAAGGCCCGGGATCTCGGCCCCGAGAGTTACTTCCGCTCGGCCGGCAGAAACCTTCTCGAAGAGGGCTCCCGCATGATGATGCTGACGGAAATTCAGGAGATTCCCGAAGTTTTCGCCACCGGGACGCACCGAGGACGCCGGTGCCTGGTCATGGAATTCATCGAGGGACACCAACTGCAGAACGTCCTGTTGGCGGCCCGGCCCGTCAGACATCCCGCGACCGTCGCGTCCGTCATCGGCCAGCTGTGCGAAATTCTGTGGGAAGTGCACAAACGGAATCTTGTGCACTGCGATCTCAAACCCGAGAACGTCATCGTGCAACCGAACGGCCGTCTCCGTCTCATCGACATGGGCCACGCGATCACGGCGGGCGTGCCGACCTTCGAGCGCGGCACGCGTGGCTGGGCCTCCCCCGAGCAGTCCGACGAGTGCCCCTCGGGTCTGACACGGCGGGCGGACATCTTCGGGCTCGGCTGCATCCTGCTGGAGATGACCGTCATGCGGCTGCCCTACGGCGGACTGGAGGAGCGGGCAGAGCCGGGCGGCCCGGTGCTGCCGGCCGACCGGCTCGCCGACCTCCCCCCGGAGTTCGCCTCCCTCGCACTGTGGATGGTCCGGTGGGAGGCGGAGGAGCGCCCGGCGGATGTCCGTGAGGTGTTCGACCGACTCCGCCCGCACCTGCCCCGGCTGGGCTCGCGGCGTCCGTCGAGGCGGCTGCGCCCCGACCCAACCGAGTACTACCGCACGCATCCGCCTCGGCTGTGACGGCGATCCGGAGGTCACCGACCGGGCGGGTCACCTCAACCCTTCCAGCAACTCCCGGACCTCACGTACGCCTTCGCCGCCCATCAGCTCACGCAGCACGATGACTCTCTCCAACTCCCGTACCGCTACGTCGGTTTCACCGGCGGACACCAGGACGTCCGCGAAGAGCATCCGCGTCTTGTCCTCGTTGGGCCAGTTCTCCTGTTCCCGGTAGATGTCGCACGCCTGCCGGTACAGGGAGATGGCCTCGTCCCGTTCGGCGCGGGCCAGGTGCACCTTGGCCAGGGTGAACAACACGTCGGCCAGGCCGCTGCGCTCCACCGTGCGCTCCACCACGCCCAGGGCGTCGGCGCACCGACGAAGCGCCTGCACGTGTTCACCCCGGTCGTGGTGAAGCGCGCCGAGGGCGTTCAGGGCGGCGGCCTCCCCGACCGGGTCGGACACGTCCCGGCACAACTCCAGTGCCTGGCACAGCGCTTCCTCCGCCCCCGTCCGGTCGCCCTGCTTGCGCAGGGTGATCCCGAGCCGGTGCAGCGAACGGGCAAGACTCAGCCGGCCTGCCTCGCTGTCGTCCTCCTTGCTGAGCAGGACGGCACGGCGTAGGCGGCCCACAGCCGCGTCGTACTCGCCGAACCGCCACTGTGTCCCCGCCAGCATCCGGTGGACCATGGCGCAATCGACCGGGGCAGCGGCGGATTCGGCGGCCTCGACGGCGTGCAGGAGGTTCCTCCGCGCGTCCCCGAGGAGGTGCCGGCGCCACTGATAGGTGACCAGGGCCATCGAAAGCAGCCATGTGTACCGTTCGATGCCCTCGCCGATGGCTAATCGGATGCCTCGCTGGACGGCGGCGTACTCCTCGTCCAGGTACGCCATCGCCTGCCCCGGTTCCGCGGGGTCGGTGACCGTGACCCCGTCGGGCTCGCCGATGGGCAGGGTGCGCTCGCGGTCGAGCACCCGGTCGCAGGCGCGGACGTTGTGCAGCTGGTGTTCCAGCACCTGCCGTACGGTCGCCTGCTCGATGTCCGCCGACTCTCCGTCCGTCCCTGGGTGCACATGCCGACGGGCGAAGGCCCGCACAAGGTCGTGCAGCCCGTACCGGTCGCCCTGGCGCTCCACCAGGTTCGCCGCCACGAGCTCCGTCAAGGCCCGGTCGGTGCGCGCCCCTTCGCCCGCCGCCCTTCCCAGGTCCATCACCGCCTCCCAGGAGGCGGTGGGCCCGGGGTGCACGGCGAGCTGCCACAGCAGCAGCCGGGCCTCCGCGCCGAGCACGCGTACGGAGCAGTTCAGCGCTGCGCGGACCGACAGTTCATGCTCCGGCAGGTGCAGGGTGTCCAGCCTCGCCCGCTCCCGCTCCTCCTTCATGTCCCGCACCAGGGCGGGGAGGGTACGCAACGGACGCGCACCGCCTTCCAGGAGTCGAGCCACCACGGTGAGCGCCAACGGCAGCCGTCCGCAGAGGCTGACCAGCTCACTGAAAGCCTGGGCGTGCTTCGCCCGGTCCTCGACCGACACCTTCTCCTGGAGCACCTCCAGGGCGTCCGCCTCTTGCAGCGGCTCCATCTTGCGAAACAGCACCTTTCTCTCGGACTGCAGGCGCAACAGGTCGTTGCGGCTGGTGATGATCACGGCGCAGGTGCCGTCTCCGGGGAGCAGCGGCAGCACCTGCTGGGCGTTGAGCACGTCGTCGAGGACGATGAGTACCGAGCGGTGAGCCAGTGCCGACCGCAGCGCGTTGCTCTTGCTCTCCGGTCCGGTCACCGTGGTGTACGGCGGCAGCGCGGCCAGGAACCCGTCCAGGACCTCGTCCGGTTCGGCGGGCCGCGCGTCTATGTCGGCGAACCCATTCAGTCCGGCGTGGAGCGCCCCGTCAGGGAACCGCTCCCGAAGCCGACGGGCGAGGTGGTTGGCCACCGTGCTCTTCCCGACACCCGCCATGCCGCTGATGAGGACCAAGGCCAGGTTGCCGGCGTCCTGTTCGTCGCACACGGCCGCCACGAGGCCGCGGATAAGTTCGTCCTGACCGACCGGCCTGCGACTGCTGCCGGGCAACTGGTCGGGGACGGGCGGCAGAAGCGTCCCGCCGGGCCGGTGGGCAACTCCCCGGACCTGGTCGATGGCGCTCCGCAACTCGGCGTCCGGCTTTGCGTTGCGCTTCGTCCACTCATTGATGAGCCGTTCGCGTCGGCGCTCCGGCAGGTCGTCGTGGGCGAGCAGGTAGAACCGGAAGACCTGGGGCAGTTCCGGTGCGCGCTCGAACCACTTCTCCGTCTCCTCACGGAGCCACTTCTCCTCCCTGGATCTGTAGGCGGCGTCCATCCGAGCGTGTACGGCGGCCATCAACTCGGCCCGCAGCGCCTCCCGGCGCAGTTGAAAGCCGCTCTCGGTCAGCCCGCGCAGCGGTTCGTCGCCGTCCCACTCCTCCAGGGCCGCGCCAAGTAACTCGAACCGCTCCGGATGGTTCAGCCCTGCGGCCCTCGCCACACGGTCGCGGAAGCGGAGCAGGTCGACGCCGCCCTCCGGCGCGCGGAGCGTGCAGTAACCCGACTTGCCACCATGGGGCACGGCCTCCGGGCCGAGTCGCTTCCGCAGGTCGGAGACAGCACGGTCCACCAGGCTGCGGGTGTTCTCCTCGCCCTCCCAGAGGACTTCGGCGATCTCCTTCCGGGTGCATCGGCAGCCCGCTGATGTCACCAAAAGCGCGAACAGCCCGGCTGCCTTCGAACCTGCGCAGACCCTTCCGCCGCCGTCCCGTTCGACTCTTACTGGGCCCAGCACGTACCCCTCCATCGCCCTTCCCCTCTCCGCACCGGAAGCAGTGGTCCGGGCCCCTCGACGGCGCCCCCTTCATCTGTACGTTGCGATGTGCCGCTTCACACGCACTTGCTCCTTCACGCCCCCAGGCCTCAGTTTTCCCTCAGTTTCCGCTCCGCGGCCTCCTCCCGTCCCCGGGCACGATGGCACCAGCCGCTCGCAGAAACGCGAGACGGCAGCGTAGTCATCCATCGACCCATCAGGAAGGAACCGCAGGCCCTATGAACAACCGTCAGCGAAACCGCCGGGCGAGCCGTCTGCGCCAGTCCCCCGACTGGCCGCCGACCCGGCGCCGGCGGGCGGCCGACCGGACCGAGGGCACCACACCGGCGACCCCGCACGCCGAAGCGCCGGACGCCTCTCCCTCCGAGACCGCCTGAGCTCCACAGCTCATGGGTGGGTGCCCGTCCCGGGCGGGCACCCACCCACTGCGGCCCCACCCCTCTGAACTACTCCGACCCGCGAGCTCGCGGCCTTTCCGCACTGTCACACGCTCGTGGTCGAAGGCGGCGAATCCCGGTCGACAAGACCGACACCGGCGGCTCTCAGCCCGTCCAGTACATCGACATCTCCAGCGCCTTCAGTATCTTCGGCACCTTCAGCTTAGAGAAAGGACATTTACTGATGTATCCACTATCCAGTAGTATGTTCGCCTCGGTGGGGCGGCACTTCGACGACCCCCGGGTCGGCGACTCGATCCTCGTGACCGTTCCCTCAGACATCGAGGGGGCGGAGCCGGTCCGGCTGACCGCTGTCGAGACGTACGAAGCCTTGTACGGGCCGGGCTCCGACCCCCAGTTCGCCGCCGCGGTCTGGAAGGAGGTACTCAGCACCGCGCTGAGTGACCTCGCTCCACACGGCACCGGGAAGCTCCTAGCGATCTGGCTGGCCCTGCCCCAGTTGACCGGGACTGTCCACCGCGTCTGCACGCGCCTGCACGCCGATCGGTCGGACGTGGAGGCCGAGATGATCCTGGCCCTCTTGGAGGAACTAGCGGCTCCGGACGCCTCGAGCCGCCTCTCCGACTCGTCCCTGATCCACGCCGCGCGCACCAGGGCGTGGTGCTTCGCCCGCGACGGCCTGCGGGAGCTCCCCTCCACCCATGTCGAGCGCATCGCCCAGGATCGCGCGCTCAGCGCGTCCGACGGGGAGGCGGACGCTCCGGCCGAGGAATGCCTGGACGTGCGGGTCGACCGTCCGGACGGCCCGGACGGGCTGCGCGCCCCGCTGCGCTTCCGGGTGCGCCCGGAGCATCTGCGCAAGGCTGCCCTCGCCGACACCGACGACTGGACGAGGGACCGTTCGACGCACCACGCCCCCCGGAAGAACCGACGATCCGAGCGCCGCGCGGACACCCGGCCGGTCCGCCCTGCGGGGAGGCGAGCATGAAGGACCCGGCAGAGGGCCGACTCAGCTTCTCCGAGATGTTCGACCTGCCCGTGACAGTGGACCTGCGGACGGCGTGCCGAGCGTTCGGGATCGGTTCGACAACCGCGTACCGGCTGATCCGCGAGGGCGAGTTCCCCTGCTCCATCCGCCGTGTCGGACGCAGGTACAGGATTCCGACCAACGAGCTGATGCGTGCCCTGGGGATCGAGGACCGTCCGCTGTACAGCGTGGACCTGAAACTGGACACGAACGGCCCGAGCACCGACTTCTGACAAGGAGTTGGGCCTCGCGTCCCCACCACCGTGCGGCCCTGTGGCTGATGCCAAGGGGCTGCACGGCCTTGTCTCTCCACACACCGCCCGGTCCGTCACTTGATGGCGCCTGCCGAGTCGCCCCGCCCGGGTGATCGTGCGCCATGGCAAAGTCGCATGGTTGACCTGAGGTGAGACCTCAGCGCCAGCTGTGACACAGGGTTCGGGTCCCCTACGCGGAGGAAGACGTCCGTTTATTCACCGAAGATCGAAGGCAAGGCGGTCGTATCCTCAGTCCCGGGGACGCGCAATGAGTCGAGAACGAGGACTCCACAGAGCATGAGCAGCAGGCCGATAGGCACGACGCATCGTCAGAAGCGGCGTCGAAATGACTCCTCGCCGCCCCGGCGATGATCGCGCCAGCGAACCCTCCATCCAGCATGCTCGCCACAGAAACGCAGGGCAGAGACGCGTGTCCGTCCCGTGACAGGCTCCACGTCATGCACTCCGGGAAACAGGTCGATACCCCCGTGCCACACTTGGACAGCCGAGGAAAACTGCAGCTCAGACGCCCTTTTCGGTAGGTTCCAGCGCCGCCACGCACTCCACGTGGTGCGTCATCGGGAAGGCATCGACCGACCCGCACCACACACCCGTTCAGTTCTTCGACACCAGATTCCGACGGACGAGTCGGGGGTGCATGCCCGGACGCGTATGCGTCGTGTGCACCGTCAACCGCCTCGCCGGAATCAGGTGCCTGCGAGCGCTACTCGTATTCGCGCAGGAGTTTGTCGATGCGCTGGTTGGCGATCTCCTGCCGCCCATACAGACACTTGGCGTAGGTGGTCATGAGCACCTCGACGCTGTTACCGGCGCGCTCGGCCACCGTCGGGTCGACGCCGGCGTTGAGCCAGGTGGACAGTGCCGAGTGGCGCAGATCGTAAGGGCGGGCCGCGAGCAGAGAACACACCAGATCCGGAGGAAGGCCGAGTTCACGGGCCTCGTGCCAGGCACGGTCGTAGGTACTGGATCCAACGATGCCGCCACGCTCGTTGAAGAACAGCCGCCCGTCGTCCGCGGTGCCAAAGGCATCGATGCTCGCCCGCCAGAGCGCTACCAGTTCGGGCGGCAGGGGTACGGACCGGGCGTCGTCGGCTGGACGGCCCTTGAGACCGCGTTCATCGTGGGCTCTTCCGGTGTCGGTCCATCGCTTGCCCGCCTGCGGCAGTGTGCGGTGCACGGTCACCTGACCCCAGCCCTCAGCGGGGAGCACGCAGTTAGGCAAAGACACCCCGGCCGCTTCGGCGGGGCGCAGCCCGGCGTAGTACATCCCGGCGAACAGCCCGACCAACCGCCGCACGTGCCCGCCGGTAACCGCCGACGTAGGAGACCGCGCACACAGGGAACGCGCCTGGCTAGGGTTGGCGACCACTCGCGGGTCGACCTGGTCGACGGTCTCAGCCACGCTCCACTTGATGGGAGCGAGCGGATCGGCGGGCAACTTGCGCTGCTCGAGGGCGTACCGCACGGCGTTGATCAGAACCTTGTGCTTGTGCCGCTGCGTCTCGGCCGCAGCCACCGCGCCATCCCGATTGAGCCGCAGTGCGGTCAGCAGAGACCGCATCACGACCGGATCCATCAGATCGGCCAGCGGACATGAGGCTCCCGCCACCCAGCGCAGAGCCAGCCGGACATCAGCTGGCATCTGACGCGGCTCCGGGCGCGGGACAACGAACGCCCAACCCCGCATCGCCCGCCGCAGCAGTTCATCGCTCGGACGGCCCCGCACATCCCGGAGCATCGCCCGGGTGATCGCGCACAGCGCGTCGTTGGTCTCGTCCCGGGTCTTCGCCGCAATCAGCGGCCACCTCATCTCCATGTACTCCAGAGCAAAGGCGTACCAGCTGATCCCGGCCGCGCGGCCCTGCGGCAAGCCACGACTGATCCCCGCAGGGGACTCATCCGCAACGCCTTGTCGAGCGGCACGGAGAAGCACAGCGCCCAAGTCATCGGCCAGCGCCCTGACATCCGTCGCACCCATCGTGCGCCGGCCATCCACGGCCCTTCCTTCACGTCTACGGCCGGGGACGCCGCGCGCCTGAGATTTCGAGTTCCACATGACGTCCACCACCTCCCTGACACGTGAACGTCTTGGATGCCCATATCAAGCCCGGCAGCAACAACGCCTCCTGGAGTCCCGTCGTACGCCCAAACCCAGCTTCGAGCCCGCGTCGGACTGAACCCACGGCGACTGTCTCTACCAGCCCCATCCGACAAGGGAGGATGCACAGTAGGATAGGTAGCATGAGTGAGCCTACCGGCAAGTACTCGATCACCATGCCGCGCGATATCGCCGAAGCCGCCAAGGCCCGCAGTGGCCCCTCCGGACTGTCCGCCTACGTCGCCGCAGCCGTCGCCCGCCAGATCGAGCGGGACAACCTCAACGAACTCATCACGGTCGCGGAAGCCGAACACGGCCCAATCACCGACGCAGAGGTTCAGGCCCTGCGCGACCAACTCCACCAAGCCCGGGAGCAACAGATCCAAGGTGGGGCGAACGCCGCGTGACCCCCTCCTCCGCCGCCCCCGGCGGCACCCTGATCCTCGACAGCGAAGGGCTGGCCAAAGCCGTCCTGCGCGACCGCACGGTCACCGGCTGGCTCGCCCTCGCCCGCGCCGACGACCTGCGGGTGATTACTTCCGCAGCCACCCTCGTGGAAGTGATTCATCCACGGATCAATCGCCCAGCCCTGGAATGGACCCTGTCCCGCCTCGTCATCGAACCGGTCACCGAGCCCATCGCCCGTCACGCCGCCGCCCTCCTCGCCGACGCCGGCCTGCACGGCCACAAGTACGCCATCGACGCCATGCTCAGCGCCACCGCCCTCGCCGCACCCCGCCCCGTCACAATCCTCACCTCCGACCCGGAGGACCTCACTGCGCTGTGCGGCGGAGGCGCCACCGTCATCAAGATCTGATACGTCCACGGGCTGTCTGTCGCTGCTGACGCTTCCGCTCGCACCCGCAGTTGCTCGTCGGTGCCTGCACGTGTAGTAGGCGTAGCGGGTGGCCACACTCTGGGCGGACAGGCAGTAGCGCGGGACGGTTGTGACGCGGTAGGCGGTGCGCCAGCCCGCACCCGCATGGCCCACGGCCGTCGTCGGTATTGCGCTCAGGCGTTCGGACGCTGGACTCGCCCTACGGCGCAGGCGTCGCCTGACGGCGCTTGGCCCGCTCGACCTGGCGCAGCAGCAGGTCGGCAAACTGGATGATCTCTGCCGCCTCAAGTGGGTCGTCGAAGTCGACGGCTGCCTCACCGGAACCGGACTCATCCCCGCCCCACCACGACGACATCACGTTTTCAAAGTCAGTAGGTACGGCTGCTTGTCGACGACCGCCCCGGACTGCGGGCACCGCGTTCCGGCCAGGTTGCAGGGGAAGACAGTGAGGCCTGCTGGGGTGCGTTGATCGCGTAGACCATGAGGTTCAACCGAATCCTCCAACCACCTGATCTTCGAAGGTGAATGCGGTATTGGTAGATGCATGAGCGATTCGTTGCCGACTATGCCTTTCCCTCGCCTGGCCAGCTGCAACTACGGAACTGACTCCGGGCGCACTTTTCCTGACTGTCACGGCGCAAAGCTGCCAGGTCAAAGATTTTGCCTTGAGCACGCAAGTGATAGCGAATTGCATTCATTCCTATCATCCATCGGGCCGGGTGCAAGGATCGATTTTCGCCACACCAATATTCCCAGTCCAAGACTACAAGAGGTGCTATCCCGACTGAAACAATCCGAGGGAGAAGCACCCCTGATAGGGCGTTGCTCTTTCAATGACGCCCACTTCACCGACGAAGCCGACTTCTCTAGAGTTGCATTCTCCGACCACACTTCATTCGATCGCGCCAAATTCACTGAAGCAGCCCACTTCGATAACGCCACATTCGCCAACCAGTCATCATTCAAGGATGTCGTGGCATTAAGTACAATTTCCTTTTTTGAGGTCACTTTCACCGAGACACCTTGGTTCAGTAGAGCAACATTTTATGACGACGTTTACTTCACCTGGACTACTTTCCAGGAAGACGTCATCCTCGACAGGACGACTTTCAAAGAGAAGGTCGACTTCCATAAGGCACGGTTCCAAGATAATGTCCAACTCGGACCGTTCATTGCCGAAAAGTCGCTAGAGATGGAGGAGGTAATCTTCAACTCACCTATGTCCCTGCTAACGACAGCACGAGAAGTAAGCCTCCGCGGAAGCCGCTGGTCGTCATGTGGGCAAATTGAACTACGTCACGCCGCTGTCGGCCTCGCAGACTGCGCTCTCGAAGCGCCAGTATCTGTCAGATCCGCCCTCACTCAATTCGAGTGGGATGGAACCATCCTTGAAGAAGAAGGGTTCTCGAATCTCTTCGGAACATGCATCATAACCGATTTATCCGGCACCGATTGCAGTATGCTCACTCTAGCCGACGTCGAACTGGCACGGTGCCATTTCTCTGGCGCTATTCACCTGGACCAAATTCGCCTCGAAGCTCACTACGGCTTCAACTTCCCACCCCAAGTCCGTATGGAATTCTGGCGACTTTCCTACAAGTGGACGCAACGCCAAGTTATCGAAGAAGAACGCCAGTGGCGCGCGCTACCCGAAAGAAGTCCCGCTCTCCGGCGAGGGTGGGGCGCCCCACCGGAGCAATTGCACGAAGTCCCCAGCCTTGCCGCCCTTGCCATCATCTACCGGCAACTCCGCAAATCCCGCGAGGACGCAAAAGATGAGCCCGGCGCCGCCGACTTCTACTACGGCGAGATGGAAATGCGCCGCCACAGCAAGGGATGGGGCACGGCGGAACGATGGTTGCTCCAGCTCTACTGGCTGCTGTCCGGCTACGGCCTGCGTGCCTCCCGGGCACTCGGCTGGCTGGCCCTGGCAATGCTGACGACCATCCTGCTGATGATGGGCTTCGGCCTCCCGCAGGACTCACCCAGGCAGGAAGCCAGCGGTACGGTGCCGCCCGGCGGCGGGAAGGTCATCTTCGAGATCGACAAGGACGATCCGAAGAACCCGACCCACGACCGGTTCACGACCAAGCGCTTCGACAAGGCGCTCAGCGTCACGCTCAACTCCGTAGTGTTTCGCTCCAGCGGCCAGGACCTGACGACAGCCGGCGGCTACATCGAGATGGCATCCCGCTTCTCCGAGCCGGTCCTGCTCGGTCTCGCGGCGCTTGCCATCCGGGGGCGAGTGAAACGGTAAAGGAGCCATCTATCGAGGTCCAAGTCTGGTCCGGCCAGCCGTGTGCCACCGGCCTGTTGGCCAGCTCCTGCTCCAGCACGAGAAGTGGCAATGACGTCGATCCCATGGAAGCCAGGGCTCTCGGCCCGTCCTGCAACCAAGCCCAAGCCGGCCGCTGCCATCGCCTGACAGACCGCGCACTACGAAGATCGCGTTCTACAGCTGGAGCATCAGCCCGAGCCATCGCGTCGGATGCGCCGCCGCGGGAGCCAGAGGCAACCCGGCGCATTTCACTTACCCACGCACTCCGGAACATCTCCCTGTTCGAGTGAAGGCGGCACGTTTTACTCCCTACGCTTGCCCGAGGGAATCGTGACCTCCGCCACAGAGGGCGACCGACGAGCAGTCACCGACAAGGAGGCCAGAGGCGCCAAACAGGGCATTTCAATCTCGCGGGACATGCGCGGGACGACAGACCTGACATCCCGTCAGGTAAGCCCGTGACCTGCGGAGACAACCGGGAATTATCCGGCCTCCGGAGCCGTGTGCGCAGGTTCGAATCCTGCCGGGGGCACCTCTTATGGGGTGCCTAAAGACCCCGTCACCAGCGGAAACGCTGAGGCCGGGGTCTTCGTGTTTGTGCAGGCGGATGCCGTCCGAAGCAGCTCTGTGTCGGAGGTGACCCCCCAGTAGCCGATCTGCGCGGGCCTACCGTCACGGTAGAGCACAACGCAGTTCCCCTGGCCGCGGTCTGGGAAGTCCAACCGCTCGGAATCAAGAGCGGGCAGCTCTCCCCGGACGCCGCCGAGCAGGTGGCCCAGGCCCTCCAGCGAGCAGCCGCAGAATCCCGAAGCATGACAGCAGCCTCAAAAGCCTGATGGCGCATCGGCAACACAGCACACGTCAGACGCCTGAGTTACAACCTTCTCTACTGGTTCAAGCCCCGGCTCCGCTCCGGGCGCCGCTCCTGCCGCCGGCCCGCTCCGCCCGCGCTGCGCCGACACGCGCCCACATGTGGATAGGGCCGGTGGCCGTGAGTCGATCACCGCATAGCGCGGGCCACGGTCAAGGCGATGCCTCCGGCGGGGGATCGGTCGGCACCGGGGTGGAGGGGACGCCGTTCCCGGCTGCGGGTCCGTAGTGGCGTGCGCGGGGTGCTCCCATCCCGTACGCCATCGACCCAGGCAGAGCCGCGCGGGCGTGGTCCATGGCGTACGGGATGGAAGCTGGGGAGGGTGGTGGCGGAGGAGGAGGAGGAGGAGGGCTGGTCATCAGACCTGTCATTGAATCGCTTGATGGCGTGAGTTACCCGGCCGTCCAGGACGTCAGGCCATGGCGCGGCCGGCAGCGGCGACCAGTTCGTCAGTCGCTGCGATGGCGGCCTCGCGGCGGGAGGTCAGGGCGGTGTGGTCGGTGGCGTCGCGCAGGTTGAACGCGGCCAGGGCAGCCTGACGAGCTGGCTCAGCAAGGGATCGTTCAAGGACAGATACCGCGACCAGTGGGCCGGTTACGGCCGAGCGCGTGGCATGGGAGGCCGTGCGGGCTGCCTCGACGGCTTCCTCGCTCGCGCCGTCCAGGCGCAGGACTTCGCCATGCCACATGGCCCGCCGATGGTCGCCCAGGGCGGCCACCAATTCGCCCAGCGCCCTGCGCAGCGCCTCTGCCCTCTGGTCAGCGCGGGCAGCGTTCTGAGCGATCCGCGCACTCTTGATCTGAAGCAGCCCGGTCAGAGCCCCCCAAGCAATGTGCCGACCACGGCAATAATGCTGGCCCACATCGAGAAGTCCTCCTTGGACAGCAGTAATTGAGGCGGGTTGGAGTCAACCGCTCCCGTTCAACGCCGTGTTCCGTGACTGGGTCATTGAGACTCCGCCGACCTCACGCCGTCGTCAGTGCTCAGGCCGACATTGCGATCGGTCAATTCACCAGGGGCCGGATGTCTCCCGCAGGAGCGCGGTAGAGGGGCGGAAGTCGCCGAGACGCGCCCACAAGATTCTGACCCGGACGACGACGATCGCGGGGTCCTGAAGGGACGATGCGAACTGGGGGAAGGCATCCCGGTATGCGTCGGCGCAGCGTTGCCGCTCGTCCCCGGCAGGGATGTCTGCCAGACCTTCGGCCTGCAGCGTCACGCCGTCGCGGCCGCCGACAACCACTGCCACACGGCCGTCCCGGCGCAGGTTGGCCACCTTGCGTGACGCCTCTCGAGCGTCGAGCACGATCTCCCCGCGGTCAGTGACCGCCAGCGTGAGATACGCCGACTGAGGGGAGTCGTCGGGGCCGAGCGTCGAGAGCACTCCGTCCCCGTGCTTACGGATGAACGCCATCACCGAGTCGCGGTCGAGTGGTGCCTCAAGATGCCCCGTCACGACGGTCACTCTAGACGGGCCAGACCACATGCGGCCGTGCCACTCTCGTGCCAGAACGGGCGGGGACTCACGGGGAGTCGGGGCGTGCCAGAGGAAAGGCAGCCTGCTCACGTCAAGAGTCGATAGACGCAGGTCAGGCATGGGATCATCCGACCTCGCTCCTAAAGCGGTGATCGCTCGACGCACCGCTGCAAGCGGGCGCAGGCCACCAGTGCGCTGCCGTCTTCGGTGAAGTAGATCAGGAAGGTCCATTTCTGATCGACAGAATCGATCAGCCCTCCGCGCACCGGCCGGCCATGCTCGCCGAGGAGCCGCACCATTCGTTCCAGTCCGAGCGGTTCTACTCCGTGCAGCCACATGCGCTGAAGTCGGCGTGCAATGACCCCGGCATGCTGCTCTGCAGGATGCGTCGTATCCCACACGTGGTAGGTGGCGCCGCTGCGGAGGGCGACCAGAGCAGCCGCAGACGCCTCGTCGTCACCGGCCAACAGCTTCTCCAGCAAATGCCGTTCCATGGTCACCCCCGCCGGGGATCCTGCGGTACGGCAGCCAGGTACCGCAACCCCGGCAATCGCCCGCGTCCGGTAGCGTCCCTCCGGGGCCTGATAGCGGCCGGAATGCGCCGGATGGGGCGTACACGTGCGCATCAAATCATGGGCGTTCGTAGAGCTGAAGGAGGCCGCCGAGGGAGAAGCACGAGGCGCCGAGGACGGTGGCCCAGTTGGCGATGTCGGCGTTGATCAGGCTGCCGGTGGCGGGACGGGTGAAGGCGGCGAGCGCCGAGACCATGAAGAGGACGGAGCCGAGCTGGTTCACGGCGACGATCCACCAGCCGAGACTGCGGCGGCGGATGCACGGCCGGCCGTGGCAGACCTCGACGAATGCGAGGTGTCCGGAGATCAAAAAGAGCACGCAGCCGATCACGTCCGGGGTCCAGATCAGCCGGTTGATCTGCTGAACACTCAGCCCCCGGAGGAAGGAGTCCAGCAGATCGACGGCGAACACCAGGGTGCCGACGAACAGGACGAACGTGCTCAGCCAGTCCACCCGCGTCGGTTCGTAACTCCACCAGCGCCAGCCGTAGGTGACCAGTCTGCCTTGGCCACCGGGCACGTGGCGGGGAGCGTTGATGACCTGGAGCAGTGAGACGTAGCCGCCGGTGTTGAAGAAGAGGCCGCCGGCGAAGTAGATCGAGGCGCAGGTGGTGGCGTCTCCGGAGCCGAACTGGGCGACGCCGGCGCCGGTAGCGAAGAGGGCTCCGCCGATGATGAAGGCGGTCGCGGCGGTGGCATTGAGCCTGCGCAGGCGGCGGAGCGCATCCTCATCGGCGCTGGTGTGCCGACTGGTGGGTGCGCCTGGCGAGCGGACGGCGATGATTCCGCGACGACGGGCGAGGCGTGACTCCCACACGGCTGTGTCGCCGCCAGGGAGGTGCCAGGTGAGCCGGGTGGTGAATGGTCCCGCGCCCTCGGCGCATTGCTCGGGTTGTCTCACGGGCCGACAGTAGATCGGCTGCCTCGGCCGCCTCGCGAGCGAAACGCCACCAGTGGGCGGCGGGGATGGCAGTACGGGAATTGGCCTCGTGCCCGAACCAGTTACTCGGGTGCGGCTGGTTGGTAGCGACCACGAGTGTCTTTCCCCGGGCGCCTGCCTGCTCGACCGCGAACGTGCACGGCGCCCAGGCCAGCGCCTGAAGGTAGGTTGGTCTACGTCGCGGCCGCCACAGGTAGGCGGTGCCGTCAACGACGATGCGCCGTGCCCTCTTGCGGCCCAGTGCCATCACTCGTCCTCAACGGCCCGGATGCTATCGAGCCCGGCTCTGTCGTCCGTCTCAATTCCCGTCTCATTCAGCACGGTTCACGGCCGTTCAGAGGAGAACGCGAGCCGATGGTGAGTGAGCGCCCAGCCGCCACCCGTCACCAGCGGAAACGCTGAGGGTGGAGTCTTCGCGTATGTGCGGGCGGATGCAGTACTGAGCGGCTCTATGACGCAGTCTGTGGACTATTCGTGGACTGGAACTTGGGGCGTTTTCCCTGCTCTGTCGACGGTCACGCAATTCCCCAGGGCGGTGTTCAAGTAATTCCCCAGGTACTGGCTGGCGGCAGAGGCATTGCATGGCGGAGATCGGTACGGTGTGCCCTTCTCGGCCGTGGCGTGACGGCAGGACCTGTTCTGACGTTGGGCTGCCCTGAGTAGCCGTGCAGGCGGTCGGGGATCATGTGGTTGCCGAAGCCTCAGCGAACTCCTGAAGAGGCGATCGCGCGCTGCGTATCATCCGCCCATGTCGAACGCGATATCCGGCGGCCCGGAGACGATGCTGGCAGCAGGCGGAACCACGGCCCGTTTCAACGGGGCACGACTGCGGATCGTCCGGGGCCGAACGATATGGAGCCTGCCTGTGCGGGCCCTTCGGTCGGCAGAGCTGACCCCGGCGGGGGCAGTGCGGATCACGATCAGCGGTGCACCGGGCCAGGCCGCCCAGCACGGCCTGGGGTTGGCCGTGGAACTGCAAGCTCCCAACGCGCGTGCCGCCGCGGCGTTCCTGGAGAAGGTGACGGCCGCTCTGGCGAGGACCGAGCCCGCGGCGGACGGACATGCGCTGGTGCGCGTGGAGACGCGGCCGCAGCGTCAGCTTCAGTTGGGTCCGCGAGCTCGAGCGGTGGTGAGGATCGCCTACGTACTGCCGCCGTACGCACTGCTGCTGTTCCTGCTGGGCCTGTTCAGCCCCCTGGACCGCGGCACAGCCTCGGGAACCCTGATCGTGGGCGGCGTCATGGGCCTGGTAGGCGGCATCCCGCTGTGGCGCATGTTTCGGCGCGTGCGTTCGCTGTGGCTGCTGCGCAAGCGCGGGATCGGCGTGGTCGGCAAGGTGACCGGCTACGTGCGTATCTGGGACAAGGGCGGACACCTCTGGGTCTTCTCCCGGATGACGTTCACCACCATCGACGGGCAGCGGATGCGGGACATCCCGTCGGTCGTCACCGTCTGGGGCCTCTCCGACCAGGCATACAGCGGGCAGGTGGAGCTCAGCTACGACCCCGAGCACCCCACCCGCGCCAGCCGCCCTCTCACCGTCGGCTTCGCCTTCCGCACGCTACTCCTCGCCTCGGCGGCCACGATTCCGGCGACGGGCTTTGTGCTCTGCGTCCTGGGAAACCTGCCGTTCTGAACGACTGGGCCGGCCAGGCCGTCAGCGGACCAACTGGCGGCCGCCGTGCGCCATGGCTTCGAGCGGGTCGGTCCGCTGGGGATCTGGATGTACGGCTGGACCGGCTCCACGGCGGCTCGAGCTGCCGTTCGCGAACCGCCGTCCCCATGGGGAAGCATGACCGCGGGGGTGGGGAATTTTCTGACGCGGAAAACACTCGAGGTGGGGAATTGCATGACCGTCGACACCCGTCGTCGATCGCCGCGGCCACGTGCAGTCCGAGGCAGCCAAACTGATCGCTGAGTCTCAGCCCGTCGTCGCCCCTTCCTTAGAAGGTGCTCGGCGAGGTGTCGCGCCGTCCAAATGGACCACCACACTGGTGTAGAAGCGGTGCACCGCGTCGTCGACGCTGCGGATGAAGCCCGACTCGGCGTTCCCGCGGCTGCTTCCCATGCTCTTGAGGAGAGACAGGCGGAAGCCGACGATCTGGGTGCCGGTCTCCTTGGGCAGCATGTCGGCCGGCTCGGGGCGGAGACGTTCGAGCGTTCCCCGTGGGCCGCCTGCTTCCCCTTCGACGAGGGTTTCGATGTGGAGATCTGCCGGCGCCTCGGCCAAGCGACGGACGAGTCGCTTCGCCCACGACAGGGGGTAGCCCTGCTCGGGTGCCGGGATCTCGATGGAGGTGCGGAGCTTGCCTGTACGCAGGTCTGCGCTGATCGCCAGGACGCCGGGCGTTCCCTCGATGCGCAGCTCCGATTGAAGTCTCCCGTCGAGACAGAGCTGATCTGCGAGGCGGCCGCGGAGTGCTTTCGGATCGGTTCCGCGCTTGGTGCGGTGGACGGGCAGTACCTTCTGCCCCAGTTCGCCGCCCAGCCGTAGGCAGACCTGGCGGATGAGGCGCTCCCAGCTCTCGACGACCTCCAGTGCGCGCAGGTCTCCCTGGCACAGGGTTTCATCGTCGATTCCGTTGCGTACCGGCACCCAGGCCGGGCCCATGTTCTGGAAGCCGTGGCAGCCGGAGTTCTCGTGCTGCAAGTAATGCAGCAGTTCCTGGAGGAGCCAGGCATGCGCCGCATTGCCGACGCCCTCGTGTCGGATCAACATCTGTGCTTGATGGGCGACTTCCGCCCATGACAAGTGCCAGAGGGCTACCTTGTGTTTGCGCCTTCCGTCGATCTTGACCTCGACGAGCGGGCTGCCCTCCAACGCAACGTCGTTCGACAGTGTGATCACGGCCTCGTAGCCACGGCGCGCGGCGATGTCCATGTACGCCTGTACTTGATCGGCCTTGAGGGCGCTGCCGTTGGTCTTCGTCTCGACGAGTGCCGTCCACAGCTTGCCGGCCCGTTCGACCCGGATCACTCCGTCGGGGCGCCGCGGGCTGTCACCGTGGGGAAGGGTGACCTCGGTGAAGGTCTCCATGCGACCGGCCGGCGCTCCGAACGCGGCGGTGAGTCTCCTGCCGAATTCAGGCACCTGGGCCATCACAGACAGCAGTACCGAGGTCGCACGCGTTTCACGCTCCCGGTCGCTCTTGAGCGCCGACGCCGGGAAGAGTCTTGCGTCTTTCCACGACTCGTTCTCCGCCAGCGTCTTCCTGGCCGCCTTGGGCAGGGTGACCTTCTTCTTGGCCGTACGAGGCCGTGCGGCCGGCTTCCTCGGCTGAGCCTCGCCTTCAGGTTGACGAGGGGAGGGGACCGCCCCCAGCGTCCCTTGCAGCTTCGGTTCGTCGCCTGACGCCGTTGCCGTCGTTTCCGCCTGCTCGTCGATGGCGGCCCCATCCAGCGCCTCGTCGGCCGCCGCGTCGTCGTCGATGTCGACCCCGAAGTCCGTGGCCAGACCGGCGAGGCCCGCATCGTAGCCCTGACCGACGGCGCGGAACTTCCACTCCTCCTCACGTCTGTACAGCTCGCCGAAGATGATCGCGCTCACCGAGTCGGCGTCTTCGATGGCGAAGCGGAGGAGTTCCTCACCTCCCCCGTCCGCCAACGCCAGCTTCACGCCCTCCAGTTCTCCGAAGCGAGCGCCCTCGTAACGGCTGGCAGCCAGGACGATGCGGTCGACATCGGAGGACACCGCGGTCAAGTCGAAGCTGATCCGGTCCTCGTTGCCGTCCGCCGTTGGCGTCTTGCCCAGAAGCTGCACGCTCCCGTCTGCGGCAACCGGGTTGTTGTAGAAGTAGAAGTCGGCGTCGCTGCGGACCTTGCCGTTCGCGTTCAGCAAGAGGACGGACACATCGGCATCCCCTTCGCCGGTCGAGCTCCCCCAGCCCAGACTGACGATCACCGAACCGACGTTCTCACTCAAGGCCGTGAGAGATACATTCGATCCCTTGACCATTTCACGCATAAAACCCCCCAAAACGATGCAGCCTGGGCTGCGAGAGCACCCCCACCCCAGCTGCCTGATGCTCAGCACTATGTGACAAGCCGCACACAGATGACTGTAGTGCCCACAAAGCGCATCTGTAGGAGTCGCGCAGAATCCGTGCAGCATTCATGGAAAGATCCTTAAGGCATCCACCCTGGTCAGCCCCGGCAATGGCGAAGACCCCCGGACAATTCCAGGGGTCTGAAGCGAAGAAGGCGGATTCAGGGATGTTGTCCTAGTCGTGATCGGTGGCGAGGGCGACGTGCCGCCAGGCGTCCATCTCCTTGCGGAAGGTGTCCAGTTTGGCGTCGAAGGCTTGCAGGGTGTCGGCTCCGAGCGGGAGGCGCAGGGGCGGCTCGGGGGCGGCGGCCATCTCGACTATGGCGCGCGCGGCCTTGACCGGGTCGCCGGGCTGGGCGTGGTTCAGGCTCGCGGCGGCTGCACGCATCGCGCCGGCGGTGGGCGCGTAGTCGTCGATGGTCTCGGGGCCGGTGTGCAGGCTGGCGGGGTCGAGGAAGTCGGTGCGGAAGAAACCCGGTTCCACGAGCGTGACGTGGATGCCGAGGGGGGCCAGTTCGGTGTGGAGGGTCTCGGTGAAGCCTTCGACGGCGAACTTCGTGGAGGCGTAGATGCCCCAGCCCGGCGCGGTGGCGAAGCCCACGATGGAGCTGATGTTGATCACGTGGCCGGAGCGCTGGCGGCGCAGTACCGGCAGTACGGCACGTTGGACGGCGAGCGGGCCGAACACGTTGGTCTCGTACACCGCGCGGACCGCGGCGTCGTCGGACTCTTCGACGGCGGCGAGCAGGCCGGTGCCGGCGTTGTTGACCAGGACGTCGATCCGGCCGAACCGTTCGACCGCCGCGTCGGCGGCCGCTTCGATGCTCTGCGGGTCGGTCACGTCCAGCGCCACGGTGAGCAGCGCGTCGCCGGCGTCGGGAAGCTGCTCGCGGACGGTTTCGGCCTTCCTCGCGGTCGCGACCACCTGGTGGCCGGCGGCGAGGGCGGCACGGGTGATTTCCAGGCCGAAGCCCCGGGATGATCCAGTGATGAACCAAACGCTCATTGTCTTCTCCAGTGTTCAGGCAGTGGGCAGGTCGAAGGCCGCGCGGTTTTGGGCGATGAAGCCCTCGACGTCGAGGGGGTCGCTGCCGCCGATCGTCTTCACGAGGTCGTTGGTGCCGGCGAAGACTCCGTTGCGGTAGTCGACGGCCACGGCGAGCAGGTGCTGGATCAGGTGGTCAGGCGCGCCGCGCCCGTGCAGGATGGCGGCGAATTCGTCGAGTTCGATGGGGACGTAGGTGACTTCACGGTCCAGCGCCCGTGACATCTTCTCGGCGATCTCGTAGTGGTTGAGTTCCTCGGCTCCGTACAGCGGGTAGATCTGGCCGGCGTGCGGGGCGGGGTTTTCCAGGATGGCCGCGATCACCTTCGCCTGGTCGCTTTCCGCGATGGGGGCGTGGCGTCCGTCGGCGAACGGCAGGCGCAGTTCGCCGGTTCCGTCGGCCCAGGTGTCGATCAGCCACTGGGCGAAGAAGGTCGGCCGGATGTGGGTGACCGGGACCGGGGCGTGGTCCAGGACGCGTTCGGCGACCCAGTGCTGGCGTGCCGCGTTGCTTGCGGTGTTACGGCGGGCGGAGACCTGCGACATGTTCACGATCGCCTGGACCCCGTTCTCCTCCGCCGCCTGGGCCACGTTCGCGGTGGCGTCCATCAGGCCGGGGCTGATCGGATAGGTGAAGTACAGGGCGTCGATCCCCTTGGTCGCCTGGGCCAGGGAGTCCAGGTCGAGGACGTCGCCTTCCACGACGTCCGCTCCGAGGGCGGCGAGCCGCTCGGCGCGCCCGTCGAGGCCGCGGACGAGTGCGCGGACGCGGTGACCGCGCTGGAGCAGGAGTTCGGTGGTGTGGCCGCCGGTCTTGCCGGTGGCCCCGATCACGAGGAGGTTGCGTTCCATGAGGGTGATCTCCGTTTCTTGAGAGGGAGCTGGCGGGAATTCCAGCGTCAGTCCTTCGAGCGGGTGTCGCACGAGAGGGGTGAGAGGCGGTGCGATGCCCGTCCGGAAGGAGGCTGTGGTTGCGGGCCCGACCTGAGTGGCCGCGGCCCTGTGGTCAGGGTGTGTGGCGGGGCCGGAGGGCGAGCAGCGCGGTGGCCGCAGCGATTCCGGCGCCGGCCTGGACGGACCAGGCATGGTCGAACCCGGTGGTCGTGGCCTGGGGGGTGAGGGCGACGAGCAGGGCCACGCCCACGGCGCTGCCGATCTGCCGGCTCATGTTGAGCACGGCGCTGCCGGTGGTGGCGCGTTCGGGTGCGAGGGTGCCGGCGGCGGCGAACAGCGGCGCCTGGGCCAGACCGCCGGCCAGGCCGACCAGGATCAGGCCCGGGAACATGCCGCCCCAGTAGTCGGGGGTGGTGTGCACGGCCTCGAGCCAGTAGCCGGCGGCGAGTGCCATGGCCAGCGTGCCGGTCACGGCGGGGGCGGTGCGTCCGAAGCGGGCCTGGATGGGTCCGGCGTTCATGGCGAAGGCGATCGAGGCCAGGGGGGCCGGGGCGATGGAGACGCCTGCGCGCAGCGGGCTGAAGTGCCAGACCTCCTGCATGAACAGGGCGGTGCTGAGCAGGACGATGGCGAAGCCGACGGAGAACAGGAACAGGGCCACAGTGGCGGCGGTGAACGGCCTGCCGGCGAACAGCTGCTTCTCGATCACCGGCGCCTTGGCGCGCAGGGTCCGCTCGACGGTCGCGGCCCCGGCCAGGGCAGCGGCGGCGAACAGGGCCACGGTGCGGATGTCCGCCCAGCCCCACTCTTGCCCCTGAACGGTGGCGAGCACCAGCAGGCTCACGGCCAGCAACAGTGCGAGGGCGGAAGCCGCGTCCGGCAGTGCGGCGCCCTTGGGCCAGCGCACCTCGGGCAGCAGCAGCGCGCCGGCGACGAGGGTGGCGATGCCGACGGGAACGTTGATCAGGAAGATCCACCGCCAGTCGAGGGTGACGAGCAGACCGCCGACGGGCGGGCCCGCCGAGGCCGCGATCGCGCCCACGCCCGCCCACAGGCCGACCACCAGGGTGTGCCGGCGCTTGGGGAAGCTCGGGTAGAGCAGGCCGAGCGAGGTCGGCACGATCATCGCCGCGCCGACGGCCTGGAGAGCCCGGGCACCGACCAGCACGCCGAGACTCGGTGCGGCGGCCGCGGCGGCGGAGGTGAGGGTGAAGAGCGCCACTCCGGACAGCAGCATTTTCCTGCGTCCCCAGTGGTCCGCGATCCGGCCCGCGGGCACCAGCACGGCGGCGAAGACGATCGCGTAGGCCGACAGAACCCACGACACGCTCGCGACGCCCGTGCCCGGGAACGACTGCCCGATCCCGTCGAGGGCGACGTTGACGACGAAGAAGTCGAGCTGCGCCATGAAGGCGACGGCACCCAGCACCGCCATGATGCTCCAGCGGCGCGGGTGACCCGCCTCGGTGACGGCCGGAGCCGGGCCGGTGTGCGGCGTCGTCGCGACCGCCTGCGGTGCACCCTGTGTGGACATCCTGTCCGCCTCCCCAGAGGAATGGGCTTGGCAGCCCTTTTTGACTTGCCTCCAGGAGACACCCCACAGAATGGGTTGTCAAGCCCCTTTTTGCGGTACGATGGACACCATGACCACCACCAGCGAAGCGCCGGCTCAGAAGCTGACCGCCAAGGGCCTGGCCACACGCGAACGCATCGTCAGGGCGGCCGCCGAGCTGATCTACGAACACGGCGCACAGAACACCAACAACGAGCAGATTCGCGCGGCCGCCGGAGTCAGCGGCTCACAACTGACGCGCCACTTCCCCACCAAGGAGTCCCTGGTGCGCGCGGTGCTCGCCTGGCAGGCCGACAGCATCGTCGCCCGCCACCAGGCACCCGAGCTGGGCGAGCTGGACAGCTTCGCCGCCCTGCGCCGGTGGGCCGACTCCTACATCGCCTCGCAGGACATGCTGCGCGGCGGGTGCACGTTCGGCTCCCTGGCCGCCGAGGTCGTCAAGACCGAGCCCTCCCACCGGGACGCGGTGGCCGACGGCTTCGAGCGGTGGCAGGAGCTGTTCAAGCGCGGCCTGAGCAAGATGCGCGAGCGGGGCGAACTGCGACCGGAGGCCGACCCGGCCGCACTGGCCCACCTGCTCGCCGCCGCGTTCCAGGGCGGAGCACTGCTGGACCAGGCGGCCGGCGAGTCCACACCCCTGCGTGACGCGCTGTACGGGGCCCTGGCCTACATCGAGTCGTTCGCCACAGAACGCTGACGGTACCGCGGAGTACGGACCCTCAAGCAAGCAGCACTCAGGAGGCGTCGGAGACGGCCGGGCGGGGCACCTGCCGGGAGCGAGCCCGTGCCGTGAGCGGGAGCCCTTCGAATGCTTGATCGGCAACGCGCTCCAGCGCGACCGTGTCGAACCCGGCCCTGGCCAGTACTTCCATGCCCCGGTTGCTCGCCATGAGCAGTTGGCTGATTTCGGGGGCGTCCGCCTCGGGGTCGAGGTCGCCATGGCGCTGTGCAGCCTGAACGCACCCAATCAGTGAGCCCTCGATCCTCCTGAGGGCCTGTCGGACACGTTCGTCGGCCTGCGGATCATGGTCGACTCCCTCGACGACGAAGCCGGTCACCATGCAGCCGAGCCGATCGGGGTCGTCATGGACGAACCGCGCCGACTTCACGAGATATGCCCGCAGCCGTTCCAGCGCGGTGTCGTCGGGGCCTTCGAGTACGGCCGCCCACTCGGTCTCGTTGCGCTCGCAGTAGGCCGACAGCGTCTGCAGGTACAGCTTGCTCTTGTCGCCGAAGGCGGCGTAGAGACTGCCGCGGCCCAGCCCGCCCGCCTTGGCGATGTCGTCAACGCTCGTGCCGGCGTATCCGGTACGGCGGAACTGTCGCTCGACGGCCTGCATGACCTTGGTCCTGTCGAAACCTGGTGGGCGTCCCATGGGGCCAGTTTACAGGTCACGCGAGCATTCTTGACATGTCGTTCCAGAACTTCGTAGTGTTTTTGACAAGGCGGTCCAGAACTCTGCCGCCAGTCACTCACGGCACCCCTCGAAGCCCACGGAACGGATAGAACACGCATGTCTTCGCAAGATCAGATGGCCCCTGTAAAAGCGCTGAAAGCGCAGAGGGGAGGCGGGGGCGCGTCGAACGCACGGCCGGCTCTCATCCTCGCCGTGCTGGCCATGGCGAGTTTCCTCGGCCAACTCGACGTATGGATCACCAACGTCGGTCTGCCGAACATCGGGCAGGGCTTGGGTTCGACCTCTTTGTCGGACCTGAGCTGGGTGCTCAATGGCTACGCGATCGTCTTCGCCGCCCTTCTCGTCCCCGCAGGGCGGCTCGCCGACCGCTTCGGACGCAAGAGCGGCTTCCTTCTCGGCATGGCCGTCTTCGTAGCGGCGAGCCTCGGGGCGGCTCTGTCCGGCAACGTATGGGTGCTGGTCGTCTTCCGTGCCCTTCAGGCGGTGGGCGCCGCCCTGTTGACCCCCGCCAGCCTCGGCCTGGTCCTGACGAGCGCACCCGCCGACAAGGTGGAGCGGTATGTCAAGGTCTGGTTCACCGCGGGCTCGCTGTCCGGGGTGTGCGGACCGATTTTCGGCGGGCTGCTGGTCCAGGTCTCCTGGCGGTGGCTGTTCCTGGTGAACATCCCCGTCGGGCTGCTCGCCATCGCGCTGGCCGCCCGGCTCGTGGCCAACGTCAAGCACGAACAGGACGACCGCCTTCCCGACCTGCTCGGCGGCGTCCTGCTGATCGTCATGGTCGGCGCCCTGGCTCTCGGCGTGGTGAAGGCGCCCGACTGGGGCTGGTCGGACACCCGGGTCATCACGTCTCTGGTGGTGGCAGTGGTCGGGTTGACGGCGTTTCTGTTCCGCTCGTCACGGCACCAGGTGCCCGTAGTCGACCTTTCCCTGTTCCGTGACCGGATCTTCGCCTCGGCGAACCTCGCCGGCATGCTGCAACTGGCCTCGTTCGCCGGCCTCCTGCTGTCGACGATCCTCTGGCTGCAGAACCACTGGCACTACTCCGCCATCAAAACCGGATGCGCCAGTCTTCCCGGCCCGATCGGCTTCGCGCTGGCTGCTACTGCCAGTGAAACCCTCCAGCGCCGGTTCCGGATCCCGGCCGGTGTCATCGCGGCGGTCGGCAGTGCGATCGCCTCTGTCGGCATCCTGCTCTTCGTCGTTCTCCTGCACAACGACCCGAACTACGCTTCCGGAATCCTCCCGTGCTGGCTGCTCTTCGGGTTCGGCGCCGGCTTGGCGCTCCCGACCGTCGTCTCTTCCGCGACGGTCGGTCTGCGCCCCGAGCAGGCCGCTACCGGCAGCGCCATCGTGACCATGGCGACTCAGATCGGCTCGGTCGTCGGCATCAGCATCCTGGTCGCCATGCTCGGCACCGCCTCCGGTGGAGCCTCTCTGGAGACCTATCGGCACGCATGGTTGGTCACGATGGCCCTCATGGCTGCCGCGGCTGTGGTGTCGCTGGGCGTATCGCAGAAAAGGGCGGTGGCAGTCCGATGACGGCGTCCGTTCCGGCCCAGGCTTCGCGCGCCGCGGCCCCCGGCAGCGGGCGGGCCCGCTGGCTCGGCCTTCTGGTGGTCTGTCTCGGCGTCATGATGGCCTTCGTCGACGTCACCTCCACCATCTCGGCCCTGGGCGACATACAAAGCGACCTGCACGTCACTGCGAGCACGCTGGTATGGATCACCAGCGCGTACAGCCTCGCTGTCGTGAGCTTCGTGATGTCCGCCGGGACCTTCGGCGACCTCGTGGGGCGTCGACGCGTGTTCAGCCTGGGTGCCGCCGTCTTCCTGGCCGGCAGCGTGGTCGCCGTTTTCGCCGACAGCGCCGGCATGCTCATCACCGCACAGGCGATCGCGGGCCTCGGCGGCTCAGCCGTGTTGCCGACGAGCCTGGCGATCGTCAGTGCCACTTTCACCGACCCGCACGAGCGCACCGCCGCGATCGGGATCTGGGCCGCGTGCTCCGGAGTGGGCCTGGCCATCGGCCCGATCCTCGCCGGAGCCCTGCTCGAACACTTCTCCTGGCACGCCGTCTACATCGCCAACATCGTCATCGCCGGCATGGCTCTCCTCCTGGCCCCGGTCTTCGTGGCCGAGTCCGGACACCCCACGTGGGACGGTGTGAGGCGGCCAGGCCACAGGACTTCCGGCCGAACAACGTCCCCCGAACAGCCGGTGTTGATCGCTGAGCACCACCATCAACACCGGCACCGCCCGCGAACCGAGCACCGGTCAAACGGACGGCCGGACCCCCGGGCGACACCGTGATCAACCGTCGGGCCACTTCAAGCCAGACTGAAACCGTGCGCCTGACGCCCCGCGTCAGCGTGCGCGCGAAAGGGAGACACCGGCATGGCCAAATTCCTGCTCAGCATCCACGTGCTGGCGGCGATCCTGCTCATCGGACCGGTCACCATTGCGGCGAGCTTGTTCCCGCGTTGTGCGCGCCAAGCACTGGCCGACGGACCCGAGCAGCAGTCGGCCAAGGGATCGGTCCGGCTGCTGCACCGGATCTGCCGGGTCTACGCCGTGGCCGGCATCTCCGTCCCGGCCTTCGGTATCGGCACCGCCGAGGTGATGGGCGTGTAGCCTCCATGGCTCTGACAGCGGTGGCCGCCGTCCTGTTGGGCATCGCGGTGCTCGGCACCCAGGACAACGTGGTCACCCAGCTCGGCAAACCCGAACAGACGCCGACCGCCACGGAGGCCCTGATCGCCCGGCTGCCCCGCCGAAGACGAAGAGTGGTTTGCCGCCATGTGCGGGTGCTTCGGCGAGCGAAATGGCTTCAGTGAAGCGTTCGAGCGAAAACGGCCGGCCTTGCGGGATGCTCAGCACTTCATCGGCGACGAGACTGCGAACCTCGGACAGCGCGCGCAGCGCATCCGCAGGTGAAGCAGTGCCGAACCAGCGGTTCAGCCAGAAGCCACGGACCGCTTTGGTCTCGTAGATGACCGAGCGTGCTTGCAGCGGGATCGTCAGCGCTGCCGGGTCAGTCTGCCGATGGGTGGAGAGCGCGCCGTAGACCACGACCTCTCCTCCCGGAGCCAACGCCTGGGACACCTGGGCACCCACGTGGCCCGCGACACAGTCGACGGCCTTGCGCACGCCGGCCGGTCCTGCAATCTCAGCCACACGCTGCACCAGATCCTCGTCTTCAGTGCAGATGACCTCGTCGCCACCGAGCGCCTTGATCTCCTCAACGGCATCGCGCCGCCGCACCACATTGATCGTGCGAATACCCAGATGCCTGGCCAGCTGAATGACGAGTCGGCCGACGGTGGAGCCCGCGGCCGTCTGCAACAACCATTCACCCGGCTGTACGTCAAGTTCGTGAGTCACCAGGAGCAGCGCGGTCAACGGGTTGACAGCGAGTTGACAGGCACTGGAGTGGCTCAGACGATCGGGGACCGGCAGAAGCCTATGCGTATCGGCAACAAGGTATTCCTGCCAAGTGCCGGCCACACGCGGCCCTGGTACCGCAGGGACAGCAGCGACCACCACGCGCTCGCCGATCTTCAGCCCCTCGGTATCCGGGCCCAGGGCCTCAATACGGCCCACGCATTCCATGTGGCCCCCAACAGTGGGAAATTCGGGGGAGAAACCGTAGCGGCCACGCAGCACATGCAGATCGCTGGCGTGAATCGGAGTCGCCTTCACACGGATCAGCGCCTGACTGGCTTCCGGCGTGGGAACAGGCCGGGATTCCAGCCGCAGGACATCGCTCGGCTCGCCGACCTTTTCGGCTACGAGCGCTCTCATGGATTGTGGCATGGGCATGAGATCTCTCCTTCAGCCGTGCTCAGCATCGGCCAACGGAGGCAGCGAAGTACCGGGCGTACCGCCCGCGCACGATCCCGGCCAGAACCGAGCCCTTCATCGTCACGTCGGCAAGGTTGTCCAGCCAAGGCGGGTAGTAGCCCGTGCGCCGCCGCACCGTGTCGCCGCTGCCCAGAGACGTCAGTGTCGCCCTGTCAGCCATTATCCAGCCGTTCTACCGGGGAACCATCTCCAGCGACCGGTCACAAATGACTCCGATGAATGAGGTTGTCGAACGCCTCCTGCCAGCGGACGAGGCTCTCGTTGGACGCGGCGGTCGCCAGTTGGACGCCAGAGGCAGGAGGTTCTTTCACAGGCCCAACTGGTCGCGCATCGCGTCAGCGTCGCGCAGGGCCCAGTGCTCGACGATTCGGCCGTTGCGGACGCGGACCATGTCCATGCTGAGGACCTCGTAGCGTCGGCCGGAGTCCGTGTGGGTGCCCCGGCTGGTGTACCGGTTGACGGAGGTGTCGCCGGAGACGACGTTCTGCTCGATCGTCACCGAGACGTCGTGGAACGCGCTGCCCGCGCTCATCCGCTCCCATTTCTGTCGCCAGGCTTCGCGTCCCCGGTGATCGCCTTGGGTGCCTCCCCGGTGGTCGACGACCTCAGGATCGATCAGTTTCAGGGCGTCCTCGAGCCGGCCTTCCAGGATTTCCGCGTAGCTCTCGACGATGCGCCGGTGAATCTCTCCCGGTCCTGGGTGCGCGGTGTCTTCTGCTCCCTGCGGCATGCGGAATCTCCTCTGCTAGGGATACGCGAGGCAGCAACTGGGGAGCTCCCCGTTTACTGTGTTCGGCTACCGTAACCGGGGAAGTCCCCGATTAACAAGGAGGGTCATGCCATCGCAGAGCGCCGGACCTGCGCCGAGTTCGGAGCCCCAGCGTCGTCTTCGCGCGGACGCTCAGCGCAACTACGACCTGCTCGTGGCTGCGGCCAGGGACGTCTTCCACGACCACGGCGTCGACGCCCCGCTTGACGACATCGCCCGCCGGGCCGGCGTCGGCAACGCCACGATGTATCGGCACTTCCCGACGCGTCGCGAACTGATCATCGCCGTCTACTCCGAGGAAGTGGCCGAGCTCTGCGCCCGAAGCCAGTCCCTACTGGCCGAGAATCCTCCCAGCGACGCCCTCTTCGACTGGCTTCAGGATTTCATCGCACATGTGGCAGCCAAGCGGGAACTGGCGCTGTCAATCGCTGATGACCGCACCGGTCAGCGATCGGCGCTGTTCGACCGCTGGCACCACTCGATGCACACAGCCGCGTCCGCACTGCTGACCCGGGCGCAAAGCGCCGGTACCGTCCGTGCCGACCTCAACGCATCGGAACTACTCGCCCTGGCCAACGGGATCGCCCTGACCACCACCGACGCCGCTCAAGCAGAGCGACTCGTCGTCCTGGTCAGACAGGGCACGGACACTCCCTCGACACCGGACGACAGCATCCGCTGAAGGCGGCAAGCACGACGCCGGCTTCCGCTGCGTACTCGAAACACGCGCTCTGGACCGCGGTGACGATCCCCTGACATCCAAGCGTCTCCAGAACTCTGTTTCATCACCGACTCATACGTCTGTGTGATGAAGGTGACGGGGGCTCGGATTACTCCTCAGCCCCGTTGTCACATGCTCGGGTCCGGCGGTGTCTTCATGCCGAACAGCCGAACAGCCGCAGGTACAGGCACACGTACGAGGAGAAGACCATGACGTTACGCGTTCCGAAGGCCGAGCTCGCCGCCGAGCTCCGCGAAAGCTTGATCAAGCAGCTCGGAGCCGTGCCCGAGCCCGACGAGGTGCTGTGGAACAACCCCAGGCTCGCCGAGGCCAGCCAGGAGTTCGCGGCCAAGGTGGGCACGTGGGATGCGGCCGACGCGAGCCTCAAGACGTTCGCGCACATGGCTGTCGCGGCACAGGTCGGCTGCAGTTGGTGCCTCGACGTCAACTACTTCCTCGCGCTGAACCAGAACCTGGACCTGGCCAAGGCGAGCCAGGTGCCGCGTTGGCGGCAGTCGGAGGTGTTCACGCCGCTGGAGCGGGATGTGCTCGAGTACGCCGAGGCCATGACGAACACGCCGCCGACCGTCACCGACGAGCTGTCGAAGGGGCTGCTCGACCGGCTCGGCCCCGCGGCGCTGGTCGAACTCACCGTGTTCATCGGCTTCGCCAACATGGCGAGCAGGTGCAACACGGCGCACGGGATCACGTCGCAGGGCTACTCCGCTGCCTGCGAGATTCCACTGGCCGCGCGTCCCGCGAAGTCCGGCGTGGCGTCGACGGCATGACCGGTGATCCGTTCGTCGCCCATCGCGGCCTGCTGTTCACGGTCGCCTACGAGATGCTCGGCTCGGCGGCCGACGCGGAGGACGTGCTGCAGGAGTCCTGGCTGCGGTGGGCGGACGTCGACCGTGCGCAGGTGCGGGACCCGCGGGCGTACCTCATCCGGGTCGTCACGCGGCAAGCGCTCAACCGTCTGCGCACGTTGTCGCGCCGTCGCGAGGAGTACGTCGGCGAGTGGCTGCCGGAGCCGCTGCTGACCAGCCCTGATGTCGCCGAGGATGTCGAACTCGCAGACAGCGTCTCGATCGCGATGCTGACCGTCCTCGAAACGCTCGGGCCGACGGAGCGCGCGGTGTTCGTGCTGCGCGAGGTTTTCGAGATGCCGTACGGCGAGATCGCCGAGGCCGTCGGGAAGTCCGCGGCCACGGTGCGGCAGATCGCGCGGCGGGCACGCGAGCACGTGGCGGCCCGGCGGCCGCGGGTGCCGGTGAGCCGGTCGGAGCAGCAGGCCGTGGTGGAGCGGTTCCTGGCCGCGCTGCGCACCGGCCAGTTGCAGGAGCTGTTGGACGTCATGGCACCGGACGTGGTTCTCATCGCCGATGGCGGCGGACTTGCGGCCGCCGCTCCGGCTCCGGTCCACGGGGCCGAGCTCGTGGCGAAGTTGCTCGCTCGCCCGGACCGGGTGGTGTCGGCCGTGTGGCTCAACGGCGCGCCTGCGGGCCGGATCGAGCTCGACGGCCGACTGGCCGCGGTGAGCCTCGTGGTGGACAACGGGAAAGTCACCCGGATCCACGCCATGGCAAACCCGCGGAAACTGACGCGGCTCGACGAACCGGCCGAACTCGCCAGGTAGGCCCGCTGAGAATGCGAGGTCCCCGGCCGGTCCTCTCGGCCGGGGAGGCCTGGTCGGGTAGCCCGGCCGGGGAGCCTCGTCGCTTTCGCTACTTCACGTTCCCCGTGAAGATCGCTGTCTCCGAGTCGAAGTCCGGCGCCGCTTCCACCTGAAGGAAGGTTTCGGCCTTGGGCAGTTCGCATCCCCAGGGGACGGAGAGGGAGCGGCCGGCGAGGATACGGGTGTCGGGGAGGCCGTCGAGGCCGTCGTCGAAGATGGACTCACCTTCCCTGCCCTCATCGCCGTAGGCGCAGTTGACGGTCATCCCGCTGGCGTCGATCGTCTTGTCGGAGTTGTTCACGATCTTGATGGTGAACTTGGCGTACGGCGTGTTCTCGGGGGACGCGTAGTCGCTCGATACGGCGCGCGAGAACTTGGACATGCTGACTTCGACGTCGTTGTCGTAGGTGACGGTGTCGTCGAGGGCGTACGCGTCGGAGTCGCCGCTGGATTCCTCGTCCGTCGGGTCGGAGTCCGTGTCCGCAGCGGTGTCCGTCCCCTCGGCGGGCACGGTTTCGGTGACGGTGACCGTGGGGGCCGCCTCGGCCTCGCTGTCGCCGGTGACGGTGGCGGTGAGGGCGGCGGCCACGGCTGCCGCGACCACGGCAGCGGCGGTGGCGGCGATGACCGTTCTGGGCTTCTTCGGGGGTTGCGGCGGCGGGAAGCCGAACGGTGGCGTGTAGCCCGGCATGGGCGGCGGTGGCGGCGTGATGTCGTGACTCATGGTCCCCCCAGGGATAGTGCTGTTGAGGGGTCAATCATCTCCCGTGGCGGTGGGTGTTGTGGAGATGTCGTGATGCATTTGTGCTGGTCGGGATGGGCTTGCAGGGTGCCTGCCAGGTACCTGCGAGGTTGGGCGACGCGCGGTCGTGGTGTCGTACCGGCCACGGATTGGTTGCGACCCGGACTTCCCGCCGTAACCGCTTTCCGGCCTGGGGCAGCATGCGAGACATGAGCCGTGGCAGAGATCGGTACGTCGACTTCCTGCGTGCGTGGGCGATTCTCCTTGTCGTGGGCGGCCATTGGCTGATCACCGCCCTCGTACGCGGGCCAGGTGGAGAGATCCGTGCACCGGAGTTGCTCGCCACCGTTCCCTGGACGCAGTGGCTGACGTTGGTGTTTCAGATCATGCCGCTGTTCTTTCTGGCCGGGGGCCACGCCGCGAGTGGCTCCTGGGGACGGGCGCGGGCGGCCGGCGGAACGGTCGGGGGGTGGGTGCGGCAGCGGGCGTTGCGGCTGTTGCTGCCTGCCGCCGTCTACAGCGGACTGGTGCTGTTCGCCCTCGGGGTCTGTGAGGCCGTCGGGGTGGACCGGGGGACCCTGGCGCTCGTGGGGTGGGCCATGGCCATGCAGTTCTGGTTTCTGCCGGTGTATCTGTTGCTCAGCGCACTGACGCCGGCCCTCCACGCGGCACACCGGCGGTGGGGGGTACTCGTCCCGGTGGGCATGGGTGCGGTCGCTCTCCTCGCCGACGTGCTGGCGGTCGGGTTTCATGTGCCGGTTGTCGGGCTGCTCGACTACCTGCTCGTGTGGGGTGTGGCGTATCAGCTCGGATTCTGTTGGCGGGACGGGATGTTGGGCGGGCGTCGGGTGGTGCCTGCCGCCATGGCCGTCAGCGGCATCGTGGCCTTCGTCGCGCTGGTCCGGGTCGGGCCCTTCCCCGTCAGTCTGATCCTCGTGACCGGGCAGACGCCCAGCAACACCAATCCCCCGTCGGCGGCCATGCTCGCGTGGGCGGTGGCGCAGGTCGGGCTGTGTCTGCTTGCCGCGCCCCTGGTGCGGCGCGTGCTGGAGCGCGGGCGGGTGTGGGGGGTGGTGCGGCCCGTGGGGGGCGCCAGTATGACGCTGTATCTGTGGCACATGCTGCCGGTGCTGGTCGCCGCCGCCGCCTTCTATCTGACCGGGATCGCGCCCCAGCCCGCGTTCGGGTCGGTGGCGTGGTGGGGGCTGCGGGTGCCCTGGCTGCTGGTGCTCGGGGTGGTGCTGATCGGGGTCGTGTGGGCGTTGCGGCCCTTGGAGCGGGGGCTGGTGGTGCTTTACGAGCGGACCCGGCCCCAGGAAGCCGGTCCTCTTCGGCGGTCTTCCTTGCTGCGGCTCGGGCTCGGGCTCGTCGCGAGCGTCTGGGCACTCGGCTACTTCGCCGGGCACGGCTTCGCTTATGACGGGCGGTTCCCCGTACTGCCCGCGCTGGGGCTCGCGTTGGGCACGGGGCTGGTGATGCTCCCCGGTGTGCGGGCCGCGCCCCGGTCCGAGGAAGAGGAATACGGGAGCGTCGCGGAAGAGGCCGCTTGACGTCTTGGCGGTCGGGCGCATGCCGGTCAGCCCTACGCTGCCCTCATGACAAGTGCCCTCATTTCAGCGGCGGTTGCCCTCCTGGTGTCCGTCATCAGCTCGTTCGCCGCACTGAGGCTGCAGACGGCGCGGCTGCGCGCGGAGCTGAAGACCGAGTTCATGGCTGAGGAGGCGATCCGCCAGTTGTTGCTGCATCCGAACTGGGTCCAGCGCAGCTTCGAACTGATCGAACGGCGGATAGGCGGGTTCCCCGCGGACGAACTCCGGCAGCTGCTCGTTCGTGCGGGTGCCGTGCGCTTCGAGGGCGCCGGGGGCAAGGAGATGTGGGGGCTGCGGGAGCGCAACCTGCGGCAGCTTCAGTAGCGGTTTCCGCAGCGCCGATTCGGCGGCGTCGCGTGGCGTCGCGTGGCGTCGCGTGGTGAAGTCACGCTGAGTGCTTGCGTGCCGCCGTCTTCTTGGCAGCCGTTTTCCTGGCCGTCGTCGTCTTGGCAGCCGTCTTCTTCGTCGCGCTCTTCGTCTCCGCCGTCTTCTTCGCCCCCTGCGCCGACTTCGCCGTCGACTTCCTCGCTGAGCTGGAGCCGGAGGCGGCCGTCTTCTTCGCGGTGGAGGTCGACTTCTTCCCCCCGGTCTCCTTCGGCTGAGCCCGCGCCGACTTGCGCGCGGCCGGAAGATGCCTGACCTCCGCCTCCTCCGTCTCCGCCGCCTCCCCGCCCCGCGACTCCTGCGCCGCCCGTACGCTCTTCTCCAGGGCCGCCATCAGATCGAGGACCTTGCCGCCGGTCGCCGGTTCCGGGGTCTCCGGAGGTGCCTCGCCGGCCGCCTTCGCGGCGATGACCTGTTCGAGGGCCTCGCGGTACTCGTCGTGGAGGTCCTCCATGTCGACCTCGCCCAGGGTGTCCATGAGGGCGTCGGCGAGGTCGAGTTCCTTGTCGTTGACGGTGACCTTGGTGTCGGGGGCGACGCCTTCGGGAGCGCGCACCTCGTCCGGCCAGAGCAGGCCGTGCATGGCGATCGCGTCCTCCACGACGCGCAGCATGCCCAGGCGCTCGCGGCCACGGAGGGCGAACTTGGCGATGGCGACCTTGTTGCTGCGCTTCAGCGCCTCGCGCAGCAGGGTGTACGGCTTGGCGGCCGGGGCGCCACTCGCGGCGAGGTAGTACGCGCTGTCCATGTGGAGCGGGTCGATCCGGTCGGCCGGGACGAAGGCCACGATCTCGATCGTCCGCGCCGTCGGGATCGGCAGCCGGGTCAGGTCGTCGTCGGTGATCGGGATGATCGTGCCGTCCGCGTCCTCGTACCCCTTGCCGATCTCCGCCGAGCTGACCTCGCGCTCCTCCAGTTCGCAGAACTTGCGGTAGCGGATGCGGCCGCCGTCCTCGGTGTGGAACTGGCGGAAGGAGATCGAATGGCTCTCGGTGGCGTTCACCAGCTTGATGGGGATGCTGACCAGGCCGAACGAGATGGCGCCGTTCCAGATGGATCGCACGTGCCGCACCCTTTCGATCACTCCGACACCGTTTGTCATGAGATGCGCGATATTCGTGGGATTCTCATCGTATGACGCCTATCACAGAGGTGGAGGGGCGACGGCTCGCGCTCAGCAATCTGGAGAAGGTGCTGTATCCGGCGTCCGGGTTCACCAAGGGCGAGGTGCTGCACTACTACGCGACGACCGCCGACGTCCTGCTGCCCCATCTGCGTGACCGGCCGGTCTCCTTCCTGCGGTACCCGGACGGGCCCGACGGGCAGGTCTTCTTCACCAAGAACGTGCCGCCGGGTACGCCCGAGTGGGTCACCACCGCCGAGGTGCCCAGGTCGGAGGGGCCGGCCCGGATGGTGCTCGTGCAGGATCTGGCCAGCCTGATGTGGGCCGCCAACCTCGTCACCGAGTTCCACACCCCTCAGTGGGTCGTCCAGGAGCCTGAGCTTGCCGACCGGATCGTCTTCGATCTCGATCCGGGGGCGCCCGCCAGCGTCGTCGAGTGCTGTGAGGTCGCGCTGTGGCTGCGGGAGCGGCTGGCCGACGACGGCATCGAGGCGTATGCCAAGACCTCCGGGTCGAAGGGGCTGCATCTGGTGGCGGCGGTGCGGGGGGCGCCGTCCGAGCGGGTGTCGGAGTACGCCAAGGAGCTCGCCGTCGAGGCGGAGCGGGCGATGCCACGGATGGTCGTCCACCGGATGACGCGGAGCCTGCGGCCCGGGAAGGTGTTCGTCGACTGGAGCCAGAACGCCGCACGGAAGACGACAGCGGCTCCCTACACGCTGCGGGCGCGGGCGGAGCCGCTGGTGTCGGCGCCCGTGACATGGGGCGAGGTGGAGGAGTGCGGGGCGCCCGCGCAGCTGGCCTTCAGGGCGCAGGACATCGCGCCTCGCGTGCAGGACTACGGCGATCTGCTCGCCCCGGTCCTCGACCCGGACCGTGCAGGTCCGCTTCCCTGACCGAACCGCGCCCGTCCGCCGCCCCGACCAGACCACGCAGGCCCGCCGCCCTGACCGAAGCCTGCCGGGCCCGGTGCCCCGACCAGACCAAACCGGCCCGCCGCCCTGACCGAAGCGTGCCCGTCCGCCGCCCCGACCAGACCACGCAGGCCCGCCGCCCTGACCGAAGCCTGCCGGCCCGGTGCCCTGACCGAACCATGCCGGCCCGCCGCCCAGAGGCTCCGGGGCGGCAGCGCTCACACCCGCGACCACGTATGCCGGTCCCGCGCCATCGCGTGCAGTGCCTCCACGTCCGCCGGCTTGAGCACCCCGCCCGGGCGGGCCAGGTCCGCGAGGCCGGTGTCCGTGAGGACGCGGACCTCGCGGGGCGGGGTGGTGAGGCGCAGCCCGGTCGGGCCCACCAGGGCCAGCACGGGGTGAACCTCAGCGGTCAGGGCGTAGGACGCGCGGTCGGCGTCGGCGCGGACGCGGCGCAGCAGTGGCTGCGGCTCGCGCCGGCCCAGCGTGACCATGGGATCGGCGACGACGACCCGCTGCTTACGGGCGTACAGCGCGTGGATCGCGAACAGGCCGGCGGGCCCGATGGCCAGGTGGTGGACGCGGTCGCCGCCGGGCAGCGGGACGGAGTGCAGGGTGTGCCAGCCCGCGCCGTCCAGGCGGTCCAGTGCCTCGCCGACCGTCTGTTCCGCCTCGAGCGCCCGGCGGCGCGGGTCGGGGCGCAGCAGCCGGTGGGACGCGGCCGGATCCCGGTCGAGGGCCACCAGCAGTGCCTCGCCGGGGCGGTTGGGGGCCAGGTCGTCGTCCGGGTGGAGGGAGAGCCGGGCCAGCTCGGCGGGGGTGGGGACCGGGGGCGGGCCCACCGCAACCGGGCCGGTCAGGAAGGGACCCAGGGCTTCGAGTACGTCCTCCCGGCGATCCTCGCTGAGCAGGTTGACCCGGGCCGCCTCACGGTCGTACCAGGCGATGTTCCGGCCGTCCGGGAAACAGACGTAGAGCCGTTCCCGGCCGTGCCGCCAGGTCGGTACGACGCGCAGTCCGCTCATGCACCATCACCCCCTGACCATGGAACAGGCAGGGTGCTCCAGGGGCAAGAACCCGGCTACCTTTGGAAGGAGTTGGCTGGGCGGTTGGGGAGGACGCCGTTGCGGACCCGCAGAAAGCAACCTGACGTACCCGCACCGCAGAGCCCGTGGAGCGAGATCGTGCCCGGGCTGTGGATGGGCGGGCACGAGTTCCGGGGCCGTTCCGGGCAACTGGAGTTCGCGGTCGTAGGGGACGAGTTCGATCTCGTGCAGACCCTGCTGCGGCTGCCGGGGCACGGGCCCGATTCCGCGGTCGAGCACCATGTGTGGCCCATCCCCGACGGACCGCTGGACGGGACGCAGCTCGCGGGCGTGATACGGCTGGCGCAGGCCGCGAGCGACGCGCTGGACCAGGGCCGCAGGGTCCTCGTCCGCTGCTATCACGGCTACAACCGCTCGGGGCTCGTCGTCGCGCACGCGCTGGTCCGGCGGGGGTACTCGGCCGACGAGGCGATCCGGCTGATACGGTCCCGGCGCTCCCCCTGGGCGCTGCACAACGAACTGTTCGTCGAGTACCTGCGGGCCGGTCTGTCGACGGCCCGGCTGCTGGAGGAGCTCGCCGAGTAGAGCAGAGTGCACAAAGAGAACTTTCCCAACTTTCCCGTCAATAACGTCTCCGGGGTCCAGTCGTCCCTAGCCGCAGGAGTTCCGTGCCCCTCAGCCGACCCACACGCACTGCCCTCGCCGTCACAGCTGCCGTGCTGTCGGTGACGGTGACGGCCTGCGGTGACACGGGCGGGCTGCGCGGCGCCGGGGCGGCCCCGACCGCGAACAGCCCGGCCCGGCTCTGGCCGGAACTGCCGCCGGCGTCCTCGCCCGCGTTCGACTTCGACGAGGCGGAGACGAAGATCGTGAAGGGCGTGACCGTACCGGGCGACGACATCCGCACGGTGGATCCGGTGGCGGTCGTGCGGGCCGAGATCGCCGCCGACCCGGGCGACTACCAGGGCGACAAGGCACGGTACCGGGGGACGGCGAGCCGGATGACCGACTGCCAGGAAGGTGCGGACGGGTGTCCCGTCCTCCAGCCGTACTACCGGGATCTGACCGGCGACGGGCACGACGACCTGGCGCTGGGCTTCCGGCTGCTGCCCGGCGAGCTGACGGCCGTACGCGTCTACACCGTCGAGAAGCACCGGCTGGTGCAGGTCATGTCCTACGAGGACGCCCTGAGCGCGGTCGAGCTGGCGGGGCGGTCCGTGATCGTCCGCTCGCCGTCGGAGGTCGCGGGCTACGAGTACCGCCTCCAGTGGACCTGGGACGCGGAACAGAAGGCGATGCTGCTGACGCACGACGAGATGCTGCGCACCGGCGGAGGCACCCGGTTCCCCCAGGAGTCCCCCCAACGGTCCCGGTCCCCCCAGCCCTCGGCCTCGGCCTCCGCCTCGGCGAGCTCGCGATGAGAGCGATGAGCTCGATGAGGCTCCCTCAGTGGGCCGGGACCCTGGCGGTGAAGGCGGCGGTGTTCATCATCGTGATGTGCTGCGCGCTCGCCGCGCTGCTCGGCGTCCTCGTGCACGTCCAGGTGACGGACCAGACCGTCGGCCAGGCCCGTGACCTCGCACTGTCCCGGCTGACGGACGCGACGGAGGCGTACGAGGCCGGGGACAGGCTGCTGCCGGGCGCCGGTGTCGACCCGGAGGGGCTGCCCGCGCCGCTGCGGGCGCTGGCAGCGGCCGGGAAGCGCGGCACGATGGTCGCCGACCACGGCGGTCGGCCGTCGATGTGGGCGGCGGGGCCCGCCGACGGCGGCCGGGCGCTGGCCGTCGAGGTCGACTACGCGCAGCAGGCGCGGACCATAGCGGGTCTGGACCGGGCGATCGTGTGGTCGTCGGGGCTGGCGATCGGGGCGACGGTGCTGGTGGGGGCGTTCGCGGTGACGCGGGTGGCCCGGCGGTTGCACGCCACGGCGCGGGTGGCCCGGCGGATCAGTGCGGGCGACCTGGACGCGCGCGTGGACGATCCCCGGACGAAGGACCCGACGCGACCGCAGGACGAGGTGGCCGCGGTCGCCGCCGCGCTGGACACCATGGCGTCGTCACTGCAGAGCAAGCTGCTGAGCGAGCAGCGGTTCACCGCGGACGTGGCCCACGAGCTGCGCACCCCGCTGACGGGGCTGCACGCGGCGGCCGAGTTGCTGCCGCCCGGGCGGCCGACGGAGCTGGTGCGCGACCGGGTGGCGGCGCTGCGCACACTCACCGAGGACCTGCTGGAGATTTCCCGGCTGGACACCGGGCGGGAGCGGCTGGAGGTGGACACCGAGGAGCTGGGCGCGCTGGCCGAGCGGGTCGTACGGGGCTCCGGCACGGACACGGAGGTCAGGGTCGTACGGGACGCGCGCGTGGAGACCGACCGGCGGCGCCTGGAGCGGGTGCTGGGCAACCTCGTCGCGAACGCGCACCGGCACGGGCGGACGCCGGTGGTGCTGACCGTGGACGGGCCGGCCGTCACCGTGCGCGATCAGGGCGACGGCTATCCGGAGTACCTCGTGGCGCACGGCCCCCAGCGCTTCCGTACGGAGGGCGGCGCCAAGGGCCACGGCCTCGGTCTGACCATCGCCCTGGGCCAGTCGGAGGTACTGGGCGCCCGCCTTGAGTTCACCAACGCCCCGGACGGCGGGGCGGTGGCCCGGCTGACGCTCCCTCAGGCGGCGACGGCGGGGGACGCGGGTCTCGGGTGAACGGGTTGCGACCGCTCCCCGATACCGGTCCCCGATGGCGCTCCCCGATGGCGCAACGTGGCGGGCGCCGGTGATGCACTGCTCCTAACGTAGCAATATGTGGCGATGAGTCAGCTTCGCCCCGTTCACGGAGGTATCCAGCGATGTCCGCGCGCTCCGCCCTCGCCCGTCTCGCCATCGCGACCGCCGCCGGCGCGCTCGCCGTCACCGCCGCCGTCACGCCTGCCGCCGCCGACGACGACGTCAGGGAGGGCGGCGACCCGGGCTCCAGCCGGCCGCCGGTTGCATTCGACCAGCAGGGCGACCAGCGCGACCCCCGCCTGTACACAGGCGTCGTCACCGCCCGCGGCGGTCTGCTGCTGCGCAGTCGGCCGGACCGCGGCAGCCAGGTGATCCGGCGCGCCCGCGAGGGCGAGATCGTCTCGATCTTCTGCAAGACCGCGGGCGACAACGTGCGGGGCAACCCCCTCTGGTACCTCCTGACGGACGGCACCTGGGCGTGGGGCCCGGCACGCTACATCGACAACATCGGCCCCGCGCCGCGCTGGTGCTGACCCCAGGCAAGACAGGCCAAGACGGATAAGGAATTGTATTTGGGTATGTTCCGGACATGACCCCAGCCGGAACAGGATCCGGAACCGGAAGCGGAAGCAGAACCGGGACCGGAACCGCCGTAGCAGCCCAGGCACCCGCTCCCGCGGTACGCCTCCCCCGGCGCCGTGGCATCGAACTTGCCCTCATCGTCATCGCCGTACTGCTGTCCGTGTACGGGTACTGTGCCGTCGGCCTGGCCCGACACGGCACCGTCCCGCCCGGCGCTGCCGGTTACGGCGCCGGGCTCGGTGTGCTCGCGCTGTTCGCGCATGTGGCGGTGCGGCTGCGCGCCCCGTACGCCGATCCCCTCCTCCTGCCCATCGGTGTGCTGCTCAACGGACTCGGGCTGGTGCTGATCTACCGCCTCGACCTGGAGACCCCTGGCGAACGGGCCGCGCCCACCCAGCTGGTGTGGTCCACCCTCGGCGTGGCGCTGTTCATCGCCGTCGCCCTGTTCCTGCGCGACCAGCGCGTGCTCCAGCGGTACGCCTACGTCTGCGTGGTCGCCGCCCTCGTCCTGCTCACGCTCCCGATCTTCTTCCCGGCCGTCAACGGCGCCCGTATCTGGATCCGGATCGCCGGATTCTCCATCCAGCCGGGCGAGTTCGCGAAGGTGCTGCTGGCGGTGTTCTTCGCCGCGTACCTGGCCGCCAACCGCAACGCCCTGGCCTACTCCGGCCGCCAGGTGTGGAGGTTCAAGCGGATCCAGCTCCCCACCGGGCGGGTACTCGGCCCGATCGTGGGCATCTGGCTGCTGAGCGTCGGCGTCCTCGTCCTGGAGCGCGACCTCGGCACCTCGCTCCTGTTCTTCGGCCTGTTCGTCGTCCTCCTCTACGTCGCCACCGGCCGCACCGGATGGATCGCGGTGGGCCTGCTGCTCGCGGCGCTCGGCGCGGTCGCCGTCGGCTGGCTGGAGCCGCATGTGCACAGCAGGGTCGAGGACTGGCTGGACCCGTTCGCGACGATCGAGGCGGGGCGGGGCCCGAACCAGCTGGCGCAGTCCCTCTTCGCCTTCGCGGCGGGCGGGATGCTCGGCACGGGCCTCGGCCTCGGCCACTCCATCCTCATCGGCTTCGCGGCCAAGTCGGACTTCATCCTGGCCACGGCGGGCGAGGAGCTGGGCCTGCTGGGCCTCTCCGCGATCTTCCTCCTCTACGGCCTCCTCGTGGAGCGCGGCTACCGGGCGGGCCTCGCCCTGCGCGAGCCGTTCGGCCGGCTGCTCGCGGTCGGTCTCGCCTCGATCGTGGCGCTCCAGGTGTTCGTCATCGCGGGCGGGGTGACGGGCCTGATCCCGCTGACCGGCATGGCGATGCCGTTCCTGGCGCAGGGCGGCTCGTCGGTGGTCACGAACTGGGCGATCGTGGCGCTGCTGATCCGGGTGAGCGACTCGGCCCGCAGTCAGTACGACGGTCAGGTGACACCGTGACGAAGTACATCCGGCACGCCGCCGCCTTCTGCGCCCTGCTGCTGATCGCGCTGCTCGTCAACGCCACCCGCGTCCAGCTCTTCCAGGCCGGACCCTATGACGACAACGCGGCCAACCGCCGTGCCGTGATCGCCCGTTACGGCCAGCCGCGCGGCGACATCCTGGTCGGCGGCGAGGCGGTCACCGGCTCCCGGGACACGCACGAGCAACTCCGCTACGAACGCACGTACAGGGACGGTGCGTTGTACGCGCCCGTCACCGGCTTCGCCTCCCAGGAGTACGGCACGACGCTGCTGGAGCACGCCGAGGACGGGGTGCTGTCGGGCACCGACCCGCTGCTCGCGCCGTTCCCCTTGTGGAACGACCTCACGCGCGGCCGGCCCCCCGGCGGCAAGGTCGTCACCACCCTCCGTCCGGCGGCGCAGCGGGCGGCGTACCAGGGGCTGGCCGGGCGCAAGGGTGCCGTGGCGGCGATCGAGCCGTCGACCGGGCGGATCCTTGCGCTGGTGTCGGCGCCGTCGTACGACCCGGCGGAGCTGTCGGGGAACGGGCCGGCGGCGAAGGCGGCCTGGGCGCGGCTGAACGGCGACCCGGACAAGCCGATGCTGAACCGGGCGGTGCGGCAGACGTATCCGCCGGGTTCGACCTTCAAGGTGGTCACCGCGGCGGCGGCGCTGGACGCGGGCGTGATCACGGACGTGGACGCGCCGACGGACTCCCCTGCCCCGTACACCCTGCCCGGGACGAGGACGCGCCTGACGAACGAGGGCGACGGCTGCAAGGACGCTCCGCTGCGGGAGGCGTTCGAGTGGTCGTGCAACACCGTGTTCGCGAAGCTGGGCGTGGACGTGGGGGCGCACGACATGGCGGCCACGGCGCAGGCCTTCGGCTTCAACGACACGGACCTGAGGATCCCGTTCTCGGTGGCGACGAGCACCTTCGACACCTCGGTGGACCGGGCGCAGCTCGCGCTGTCGTCGATCGGCCAGTACAACACGCGGGCCACGCCGTTGCAGATGGCGATGGTCGCGGCGGCGGTGGCGAACGGGGGGCAGGTGCGGCCGCCGTACCTGGTGGAGCGCACCACCCGCCGGAGCGGCAGCACGGTGGCGACGGCGGGCTCACGCCCCGCGCGGCAGGTGATGCACCCGGCGACGGCGTGGCGGATGCGGGAACTGATGGCCGACGTGGTGGAGAGTGGCACCGGCACGAACGCCGCGATCCCCGGCGCGATCGTCGGCGGCAAGACGGGTACCGCGCAGCACGGCGTGGGCAACTCCGGGATTCCGTACGCCTGGTTCGTGTCCTGGGCGCAGGACGAACGGGAGATGGAGCCGAAGGTCGCGGTCGCGGTGGTGGTGGAGGACGCGTCGGCGAACCGCGGGGAGATCAGCGGGGGCGGGGACGCGGCGCCGATCGCGCGGGCGGTGATGGAGGCGGTGCTCGCCGGATGAGACGGGGGTTCCGGAGCCGTACAGGTTTGTCCTACCTTTCGCCCATGACTGAAGCCGCAGCCGCAGCTGTGTACGAACTCGCCCAGGTCAACATCGCCCGCCTCAAGTTCCCGCTGGATTCCCCCGAGTTGAAGGACTTCGTCGACGCCCTCGACCCCGTGAACGCCGTCGCCGACGCGGCGGACGGGTTCGTCTGGCGGTTGCAGAGCGACTCGGGGGACGCGACGGACATCGCCGTCTTCGGGGACGACTGGCTGATCATCAACATGTCGGTATGGCGGGACACCAACGCGTTGACCGCCTTCATGTACCGGGGACAGCACCGGGAGTTGCTGGCCCGCCGCCGCGAGTGGTTCGAACGGGTCGAGGAAGCGATGGCGGCCCTGTGGTGGGTACCGGCGGGCCACCGGCCGACGGTCGCGGAGGCGGAGGACCGGCTGCGCCATCTGCGGGCGCACGGGGCGACGGCGTACGCGTTCACTCTGCGGACGTCGTTCCCGGCGGGGGCATCGGCACCGGTGCTCGGCGAGCTGCCGGAGGGGCTGGGCTGCGGGGTCTAGCGGCGGCGGTTGATCGCGGTGAGGTCGATCTCGACTCGATCGAGTGATCAATCGCTGAGGCGTTGGCCCTCCTCGATCGCCTCCTCCACCTCCGCCACCCGCTCCCGCTCCTCCGCCGCGAATCGCTCCGCGTCGAGCTGCTCGGCGATCTCCTCGTCCTGAGCCATCAGCAGGTCCAGGTTCGAGTCGCCCATCTCGAAGACGCCCATGTCGACGTAGGCCTGCTGGAGGCGTTTGCCCCACAGGCCGATGTCCTTGACGCAGGGGACTATGCGGCTGAAGAGCAACTGGCGGAAGAGGTGGAGGAATTCGGACCGCTCGCTCAGTTCCTCCGCCTCGGCCTTCGGGATGCCGAAGTTCTCCAGGACCTCGACGCCGCGCAGCCGGTCGCGCATCAGGTAGCAGCCCTCGATGACGAACTCCTCGCGTTCGTGCAGTTCGGCGTCGCTCAGTTGCCGGTAGTAGTCCCTGAGCGCCATGCGGCCGAAGGCCACGTGCCGGGCCTCGTCCTGCATGACGTAGGCGAGGATCTGCTTCGGCAGCGGCTTGTTCGTGGTGTCGCGGATCATGCCGAAGGCGGCGAGGGCGAGGCCCTCGATGAGGACCTGCATGCCGAGGTAGGGCATGTCCCAACGGCTGTCGCGGAGGGTGTCGCCGAGGAGGGAGCGGAGGTTGTCGTTGATCGGGTAGAGCATCCCGATCTTCTCGTGGAGGAAACGGCCGTAGATCTCGGCGTGCCTGGCCTCGTCCATGGTCTGGGTCGCCGAGTAGAACTTCGCGTCCAGATCGGGGACGGACTCCACGATGCGCGCGGCACAGACCATCGCGCCCTGCTCGCCGTGCAGGAACTGGCTGAACTGCCAGGACGCGAAGTGCCGGCGCAGCTCACCCTTGTCGCGGTCGGTCATCTTCGCCCAGTACGGGGTCCCGTACAGGGTCATCGCCTCGTCCGGCGTGCCGAGCGGGTCGTACGGATCGACCTCCAGGTCCCAGTCGATCCGCTGCTGCCCGTCCCACTGCTTGTCCTTGCCCTTCTGGTAAAGGGCGAGCAGGCGGTCACGGCCGTCGTCGTATTCCCAGCTGAAACGGGCCGCGCCGCCGGCCGGCACCTGCCAGAGAGGGTCTCCCGGGTCCTTGGCATAGAGCTCATAGGTCGGCATACCTCGCAGGCTCACACGTAGACGCCGAGTCAACAAGTCATGTGCAAGGGATTGACGGGCTTGCTGACAGGCAGTCTCATAAGTGCCGTAGATGTGACCCCGGGTAACAAGGTGGAACAGCCATGACGACCCTGACGGAAGCCGACGCGCTCGACGGGCTGCGCGACGCGCTCGGGCTGCTCAAGGACCGCGAGCAGGTGGCCGAGCGGCTCCTCGCCTCTTCCGCCAAGCACTCCTTCGACCCGGACCGGGAACTGGACTGGGACGCCCCCTTCGAGGAGGGCAAGTGGTTCTGGCCGCCGGAGCTGGTGTCGCTGTACGGCACGCCGATGTGGCAGCGGATGAGCGAGGAGCAGCGGATCCTGCTCTCCCAGCACGAGGCGGCCGCGCTCGCCTCGCTCGGGATCTGGTTCGAGATCATCCTCATGCAGCTGCTGGTGCGGCACATCTACGACAAGGCGGCGACGAGCGCGCACGTGCGGTACGCGCTGACCGAGATCGAGGACGAGTGCCGGCACTCGAAGATGTTCGCGCGGCTGATCGCGCGGGGCGAGACGCCCTGGTACCCGGTGAGCCGGGCGCACCAGCACCTGGGACGGCTGTTCAAGACGATCTCCACCACGCCCGGGTCCTTCACGGCGACCCTGCTCGGCGAGGAGGTCCTCGACTGGATGCAGCGGCTGACCTTCCCGGACGAGCGGGTGCAGCCGCTGATCCGGGGCGTGACGCGGATCCACGTGGTGGAGGAGGCACGGCATGTGCGGTACGCCCGCGAGGAGCTGCGCCGGCAGATGGTGACCGCGCCGAAGTGGTCCCAGGAGTTCACGCGGGTCACCTCCGGTGAGTTCGCGCGGGTGTTCTCGGTCGCGTTCGTCAATCCCGAGGTCTACACGAATGTGGGGCTGGACAAGCGAGAGGCGATGGCGCAGGTGAAGGCCAGTGGGCATCGGCGGGAGGTCATGCAGACGGGGGCGAAGCGGCTGACGGACTTCCTGGACGACATCGGAGTGCTGCGGGGGGTCGGGCGGCGGTTGTGGAGGTCGTCGGGGTTGCTGGCATAGGGATCACCGGAGCGGGGATCGCCGGCGCAGGGGCCGCGGACGCTGGGGCCGCCGACGCAGGGGCCGCCGACGCAGGGAACACCGACGCAGGGAACACCGGCGCAGGGGCCGCGGACGCTGGGGCCGCCGGCGCAGGGGCCGCCGGCGCAGGGGCCGCCCCGGCGGTACGACTGCCCGCGGCCACGGCGATTACGCTGCCGGTCATGACCCCCTCCGCTCCCACCCCCGCCTACCGTCGCCTGAGCGTCGAGGAGCGTCGCCGTCAGCTGCTCGCCGCCGCGCTGTCCCTCTTCGCGCACCGGGCGCCCGAGGAGGTGTCGCTGGACGACGTGGCGGAGGCGGCCGGGGTCTCACGCCCGCTGGTGTACCGGTACTTCCCGGGCGGCAAGCAGCAGCTCTACGAGGCCGCCCTCAGGTCCGCCGCCGACGAGCTCCGGCTCTGCTTCGACGAGCCCCGGCAGGGCCCGCTCCTGCCCCGGCTGGCCCGTGCCCTGGACCGCTATCTCGCCTTCGTCGACGGGCACGACGCCGGTTTCAGCGCGCTGCTCCAGGGCGGGAGCGTGGTGGAGACGTCCCGGACCACCGCCATCGTGGACGGGGTCCGCCGGGCGGCCGCCGAGCACATTCTCAGCCACCTCGGCGTCCCGGACCCCGGGCCCCGGCTGCGGATGACCGTCCGGATGTGGATCACCGCGGTGGAGGCGGCGTCGCTCATCTGGCTCGACGAGGACAAGGAGCCGCCCGCCGACGAGCTGCGGGACTGGCTCGTGGAGCAGTTCGTCGCCGTCCTGACGGTCACGGCCCGGCGGGATCCGCAGACCGAGGCGCTCGTGCACGGTGTCCTGGGCCTGTCCGGCGGATCAGGTCGGAGGAAAGCTGCAGCGCCTCAAGAGCACGGGTGAGCGGGGCATGGTGCGTGCAGCTGCAAGGCGGAGGAGGGCGTCGACGCGATGGGGGTCCCCCCGCTCGAGCGAAGCCGAGAGTGGGGGAGTCGGCAACCGACGACAACGCGGCAGATGTGCGTGCCATGCCCCGCGTCTCCGGCATGATCCGCTGGAGAGGCCCAGCGGCGGATGGCTGACACTGGTGCCGTGAAGAGCCAAGACACCCCCTTCGAGGGCGGCCCCATGGACGGGCGTGTGCTGCCCGTTCTGCTCGGGCCGACCGGGCATCCGCCCAAGACGTATCGCATCCCCGTGCCGGACGCGGCCGGCGGACCGCCCACCGTACTGGTCTACCGGCGGGTGCCCCGGGGGCAGAGCAAACGGCTCGGGCTCCAGCAGGGCTGGAAGTACGAGTTCGACCCCGAGGGGAAGAAGAGCGGCCGACCGAAATGGCCCTGGTCCAAACCGGACGCCCAGCCGGACGCCTGAGCGCTCCGCTGGGAGCGCGGTGACGATCCTGCGGGCCTGCGGGGGCTGGTCGCGCCCACCGAACTCCTGGCCGGACTCCGATCCAGACGCCGAGCCGGACCCGATCCAGACGCCACGCCGCATGGCAAGTCGGGCGACACGCACGAGTGACCCTGTTGCGCCGGTCCGCGCACAACCTGCGCGCGAGCCGCCCACGCGCGTCTGATGCTCGCGATAAAAGGATGAGCAGACGGGACGCCCGCCCCGCATCGGAGGTGATGTCGTGTCAGGAAGAGTCCTGCGTCTGGCGTGTACGGCCGCGGTGGCGGCGCAGCTCGCCCTCACGCCCGGCACCACGGCGGCTGCCCCGGAGCCCGGGGAGCGGTCCGTCGCGGATCTGCTGACGGACCTTCAGCGGGTGTACCGGGAGGCCGAGAAGGCCACCGAGACCTACAACGCCACCGAGGAGCAGCTGAAGAAGCAGCGCGCGGAGGTCGGCCGGCTGGACGCCGAGCTGGGCCGGGCGCGGCTGTCCCTGCACGAGAGCCAAGGCGCGGCGGGGCGGCTGGCCCGCCAGCAGTACCAGGGCAGCACCGACATCTCCCCCTACGTACGCCTCCTCCTCGCCCGTGACCCGCAGCACGCGCTCGACGAGGGGCATGTGATCGGGCAGTTGGCGCGGGAGCGGGCAAAAACGGTGGGGCGGCTGACCGGGAACGAGCACCGGAGCCGTGAGGTGGCCCGCAAGGCGCGCGCCGCCCTCGACAGACAGCTCGCTCTCGCCGAACGGCAGAAGAAGGAACGCGACGACGTACACCGACGGCTCGCGGACATCGAGAAGCTGCTCGTCTCGCTCCGCGCCGACCAGCTGACCGCGCTGGCCGAGTTCGAGAAGAGCGGGATCGCGAAGGCGCAGGACACGCTCATGACCTCCGGTGCGCTCAGCAGCGAGCGGAAGCCGACGCGGGAGGGCGAGGAGGCCGTGCTCTATGCGGTGCGGCAGCTGGGGAAGCCGTACCAGTGGGGTGCGGAGGGCCCGCAGTCGTACGACTGCTCGGGGCTGACCTCACAGGCCTGGAGGGATGCCGGGACGGCCATCCCCCGGACCAGCCAGGAGCAGTGGGCGGGGCTCCCCCGGATCCCGCTGGGCGAGCTGCGCCCCGGTGACCTCGTCGTGTACTTCCCCGAGGCCACGCACGTCGCGATGTACCTGGGGGGCGGCCTGGTGGTCCAGGCGCCCCGCCCGGGCGCGAAGGTGAAGGTCTCCCCGATCGCGGCCAACCCGGTCCTGGGCGCCGTACGCCCCGACCCCGGCGGGCAGCCCCTACAGCGCTACATCCCGCCGAAGCTCCCCGCCCACGCCATGGACGGGGCGGACGAGGGTTACGCGCCCGCGGTGGCGCCGGAGGCGGCCACTGCCTTGTAGGCCCGGTCGTCTCCGACTCGACGCGATGCGGGGAGCCGCGCGGCCGCGCGGGCGCGAGGGCTACGCGCCGGCGGTCGCCCCGGCGACCTCCGCCAGGTAGGCGCCCGTCTTCTCCGGCTCGTAGAAGAAGTTCTCGAAGTCGGACGGGTCGTTGAAGCCGTTGGCGAAGCGGTCGGCGGCCGGCTGGAGCTGGCCGGCGGCGCCGATGAGGTTGAGGATGTGCTCCGGCGGCGGGGAGAGCATCGCGTTGGTCCACTTGGTGACGTGCTGGGCGGTGTCCCAGTAGCGGTCGAAGGTGGACTGCATCCAGGTCTCGTCGAACGGCTTGTCCTCGTGCTCGATGATCGAGGCGAGGTACGCGGCCGCGCACTTGGACGCCGAGTTGGAGCCCTGGCCCGTGATCGGGTCGTTGGCGACGACCACGTCGGCGACGCCCAGGACCAGGCCGCCGCCGGGGAGGCGGCCGATGGGGTTGCGGACGGTGGGGGCGTAGCGGCCGGAGAGGGTGCCGCCCGCGTCCGTGAGCTCGACCTTGGTGGCCCGCGCGTACTCCCAGGGCGTGAACTTCTCCATGAGCTCCAGGGTCAGGGAGAGGTGTTCGGCAGGGTCCTTCACGCCGGCGAAGACGTCGAGCGGGCCGCCGGGTATGCCCTCCCAGAACAGGATGTCGGCGCGGCCGGAGGTCGTCAGCGTCGGCATGACGAACAGCTCGCCGACGCCCGGGACCAGGTTGCAGCGGACCGCGTCGAACTCCGGGTGCTCCGCGCGCGGGCCCAGACCATGGACGTACGCCACGGCGAGGGCGCGCTGCGGCTCGCTGTACGGGGAGCGGGCGGCGTCCCGGCCGAACATCGAGACCAGTTCCCCCTTGCCCGCCGAGACGAGGACCAGGTCGTACGTACGGGAGAAGTAGTCGAGGTCGCCGACCGCCGCGCCGTGGATGACCAGCTGGCCGCCGCGCTGCGCGAACGTCTCCATCCAGCCGGCCATCTTCACCCGCTGGTCCACCGACTGCGCGTACCCGTCGAGCTTGCCCACCCAGTCGATCGCGCGCTGTGTCGGCCCCGGGTCGTGCGAGCCGGGGGCCGCGACCGAGACGCCGAGTCCTTCGATCTTCGGGGCCTGGGGCTCCCAGAAGTTCAGCTGGAGATCGCGCTCGTGCTGCAGTGCCGTGTCGAACATGCACTGCGTCGACATGACCCTGCCGGAGCGGATCTCATCCGCCGTCCGGTTGGACATCAGGGTGACCTCGTACCCGTGCGACTGGAGTCCGAGGGCGAGCTGGAGACCGGACTGGCCGGCTCCGACGACGAGTATCTTCCGCATGCGGGTGGTGGCTCCTAAATCGCGACTTCTCGGGGACTACGCGAGCTGCTCGGGGGGCTCGGGGGCTACTCGGGGGTCTCGTCGAGCGCGTGGCCGACGAGCGCCAGGAGGGTCTCGATCACCGAGATCCGGCGGCGCGCATCCATGATCATTACAGGTATGTGCGCGGGTATCGTGAGCGCCTCCCGCACGTCCTCCGGCTCGAACCGGTCACTGCCGTCGAAGTGGTTGACCGCGACGACGTACGGCAGCCCGCAGCTCTCGAAGTAGTCCAACGCGGGGAAGCAGTCCTTCAGTCGGCGGGTGTCGGCCAGCACGACCGCGCCGATCGCACCGCGCACCAGGTCGTCCCACATGAACCAGAACCGCTGCTGGCCCGGCGTACCGAACAGGTAGAGCACCAGGTCTTCGTCGAGCGTGAGGCGGCCGAAGTCCATCGCCACGGTGGTGGTCAGCTTGCCGGGCGTGGCGGTGAGGTCGTCGGTCTCCTCGCTGGCCTCGGTCATCAGCGCCTCCGTCTGCAGGGGCGTGATCTCCGAGACGGCCGTGACCAGCGTGGTCTTGCCGACGCCGAAGCCGCCCGCGACCACGATCTTCGTGGCGACGGGGGCGCGGGTGCGGTCCGTCTGCCAGGGCTGCAACGGCCCGTCCGGCTCGACGAACGGGGAGACGCCAGAGGCGGCGGCGTCAGAGACGACGGAGTCCACTCAGCACCCTTTCCAGCAGAGCGCGGTCCGGCCGGCCGACGCCGTGGCCGGTACCGGTTCCGTACACGCGTATCTTTCCCTGGTCCGCGAGGTCGCTCAGCAGCACGCGGACCACACCGAGCGGCATCTTCAGCAGCGCGGCGATCTCGGCCACCGTGCGCATACGGCGGCACAGTTCGACGATGGCCCGCATCTCCGGCATGACCCGGGTATTGAGGGAACCTTTCGTCAGTTCCTTGCGCTCCTCCGGCGCTTCGAGCGCGGCGGTGCTCGCCACGAACGTCTCGACGAGGAGGACATGGCCGAAGCGGGTACGGCCGCCGGTGAGCGAGTAGGGGCGGACGCGGGCGGCCTTGCGGTCGCCGCCGCGGACCGGAAGGTGCGGCCTGGAGTTCCCGGGCGCGGTGGTCATCGGGCGCTCCTCGTCGACTCGGTCTCCAGGGATTTTCGTAGCTCGTTGCGGAGTTCGGGGGTCAGGACATGGCCGGCGCGGCCCACGAACAGCGCCATGTGGTACGCCACGACGCTCATGTCGCAGTCCGCGGAGCCGTGGACGCCGAGCAGCGAGCCGTCGCTGATCGACATCACGAACAGGCTGCCCTCGTCCATCGCGACCATCGTGTGCCTGACCCCGCCGAACTCCATCAGCTTGGCGGCGCCGACGGTGAGGCTGCCGATGCCGGAGACGATGGTGGCGAGGTCGGCGGAGGAACCGCGCGGGCCGGTGGGCCTCTCCCCGCGTGCCTCGCGGGCCGCGGCGATGCGGCCCGGGTCGGAGGAGAGCAGCAGCAGGCCGTCGGACGAGACCACCGCGACCGACTGGATGCCTGGCACCTCCTCCACGAGGTTCGTCAGCAGCCAGTGCAGGTTACGGGCTTCGCTGCTCAGGCCGAAGGTACTGGGCGCGGTCAACTGCTTGCCTCCTCGACGGTGCCCCCCGTGGCTTCTTCGGCGTCTGCTGTCGGTGCGGCCGATGGGGCAGGCACCTGGTTCCGGGCCGTCTGTTCGGCGACCTCCGCCGCCACGTCACGATGCCCGGCCTCTGCCCCCCGGCGGAAACCACCGAGGCGGCGACGCAGCGCCTCGGCGTCGACTGATCCGCTGCGCTGCTGCGGCGCCTGAACGGGCGTGGAGATCTTCGGGGTGCGCTTGGGCAGCCCCTTGCTGGTGACGGGCTCCGCCGTCTCGTCCGGGGTGCGCTCATGGGCTTCGGGGCCGATGGCGTAGGGGTCGGCGGTGGAGCCGCTGGGCTCTACGGGCTCTACGGGCTGTCCGGGCTCTACGAGTTCTCCGCGCTGTCCGGGCTCTACGAGCTCTCCGGGCTCTCCGGGCTCTCCGGGCTCGACGGGCATGGGCTGGTCGGGGGGCGGATCCGCTTCGGCGGCGGGCACCGGGATCAGGAGCTCCATCGTGGTCTCGGCGGGCGTCTCGGGCACGGTGACCGGTGCTTCCGGCTCCGCCACCTCCCGTACGGCCTCTGCCGCATCCCGCTCCGCGCCCCGTACCGCCTGCTCCGCCAGCGTCACCAGCGGGTCCCCGCCGCCCGAGCGGCCGCGCAGCACGTTGGAGTTGGCCTCCGCGTCGGCGCCCGGCAGGGAGTACGCGTGGGTGCCGTCGGCGGACGGCGTGGCCGTCGGGACGGCGGCCGGTGTGGCCGCCGCGAGCAGGGACTGCGGGAGGACGACGACGGCCGCGATGCCGCCCTGCTTCTGCTCCCGCAGCTGCACGCGCACGCCGTGCCGGTGGGCCAGCCGGGCCACCACGTACAGGCCGAGCCCGAGACCCTCCTCGCCCTCCTGGTCGTAGGGGGATTCCGGGTCGAAGTCGGCGAGGCGGGAGTTGAGGCGGGTCATCCGCTCGTCGGTCATGCCGATGCCCTCGTCGTGGACGGAGAGCATGACCTCGCCGTTCTCCAGGAGCCAGGCGGAGACCTCGACGGGCAGGTCGGGCGGGGAGAACGAGGTGGCGTTCTCCATGAGTTCGGCCAGCAGGTGCGACAGGTCGTCGGCGGCGAAGCCGGCGAGGTGCGCGTGCGGCGGCAGCGCGGCGATGCGGACGCGTTCGTAGCGTTCGATCTCGCTGACCGCCGCCCGTACGACGTCGACGAGCGGGACGGGCCCGACGTGCTGCTGGATGTGCTCGGTACCGGCCAGCACGAGGAGGTTCTCGCTGTGCCGGCGCATGACCGTGGCGAAGTGGTCGAGCTTGAAGAGGGTGGCGAGGCGGTCGGGGTCCTGCTCGCGCTCCTCCAGGCCCTCGATGACGGCGAGTTGCCGCTCGACGAGGCCGAGGGTGCGCAGGGCGAGGTTGACGAAGGTGCCGCCGATGCTGGTGCGCAGCTGCCCCAGCTGGGCGGCGGAGTCGGCAAGTTCGGCGCGCAGCTCCTCGCGGGCGTCGGCCATCTTCTGGCGCTCGCCGACGAGGTGCTTGCGGTCGGCCTCCAGGGTGGCGATGCGCTCGTGGAAGGCGACGGCGTGCGCGTGCAGGGCGTTGACGGAGCGGACGGCCTGGGCGAACTCGTCGTTGCGTCCCGTGAACTTCACCGGCTCCTCGGCCGACAGGTTCTCGGCCTGCGCCAGCCGGGCCGAACCGCGGCGCAGCACGGAGAGCGGCTGGGTGAGGGAGCGGGCCATGGCCGTGGCGATGCCGACGGCGAGCAGCAGCAGCGCGCCGAGGACGGCGACGCGGATCTCCAGCGCGGTGACGTCGTCGTCGCGCAGCTGGGCGAGGTCCTTGGTGCGGTGGTCGTAGAGCGAGGACTCCGCGCCGCGCATCAGGTCGACGCGGGCGGTGAGGGCCGCGTCGAGCTTCTTGAGGCTGGTGGCGAGTTCGCCGTCGGACAGCTCCGGCTGGTCGGTGAGCTTGGCGAGGTACTTGTCGGCGGTTTCGACCTCGGGTCCGGTGACCGTGGAGTCGTAGGAGGTGACGGACGACTTCGGAGCGGTGTCGTGGAAGTCGGCGAGGGCCGCGTCGGAGCGCAGCCGGGCCTGCTGGGCGGCGGCCGTGAGGGCGTCGCGCTGCTTGGTGTCGGCGTCGGAGGAGACGCGGACCGTGGTCAGCAGGCCGGTGGTGGGGCTGATGACCGACTCGGTGGTCGTCGGCACGTTGAGCGCGGCGAGGAGCAGCCCGTGGGTGGCCGCGGCCTGCTGGACGGCGGAGTCGAGCTCGGCGAGGGCGTACGCGCCGGAGCCCGCGCGGGCGGGCATCTGCTCGGCCAGCTGCTCGGCGAGCCGGTGGAGTTCGGTGATGGCGGTGGAGTAGGCCTCGTGCGTTTCGAGAGCACTGCTCTTTCCGGTGAGCGCCGCTCTGCGCACGGACGCGACGTCGTCAAGGTCCGCACGCAGCGAGGCGGGCGCGTCGGTGTCGGCGCGCAGCTCCTCCACCAGCCGGTCCACCCGGGCGCTGCGCCGCTCCGAGGGCGCCTTGGACCTGGGCCGGCCGGCCGCGACGTAGGCGGTGACCTCGTCCCGCTCGTCGGCGAGCGAGTGGGCCAGCACCAGCGCATCCTGGGTCTGCCCGGCCAGCGTCACCAGCTCCTGGGAGTCGTTGAGCTGCCCGGAGGCGGCCAGCACCGACGGGGCTCCGGCCCCGGCGATGGCGGCGGCCACGACGGCTACGGCGACGACGAGCCGGTTGCGTACGTGGGTGGGGCGGCCCTTGCCGACAGGGGTGCTCTGCGCGCCCTCCTCGGAGGCCGACTTCTTGCCTGTGCGCCGAGGCCGCGTCTTCTGCACCGGTGCTCGCATTCCTGACTCGTGTGCTCATGGGCCCGGATGACGTTCCGTCATGCGGCTCGTACAACCGGTACGGCTCCCGACCCTCCCAGTGCCGGTGGGCGGTGTTCTTGCATCGCCCGACCCGCCACCCGAAGGAGTGAACATCGGAGGGGAGTTGGCGGGCAAGTTTTCATGGCGCGTGCGACGGCCCTGCCCGGCGGGCCGGTTGGACGTGGGCGGCAGGCTTTGGCAGTATTCGCCGCCACGCCTTCCCGGAGTGCGCCATTCCACCCCAAACCAGGCGCCTGACCTGCAACGGTGCGTCAATCCAACGACTGATGCCAGCCTTTCGCGCACCTTGTGAAGGGGTGGTGCAGACTGGCCGAATGCGTACGGAACTTGTGTCGGAGCCCGGCCACCGGGCGCACCCCAACGAGGACTTCGCGAGCGTCGGACTACCCGCCTCCGGACAGGGCGGCTCGCTCGTCACCCTGGACGGCGTGACGCCACCGCCGAGCGCGACGGGCTGTCTGCATTCGGTCCCCTGGTACACCGCGCGCCTCGGCGGGGCCCTGACCGAACTGACCGTTTCCCTCCCGGATGTCCCACTGTCCGAGGCTCTCGCCCGCGCCATCGCCCGCACCGCCGAGGCCCACGCGGACACCTGTGACCTTTCTCACCCGCGTACCCCGCAGGCCACCGTCGTCCTAGCCCGCTGGTCCCAGGACACGGTCGAGTACCTGGTCCTCTCCGACTCGGCCCTCCTGCTCCAGTCCCCCGACGGCACGGTCACCCCCGTCCTGGACGACCGCATCGCCCGCCTGCCCCGCTCCGCCCTCGCCACCGACGCGATCGTGGACGCGACCGTCCGCAACAAGGAGGGCGGTTTCTTCACCGCGGCGGCCGATCCCACGGCGGCCGCCCGCGCGGTGACCGGCACCCTGCCCCGCACCGAGGTCCGCGCCCTGGCCGCGCTGACGGACGGGGCGGCGCGCTGGGTGGAGAAGTTCCGGGAGGGCGACTGGGCGGACTGCTTCGCCCTCGTACAGAAGGAGGGGCCGCAGGCCCTGGTGGACCAGGTCCGCGCGCTGGAACTGGCGGACACCGACCGTCGGTTCCTGGGCCGGAGCAAGACGCACGACGACGCGACGGCCGTGTACGTGGAGCTGTAGGGGCCCGTAGGCCGGGGGAAGGGACCGCTACTTCTCCATCCCCCGGTTCAGCTGGTGCAGCAGTCGCGCCAGCTCGGCGACCTCGCCGCGTTCCCAGTGGGCGAGCTGGTTCACGTAGCGCGCTCGGCGGGCCTCGCGCACCTTGCCGACCCGGCTGCGGCCTTCCGGGGTGAGGGCCACCAGCCAGGCGCGGCCGTCCGCCGGGTCCGGCTCGCGGGTGACCAGGCCGAGCTCCTCCAGGGCGCGCAGCTGGCGGGACATGGTCGCCTTGCCGACGCCGATGTAGCCGGCGAGCTCCGTGGCACGCTGCCGGCCGCACTCCTCCAGCCGTACGAGGAGCCCGTACGCGGCGGGCTCCAGGTCCGGATGGACCTCGCGGGCCATCTCGCCCTGGTTGGCCCGGGCGCGCCGCAGCAGCATCGTCAACTCGCGCTCAAGGGACAGGAACTCCTGGTCCGCACCACTACTCCACGACGTCCGCGCTTCGCCTCGATGTGCGTCGCCGTTTCCGTCCTCGTGCACGTCAGCACCCCTGATCCGGTTTCCCGTTCGTGAAAGTTCTCGCCGAAATCCGTCATCCCCCCAGCTCCGCCAGTATTTCGCAGGCGTAGACCAACGGCAGCCTCCGGACCCCCTTCCCAGCGTCCGGTCTACGGGCGTAGCTTCTTCACCAGGCACCGCATGGCATGCCCACGCCACCGTTGTGGGTGATCCGGCCCCTCCTCGCACCACCAAGCCTCGGAGGCACGTCATGCCCGTACACAGACCCGGCTCCATCCGTCCGCGCGCCGCCACCGCCGCCGTCGCGCTCCTCCTCGCCGCCTTGTCCCTCACGATCCCCAGCTCCGCCCAAGCCGCCGACGTCCCCGCCCGCGGCTCCGCCAGCATGGGCATGGGCGTCCTCGCCCACGACGGCCAGGACGGCACGCCCGTCTCCGGTGACGCCACCCAGACGGAAGGCGTGGACGTCGCCAGCTACCAGGGCAACGTCGCCTGGTCGACCCTGTGGAGCAGCGGGGCCAAGTGGGCGTACACCAAGGCCACGGAAGGCACGTACTACACGAACCCGTACTTCGCCCAGCAGTACAACGGCTCGTACAACGTCGGCATGATCCGCGGCGCGTACCACTTCGCCACCCCCGACACCACCAGCGGCGCCACCCAGGCCAACTACTTCGTCGACCACGGCGGCGGCTGGTCCAAGGACGGCAAGACACTCCCGGGCGCCCTCGACATCGAGTGGAACCCCTACGGCGCCGCCTGCTACGGCAAGACGACCAGCGCGATGGTCACCTGGATCGCGGACTTCCTGAACACCTACAAGTCCCGCACCGGCCGCGACGCCGTGATCTACACGGCCACCTCCTGGTGGACCCAGTGCACCGGCAACTACAGCGGCTTCGCGTCCACCAACCCGCTGTGGATCGCCCGGTACGCATCCGAAGTGGGGACGCTGCCGGCCGGCTGGTCGTACTACACGATGTGGCAGTACACGTCGTCAGGAGCGACGGTCGGGGACCACGACAAGTTCAACGGGGCCCTGGACCGGGTGGTCGCACTGGCCAACGGCTGAGCCCGCACGGGACAACGGCCGGGCCTCTCCCACGGGAGCCCGGCCGTTGCGTTCGGAAGGTCGGATCAGATCTCGGACCAGATCTCGGATCAGCCCTCGGATCGGATCAGCACTTGCCCGCGGGCCTGTCCCGCTTCACGAGGTTCGTGCAGCCGGTCGTGCCGTCCAGCCACAGCATCCGCTGCCCGGTGCCGGCGGCCGCGGAAGGCCCGGGCCCCCAAGGGGACCCGGGCCTTCGTCATCCGGACGCGTCCGTCACGCCGCGACCGGAACCTCCACGTCCGCGGAGGCGGGGGCCAAGGCCAGTTCGAGCACCTGGCGCACATCCGTCACCGGGTGCACGTCCAGCTTCTCCAGCACCTCCGCCGGGACGTCGTCCAGGTCGGGCTCGTTGCGCTTGGGGATGATCACCGTGGTGACACCCGCCCGGTGCGCGGCGAGCAGCTTCTGCTTCACGCCACCGATCGGCAGCACCCGGCCGGTCAGCGAGACCTCGCCGGTCATCGCCACGTCCGTACGGACCAGGCGGCCGGACAGGAGCGACGCGAGTGCCGTCGTCATCGTGATGCCGGCGCTCGGGCCGTCCTTGGGGACCGCGCCCGCCGGGAAGTGGATGTGCACGCCCCGGTCCTTCAGGTCGGCGACCGGCAGTTCGAGCTCGGCGCCGTGCGACCGCAGGAAGCTCAGCGCGATCTGCGCCGACTCCTTCATCACGTCACCCAGCTGACCGGTGAGGGTCAGACCCGCCGCGCCCGTCTCGGGGTCGGCCAGCGACGCCTCGACGAACAGGACGTCACCGCCCGCGCCGGTGACCGCGAGCCCGGTGGCGACACCAGGGACGGCCGTACGGCGCTCGGCCGGGTCCTGCGCGGACTCGGGCACGTGGTGCGGCCGGCCGATCAGAGCGCGCAGGTCGCCGTCCGTGATCGTGAACGGCAGCTTCCGCTCGCCCAGTTCGTGCTGGGCCGCGACCTTGCGCAGCAGCCGCGCGATGGACCGCTCGAGGGTACGGACACCCGCCTCACGCGTGTACTCGCCGGCGAGCTTGCGCAGCGCGCTCTCGTCCAGGGTCACCTCGTCCTTGCCGAGCCCCGCCCGCTCCAGCTGGCGCGGGAGGAGGTGGTCACGGGCGATGACGACCTTCTCGTCCTCGGTGTAGCCGTCCAGGCGGACCAGCTCCATACGGTCGAGCAGGGCCTCCGGGATGGCTTCGAGCACGTTGGCGGTGGCGAGGAACACCACGTCGGACAGGTCGAGTTCGACCTCCAGGTAGTGGTCGCGGAAGGTGTGGTTCTGCGCCGGGTCGAGGACCTCCAGCAGGGCCGCGGCCGGGTCGCCGCGGAAGTCGGAGCCCACCTTGTCGATCTCGTCGAGCAGGACCACCGGGTTCATGGACCCGGCCTCCTTGATCGCGCGGACGATACGACCGGGCAGCGCGCCGACGTACGTACGCCGGTGCCCGCGGATCTCGGCCTCGTCGCGGACGCCACCGAGGGCGACCCGCACGAACTTCCGCCCCATCGCGTGCGCGACGGACTCGCCGAGCGAGGTCTTGCCGACGCCGGGCGGGCCGACGAGCGCCAGCACGGCACCGCCGCGGCGGCCGCCGATGACACCGAGGCCCCGGTCGGTACGGCGCTTGCGCACCGCCAGGTACTCGGTGATCCGCTCCTTCACGTCCTCCAGACCGGCGTGCTCGGCGTCCAGGACCGCCTTGGCGCCCTGGATGTCGTACTGGTCCTCGGTCCGTTCGTTCCACGGCAGTTCGAGGACGGTGTCGAGCCAGGTGCGGATCCACGATCCCTCGGGCGACTGATCGCTCGACCGCTCCAGCTTGTCGACCTCCTTGAGGGCGGCCTCACGGACCTTCTCGGGAAGGCCGGCGGCCTCGACACGGGCGCGGTAGTCGTCGGACTCCTCGCCGTCCTTCTCGCCGTTCAGCTCGCGCAGCTCCTTGCGCACGGCCTCCAGCTGGCGTCGCAGCAGGAACTCCCGCTGCTGCTTGTCGACGCCCTCCTGGACGTCCTTGGCGATCGTCTCGGCCACGTCCTGCTCGGCGAGGTGGTCGCGCAGCTGCTGGGTGGCGAGCTTGAGGCGCGCCACCGGGTCGGTGGTCTCGAGGAGCTCCACCTTCTGCTCGGTGGTCAGGAAAGGCGAGTAGCCGGAGTTGTCGGCGAGCGCGGAGACGTCGTCGATGGCCTGCACACGGTCCACGACCTGCCAGGCGCCGCGCTTGCGCAGCCAGGCGGTGGCGAGGGCCTTGTACTCCTTGACCAGCTCGCCGACGTGACCGGGCAGCGGCTCCGGCACGCTCTCGTCGATACGCGTCCCCTCGACCCACAGGGCGGCGCCCGGCCCGGTCGTCCCGGCACCGATCCTCACCCGCCCGCGGCCGCGGATCAGCGCGCCCGGGTCGCCGTCGGCCAGCCGGCCGACCTGCTCGATCGTGCCGAGCACACCCGTCCCCGGGTACGCACCGTCGATGCGCGGCACCAGCAGAACCCTGGGCTTCCCGGGCTCCGACCGCGCGGCGGCCTGGGCGGCCTCCACCGCGGCGCGTACGTCGGCGTCGTTCAGGTCCAGCGGCACCACCATTCCGGGCAGCACGACCTCGTCGTCGAGCGGCAGCACAGGCAGGGTGAGCGGTGTGGACGTCGAAGCCATGATCTCTCCCTAGGCAGTCAAGTTGAGTTATGCCGACTCAATGCACGGCAGTCCTTGATTGTTCCCAGGTCGACGTTCGCTCTGAGCGATCACGACGGTCGGGTTCGGTGACGAGGATGTCGTGGACGCGGCGTCGGCATCGGCGTCGGCGCCGGACCTGGCTCATGAAAGGGCGTGTCCCCGCCTCGTACTGCCCGTACCGTCTCCCCATGACGGACACGCAGACCCTGCTCGACGCCTACGACGCCCAGATGCGCCGCACCCCGCCCCCCGGAGTCGCGCACGAGTACGACGGCCCGCTGCTCCGTATGGACCTCGGCTACCGCGGCTTCGTCACCGGCCCGCGTGACCTCGGCGGCCTGCATGGCCGGGAGCTCGACGAACTGATCATCCGGCAGCGGGACTTCTTCGCGGCGCGCGGGAAGGCCGTGGAGTGGAAGGTCCGCGGGCATGACGCCCCGCCCGACCTCACGGACCGCCTGCGCGCGGCGGGCTTCGAGCCCGAGACGCAGGAGACGGTGCTCGTCTGTCCCGTGGCGGAACTGGCCGTCGAAACGCCCGCGCCGCCGGACGGCGTCACGTTGCGGCAGGTCACCGCCGATGCCGACATGCACCGTACAGCGGCCCTGGAGACAGCCATCTGGGGCCTGGACCTGAGCGAGATCGCCGACGACCTCATCCGGCGCGTCGCGCGCACCCCGGACGAGATCGCGGTCCTCGTCGCCGAGGCGGAGGGCGAGGTGGTCTCCGCGGCCTGGCTGATCTTCCGCCCCGGCACCGAGTTCGCCGCGCTGATGGGCGGCTCGACGCTCGCCGAGTGGCGCGGCAAGGGCATCTACCGTGCCCTGGTGGCCGCCCGTGCCGAACTCGCCGCCGCCCGCGGTGTCCGTTACCTGCACGTGGACGCCTCCGACGACAGCGCGCCCATCCTGCGGCGGCTGGGCTTCCGGGCGGTGACCACGACGACTCCGTACGTGTGGTCACCGCCCGGCGACCGGCAGCGTCAGGACACGGACCAGCAGAGTCAGGACACCGACCGGCCGAGGTAGGCCAGCAGCAGGCCGTGCGGTGCCGCGCCCGGCGGGGGCGGCACCGCCGGGCCGAACACGCCGGGTACGCGGAACGCGTCGAAGCCGGCCATGCCCCGCATCGTCGACAGCAGTTCCTCGCACAACTCCTCGTCCACCAGATCCCGTTGCCCCGTCGCGACAGCGAGGTCGACGCCGTGGACGCAGACCTCGGTGAGGTGAACCATCGCCGCGAGGGGGCCCGGCAGGGCGCCGAGGGAGATGTGGACGACGGTGTCCAGGGCACCGGGTCTCCGCCAGGCCGCGAGATCGAGTCCGGCCGCGGTGGCGTACGCGCCGGCCGGGTCGGTGCCCAGCCAGTCCGACTCGTGCTCGGCGCCGGGGTCGGTGCCGTCGAGTTCGGCGGCGAAGATGCGCATGCCGCCCACGGTGTGGTTGAGGACGGCTCTCGCGTCCCACTCCGCGCACGGTGTGCCGTTCACCCACTGGCCGTCGGTCACACCGGCGACCAGGCGCCCGGTGGCCACGACGGCCCGTTCGATCTGCCGGACCTCGTCCGTCACGTCAGCCTCCCCCGTTCCGTGGCGCGCCCGTCTCCACGCCCCCGCAAGGACATCGCTACACGCCCGCAATGCCATTCACAGGCAACTCACGCACAATGCCAGCAGATTCACAGCGGGCATGTCACGCGAACGGGTACGCAACGGGGCCATGGGGGACGAAGTGAGCGACGACCAGCAGCATCGCAGGGGGCCGAGCCGGCGGGCGCTCGTCGTCGGGGCCACGGCGGTCGCGGCCGCGGTGGCGGTTCCCGTGGCCGTCCGGGCGACGCACGCCGACGACAGCGGCACGGCAGCGGCCGCCGACAGCCCGTCCCCGACCCGGCAGGCACCGGCCGCCCGCCGCGTCCCCGCGGCCACTGCGAGCCCCAGCACCAGCCCCAGCACCAGCCCCAGCCCCCGCGCCCGCTCCGACCACCGCCCCAACATCCTGCTGGTCCTCACCGACGACCAGCCCAAAGAGACGGAGTGGGCGCTGCGCCGGACCGTCGACTGGCTCGGCGGCCAGGGCGTCACCTTCGCTCGGGCGCACGCCAACACCCCGCTGTGCGCCCCGTCCCGCGCCTCGATCATGTCCGGCCGGTACGCCCACAACCACGGCGTCCTCGACACCCGCCACCCGAACCACCTCGACCAGCGCACCACCGTCCAGCGGCGGCTGCACGAGACCGGCTACCGCACGGGCCTGTTCGGCAAGTACCTCAACTACTGGCACCCCGCCGACAACCCGCCCCACTTCGACGAGTGGCTGCTCCAGGAACCGGTCGCCTACAACAACGGCCACTACAACGACAACGGCACGGTCCGGACCATCCCCGGCTACAACACCACCGTCATCAAGGACCGCGCCCTCGCCTTCATCGAGCGGTCCCGCACCGACACCCGGCCCTGGTTCGCCTACGTCGCCACACGTTCCGCGCACGAGGTGAACATCCCGGAGAAGAAGTACGCCGACACCCGCGTACCGGAGTGGCAGGGCAGGCCCTCCGTCACGGAGACCGGCACAACAGACAAGGCCGACAAGCCGCCGTACGTGCGCAGAGCACGCCACACCCTCGCCGAAGGCAAGGCGCTGCGCACCCGCCAACTGCGCACACTGCTCTCCGTGGACGACGCGATGCGCGACTTCCACGACAAGCTGCGCGAGCTCGGCCAGCTCGACAACACACTCGTGCTGTTCACCAGCGACCACGGCCTGTGCTGGGGCGACCACGGCTGGCTGCGCAAGTCGGTGCCGTACCGTCCGAGCCTGGAGGTCCCTTTCTACCTGTCCTGGCCGGCGGCCGGACTCGGCGGGGCGAGCCGGGCGCGGACCGACGACCGCCTCACCGGCCACATCGACATCGCCCCCACCCTCCTGGCCGCCGCCGGCACCACCGCCGACACCCCGCACGACGGCCACTCCCTCCTCGACCCCGGCAACGACCGCGACCACCTGCTCGCCGAGTGGTGGTGGAACCAGCAGGACAAGACACCGATCCACACCTGGGCGTCGTACATCGGCAAGTCGGAGCAGTACACCGAGTACTACCGCACCCGCCTCGACGACGGCGGCCGCCCGAAGGGCACCGGCGAGGTCCTCTTCCGCGAGTACTACGACCTGCGCGCCGACCCCTACCAGCTCACCAACAGGCTGTACGGGGCGAGCGCGGAGGAAGAACGCCGGCTGGGCGTCCCCGGGCTGGCGGAGAAGCTGGCGGCAGCCAGGAAGGCTTAGGGCCGCCGGCTCAGGGCCTGTCCTGGACCGGTGCGAGGCCGGCGCCGCGCGAGGGCCGATGCACAGCAACCTCCGAGGCTGTTCTCGCATCCGGCGCTTCTCACGCGTCCGCGGGCAGTCCGGTCCCCTCCGTCGTGATCGAGCGCAGCAGCCGGTCGGCGTAGACGCGGAAGCGGGCGGGCATGTCGAAGCCCCTGGGATCGAGGACCCACTGGATCTGGAGGCCGTCCATGACCGCGGCCGTCTCCTCGGCCACCCCGGCCACGTCCGTACCGGCCTTCAACTCCCCACTGTCCACGGCATGTTGAAGCGATCCGGACATGTGCTCCACGAGTTCGCGGTAGCGCCGGACGAAGTACGCGTGGGCCGGGTGCCCGGGGTCTCCGGCCTCGGCGGCGAGGACGTTGAACATCCGGGTGCGGCCGAGGCGGGCGGCGTTGTACTCGGTGAGCCGGAGCAGGCCGGCATAGCAGTCGGCGGCCGAGGTGAACTCCTCGTGGAGGAACTTCTCCTTGTCGTAGTGCTCGGTGCGCTCCAGGACCTGCACGAGCAGGTCCTCCTTGCTGCGGAAGTGGTGCAGCAGTCCACCCTGAGTGATGCCGACGTCCTTGGCGATGCGCGCCAGGGAGGAGGCATGGAAGCCCCACTGGGCGAAGTGCTCGACGGCGGCGTCCAGGATGCGCAGGCGCCGTTCGTCGCCGACCGCGTACGTCCCGCGGCCCGGACCGCCCGACCCCTTTGCCGGTCTGCTGCTCTCCATGCCGGTCACGATAACCGACCTGCGACCCGTGGTTACACGTGCCACCAGCCCCTCCGCTTCAAGCCATGTGCAGCGTGATTCTGGCCACCTGATCAAAACCTAGTACCCACTCGGTTTTACTGCTTCCCTGAGCGGGCCGGTGCGGCAAGGAAGCCGCCCCCGTCCCCCAGGAGTGCCGCATGGCTCTGAGCCACGACGCCCCGCTCGACGCGACGACCGCTCCGTCGCCCGAGCACCCTCGGCAGGCCGCCCCCGCCAAGCTCGTCCTCGCCCTCGCCTTCGCCCAGTTCGGCGCCTATCTCGCCGTCCTCACCCCCGTCATGGTGACCCTCGCCCTGCGGGTCAGCCAGATCGTCCCCGAGGCGGACCGCGGGACCGCCCTCGGCCAGGTGCTGTCCGTCGGCGCGCTGTTGGCGATGCTCGGCAACCCCGTCTTCGGCGCCCTCTCCGACCGCACCACCAGCCGCTTCGGCCGCCGTCGCCCCTGGCTGGTCGGCGGCATGACGGCCGGTCTCGCCGGCCTGATGGTCGTCGCCCTCGGCGGCAACGTGCCGGTCCTGATGCTCGGCTGGGCCCTCGCCCAGCTCGGCATCAACGCCGCCCTGGCCGCGCTGACCTCCTGCATCCCCGACCTGATCCCGCCACAGCAGCAGGCCCGCGTCTCCGGCCTGATCGGCATCACGACCTCGCTGTCGATGATCGCGGGCTCGGCGCTGGCCCAGGCGTTCAGCGGCTCGATGGCCCTCGCCTTCCTCGTGCCCGGCGCGATCGGCCTGGCCGCCGTCGTCTGCCTCGCCGTCGTCATCAAGGACCGCCCGGCCCGCGCCGGCGCCTTCCAGCCGTACAGCTTCAAGGAGTTCCTGCGCAGCTTCTGGGTCGACCCGCGCAGGCACCCCGACTTCGCCTGGAACTTCGCCGGCCGCTTCCTGGTCTTCACCGGCGCCTCCTGCGTCACCAGCTACCAGGTCTACTTCCTGATGGACCGCCTCGGCTACGACGACGACACGGTCACCGGCAAGGTCCTCGTCGGCACCCTCGCCATGGTCGTCGCGACCGCGGCCGGTTCGATCCTGGGCGGCCAGCTCTCCGACCGCTCCGGCCGCCGCAAGCCCTACGTGCTGGGCTCCTCGCTGGTCATGGCGGTCAGCCTGGCGATGATCGCCTCCGCGCACTCTTTCGGGGCATACGTCGCCGCCCTGGTCGTCTTCGGTGTCGGCGAGGGCCTCTACCTCTCCGTCGACATGGCGCTGGCCGCCGCGGTGCTGCCCAACCCGGAGGAGTCCGCCAAGGACATGGGCGTGCTGAACATCGGCAACGCCCTCCCCCAGTCCCTCGTCCCCATCGTCGCCCCGGCGCTCCTCGCGATCGGCGGCGGCGGCAACTACGGCGCGCTGTTCCTCTTCGGTGCGATCGCCGCCGTACTGGGCGCACTCGCCGTCCAGTTCATCCGCTCGGTCAAGTAAGCCCCTACGCACGCAAGGCATTCGAGGATGACGACCCCCGCGTACCGCGATCCCAGCCGTCCCGTCGACGAACGCGTCGAGGACCTTCTCTCCCGTATGACGCTGGAGGAGAAGGCGGGCCAGCTCTTTCACACGATGCTGACGATGAACCCGGACGGCACCGTCGCCGAGGAGGGCCCCTTCCTCCGGTACGGCACCACCGAGCTGGTCCGGGACCGGCAGCTGACCCATTTCAACCTGCTCGGCCAGGGCAGCCCCCGCGCCATGGCCCGGTGGGCCAACCGGATGCAGGAGCTGGCGGCGGACACCCGCCTGGGCATCCCCGTCACCCTGTCCACCGACCCGCGCCACGCCTTCACCGACAACCCGGGCGCCTCCTTCAACTCCGGTGCTTTCTCGGCCTGGCCCGAGCCGCTGGGGCTGGCCGCGATCGGGGACGCGGAGCTGGTGGAGCGGTTCGCGGACACCGTGCGCCGCGAGTACCTGGCGGTCGGCTTCCGGGTCGCCCTGCACCCGCAGATCGACCTGGCCACGGAGCCGCGCTGGTCCCGGCAGTCGGGCACGTTCGGCTCCAGTGCGCAGGCCGGCGGCGAGCTGGCGGCGGCGTACGTACGCGGCCTGCAGGGCCCCGGCCTCGGCCCGGACTCGGTGGCCGCCATGGTCAAGCACTTCCCCGGCGGCGGCCCGCAGAAGGACGGCGAGGACCCGCACTTCCCGCACGGCAAGGAGCAGGTGTACCCGGGCGGGATGCGCGACTACCACCTGGCGCCCTTCAAGGCGGCCATCGACGCCGGGTGCTCGCAGATCATGCCGTACTACGGCCAGCCCGTCGGCACCGACTGGGAGGAGGTCGGCTTCGGCTTCAACAAGGACGTCCTGACCGGCCTGCTGCGCGAACGCCTCGGCTTCGACGGCATCATCTGCACCGACTGGGGGCTGCTCACCGACGCCGAGATCATGGGCGAGCCCGCCGAGGCCCGCGCCTGGGGCGTCGAGCACCTCACCGTCGCCGAGCGCGCGGCGAAGGCGCTGGACGCGGGCACGGACCAGTTCGGCGGCGAGCAGTGCCCCGAGGTGATCGTGGAGCTCGTGCGCTCCGGCCGGATCTCCGAGGAACGCGTCGATGTCTCCGTACGGCGCCTGCTGCGCGAGAAGTTCGTGCTCGGGCTGTTCGAGAACCCCTACGCCGACCCGGACCGGGCCGAGGAGACCGTCGGCGCGCCCGAGTTCACCGCGCTCGGCGAGGCCGCCCAGCGCCGCTCGCTCACGGTCCTGACCAATCACGACCTGCTGCCGCTCGCCGGGCGCCCGAACCTGTACGTCCAGGGCGTCAGTGAGCGGGAGGCCGCCGCGTACGGCAACGTCGTCGCCGACCCGGCCGACGCGGACGTCGCCGTGCTGCGCCTGCGGACCCCGTACGAACAGCGGTCCGGCACCTTCGAGTCGTTCTTCCACGCCGGTTCGCTCGCCTTCCCCGACGACGAGCTCAAGGAGATCCTGCGGCTGCTCCAGGCCGTGCCCACACTGGTCTGCGTCAACCTCGAACGACCCGCCGTGCTCCCCGAGATCGCCGAGCAGGCGGCCGCGCTGGTGGCCGACTACGGCGCCTCGGACGCGGCCCTGCTCGACGTCGCCTTCGGCCGGGCCCGGGCCGAGGGGCGGCTGCCGTTCGAACTGCCGCGGTCGATGGCGGCGGTGGCGGCATCCCGCCCCGACGTGCCCAACGACACGGAGGATCCGGTCTTCCCGTACGGCCACGGCGTCGATCTGCACCGAGCCGGGTCGGCGGGGCAGGAGTAATCAGGAGTATTTCCGTCAACAATCCGTCAGCGAAGTGCCAGGATGGACGGATGCCCACGTCATACGACATCCCCGAAGTCCTGGACCGTCGTGAGGGCCCGTACGGCGAGGTCGTGCTGCGCCGCCACGGCGAGCTGTTGCAGATCATCGCCAACGGCTGCTTCCTGATGGACACCTCGGACGGCCGCTCGGAGCGGCTGCTCGTCGACGCGGCGCTCGGCGCCCTCGACGACCGCTCCGGGCCGGCCGTGCTGATCGGCGGCCTGGGCGTCGGCTTCTCGCTCGCCCACGCCGCAGCGAACGACCGCTGGGGCCGGATCACGGTCGTGGAGCGCGAGCGCGCCGTCATCGACTGGCACCGGAAAGGCCCCCTGACCGCGTTGTCCGGCGAGGCGCTCGCCGACCCGCGCACCAAGATCGTCGCAGCGGACCTGATCGAGTACGTCAATGAGACATCCGCCACTTTCGACGCGCTGTGTCTCGACATCGACAACGGGCCGGGCTGGACCGTCACAGAGGGCAACGAAGGCCTGTACTCGCCGGCCGGACTGGCAAGCTGTGCAAGGGTGTTGAGGCCGGGCGGGGTGCTCGCGGTGTGGTCGGCGCAACCGTCTCCGGAATTCGAGGGAACCTTGTGGAATGCCGGGTTCAAGCGGGTGCGTACCGAAGAGATCCCCGTTGCCCGGGGCGTTCCGGACGTCGTCCACCTCGCCGTCCGACCTGGATAGCAAAGCCGTGGTGACTCCCCGTACGCTGCTTCCCGACGCGGATCATTCAAGCGTCAATCGCAAGCATGCGCAGACCGAGGAATCACCCCACTGATTCCGGAAAGCACACTCAGGGGCGGGCGATGGAGCAGACACACACCTCCCACAACGGCACGGCGACAGCGACTCCGGGCGCTCAGCGGCGGGTCCTGGTGGTCGAGGACGACCCGACGATCGTCGACGCCATTGCGGCCCGACTGCGCGCCGAGGGATTCCTCGTGCAAACCGCGGGCGACGGTCCGGCGGCCGTCGACACCGCCGAGGCTTGGCAGCCCGATCTGCTGATCCTCGACATCATGCTGCCCGGCTTCGACGGTCTGGAGGTCTGCCGACGCGTGCAGGCCCAGCGGCCGGTGCCGGTGCTGATGCTGACCGCGCGTGACGACGAGACCGACATGCTGGTCGGGCTCGGCGTCGGCGCCGACGACTACATGACCAAGCCGTTCTCGATGCGTGAGCTGGCCGCGCGCGTGCACGTGCTGTTGCGCCGGGTCGAGCGTGCCGTCGTGGCCGCCTCGACGCCGCGCAGCGGCATCCTGCGCCTCGGCGAGCTGGAGATCGACCACGCGCAGCGCCGGGTGCGGGTGCGCAGCGAGGACGTCCACCTGACGCCCACCGAGTTCGACCTGCTGGTGTGCCTGGCGAACACCCCGCGTGCGGTGCTCTCCCGTGAGCAGCTGCTGGCGGAGGTGTGGGACTGGGCGGACGCCTCGGGCACCCGTACCGTCGACAGCCACATCAAGGCGCTGCGGCGGAAGATCGGCGCCGAGCGGATTCGCACCGTGCACGGTGTGGGCTACGCGCTGGAGACCCCGACGCCATGAGCGACGGGCGGTCGGCCGCACGGAGGAGCCCCGGGGAGCCCTGGGGCGGCGTACGCCCGTTCTCGATCAAGACGAAGCTCGGTGCGCTGGTCGTCATCTCGGTGCTGATCACCACCGGGCTGTCGATGATCGCGGTGCACACCAAGACGGAGCTGCGCTTCATCACGGTCTTCTCGATGATCGCCACACTGCTCATCACGCAGTTCGTGGCGCACTCGCTCACCGCGCCGCTGGGCGAGATGAACACGGTCGCCCGGTCCATCTCGCACGGCGACTACACCCGCCGGGTGCGCGAGAACCGCCGGGACGAGCTCGGCGACCTGGCGCAGACGATCAACGTCATGGCCGACGAGCTGGAGGCGCAGGATCTCCAGCGCAAGGAGCTGGTGGCCAACGTCTCGCACGAGCTGCGCACGCCCATCGCGGGCCTGCGCGCGGTGCTGGAGAACGTCGTGGACGGGATCGCGGTGGCGGACACCGAGACGATGCGCACCGCTCTGAAGCAGACGGAGCGGCTCGGGCGGCTGGTGGAGACGCTGCTGGACCTGTCCCGGCTCGACAACGGTGTCGTACCGCTGCGCCTGAGACGTTTCGAGGTGTGGCCGTACCTGTCCGGCGTGCTGAAGGAGGCCAACATGGTCGCCTCCGCGCGCGCGGGCATCGCCTCGGGCTCCGGCAGCCACACCCGTACGGACGTCCATCTGCACCTGGACGTGTCCCCACCGGAGCTGACCGCGCACGCGGACCCCGAGCGCATCCACCAGGTCGTCGCCAACCTCATCGACAACGCGGTCAAGCACAGCCCGCCGCACGGCCGTGTGACGGTCAGGGCGCGGCGCGGGACGCTGCCGGAGTCGCTGGAGCTGGAGGTCCTGGACGAGGGACCCGGCATTCCCAGGTCGGAGTGGCACCGCGTCTTCGAGCGGTTCAACCGGGGAGCCGTCAACCGGCCGCACGGGCCGGGCAGCGACGGCGGTACGGGGCTGGGCCTGGCGATCGCCCGGTGGGCGGTGGATCTGCACGGCGGCCGGATCGGTGTGGCCGAATCCGACCGTGGATGCAAGATCATCGTCACACTTCCGGGAGAGTCCTCCGTGCCAAGTTGACGTAAAGTTCGAACCGGAGCCACAAGATCCACGAGCGTCCGCGCTGACGGACACGTGTGACCAGGCCGAGGCCCACGTCATCGACGTGCAGGGCCCTATCCGTGCACCCGTTTCACAGCGGAACCACGCTTGTTTCCCGCCATTTCCACCCCCGAAACACGCTTTCCAGTGTGACTTGCGCGACGATCAAGCGGCCCGACCTGACCTTCACGGTCATGGGGGCGTAGCCTTTATTTCCGCTGTCCATCACCTTGTGAAGCGGAAGAGGGCGGTTGCCGCCGTGTCGCCACAGTCCCCCAGTAACGCATCGAGCATCTCGACCGACGCAGACCAAGCGGGCAAGAACCCCGCTGCGGCGTTCGGCCCCAATGAGTGGCTCGTCGACGAGATCTATCAGCAGTACCTCCAGGACCCGAATTCGGTAGACCGCGCCTGGTGGGACTTCTTCGCCGACTACAAGCCGGGGGCGGCTACCCCCTCGGCTCCGGCGGGCACTGCGGCCGCGGGGGCCGCAGGGGCCACCACTCCGGCCCCGGCCGCTCCCGCGAAGCCCGCGGCCGCTCCGGCTCAGGCCGCCCCGGCCGCTGCCGCGCCGGTCCCGGCCCCGGCCCCGGCTGCTGCCGCGAAGCCCGCTGCCGCCGCTCCGGCGCCTGCCGCGGCTCCGGCCGCAGCTCCGGCTCCGGCTGCCGTGAAGCCCGCCGCCGCGGCTCCGGCCGCCAAGGCGAAGGCCGAGCCGGCCGCCCAGACTGCGGAGGGTCCCGAGTTCGTGACGCTGCGCGGCCCCGCCGCCGCGGTCGCCAAGAACATGAACGCCTCCCTGGAGCTGCCCACGGCCACGTCCGTGCGCGCGGTCCCGGTGAAGCTGCTGTTCGACAACCGCATCGTCATCAACAACCACCTGAAGCGCGCCCGGGGCGGGAAGATCTCCTTCACGCACCTGATCGGCTTCGCGATGGTGCAGGCCATCAAGGCCATGCCGTCGATGAACTGGCACTTCGCGGAGAAGGACGGGAAGCCCACCCTCGTCAAGCCGCCGCACGTCAACTTCGGCCTGGCCATCGACCTGGTGAAGCCGAACGGCGACCGCCAGCTCGTCGTCGCCGGCATCAAGAAGGCCGAGACGCTGAACTTCTTCGAGTTCTGGCAGGCCTACGAGGACATCGTCCGCCGCGCCCGCGACGGCAAGCTGACGATGGACGACTTCACCGGCGTGACGGTCTCCCTGACCAACCCCGGCGGCCTCGGCACCGTCCACTCGGTCCCGCGTCTGATGCCCGGCCAGTCGGTCATCATGGGCGTCGGCTCCATGGACTACCCGGCGGAGTTCCAGGGCACCTCCCAGGACACCCTGAACAAGCTCGGCATCGCGAAGGTCATGACGCTCACGTCGACCTACGACCACCGGGTGATCCAGGGCGCGGCCTCGGGCGAGTTCCTCCGCGTCGTCGCGAACTTCCTCCTCGGCGAGAACGGCTTCTACGACGACATCTTCGAGGCGCTGCGCATCCCCTACGAGCCGGTCCGCTGGCTCAAGGACATCGACGCCAGCCACGACGACGACGTCACCAAGGCCGCCCGCGTCTTCGAGCTGATCCACTCCTACCGGGTCCGCGGCCACGTCATGGCCGACACCGACCCGCTGGAGTACAAGCAGCGCAAGCACCCCGACCTGGACATCAACGAGCACGGGCTCACCCTGTGGGACCTGGAGCGCGAGTTCGCGGTCGGCGGCTTCTCGGGCAAGTCCCTGATGAAGCTGCGCGACATCCTCGGCGTGCTGCGCGACTCGTACTGCCGCACCACCGGCATCGAGTTCATGCACATCCAGGACCCGAAGCAGCGCAAGTGGATCCAGGACCGCGTGGAGCGCCCGCACTCCAAGCCGGAGCGCGAGGAGCAGCTGCGCATCCTGCGCCGCCTGAACGCGGCGGAGGCCTTCGAGACCTTCCTGCAGACGAAGTACGTCGGCCAGAAGCGCTTCTCCCTGGAGGGCGGCGAGTCCGTCATCCCGCTGCTGGACGCGGTCCTCGACAGCGCGGCGGAGTCCCGCCTCGACGAGGTCGTCGTCGGCATGGCCCACCGCGGCCGGCTGAACGTCCTGGCGAACATCGTCGGCAAGTCGTACGCGCAGATCTTCCGCGAGTTCGAGGGCAACCTCGACCCGAAGTCGATGCACGGCTCCGGCGACGTGAAGTACCACCTGGGCGCCGACGGCACCTTCACGGGCCTGGACGGCGAGCAGATCAAGGTCTCGCTGGCCGCCAACCCGTCCCACCTGGAGACGGTCGACCCGGTCATCGAGGGCATCGCCCGCGCCAAGCAGGACATCATCAACAAGGGCGGCACGGACTTCACCGTCCTGCCGGTGGCGATCCACGGCGACGCGGCCTTCGCGGGCCAGGGCGTGGTGGCCGAGACCCTGAACATGTCGCAGCTGCGCGGCTACCGCACCGGCGGCACGGTCCACATCGTCATCAACAACCAGGTCGGCTTCACCGCGGCCCCCGAGTCCTCGCGTTCCTCCATGTACGCGACGGACGTGGCCCGCATGATCGAGGCCCCGATCTTCCACGTGAACGGCGACGACCCGGAGGCCGTGGTCCGCGTCGCGCGGCTGGCCTTCGAGTTCCGCCAGGCGTTCAACAAGGACGTCGTGATCGACCTCCTGTGCTACCGCCGCCGCGGTCACAACGAGTCGGACAACCCGGCCTTCACCCAGCCGCTGATGTACGACCTGATCGACAAGAAGCGCTCGGTGCGCAAGCTCTACACCGAGTCCCTCATCGGTCGCGGCGACATCACCCTGGAAGAGGCCGAGCAGGCGCTCCAGGACTACCAGGGCCAGCTGGAGAAGGTCTTCACGGAGGTCCGCGAGGCCACCTCCCAGCCGACCGCCGTCGCGCCGTCCGACCCGCAGGCCGAGTTCCCGGTCGCCGTGAACACCGCGGTGTCCACGGAGGTCGTCAAGCGGATCGCCGAGTCCCAGGTCAACATCCCCGACCACGTCACCGTCCACCCGCGTCTGCTGCCGCAGCTGCAGCGCCGGGCGACCATGGTCGAGGACGGCACGATCGACTGGGGCATGGGCGAGACCCTCGCCGTCGGCTCCCTCCTCCTGGAGGGCGTCCCGGTCCGTCTGGCCGGCCAGGACTCGCAGCGCGGTACGTTCGGCCAGCGCCACGCGGTGATCATCGACCGCGCGACGGGCGAGGACTTCACGCCGCTGCTGTACCTCTCCGAGGACCAGGCCCGCCTGAACGTCTACAACTCCCTCCTCTCCGAGTACGCGGCGATGGGCTTCGAGTACGGCTACTCGCTGGCCCGCCCCGACGCGCTCGTGATGTGGGAGGCCCAGTTCGGCGACTTCGTCAACGGCGCCCAGACGATCGTCGACGAGTACATCTCGTCGTCGGAGCAGAAGTGGGGCCAGACCAGCGGGGTCACCCTGCTCCTCCCCCACGGCTACGAGGGCCAGGGCCCGGACCACTCCTCGGCCCGCGTCGAGCGGTTCCTCCAGCTCTGCGCCCAGAACAACATGACGGTCGCGATGCCCACGCTCCCGTCGAACTACTTCCACCTCCTGCGGTGGCAGGTGCACAACCCGCACCACAAGCCGCTGGTCGTCTTCACCCCGAAGTCGATGCTGCGCCTGAAGGCCGCGGCCTCGAAGGCGGAGGAGTTCACGAGCGGGCAGTTCCGCCCGGTCATCGGCGACGCGACGGCCGACCCGGCCGCCGTGAAGAAGGTCGTCTTCTGCGCCGGCAAGGTCTACTACGACCTCGAGGCCGAGCGTCGCAAGCGCGGCGCGTCGGACCCGGCGGCCGCCGAGACGGCGATCATCCGCCTCGAGCGTCTGTACCCGCTGCCGGGTGCCGAGCTCCAGGCCGAGATCGCCAAGTACCCGAACGCCGAGAAGTACCTCTGGGCCCAGGAGGAGCCGGCCAACCAGGGCGCCTGGCCGTTCATCGCCCTGAACCTGATCGACCACCTGGACCTGGCCGTCGGCGCGGACGTCCCGCACGGCGAGCGCCTGCGCCGCATCTCGCGCCCGCACTCGTCGTCCCCGGCGGTGGGGTCGGCGAAGCGGCACCAGGCGGAGCAGGAGCAGCTGGTGCGGGAGGTGTTCGAGGCGTAGGTCTCGGACGTACGTCAACTGCAAGGGCCCGGCCCCGAGTTCCACTGACTCGGGGCCGGGCCCTTCAGTTGTCTGTCTCATCCCAGGTAGGGCTCGAAGTCCCAGTAGGGGCGGCTGCGTTGACGGGCCGAGACGGTGTGCGGGTGCTGGGCGCCCAGGGTGCGGGTCAGGCCGACCAGACCGTCCTCCTCCAGCTTCCCGGCCTCCTCCCGTTCGCGGGCGGCGCGGAGGTCGGCGGCGAGTGCCACCTGGGCGGACAGGGTGAGCGGATGCTCGTCGCCCAGTGAGTACCGGGCTCGGCGCAGCGTGTCCCGGCTCAACTCGACGGCATCGGCGATACGGCCGTTGACGTTTCGACCGCTCGCCGCGTTGAGAGCACAGCCCAGGGCCCAGGGGTGATCAGGCCCGACTGTAGCGGTGAGACCGGCGAACGCGGCCTCGAACATCGCCATGGCCTCGGCACGTTCGCCCACGGACTGCATGATGAGGCCGGTGTTGGACAGCATGCCGGTTGCGACAGGGTGGGCGGGGCCGAGGAGGGCACGCAAGCCGGCTTCGGCCTCGACGATCAGGTCGCGGGCTTGGCCGAGGTTGCCGTGTTCCCGCAGGTAGTTGCCGTAATTCGTGAGGAAGGACAACGTACGGTAGTGCTCGCGGCCGTGCAGTTGCTCCAGCTGTTCCAGGAGACTGGCCATCGCGGTCCCGACGTCCGGGGCCTGGCCGCCCTCAGAGCAACTGGACATGACCAGCTGGACTCGTGCGGCAAGAGTCTGCGGGTGTTGCGGGCCGAGCACTTGGACGTGCAGTCGGACGACCGGCTCCTGCCGGGCCAGCGCATCACGGTATCGGCCGAGGAGTCGCAGGCTGTGGCTGACGGCGTTGCCCGAGTCGAGCGTGTGGATGTGCCGGGCGCCGAGGACCCTTTCCCGACGACCCAGGGTCTCCAGGCCGAGTTCGTACGCTTCCGCGTACCTGCCGAGGAGTCCCAGGCCGACACCGGTGTCGTGCTGGGCGACCAGCGTGGGGATCGCGTCCGGGCCGAGCAGGCTGCCGGCGCTGTCGAGGACCTCCCGCTGCAGCTCGTACGCTTCCTCGTACCGCCCGAGGTAACGCAGGCCGCTGGCCGTGCCGCCCTTGGCGGTCAGCTCGCCGAGCGCGTGGCGCTGCGGAGCGGCCTCCAGCCTCTCCAGGACGCCACGGTCCCGTTCGTACGCTTCGTGGAACCTGCCGTCCGCACGGAGGATGGCGCTCTCCATGTCGGCCAGGTCGAGCATGGGCTGGGTCAACGGGTCCATGGTCTCCGACCAGTGGTCGCGAACCCGTTGGGCCAGTTCCCGCCCGGCCCGGTACTCCCCGCTGAGGAAGGAATATCGCAGGCAGTTCAGGACCAGGTCCCGGATAAGACCCCGAGCGCTGTCCAGCGCTCCGGACGGCTCCAGGTGAGGGAGCAACTCGGCGTAACGGGGCCAGTTCCTGCTGTCCGCCGGGGTGCCGGGGTCGGCCTCCGCGAGCAGGGTACGGACGGCCTTGCGGTGGTTGGCGCGGCTTTCCTCGCTGGTCAGCTTGGAGACGATGTCGTGGACGAGCCGGTGCATGTGCACCGACTCCTGATGGAGGCCCGTCTCGACGCCGACGGAGCCGCGGCTCTCACGGGTGAGCACCGAATAGTTGACTAGTGTGTCCAGGGCGCGGGTCCATGCCGGCAGGTCCCTGGTCATCCACCGCAGCTCCTCCGGGAGGTCGGCCTGCGGATAGGCGCGGATGAGACCGAGCGGGATATGTCCGGGAGCGAAGGACACACAAAGGCTGAGGACGTCGGTGGTCTGGGGTTGCGCGCGGCGGAGCCGGTTGAGCAGTATCGACCAGGAGGTCATGGAGGACTGCGGGAAGCCGTCGCCGGTGGCCGGTTGCTCGATGGTGGAGAGCCTGCCCTCGTGCACCATCCCCAGATACTCGGGCACATCCATACCGGATTCGCCCAGCCAGGATGCGGCCTGCACCAGAGGCAGCGGTACGTCGCCGAACTCGGCGGCGACCTGGTCGGCTTCCTCGGCGGTGATGTGGGGTGCGCGGCGCATCAGGTAGCCGATGGACTCGGAGCGCAGGAAGGCGGGCACCTCCAGGATGTCGGTGTGCTCGCTCCAGAGCCGGTTCCGGGAGGTCACGAGTACGTGGCCGGGGCCCTGCGGGAGCAGCGCGTGGACTCCCTCCAAGTTGTCCCAGCCGTCGAAGACCACTAACCAGTTGGAGTACGGTTCTCCGCGCCGCAGCGCGTCCCGCACGGCGCGGATGCGCTCACCGGGCTCGCTGCCGGTGTTCAGGCCGAGTTCACCGGTGAGTTCACCCAACCGGTCGCGCTGGATGTTGCGGTCGTCGGAGTTGACCCACCACACGAGGTCGTAGTCGGTGCTGAACCGGTGTGCGTACTCGGTGGCGAGCTGGGTCTTGCCGATGCCGGACATGCCGAGCAGGGTGCAGGCGGAGGCTCCGCGCTCGGCGTCCGCGAGACGTCGGTGGATCTCGTAGAGCAGGTCGTCCCGACCCGTGAAGCGCGGGTTGCGGCGCGGCACCTCGCCCCAGATCTCGCATCGGGTCTCGGGGTAGCGAACCCGGGCGGGCAGCCTCCGCGGCCTGCGTCGGCGCTCCAGCCCGAGGCGACTCAGCAGACGTTCCTCAGCTGCCTCCTCGTTCAATCCCCACAGGCTGGCCGGTTCCAGCACCGCGGTCGCCGGCAGCAGCGTCCGGTTGGTCAGGTTGACCGCGGCGAAGCGGTCCGCGTGCGCGGCGATGAAGCCTCGCAGTGCGTCGTTCCACTCTCCGGCGAGACGGGGGCCGAGTTCGAAGAACCAGTCGTTGAGGACCAACAGGATACGACCGCTGGCCAGCAACAGGTCGCCGAGCGAGTCCTCCAGCGAAACGTTCCGCGGCGGGTCCCACCGGTGCAGCGTGCACCGCTGACCCTGACGCTCCAGGCAGTATGCAATCCACACCGCCCAGGACCGGTGGTACCCGGGGAAGACGATCGTGATGTTTGAAGCGGCATGCGTGGAGTCCGGACGGACGACCGTGTGGGGATCGGCCGGGCCGGTCGCCACGACGTCGGCTCCTTGAGCCGTCGCGCGGCGGCCCTCGGCCGCCGTTGTCCGCTGCATCCCTGTTGCCCCGTACCGCCGAGCCACCAGCTTCGAAACCTCGGCAAACGCCCGCGGAACCCCGGCTTCCAAGCCCCTCCGGGCCTTGCCCCCCGTCAGCTCCGCCAACGCCAGGGCCGGGAAGTTCCGCGCCCGACGCCCGAAGTGCCTGTCCACGTAGTCCCCGCAGTGCTTCAGCACGAGCAGCGCGTCACCCTTGGGCAGCAGGCGCAGCAGCACCTCCCGGACGCCCGTCCGGAATTCGTACCACCCTTCCTCCGGGCCACGCCGGAGCAGTCCGCTCAGCAGCACCTCCGCCAGTACGGACGGACCGGTTTCCGGCAGCATCGCGCGCTGGACCAGCTGCATCACAGGGACCGTGAGCGGCACGGCAGACAGGGACACGGCCAGTTGTACGGCGCCGTTCGACGCCGTCCCGCGGAATGATCGAACCAGTTCTTCGGGGTCTGGGGTATCCGAAGAAGAGCGGGCTGCCGCGGCCGGATGGTCCGCGCGCACCCACCCGACCGCCGCCGGCAGCGCCAGCCCTGTGCTGCCCGACACCAGCCGCGCCCACGCCCCGAACGCGGTCGGGGTGAGCCCGAGCACTGGCACCGGCAATGCCCTGTGTGGGAGTTCACCACCCGGAAACGTGCACTCCAGCCGGGCTCCCAGCCCTTCGCGCCGCCGCAGGGTCCCGGAGACGGCGGGAAGATGGGTACGCCGCCACATGCGCTGTGGCAGCGGCTGTACGACGGCGACGGGCGCGGCCTGCGCCCAGTCGCACAGCAGGCGCTGCATACGGCCGTCGCTCCATTGCGGTCCCGCGCAGTCGCTGAGCACGAGCGTCAGCTGGTGGCCAGTAGGATCGCGGACCTGCTCGACAGCGCGCAGCGTTCGGTCTCGTTTGCGGGAGGCGCCGATGAGGAGTGATCCATCGGGGCCTTCCGTGCCCTCGTGGACGTAGTGCACGAGAACTTCGCGGAAAGCTCCCGTTCCGGCGCAGACGTGGCTCAGCTCCTCAAGGGTTTTGTCCCATAAGAAGGTTGAGGTGGAGACATCCATGAGGAGTCGGAGGCGTGCTGCGCGCCGTACGACCGGGCGCAGAACGGGCATCAACAGGCCTGTATCGGCGGCGCGTTCGGCCGTAGCCTGTTCGTCGACATCGTGCGCCGCGGCGCGGACCGGTGGGTGGTAACGCTGGAGGGGGCGCAGGGCCCGTTGGAGCTCAAGCGGGCGGGGCAGGGCTGTGGCGATGGGGACGTGAACACGTCTGGGAGCGTCGTCACGCGGCGCATCGGCATCCGGTGACTCGGGCCGCGAAGCCTCGGGATACAGCCGGGTCGGCCGGTCGGCCGCCGGGACGGGTTCCGTCCGCGCTTGCGACTCAGGGTCCCTGCGCCGCTTGAACGGAGACGTGGACTCTTCAGAGTTTTCGACGGCTCGGGTTGGCTCCTCGCGCGTTCCTACCGTCCCGGACGGAGCCACGTAGCGCGCCAGCCACAACGCCTCCGCCAGTTCGCGGGCGGACAACTCGACGCCCAGCCTTCCTAACCGTGCGGCCAGTTCACCGAGCAGGCTGGGGTCGGCGGACAGGGGCCCTGCGGTCATCAGCGGGGCCCGTGTTCGCCATGATCGAGCGGACGCATCAGCAGTTCGGCCAGCCGCTGCCGGTCGGGCTGGCTGTCGCGTACCGCTTCCTGGGTCAGGTAGATGGCGTTGAGCAGCTGGTCGGCGGCGCGCAGCGAGCCGGGCCTGCTCTGCAGGAAGTACTGGATGAGCGATTCGTTGTACTCTGCGTCGTCGTCGCCGAAGTGGGCCCGCACCATGGCGTCGAGTCGGCCTGCACCCCACTCGTCGTTCTGGGGCGAGGGCAAATCCAGGTGGATGCAGCGGCGCAACAGCGGGGCCGAGAAGTCACGTTCGCCATTGCTGGTCATCACGACGACCGGGAATGCCTTGCAACGCACTTTGCCCGCGACGACCCAGGCTCGGTCACCGTCGTCCGTGAGCACCTCCGCACTGCTCTGCGTACGGGCAATCCGCTGCAGCTCCGGAACGCCGAACTCGCCTTCCTCCAAGGCGTTCAGGAGATCGTTCGGCAGGTCGATATCGCTCTTGTCGAGCTCATCGACGAGGAGGACGCGCGGCCGCTCGTACGGAAGCAGGGCTGTACCCAGAGGGCCGAGCCGCAGATAGCCACCGATGTCCGTACTGCGCCGCTCCCCCAGCTCCTTGGCCATCTGGATGTCCTGGAGCCGAGCAATCGCGTCGTACGTGTAGAGGCCGTCGCGCAGGGTCGTACGGCTGACGATCGGCCAGTGCAGTACGCGGCCGAGGCCGAGCTCGTGGGCGATGGCGTGGGCCAGTGTGGATTTGCCGGAGCCGGGGTCGCCGGTGACGAGGAGCGGACGGCGCAGGTACAGCGCGGCGTTGATCAGCTCCAATTCCTCGGGGCGCCAAGCGAGGGCCCGGCTGCCACGGATGCCGAGGCGGCGGGTCGACTCAGTGCCCAGGGGCGGGGTTTCGGTGAGGGCGGGGCCTCCGTCGAAGTCGCGCCAGGGCGGTGGGGCGGGCAGCCGCGCGATGCCTTCATGGGGCTCGCCGGAGCCCTGGAAGACGTACCAGTCGGGGGTGGTCACGGACCCTCCTTGGGCAGTGCGGGCGAAACATCGGCCAGCTGGGTCAGGGCGAGTCCAGCGGGGCGTCGCACAGCGGTATCGGGCGGTGGGGGTCGTCGTAGAGCAGAGCCAGCGGTTCGGCCCACTCGGCTTCGGCGTCGTACTCACTGATGCGTTCGCGCAGTCGACGCAGTTCCTCCGGAAGCGCGGTGGCGCGATCCGCGCGGCGCAGCAGCTTCGCGGTGCGCTGGGCCAGGTCGACGCAGCCCCTCCCGCAGCCGTAGGTGTGCTGGGCTCCGCGGGTCCACAAGGCCAGACCGAATCCAGCGCTGATGATCTCCTTGAGTGCCTCGGTACTCTCCGTCGCGGTGCGGCACAGTACGGGCACGGCGGCTGCGGGCGCCGCCTCCAGCGTGCTCTTCGCGTACGCGGGTGAAGTCAGCGGCAGTGCCTCCAGGCCGCCCTCGGTGACAGAGCGCCAACGCTTCTGCCAGGCTTCCGCGGCCGGCTCGCCGCCACGGTGGAGACAGCGGAGCACAACCTGCCTGTGGACACCGAAGGGCCGCTCGGCCGGGTGCGGTCTGAAGCCGCGGGCACGGGCGTTCAGGTGGGATCGCCACAGGTCCACGTCCACGTCGAAGTGTTCGACGGGAAGGGCGAGTTCGAGCCTGGCGTGCCGCCCGTCCGAGTCGAGCTGACCGAACGCGTCGTTGAGCGGCGTGCTAAGCCGGTAGGGCAGTTCTTCCAGCGATACCCCTTCGGCTCTGTCCTCCTCGGCCCAGGCCCGTACGGTCTCGGCTCCGCCGGGCCAGGCCCAGATCCGCCAGTGGAAGCGGTCTGCGGGCCTGAAGGCGTCAGGCTCCACCTCCACTGTCACAACGGGGCTGTTGCCCTCCTGAGTGGCGTGGGGCGGCGTTCGCTCACGAGCCCACCTTGACGTGCCCGGTTCAGCTGCCGGGAGTGCTCTGCTGGATGCGGCAGCGAGCCTGGCTTTGAGCAAGCCCCGATCGGGTCCCGGCAGGTCCTCAAGTCGCTCCTGCAGCCAGTTCTCCAACCTCCCGACCGATTCAGGCTGTTCCGGGGCGCACCACTGGGCCACGAGCAGCAGATAGTGCAGAAAGGCGATGTCGGCGCGCTCGCCTCGGTCGTAGAGCCAGCCGTGTCCGTCCCTCCAGTCGCGTGGCGAGGGTGCGCTTGGCCAGTGGGGCTCGTCGTCCAGGACCTGTTCGATCACAGCCCTGAGTGTGTCCGGCGCGTCGGGCGGCGGTAGCTCGGCCAGTAGCGCGCAGGCCGTGGCCCCATCGAGCGGGCTCCATTTCCGTATGTTCGTGTCGGCCAGCTGCTGCTGAGCGGCAACCCAGCTCCTGCGCCGGGTCACACGCGCATCGTGCCGCCGGTAATGCCACCGGTCGTGCAGCCGGATCAACGCCCGGTACGGGTCGGGGCCAAGGCCGTCCTCGTCATCGACGGGCACCGCCCGGCCGAACCCCCGCAGGGCCGTGATCGAGATGGCGAGGCCGCCACCCATGTTCTTGCTGCGTGCCTTGACCACCCCGGCAACCACGCCGTGATCCCGGTCGAGCACCGGACCGCCGGAGGCACCATGCGGTATCAGCAGGTTCGGGGCCAGGGTGACGCCGTAATCCCCGTCGGGGCCATTGGCCACGGAGCGGCCGCTCCATGCACGGGGCGTGTCGCCACCGGGTGCACGCCAGCCGTACACAGTGATGTTGTGTGGCAGATCGTAGCGGTCACTGAGCCGTACGCATGGGTGGGGCACCTCGTCGAGGAGGCGCACAAGTACTAGGTCCCGTTCAGGTTCAGTACCCCAGCCGAGTCGGTAGCCGAGGCATGCTCGGGCGTCGCCGTGTTCGCCGCGTACCCGGAAGGTGCCGATGCGCTCGGCGTCGGAGCCGAGGCACAGGACGTGGGCACAGCTGAGTACCCAGCCAGGTGCGACGAAGAAGCCGCTGCCCCACAGCGTGTCGGTCTTGTCATCAGGACCAAGCCGTACGGTGGCACCGCGCGTCAGCTCGTCGAGTCTGTCCTCAGTCATGTTTGTCCGGTGTCCGTGCCGCTGACAGCGCCACCCTCCTGGCTGCCGTTCCCGGGTGCACCGTCCTCCGGCCGCCAGGTGAGTGTGATCGAGATCGCCGCCTTGGCCTCGCCGTCCGCGAGTACGGCCACCGCCTTACCCGGCTTGACCGCCAATTCGACCCCGAAGGTGGCGCTGACTTCGTCGGGGCGGGCGGCGCGCGCCGCGCGGAGCACGGCCGCGCCGACACCGGTGACCAGTTCGTTCAGCTGGTCGACCCGCGCGCCAAGGTGATCGAGCGCCCCAACGTCCTCATACGCGAAGTCGTCGTCCAGACCCTCGGGGATCTCGTCCGGCTTGAGCACACCGACCCGGGCCAGAACCTTTTGCCCTCCCGGCAGCTCGATCTCCTGGATCTTGCGCTCCATGGCTCCCCCGTACCGCCGTATCGCAGGCAACTTCCTTGCACCCAAAGCATGCTGGACCGCGTATTGCCATTGTGCCCGCTGAGGCAGGTGCCGTGCAGGGCTTGAGCGAAGCGAAGCGAAATCGAGGGGGTGGGCACTTGCACATACCCTGGACGGGAGATTCCCCAGGCCAGGAGCGCACCATGTACTTCACCGACCGAGGCATCGAGGAACTGGAGAAGCGGCGCGGCGAGGAGGAAGTCACTTTCGAGTGGCTCGCCGAGCAGCTGCGTACGTTCGTCGACCTCAACCCGGACTTCGAGGTGCCGGTGGAGCGGCTGGCGACGTGGCTGGCTCGGCTGGACGACGACGAGGACGACGAGTAGGTCGTTCGCGGCCGTAGGTCGTTCGCGGCCGTTCCACGAGGGCGCCTTTTCAGCGCCCTCCTTTTGATGCCGTCAGTTCTTGATGGCCATCAGTCGCGTGGTCTGCCCACGTCGTACAGCAGCCCCAGCGCACCGTGGCCCAGGAGCAACAACCCCGCCACCACCCAGCCGCCGCTGCGGCGCCGCAGGCCCCAGGCCGTGAGCGGGAGGCCCGCCGTTATCTGGGCGAGGGCGAGGACGCGGGCCTTGGGGCTGGCGGACCCGGGGAGCCAGGGGCCCAGGGGGCTGCTCTCGACCCTGCTTTCCACCGTGTGGAGTTCCGCGCGGGCCGTCTCGCGCCAGCCCGGCCACCCGATCCGCCGGGCGTCAGGGAGGCCCCGGGCGGCCTCGCGGAGGCGGTCGGCGGGCTCGCCGGGGGTGAGACCGGCCGGCAGGGCGACTCCCACGCGCGCGAGGACCGCCAGCAGGCCGCGCAGCCGGGCCCGGGCGTCGGCCGCGGAGTCGGGTCGGGTCAGGGCGTCCAGGGACTGCATGTCGAGGACCGGGTCGAGGTTCAGGCGGGCGGCGAAGGTGCGCATGGCCTCGTCCTCTCCTGCCGGGGTGCCGCCCGCGAGCCAGACGTAGCCAACGGGGCGGCGGAAGCCGGACGCGAGGATGCAGCCGGCCCGGTCGGCGTCCCACCACAGCGCCAGTACGGGCCAGGGGGCGCCGACGGCGAGGGCGGTGGCCCAGCCGGTGACGACGCGGTCGACCGGTTCATCGCCGTGCTGCCACGGCTTGCCCTCGGGGACGAGGACGCTCCACTCCCCGCCGGCCCCGGCGAGCAGCATGCGGTCGCGCAGCAGGGGGGCGGCCGGGGCAACGGAAGCGGGGTCCGCCCGGCAGAGCAGCAGGGCGCCCGGGGCGGCGCGGCCTGGTCGGGGGCCCGCCCGGAACTCTTCCGTCGGCATGATCACACGCTAGGGCAATTCGTCAGCGTTGAGTCATTGATGATCGCCGGAACGGGTGTCTTGACTTTCAATATCCGCGATATATCGTGTTTCTTGGAAGACGCGATATGGCGTGTCTTCTCGACTGCGTCCTGTCGCTCGACTGCGCCCTGTCGTTCGTGTGTTCGTGTCGTTCGTGTCCTGTCCTGGAGGTCCGCATCATGTCCGAGTGGTCCGTCGCAGAGCCGAGGAAGCTCACCTTCGACGAGCCTGTCAGCGAGCTGCACGTGCGCATCGTCAACGGAACGGTGAACGTCGTGGGGACGGACGAAGGTTCCGCCCGCCTGGAGGTCTCCGAGGTCGTGGGGCCGCCCCTGGTCGTGACCCAGCAGGGCGGCACGCTGACGGTGGCGTACGACGACCTGCCCTGGAAGGGCTTCCTGAAGTGGCTCGACCGCAAGGGCTGGCGGCGCAGCGCCGTCGTCTCCCTGGCGGTGCCGGCGCAGACGCGCGTCGAGGTGGGTGTCGTCGGTGCCGCGGCCGTGGTCTCCGGGATCGACGGGCGTGCCGAGGTGAAGGGGGTCACCGGGGACACGACACTCGTGGGCCTGGCAGGCCCGGTCCGCGCGGACACCGTGTCGGGGAACGTGGAGGCCCAGGCCCTCAGCGGGGACCTGCGCTTCAACTCCGTCTCGGGCGACCTGACCGTGGTCGAGGCCGCGGGGTCCTCCGTGAAGGCCGACTCGGTGAGCGGTTCGATGATCGTCGATGTCGACCCGACCAGCAGTCCCACCGAGATCAGCCTGACCAGCGTCTCGGGTGAGATCGCCATCCGGCTGCCCCACCCTGCGGACGCGGAGGTGGAGGCGAACACCGCTAGCGGCACGGTCTCCAACGCCTTCGAGGACCTCCGGGTCAGCGGCCAGTGGGGCGCCAAGCGGATCACCGGCCGACTGGGCGCGGGCAACGGCAGGCTGAAGGCGACGACGGTCTCCGGGTCCATCGCCCTGCTGCGGCGGCCACCGGCGGAGGACGAGCCGTGGGAGGCGAGGACGGATGCGGGACCGACGCCTTCGGCCGACGGCCCGGCGCCCACCTCGGGAGACAATCCCGTTTCCGGCCCCACCAGCGCCCCGGCCGACGACACGACCGACAAGAAGGTGCTCTGACATGCCTCCCGTCTTCGCCCATGGCCGCCTGCGTCTCTACCTGCTGAAGCTGCTGGACGAGGCCCCGCGCCACGGCTACGAGGTGATCCGCCTCCTGGAGGAACGCTTCCAGGGGCTGTACGCCCCGTCGGCGGGCACGGTCTACCCCCGGCTGGCCAAGCTGGAGGCCGAGGGCCTGGTCACGCACACCACCGAGGGCGGCCGCAAGGTGTATGCCATCACGGAGGCGGGCCGCGCCGAACTGGCTGACCGCAGCGGTGAACTGGCGGACCTGGAGCTGGAGATCCGGGAGTCGGTCGCGGAGCTGGCCGCCGAGATCCGGGCCGATGTCCGCGGCGCGGCGGGCGACCTGCGGCGCGAGATGCGGGCGGCGGCCTCGGAGGCCCGGCGGGGCACCCCGACGAAGCCCAGCGAGTACCGGGACCACGAGGACTACGGGGAGTACGGGGACAAGGAGGCGTGGCGCGCTGCCAAGGAGGAGATGCGGCGCGTCAAGCAGGAGTGGAAGGAACAGGCCCGGCGCGCCAAGGACGAGAGCCGCCGGGCCCGCGAGGAGGCCCAGCGGGCCCGACGCCAGGCCAAGGAGGCGCAGGACCAGGCCCGGACCCAGGCACAGGAGGAGCTGCAGCGCATCTCCCGACGGGTCCAGGAGCAGGTGCAGGACCACTTCGCGCGGGGCGACTGGCCTACGGGCGTACGGGAGGGCCTGACCGAACTCGCCAAGGAGTTCGGCGAGTTCGGGAAGGAGTTCGGCAAGGACTTCGGCTTCGGTGGCGCCGGTTCCGAGAAGGCGGCGGCTCCCCAGCCGGAGTACACCCGGACCCCGGAGGACTTCCCGGCCGACTTCGAGCCTGCCTGGGCCCACGAGGACCTCACCGGCGACCCGGCCCGCGATCTGGACCGCCTGCTCGACCGCTTCCGGGACGACATCCGCGACTCGGCCCGCGACCACGGCGTCACCGCCGACCAACTCCGCGACGCCCGCCGCCACCTGTCGACGGCGGCGGCCCACATCGGAGCGATACTGCGCACGCCGAAGGCGTGAGAGGGGCGAGCGCCGGCAAGGCGCTCGCCCTCAGCCGCCCCCTCAGCCGGCCTTGACCTCGCCGGAGCCGGCGTCGGCGTCGGTGCCGTACAGCACTCGACTGAGGGACTCATGGGTCACTCCGTGGTCGGCGAGGACCTCCGCGGGCACGCCGGGACGGGCCGTGAGGGCCAGCAGCAGGTGTTCGTCGCCGATCCGGCGGTCGCGGTGGCCCAGCGTGACGCGCAGCGACTGGGCGAGCAGTTCCCTGGCCCCGCGGCCGAACGGCCGCCGTCCGGACCGACGTCCCGGGGACCCGCCCTGGGCCACGTCCGCCAGGGCCCCCTCCCCGTGCGCCTCCTCGATCCGCGAGACGATCTCCGTCAGATCGATCCCCAGCCCGGACAGCGCGTCCGCGTCGGCGCGGGAGAGACCGCCACGGCGGCGGGCCTCGCCCAGCTCCCGTACGACGTCCTCCCGGCCTCCCGGCGGCAGTCCGAGCGCCGCCAGAGCGAACGACCCGCGGCTGCCCTCGCGGTCGAGGAGAGCGAGCAGGACGTGGGTCTCCTCGACCCGCTCCGCACCCGCCCGTTCCGCGTGTGCCACCGCCTCCACCACCACCTCACGGGCGTCCTTGGTGAAGCGTTCGAACATCACTGCCTCCCGTACTTCTTGTGCACGGCCTGCCTGCTGACTCCGAGTTCCGCGGCGATCTCCTGCCACGACCAGCCCTGATTGCGCGCACTGCGCACCTGCACCGCCTCCAGCTGCTCCAGCAGCCTGCGCAGCGCGGCGACGGCCCGCAGTCCGATCCGCGGATCGCGATCGCCGGCGCGCTGGGCGAGATCCGTTGCTTCGGTCATGCTGTCAACTTACGTTGACACGCAAGGAATGTCAACCAAAGTTGACACGCAAACGGCCGGCCCGGAAACCGGGCCGGCCGTCGAAGTGCGAGCTGCCGGGAGATCAGGGGGAGTTGGTCAGCACGATCTTGCCGAACTGGTCGCCCGACTCCAGCCGTTCGAAGCCCTCCCGGGCCCGGTCGAGCGGCAGCACCTCGTCGATGACGGGGCGCACACCCGTGGCGGCGCAGAAGGAGAGCAGGTCCTCGAGTTCGTCCTTGGTGCCCATCGTGGAGCCGACGACCTTGAGCTCGAGGAAGAAGATCCGGGTCAGCTCGGCGTGCGAGGGCCGGTCGCCGCTCGTCGCCCCGGAGATGACGAGCGTCCCGCCGGGCCGCAGGGACTTCACCGAGTGCGACCAAGTGGCGGCGCCCACAGTCTCGATCACGGCGTCCACCCGCTGCGGCAGCCGCGCCCCCGACTCCAGCGCCTCCACGGCGCCGAGCTCCAGGGCCCGCTTCCGCTTGGCCTCGTCCCGGCTGGTCGCGAAGACGCGCAGCCCGGCCGCCTTCCCCAGCACGATGGCCGCGGTGGCGACACCGCCGCCCGCGCCCTGGACGAGCACCGAGTCACCGGGGCGCACGCCCGCGTTCGTGAAGAGCATGCGGTACGCCGTCAGCCAGGCCGTGGGCAGACAGGCGGCCTCCTCGAAGGAGAGCTCCTTGGGCTTGGGAAGGACGTTCCAGGTGGGTACGGCGACCTGCTCGGCGAAGGTGCCCTGGTAGCGCTCGGTGAGGATGGACCGGGGCTCCTCGGGGCCGACGCCGTGGCCGGTCTGGCCGATCACGGAGTGCAGGACGACCTCGTTGCCGTCCTCGTCGACGCCGGCGGCGTCGCAGCCGAGGATCATGGGCAGCTTGTCCTCAGGCAGGCCGACGCCTCGCAGGGACCAGAGGTCGTGGTGGTTGAGGGAGGCGGCCCTGACGTTGACGACGCTCCAGCCGGGGCGGGCCCCGGGCGCCGGGCGCTCCCCCAACTCCAGGCCGGAGAGGGGCTGGTCACGGTCGATTCGGGCAGCGTAGGCAGCGAACATGAAGCCGACGATAGGTTCCGGGGGCGGCGGGGGGAACCGCGGGGCCTTGTGACACACGCCCTCTTGCGCACAGCGCATCCGCCCACACTGCGTGGGGACTGTCCGAAAACCACCCGAACGGGTAACGACATGGCCCCGCCCGAACGGGCGGGGCCATGTCAGCCGACCTAGGCGAGAAACCAGGTCCTGGCGACGAGCCAGGTCCTAGCGGCGAGCCACGCCCTCCGCCCGCGCCGCCGCCGCGACAGCGGCGGTCACCGCGGGGGCGACCCGCTCGTCGAACGGCGACGGGATGACGTAGTCGGGAGCGAGGTCGTCCCCGACGACCGCCGCCAGCGCCTCGGCCGCCGCGATCTTCATACCCTCGGTGATCCGGGAGGCGCGCACCTGGAGCGCGCCCGCGAAGATGCCCGGGAACGCCAGCACGTTGTTGATCTGGTTCGGGAAGTCCGAGCGCCCGGTGGCGACGACCGCCGCGTACTTGTGCGCCACGTCGGGGTGCACCTCGGGGTTCGGGTTGGCCATGGCGAAGACGAAGGCGCCCTCCGCCATCGAGGCCACGGCCGCCTCCGGGACCGTGCCGCCGGAGACGCCGATGAAGACGTCGGCACCTTCCAGGGCGGTCTCCAGCGACCCGGAGATCCCGGCCTTGTTGGTGAACTCGGCCAGCTCGCGCTTGACCGACGTCAGGTCCTCGCGGTCCCGGGAGACGACGCCCTTGCGGTCCGTGACCGCGACGTCTCCGATGCCCGCCTCGACCAGCATCTTCGCGATGGCGACACCGGCCGCCCCCGCGCCCGAGATCACGGCCCGCAGGTCCCCGACCGCCCGACCGCTCAGCCGCGCCGCGTTCCGCAGCGCCGCCAGCGTCACGACGGCCGTGCCGTGCTGGTCGTCATGGAAGACCGGGATGTCGAGGCGCTCCTGGAGCCTGCGCTCAATCTCGAAGCACCGGGGTGCCGAGATGTCCTCGAGGTTCACGCCGCCGAACGACGGCGCGAGGCGCACCACGGTCTCGATGATCTCGTCCACGTCCGTGCAGGCCAGGGCGATCGGAACCGCGTCCACGCCGCCGAACTGCTTGAAGAGGATCGCCTTGCCCTCCATCACCGGGAGGGAGGCCTCGGGGCCGATGTCCCCGAGTCCGAGCACGGCCGTACCGTCCGTCACGACGGCGACCACGGACGACTTCCACGTGTAGTCGTGGACCAGTTCCGGCTGTTCCGCGATCGCGGTGCACACGCGCGCGACGCCGGGGGTGTACGCGAGGGACAGGTCGTCCTTGTCCAGGACCGGCACGGTGGCCTGCACGGCCATCTTGCCGCCACGGTGCAGGGCGAACGCGGGGTCGAAGGGATCGAGGGGCTCCGCACCGCCCTCCTGGTCCGTACTGTTCTCGCTGCGAGGATTGACGATCTCCGCTGCCACTGTGTCTTACCCCTTAAGTGTTCATGGTTTGAGGGTGGCCACTCCTGGTGAGGGGTGGGCGGGCATCGCGCACGGCCCAGACAGGTGATGCGTACGGGCACATACGCGGCGGGCGCGCCGCACACGCGCCCTGAGCCCCGGATGAGGGGTGTAAAGAACCTTCTTACCGGACGGACGCCGTCGAGGACGAGTCCATAACGCGAAGGTCACATGCGGTCGCGGTCCAGTGAGATGACTCATGACCGAATATCGGGACAAGTCCTGGACAAGAGCCTGCCGAAGGACCAAGCACTCATAACACCCGCGCCAATACCGATCACATCGTGAGACGCGCCGAAGAACTTGCGGCCGGAAGGAGTGATTCCCGTAGAAGGTCCGGTCGTGATGTACCGGACTGGTGCGGTTCGGGGGTCGCCCGTTATCCGATTTTGACATAGAGAGTCACCTGAACGACCGAGTCCGAATGGCAGGATGCGGTAATCACACGAGGTCGCGACACCCGAAGGTGTGTGTTCTCGTCGACCCATCGGCAACTCCATCCATCCGCCGGAGGAACCCACCATGACCGCAAGCTCCACCCGTCGTACGACCGCCGCGCACTCCCGGCTAGCAGCGGTCGGTGCGATCGCGGTCGCTGGCGCCCTGATCCTCACCGGTTGCGGTGACCAGACCAAGGACAAGAACTCGAGCGGCTCGTCCGCGAGCACCAGCTCGGCCCCGCTGGCCGACAAGCTCCCCCAGTCGATCCGTGACGCGGGCGTCATCAAGGTCGGCTCGGACATCGCGTACGCGCCGGTCGAGTTCAAGGACAGCTCCGGCAACACGGTCGGTATCGACCCCGACCTCGCGGACGCCCTGGGCAAGCAGCTCGGTGTGAAGTTCGAGTTCCAGAACGGCACCTTCGAGACCCTGATCACGGGTCTGCGCTCCAAGCGGTACGACATCGCCATGTCCGCGATGACCGACACCAAGGACCGCCAGGAGGGCGTCGACTCCGACACCGGCAAGAAGGTCGGCGAGGGCGTCGACTTCGTGGACTACTTCACCGCCGGTGTCTCGATCTACACCCCCAAGGGCAAGACCCAGAACATCAAGAGCTGGGCCGACCTCTGCGGCAAGAAGATCGCGGTGCAGCGCGGCACGGTCTCGGAGGACCTCGCCAAGTCCGAGTCCGCGAAGTGCACGGGTGGCAAGAAGATCGCCATCGAGTCGTACGACAACGACCAGCAGGCCCAGACCCGGCTGCGCGCCGGCGGCGCCGACGCCGGTTCCTCGGACTTCCCGGTGGCCGCGTACGCGGCGAAGACCTCGGGCGGCGGCAAGGACTTCGAGATCGTCGGCGAGCAGGTCGAGGCGGCGCCGTACGGCATCGCGATCGCCAAGTCGAACACCCAGCTGCGCGACGCCATCCAGGCCGCGCTGGACGCCATCATCAAGAACGGCGAGTACGACAAGGTCATCTCGAAGTGGGGCGTCGAGGCCGGCTCCGTCAAGCAGGCCACGATCAACGGCGGCAAGTGACCGCGGACCCGAGCGGGCACTGAAAGGCATCACCCGTGACTGTTGACATCGACAAGACGGCCGGGCCGGAGGACACCCCTCCGGCCGGACCGGAGGCCATCAAGGCCATCCCCGTACGGCACTACGGTCGCTACCTCTCGGCCGTCATCGCCATCGGGCTCCTGGTCTCGATCATCTACGCGTTCGGCCAGGGCAAGATCAACTGGAACGCCGTACCGGAGTACTTCTTCGACCACCGCATCATCAAGGGCGTCGGCCAGACGCTGCTGCTGACGGTGCTCTCCATGGTGATCGGCATCGCCGGCGGCATCCTGCTCGCGGTGATGCGCCTGTCGAAGAACCCCGTGACGTCGTCCATCGCGTGGTTCTACATCTGGTTCTTCCGCGGCACCCCGGTCCTCGTCCAGCTGTACGTCTGGTTCAACCTGGGTCTGGTCTTCGAGTACATCAACCTCGGACCGATCTACAAGGACTACTGGTCCAGCTTCATGACGCCGTTCCTGACGGCGCTGCTGGGCCTGGGCCTGAACGAGGCCGCCTACATGGCGGAGATCTGCCGCGCCGGTCTGCTCTCCGTCGACGAGGGTCAGACCGAGGCCTCGCACGCCCTGGGCATGAGCCACGGCAAGACGCTGCGCAGGATCGTCATCCCGCAGGCGATGCGCGTGATCGTGCCGCCCACGGGCAACGAGGTCATCAACATGCTGAAGACGACCTCCCTCGTGTCGGCCGTGCAGTACTACGAACTCCTGCGCTATGCCCAGGACATCGGCCAGACCTCCGGTGCCCCGGTGGAGATGCTGTTCCTGGCTGCCGCCTGGTACCTGGTCATGACCTCGGTCCTGAGCGTGGGCCAGTACTACGTCGAGCGGTACTACGCCCGCGGCTCCAGCCGTCAGCTGCCGCCCACGCCGTGGCAGAAGGTCAAAGCCAACCTGACGTCCTTCTCGAGCAGGAAGGTCACGGCATGACCGAGAAGGTGAACTCCCCGCTCGCGAAGACCGACTCCGGCACGTCGATGGTCAAGGCCGAGGGCGTCCACAAGTCCTTCGGCCTCGTCGAGGTCCTCAAGGGCATCGACCTGGAGGTGAAGTCCGGCGAGGTCTTCTGCCTCATCGGCCCCTCCGGCTCCGGCAAGTCCACGTTTCTCCGGTGCATCAACCACCTGGAGAAGATCAACGCCGGTCGCCTGTACGTCGATGGTGAGCTGGTCGGCTACCGGCAGCACGGCGACAAGCTGTACGAGCTGCGCGACCGCGAGGTCGCGCTGAAGCGCCGGGACATCGGCATGGTCTTCCAGCGCTTCAACCTGTTCCCGCACATGACGGCGCTCGAGAACGTCATGGAGGCGCCGGTCCAGGTCAAGGGCGTCAGCAAGGCCCAGGCGCGGGAACGCGCGGGCCAGCTCCTGGAGCGCGTGGGCCTGGCCGACAAGGCGAAGAACTACCCCTCGCAGCTCTCCGGCGGCCAGCAGCAGCGCGTCGCCATCGCCCGCGCGCTGGCGATGGACCCGAAGCTGATGCTCTTCGACGAGCCGACCTCGGCCCTCGACCCGGAGCTGGTCGGCGACGTCCTCGACGTCATGCGCGACCTCGCCGAGTCCGGCATGACGATGGTCGTCGTCACGCACGAGATGGGCTTCGCCCGCGAGGTGGGCGACTCGCTGGTCTTCATGGACGGCGGCGTGGTGGTCGAGTCCGGCAACCCGCGCGAGGTGCTGTCGAACCCGCAGCACGAGCGGACGCAGGCGTTCCTGTCCAAGGTGCTGTAGCGCGACGGAAGCGGAACGCGAAGGGGCGGTACGGGATCCTCGTACCGCCCCTTGCGCATGCGCCGCATCGGCAGCGGCTCCGGCGCTCGGGGTACTGCCCCTCGCCGTTGAGCATCCGTGGCCGGCCGCCGGTGTCCTACTTGAGGGCGAGCAGCAGCGTGTCCGACGGCGAGCACCACACCGGGCGCGCCTCGCCGAAGCCCTGCTCGCGCAGCACGCGTGCGTGCCAGGCGGCGGACGGCATGTCGCCGTCGGCGTGCTCGCCGTAGATCTCGAAGCGGCGGGCGGTGGGCGCGGCGAGGACGGGGTCCTGGGCGGCCACCTGCCACCATTCCGACCAGTCGAGGGCGCCGTTCGTCTTGGCCTGATCCATACGGGCATGCCGCTGGGCCCGCTCGGCCGCGTTGATCCTGGGCGTGCTCTCGTCGATCATGTGGTCCGCGTTCATGAAGACACCGCCGTCGCGGACGAGCTCCGCGACCTGACCGTAGAGGGCCGCGAGGGGTTCGCTGTGCAGCCAGTGGAGGGCGGTGGCGGTCAGTACGGCGTCGTACGAGTCGTACGGCAGCCGCGCCGGCCAGTCCGGGTCCTTGAGGTCGGCCGTGACGAAGGAGACCCGCTCGTCGCCCGCGAAGGTGCCCTCGGCGATGGCCAGGAGCGCGGGGTCGAGGTCGACGCCGGTGCTGCTGGCCCCGGGGAGGCGGGCGAGCAGCCGCCCGGTGATGCTGCCCGTGCCGCAGGCGAGGTCGAGCACGCGCGGGGTGGTGCCGACGAGCGCCTCGACCATGTCGAGCATGATCCTGAAGCGTTCCTCGCGGTCGGGCATGTACCACTCCTGCTGCCGGTCCCAGCTCTCCTGCCAGGCGTGCCAGTCAGCACCCGTCGTGGTCGTGGTCGTGTCCGTCATCGCACCCTCCACCACACACGTCAAAGTAATACCCTGAAAGTGCGTCCGTCTGTTACCCGACCGCACTCACGACCATAGAGTGCCCCCGTAAGGACTACAAGTGGAACTGGCCTATTACTCGGATTACGCCGTCCGTCTCGTCAACAGCGAGGAACCGGCCCGGGGCAAGGACTCGCTGACCTCGGTCGAGGCCGTCCGCAACCTCTTCGGTGTCAACCAGTCGGCGGCCCGCCGCGCCACCGACGCCGACGTCACGCGCTTCCGCTCGGTGCGGGGCCGGCTGCGCGCGGTCTTCGAGGCGGCCGACACGGGCGACGAGACCCTCGCCGTGGACCTGCTGAACTCCCTGCTCCTGGAGTTCCCGGTGAGCCCGCAGATCTCCGGGCACGACTTCCGGGACGAGGACGGCCGCCCGCTGTGGCACATGCACCTGGCGGACCATCCGTCCAACGCGACGGCGGGCTACGCCGCGATCGCGGCCATGGGCCTGGCGTTCCACCTCACGGAGTACGGCGTCGACCGGCTCGGCCTGTGCGAGGCGACCCCCTGCCGCAACGCCTACCTGGACACCTCGACCAACCGTTCCCGGCGCTACTGCTCCGACCGCTGCGCGACTCGCGCCAACGTGGCCGCCTATCGCGCCCGCAAACGCCTGGAGGCGGACCGGTCGGAGAAAAGGGGCCTGGCGGCCGACAGCACCCAGCGCAGCAGCGCGACGGGCGAACGCTGATCCGGTGTGCGCGGCCGGAACCGCAGCCGGGCCTTGCCCAGGATCAGCTCGTCGGGCACCACGCCGTAGTCGTTGCTGTCGTTACCGGCGAACGAGTTGTCCGCGAGCACCCACCAGCCGCCCTCGCGCCGCTCCGTGGCGCGCTTGACGATGAGCAGGTCCTGCTGAAGCGGATGGCGCAGGACAACAATGTCACCGGGCCTGATCCGACCCCGGTGCTGCACCACCAGCACGTCCCCGTGATACAGCGTCGGCACCATCGACGGCCCGGTCACCTCGGCCACCCCGAAGGGCTGACCCGCCCGCCCGTGCTCGGTCTCCTGCGACAGCTCCGGCATCACCCGGCACCTCCCCGGTTCATCCTCCACCAGTCTCAGTCTGAACCCCGTCTTTTGTCCTAAGCCCAAGGGGGCACTCGCGAAAACCCGTCCCTCAGGGAGTAATGTCCCACCTGAGAAGACGATCACGAGGAAGGAATGCTCCATGCTTTCCCGCCTGTTTGCCCCCAAGGTCAAGGTCAGCGCGCACTGCGACCTGCCCTGCGGCGTGTACGACCCGGCCCAGGCCCGCATTGAGGCGGAGTCGGTGAAGGCTGTCCAGGAGAAGATGGCCGCCAACGACGACCCGCACTTCCAGGCTCGCGCCACGGTCATCAAGGAGCAGCGCGCCGAGCTCGCGAAGCACCACGTGTCCGTGCTGTGGAGCGACTACTTCAAGCCCCCGCACTTCGAGAAGTACCCGCAGCTGCACCAGCTGGTCAACGACACCCTGAAGGCCCTGTCGGCCGCCAAGGCCTCGACGGACCCGAAGACCGGCGAGAAGGCTCTCGAGCTCATCGCCGAGATCGACAAGATCTTCTGGGAGACCAAGAAGGCCTGACCTCGCGTCAAGCCCTATGACCTGCAACCTCCTTGATTGCAGCGTCTCCCTGACCGCACCCGGTCCGCCCAGGACGCCATGCTCGGCGTCCGGGGCGGACCGGGTGCGGTTTTTGTTCGCCCAGCAGCTCACCAACATCCGCGCGATCTACCCACCCGGGAAGGAAGCCCTCGGCGCCCTCGCCATCGAGATCGAACGCACCGCTGTGTGACTCGACCTGAGCCGAAGGGCGGCTACCGCCCTCCAGCCTCGACTTCCTCCGCATCAGACGAGCGCATGGCCCGATATCGGCGCCTCCTTCAAGCGGCCGGGCGCGCTTCCCGCACCCGCAGCCTGCGGGCGAGCCGGCCGAGCAGTACGGCGTTGAGCAGCGCGGACAGGGCCACACCGGCGGAGAAGATCAACGGGTTCAGCCAGGCGAGCGAGGAGTACTCCACGGGTGCCGCCACCAGGAGGGCGAGGATGCTGAACGGCGCCGTGGCCATGAGCGGCCAGATCCCGGCGAACCCCGGGTCCGGCAACACGTACGCGGCGCACAGGAAGAAGCCCAGCGCCGCCGCGGCCACGGCGAGATACCCACGCGCGAGCCAGTTGTCCACCGCGGGCGCCAGCAGGGCCCGAGTCCTTTGCAGGCCGGGGCGCGCGGAACGCGCCGTGTCCGTTCCGTTCTGTTCGGAGGGGTCCGCGATACGCGGGAGGGGCGCACGCGCGCCCGGCGATGCGGCGGTCGCGGACCCCGCGGCGAGAGCGCCGAGCACGGCGGCGTTCACGAGGGCGCACAGGAGGAGCCAGACGGCCCAGAAACCGATGGCCGACACCTCGACCGCCCCGCCGCCCTCGGTGCCGGGACCGAAAGGGAGGACCGCACCCAGGAAGGAGAGGGGTGCCGTGAGCATCAGGGGACTCGCGGCGAAGCCGCTGTCCGGGAAGAGGAACATGACCAGGACGGAGGCGGCGAAGACAGCCAGATAGCCCCGGGCGAGCCAGTTGTCCGTGGCAAGCGCAAGAAGCCGGCGCAGGCGCGGGAGGCGGCGCGGGCGGGAGGCATTCGACATCTGGGTTCCTTCGCGTCGGTCCGGGTTCGTGACCTCCACGGTGAACCGAGGGGCGCGCTCAGGGATGAGTACAAGTACTCATCCCTGCATGGGAGTTTCAGGAAGTGCCAGAGCTCCCACCTGCGGCACATCACGGGGGGTCAGGTCGCCGACGGTGACGGGGTGAAGCGATCCGCAGGAGGAGCGATCGCGCTCCCGCGTTCCACCACGACGTGGCTGTCGTAGTACCGCGACAGCCGCGTCGCCTCCTGGCTGGTGCCCGCCCGGGTCATCATGCTCACGCCCGACCCGTCCCGCAGGGGGCCGCCGCCCGTCACGACGATCCCCATTCCCCGCCAGTACGCCGCGTCCGCCAGGATCCTCTTCACCAGCGTGGTCATCTCCTTCTCGGACATGGCCGCGTCCTTGAAGACGACCTTCACGCCGGAGACGCGCGAACGGACCTGCCGGTCCAGATCGCCACCCGGTTTCCGGTACAAGGTCATCGTCCGGGACTGATGATCAAGCACCATGCCCGCGTACCACTTCTCGTAACGCGGGTGGACGATCCCGTCGACCTCGTCCGCGGCCGCGGCGAGCGCGGGGTAATTGTCCGACGCGTACGGCAGTCTGGACGGGGCAGGGGACGTTCCCACAGTGCCGCCGGACGAGATGTTCTCACCTGTGTTCGCACAGCTCACCGTCAGCACGGTGACGACACCCACCGTCGCCAGCGACCACACGACACTCCCCTGCTTCACGCCTGCCTCCCCATGATTCGGCACCGCTGACCTGACCTTCACCGGCCGATCGGCCGTCCTGGTGGTCTCGCGCGCCGCCACCTCCAGCCGGCCGTACATCTACGTGGACGGTACGAAGACCGCCACCGTTCGCCTGAAGCCCACGACGACCAAGTACCGCGAGGCGATCCGGACGAAGAGCTGGTCCGCCGGTCCGGCGGGGGCCCGCCGTGCCATGCTGGTGCGGTGGCCCCTGAGGATCTCGTACGACTGCGGCAGGCGCGCGACCGCATGGACCGCGAGTACGCCGAGCCGCTCGACATCTCCGTGCTCGCCCGCACCGCGCTGATGTCCCCGGGCCACTTCCAGCGCAGCTTCCGGGAGGCGTACGGCGAGACGCCGTACGGCTATCTCATGACCCGCCGCATCGAACGCGCCAAGGCCCTGCTGCGCCGCGGCGACCTCACCGTGACCGAGGTGTGTCTCGCGGTCGGCTGTACGTCGCTGGGATCGTTCAGCTCCCGGTTCACGGAGCTGGTCGGCGAGACGCCGAGCGCGTACCGGGCCCGCTCGCACGAGGCCGGCGCGCAGATCCCGCCGTGCGTGGCGCGCACCTTCACCCGACCCAGGCGAAAGTAGGTTCGAGACCATGGACCTGAAACTCGCGCAGTGCTTCATCGCCGTCGACGATCACGACAAGGCGCTCGCCTTCTACCGGGACGTCCTGGGCCTGGAAGTCCACAACGACGTCGGCTTCGAGGGCATGCGATGGGTGACCGTCGGCTCGCCGCTCCAGCCGGGCGTGGAGATCGTGCTGGAGCCGCCGGACGCGAACCCGGACGCCTCCCCCGCCGACAAGGAGGCGCTGGCCCGGCTGCTGGCCAAGGGCCTGCTGCGCGGGGTCATCTTCGCCACCACCGACTGCGACGCCCTCTGCGAGCGCGTGCAGGAGGCCGGCGTCGAGCTGCTCCAGGAGCCGATGGACCAGCCGTACGGGGTGCGCGACTGCGCGTTCCGGGATCCGGCGGGGAACCTGCTGCGGTTCTTCGAGCGGCCGGAGGGCTGAGCACCACCGGACGGCGACTGCATACGATCGCTCCATGAGCATCCGCTGGACGTACGCCTTCGTGGACCGGCCCACCGCGCAGTTCGAGCGGGCGTGCGTGTTCTGGACGGCCGTCATGGACACCGGGCTGTCGGAACTACGGGGCGAGCGGGGCGAGTTCGTGACCCTGCTGCCGGACGGGGCCGACGCCTGCGTGAAGGTCCAGGGGGTCGCCGTCGGCGACGGCGGGGCGCATCTCGACTTCGCCGTCGAGGACGTGCCGGGGTTCGTGAAGGGAGCGCTGCGGATCGGGGCGGAGGCGGTGGCCGAGCACGAGGGGTGGGCCGTACTGCGGTCGCCCGCCGGGCAGTTGTTCTGTGCCGTGCCGTGGCACGGCGAGTCGGCTCGGCCGCCCGTGGTGCGGGGCAGCCGCCTCGACCAGGTCTGCCTCGACGTCCCGCCGTCCGCGTACGACGCCGAAGTCGCCTTCTGGAGCACCCTCCTGCCCGACTGGGACTCCCTGCCCGGCTCGCTCCCCGAGTTCCACGTGGTCAAGCCGCCGGCGGGCCTGCCGGTGCGCATCCTCCTCCAGCGCCTGGGCGAGGAACGCTCCGCCTCCGCCCATGTGGACCTGGCCTGCGCGGACATCGAGGCGACCCGCGCCGAGCACGAGCGGCTGGGCGCGGTGCCCGTGTCCCACGGCCGCCACTGGACGGTGATGCGGGACCCGGCGGGCGGCACGTACTGCCTGACGGGCCGGGATCCGGAGACGGGCGGCCTGCCGCGGCCCGCGGTCGACTGAGCAGCCTTGTCGAAGTCCGGTGCGGTATCGCGCCGCAAGGGGCACGGGGCTGTGTCGATATGCGGCTCCGCCGCGTGGGCGCGACCAGCCCCCACCGGCCCGCAGGATCGTCACCGCGCTTCCAGCGGAGCGCTCAGCGGCTTTCGTCCAGCCACAGCAAGGGTGCCGGGGACTGGCTCGGGTCCTGTTCCTGACGACCGTACGGCCCCTGCGGCTCGGCGGAGTCCTGGAGCCACAGAGTGACACCGCCCCCGACGGCCACGGCCACCGCCCACGTCACGACGACCCGGCGCCGTAGCCGACGGCGTCGGCCACCCGCTCCCGTCACTCCCACACCTCCACGTCCACCACGGCGTCCACCGGGATGGGCCCGTACACGTGCGGGAACTCCTCGCCGCCGGGCTCCGGCGCCTCGTACTTCACCGGGACGCCGAGCCGGGCGGGATCCACGACCAGGACCACCAGGTCGTCGGGGGCATCGGGGGAGCCGTAGAGGCAGTTCGCCGCGGGCGGCAGCTGGGCGCGGGTCGAGCAGTGGATGAAGCCCTCCTCGGCGAGGGTGCGGCCGCGGGTCGACATCTCGTACGTGCCCGCTTCGCGGGCCGCGTCCCACAGCCGACGTTCGGTGATGTGCAGGATGTACGGGTGTTCGGGCATGGGGTCACGCTAGCGCCTGAGCCGGGCCGCCCGCGTCCGCAAATAGCGTCGTTCCGGGAGACTCAGGGTGCGTGCCGCGGCGGACTCGTAGGCGGCGCGGGCGGCTTTGGGTCGGCCCGCGCGTTCCAGGAGGTGGCCGCGGACCGCGTCCAGGCGGTGGCCGGTACTCAACTCTGCTTCCAGGGCGTCCAGTTCCGCGAGTCCGGCCTCCGGGCCGTGGACCATGGCGACGGCCACGGCCCGGTTGAGGCGTTCGACGGGGCCGGGGACGAGGCGGACGAGGACGTCGTAGAGGCCGAGGATCTCCCGCCAGTCGGTCGCCTCCGGCGAGGGTGCCTCGTCGTGCACGGCGGCGATGGCGGCGCGCAGTCGGTAGGGGCCCGCGCGGCTCTGTGCGAGCGCGTGGGTGACCAGGGCGACGCCCTCCTCGATCGCGGCCCTGTCCCAGCGGTCGCGGTCCTGTTCGTCGAGGGGGATGAGCTCGCCGTGCGGGCCGGTGCGCGCGTCGCGGCGGGCGTCGGTGAGCAGCATCAGGGCGAGCAGGCCGGCCACCTCGCCGTCGTCGGGAAGCAGCCGGTGGACGGCGCGGGTCAGCCGGACGGCCTCGGCGGCCAGGTCGCGCCGCTGGAGGCTCGCACCCGATGTCGCCGTATAGCCCTCGTTGAAGATGAGGTAGAGGGTGTGCAGGACGGCGGGCAGGCGGTCCGCCCAGTTGTCCGGGCGCCCGAAGCGCACGCCCTGCACCGTCTGCTTGGCCCGGCTGATGCGCTGCGCCATCGTCGCCTCGGGGACCAGGTACGCGCGGGCGATCTCCGCGGTCGTCAGACCGCCGACCGCGCGCAGGGTGAGCGCGATCCGGGCGGGCGAGGTCAGGTCGGTATGGCAGCACAGGAAGAGGAGGGTGAGGGTGTCGTCCTCGCTCGGGCCCGGGTCCGTGGAGACGGACGCGTCCCGCGGGGTGAGCGCGGCCAGCCTCTCCTCGCGCGCCCGCCGGGCCTCCTCGCTGCGCAACGCGTCGGTCAGCCGTCGCGAAGCAACCTTGATCAGCCAGCCTCGCGGGTTGTCGGGCACCCCCCTCTGCGGCCACTGCCCCGCCGCCGCGAGCAGTGCCTCCTGTACGGCGTCCTCGGCGGCGTCGAAGTGTCCGTACCGCCTGACCAGCGCGCCGAGGACCTGCGGCGCGTGCAGGCGCAGCAGGTCCTCGATCTCGGTCGGCCGGCGCATCGGGGGTGTCAATCGGTGGGGCAGATGTCCCCGGCGCCGTCGAGGATGGGCCTGATCACCACCGGGTGGTCCGCGGCGCCTGCGGGCTGGGGGCAGCGGGCGACGCGCTCGGCGATCTCCGTGACCCGTTCCAGGCTCGCGCACTCCAGGACCCAGTACCCGGCGAGGAGCTCCTTGGTCTCGCCGTACGGTCCGTCGGTGATCTCGGCCTTGCCGTCCGCGCCGCGCGCGACCAGCCGGGTCCGGGCGGGCTCGGCCAGTCCCTGCCCGTCGATCAGCTCGCCGGTCTCGGCCAGGTCGTCGTTGATCGCGCCCATGTAGGCATACATGGCCTGCAGCTCCTGCTCGCTCCACGCCGGGGAGTGCGCGGACGCCTTGCCGCGCATCCCCTCGTAGTCCGCCTGCGTGCCCTGCACCATCACCAGGTACTTCATGACTCCGCTCCTTCGGCTCGCGCCGCCCGGGTGGGCGGCTCTCACCGGGGACGTCGGAGCCGGGCCGGGATTCTCTACAGGGGTTCGGGATTCCTTGGCCGACAGGTTCCAGGTTCAGGATTCTTTGGCAGAGGTCGTGCCGGATTCTTCTTCGGCAGGGGTGGTGCCGGATCCTTCTTCGGCGGGGGTGGTGCCGGGTTCTTCCTTGGCAGGGGTGGTGCCGGGTCCCTTGACCGGCACGGCTCCGGCGTCCCCGGCGTGCGCCTCGCACTCGGGATTCCGGCACGGGCCAGGACCCCACACCGGAACCCACGCGCCCAGCGTCTTGTGCCGCCGGACGACCGTCGCGACGGGCTGTCCACAGACGGCACAGACGTGTTCGTCTCTGTCCATGCCCTCAGGGTAGGGCGGCCGCGGGCTCAGCGCTTCCTCCCGGACGCGCGCTCAGCGCTTCCTCCCGGACGCAGCCTCAGCGCTTCCTGCCGTACGTCCGCACCAGCGCACCGTCGCCGAACGTGCGTACCTCGTCGAGGGTGAACTCCGTGACGTCGAAGCCGGAGCCGCACATCGGCATGCCCGTGCCATACGCGATCGGGTACGCCGTGATGACGATCTCGTCGATCTCGTCGAGCAGCTCGCCCGCGAGCCGGGAGCCGGCGCACAGGTAGATGCCGAACTTTCGCGAGCATGGGTGAGCGCTGGTGCTGGGGCGGGGTGTCGACGGTGAAGCAGCGGGCCCCGCACACCGTGGGGATGTGCGGGACCCGCGGGACCGGAGCCCCCGGTGGCAGTGCGGGGTCAGGAGCCGCACGGCCCGGTGGCTCCGGGGTTCTGGTCAGGCGCTCAGTCGCTGCGCCGAGTCACGTACTCGGCCAGCGCGAGCAGACCACCCGCCGCCTCCGGTTCCGGGATCGCGCGGGCCAGTTCGTACATCGCCCGGGACATCCGGTCGGCCGCCTGGCCCTGCGCCCAGTCCCGTCCGCCCGCCCGCTCCACGGCGAGCGCGGTACGCGCTATCTCTGCGGCGTCCTCCTTCTCGTACGGCACCTCGTACAGCGCGGCCAGTTCGGCGGCGGCCGGGGTGTTGGAGGCCAGCGCCGCGACCACCGGCAGGGACTTCTTGCGGGCCGCCAGGTCCGCACCGGCCGGTTTGCCGGTGCGGTGCGGGTCGCCCCAGATGCCGATCACGTCGTCGATGAGCTGGAAGGCGAGCCCGGCCTCACGGCCGAACGTGTCCAGCGCCTCGACGTCCTCGTCCGCCGCCCCCGCGTACAGCGCGCCGAGGGCGCAGGCGCAGCCCAGGAGCGCTCCCGTCTTGGCCTCGGCCATGGCGAGCACCTCGTCGAGGGTGACCTCGGCGGGGCCGCGCCGCTCCAGGGCCGTGTCCGCGTGCTGGCCGGCGCAGAGCTCGACCACACAGGCCGCGAGCCTGGCGGCAGCCGCCCTGGACGCCGGGTGCGGGTCCTCGGCGAGCAGCCCGAGGGCCAGCGCCTGCAGGGCGTCCCCGGCGAGGATGGCGTCGGCGTCGCCGAACACCGTCCAGGCGGTGGGCCGGTGCCGTCGGGTGGTGTCGCGGTCCATCACGTCGTCGTGCAGCAGCGTGAAGTTGTGGATCAGCTCCACCGCGGCGGCCGCCCGTACGGCCGTCGTCCGCGCGCCCGGTCCGCCGAGCGCGGCGGCCGCGGTGAGGACGAGCGCGGGGCGTATCGCCTTGCCCGCGTGGGCTGCCGCCGGTCTGCCGTCCGCGTGCTCCCAGCCGAAGTGGTAGAGCGCGATCCGGCGCATGGAGCCCGGCAGCGTGTCGAGGGCCGCACGCAGCTCGGGGTCGACCGAGGCCCGCGCACGCTCCAGGATCTCCGCCGCCTCGTGCCCGTCGGACGAGGCCGGCCGACTGTCCCTCGGAGCCGCGATGGGCGTCCGCCTTTCGAGCGTCTCGAAGGTCACCGCCAGCGGCCGATCTCGACGTTCTCCAGGACGCCGAGCGCGTCCGGCACCAGGACCGCGGCCGAGTAGTAGGCCGTCACCAGGTAGTTGATGATCGACTGCTCGTTGATGCCCATGAACCGCACCGACAGGCTCGGCTCGATCTCGTCCGGGATGCCGGCCTGCCGCAGGCCGACGACACCCTGCTCCTCCTGACCGAGACGCATCGCGATGATGGAGCTGGTCCGGGCCTCGGTGACCGGGATCTTGTTGCTCGGGTAGATCGGGACGCCGCGCCAGGTGGGGATGCGGTTGCCGCCGACGTCGATCGTCTCGGGGACGAGTCCGCGCTTGTTGAGCTCGCGGCCGAACGCGGAGATCGCGCGCGGGTGGGCGAGGAACAGTTTCGTACCGCGCCGCCTGCTGAGCAGCTCGTCCATGTCGTCAGGGCTGGGGACGCCGTCGTGCGGCTGGATCCGCTGGTCGTACTCGCAGTTGTGGAGCAGCCCGAACTGCCGGTTGTTGACGAGCTCGTGCTCCTGGCGTTCCTTCAACGCCTCGACCGTGAGCCTCAACTGCTGCTCGGTCTGGTTCATCGGCTGGTTGTAGAGATCGGCCACGCGCGTGTGGATGCGCAGCACGGTCTGGGCGATGCTCAGTTCGTACTCGCGCGGCCTGGCGTCGTAGTCGACGAAGGTGTGCGGGATCTCGGGCTCGCCGGAGTGGCCGGCCGCGAGGTCGACAGCCTTCTCGCCGTACTTGTTGGTCCGCTGCTCGGGGATCGCGCGCAGCCGCCCGATGTGCTCGCGCAGGGAATCGGCGCGCTCCGCGACCTGGTCGACGTCCTGGCGGGACAGGATCAGCACCGTGCAGCCGGTGTCCGCGCGAGCGGTGTACTCCCAGATGGCGTCCGGGTCGAGCAGCGCCGCGTCGCCGAAGTACGCCCCGTCGGCGAGCACCCCCAGCACGGCGTCGTCGCCGTAGGGGCCCGTGCCGACCTTCTCCACCCTGCCGTGCGCCAGCAGGTACACCTCGTCGGTCTGGCTGCCGAACGAGGCGATCAGCTCGCCCGGGGCGTACTCCCGCTGCCGGCACCGCTGGGCGAGCTCGGCGAGCACCTCCTCGTCCTCGTAGTCCCGCAGGACGGGCAGTTCGCCCAGCTCGGCGGGGATGACCTCGACCCGGTCGCCCGTCTTCACGAACGTGATCCGGCCGTCACCGACCGCGTAGGTCAGTCGCCGGTTCACCCGGTACGTACCGCCCTGCACGTCCACCCAGGGCAGCATGCGCAGCAGCCAGCGGGAGCTGATCTCCTGCATCTGGGGAGCGGACTTGGTCGTGGTGGCCAGGTTCCGCGCTGCGGCGGTGCCGAGGCTCTGCTGCGGCTTGCCCTGATCTGTGCGGACCTCTTCGCCTACCGACATTCTGAATTGCCCTCCCGGTCATGCAGCGGCGCCGATCGCACCGAGCACCGATCTCGCGGACCACCCTTCCATCACGGAGCGTGTCGGTGCTATTACCCGAACGAGCGGGAATGGATCACCGCCCGCTGGGCAGAGAGAGGGATTCCGTCCAGCCGCCCACCCCTCCCCCACCCCCGTCGCGCCGCGCCATCCCCGGCCACCCGCAGAGTCCGGAAGTTGTCCGAATCAGCTCGCTCACTGTGCGAACGGTGTAGCCCCCGCCCTCCGCTTTCGGTACAAGCACCATAACGGGATGACTGCACAGGGTAGTCGCATACGCGCAGTACGTAAGGAGGCGGTCATGGCCTCTCCCATGTCCGCGGACCGGTTCCTCGACAGTCTGCGAGCGGAGGGCCTCACGGTCGTCGAGGTCGGCGACTGGAGGCACCACAACCGCAACCACAAGGGCCCGTGGGGTCCGGTCCACGGCGTGATGATCCACCACACGGTCACCCGGGGCGGCGAGCGGACGGTCGACATCTGCCGTGATGGCTACACGGGGCTGCCGGGCCCCCTCTGTCACGGCGTCATCACCAAGGACGGCACCGTCCACCTGGTCGGCTACGGCCGCGCCAACCACGCGGGCCTCGGCGACGACGACGTGCTCCGCGCGGTGATCGCGGAGAAGGCCCTTCCACACGACAACGAGGCCGACACCGACGGCAACCGCCACTTCTACGGCTTCGAGTGCGAGAACCTCGGCGACGGCGAGGACCCCTGGCCCGACGTCCAGCTGGAGGCCGTCGAGAAGGCCGCGGCGGCGATCTGCCGACACCACGGGTGGTCCGAGCGGTCGGTGATCGGCCACCTGGAGTGGCAGCCGGGAAAGGTGGACCCGCGCGGGTTCACGATGGCGTCGATGAGGGCGCGGGTGCGGGAACGACTGAAGTGACCTGACCAGGTCAGGTGTCCGACAATGGGCGGGTGACCGGCTCCGACGTCCTCGCCTCCCTGCACCCCCGGCTGCCCTCGCCGCTGCAGGAGGTCAGGGACGCCCGGTTCACCCGGCACGGCATCCGGCTCCTCCTCAAACGCGACGACCTCATTCACCCGGAGCTGATCGGCAACAAGTGGCGCAAGCTGGCGCCGAACCTCGACGCGGCGGCGGGGCGCAGAATCGTCACCTTCGGGGGCGCGTACTCCAACCACCTGCGCGCCACCGCCGCCGCGGGCCGCATCCTCGGCCTCCCCACGACCGGCGTGGTCCGCGGCCAGGAGCTGGCCGACCGCCCCCTCAACCCCTCCCTGGCCCGCTGCGCGGCCGACGGCATGCGGCTGCACTTCGTCGACAGATCGACATATCGCCACAAAACCGACCCGGAGACCCTCGCGGCGATCCTGCGGGCGGCCGGCGCCGAGGACGCGTACGTCGTCCCCGAGGGCGGCAGCAACGCCGAAGCCGTCCGCGGCTGCATGTCCCTGGGCACCGAGCTGCGCGGCCACGCCGACGTGGTCGCCCTCGCCTGCGGCACCGGCGGCACCCTCGCCGGCCTGACCGCCGGCCTCGCCCCCACCCAGCGCACCCTGGGCATACCGGTTCTCAAGGGCGGCTTCCTGACCGCCGACATACAGGCACTCCAGAAGCAGGCCTTCGGCGGCCATCGCGGCGCCTGGTCCCTCGACGACCGCTTCCACTTCGGCGGCTACGCCCGCACCACCCCCGAACTCGACACCTTCGCCGAGGACTTCGAACAGCGCCACGGCCTGCCCGTCGAGCGTCTCTATGTCGCCAAGTTGCTGTACGGACTTGTCGCCCTCGCCGAGGAGGGCAGCCTCGCGCCGGGAAGCACCCTCGCAGCGGTGATCACCGGACGGCCGTAGCGGGCGTACTCACGCCGCCTCCCGATAAGCCGCCGCCTCCTCCAGGTCCAGCCTGCGCAACAGGGCCCGCAGCATCTCGTCGTCGATGTAGCGGCCGTCGCGCAGCTTCACGAAGACCTCGCGTTCGGCGCTGATCATTTCCCGGGAGAGGCGGCGATAGGTGTCGTCGACGGTCTCGCCGGTGACCGGGTTGACCTGGCCGAGCCGTTCCCAGACGGCGTTGCGGCGGCGTTCCAGCACCGTGCGGAGGCGGTCGGCGAGCGGGGGCGGGAGGGCGTTGCGCTCGTCGGAGAGGAGTTCCTCCAGGCGCCGCTCGGCGGCCCGGGAGGCCTGCGCCTGGGCGTTGGCCTCGGCGAGCGTGGCGGCCTGCGCATCGGGCTCGGGGAACTTCAGCAGACGGATCAGCGGGGGCAGGGTCAGGCCCTGCACCACCAGCGTGCCGATGACGGTGGTGAAGGTCAGGAAGAGGATCAGGTTGCGCTGCGGGAAGGGGGCGCCGCCGTGGTGCATGGTCAGCGGGATCGAGAAGGCGATGGCCAGGGAGACGACACCCCGCATGCCGGCCCAGGCGGTGACCATCGCCCCCTTCCAGGTGGGGTTCTCCTCCCGCTCGCGGATCCGCGCCGACAGCAGCCGCGGCAGGAAGGTCGCCGGATACACCCACACGAACCGGGTCGCGACGACCACCAGGAAGAGGGCGATCGCGTACCAGGCGGCGTCGACGCCCTCGTACTCCCCGAGCCCGCGCAGGACGACGGGCAGCTGCAGTCCGATCAGCGCGAACACCGCCGACTCCAGGACGAAGGCGACCATCTTCCACACCGCCTCCTCCTGGAGGCGGGTGGCGAAGTCGACCTCCCACGCGCGGTGCCCCAGGTAGAGCGCGACGACGACCACGGCGAGGACGCCGGAGGCGTGGAACTGCTCGGCGACCGCGTACGCGACGAACGGGATCAGCAGGGACAGCGTGTTCTGCAGGAGCGGTTCCTTCAGGTGGGTGCGCAGCCAGTGGATCGGCGCCATCAGGACCAGGCCGACCCCGACACCGCCGATCGCCGCGACCAGGAACTCGCCGACGCCGCCGGCCCAGGTGGCACCCTCGCCCACCGCGGCCGCGAGGGCCACCTTGTAGGCAGTGATGGCGGTGGCGTCGTTCAGGAGGGACTCGCCCTGGAGGATCGTGGTGATCCGGGAGGGGAGTCCGACCCGGCGGGCCACCGCCGTGGCCGCGACCGCGTCCGGAGGCGCCACCACCGCGCCCAGCACCAGCGCCGCGGTCAGCGGCATCCCCGGCACGATCTGGTACACGGCCCAGCCGACGACGAACGTCGCGAAGAGCACGTAGCCGACCGACAGCAGCGCCACCGGACGAAACTGCGCCCGCAGGTCGAGGTAGGAGCTGTCGGTGGCCGACGTGTACAGCAGCGGCGGCAGCAGGAGCGGTAGTACGACGTCGGGGTCGAGGGTGTAGTCCGGGACCCCTGGGAGGTACGACACCACCAGGCCGACCGCTACCAGCAGCAGCGGTGCCGGCATCGGGGTGCGCCTGGCGGCAGCCGCGATCGCCGCGCTTCCCGCCACCAGCAGCAGCAGTGGCATCACGTCCATGGTCCTCGCCCGCCCTCGATTTCCGCGCGGTCTTCCGCACGACCGTCGTAATCTGGCAATCATGAAACAGTGCACGCACTCCGACGCGCTGCCGCACCCGGAACCCGAGCCGCTCAGCGACACGTGCCCCGAGTGTCTGGCGGCCGGTACGCACCCGGTGCAACTGCGCTTGTGCCTGACTTGCGGCCACGTCGGCTGCTGCGACTCATCGCCGGGACGGCATGCGACGGAGCACCACAATGACTCCGGCCACCCCGTGATGCGGACCTTCGAGCCGGGTGAGGAATGGCGTTGGTGCTTCGTGGATCACGTCCTCGTGTGACCCTGGAGGGACACGCACTCGACCGTCCGACGGGTACGGTTCGACCGTCTGACGTCTGGGTACGTCAACCCGGCGCGCGCTCTTCCCATTTGGGCCCGCAGAACCCCTAGCCACGGAGTGTATCCGTAGGTTTACTATGAGTGACAGCAAGGGGTTGGGGTCCTGGGGACAGCAAAGTCGAGAGCGCGATAGCGTCACCGCTGCACCACACTTCGCGTTACCCCGGGGGGCGACCCTCGGCCCCGAAAAGCTTGTACCACCTTGGAGGTGAGGGTGTCCCAGATCGCAGGCGAGCCCGCGACCCAGGACTTCGTGGAAGTCCGGCTGCCGGCTGCGGGTGCCTACCTGTCGGTGCTGCGGACGGCCACGGCCGGCCTCGCGGCCCGTTTGGACTTCACCCTGGACGAGATCGAGGACCTGCGCATCGCGGTGGACGAAGCGTGCGCGATCCTGCTCCAGCAGGCCGTGCCGGGCTCCGTACTCAGTTGTGTCTTCCGCCTCGTCGACGACTCGCTCGAGGTCACCGTCTCCGCCCCGACGACGGACGGTCACGCTCCGTCACGGGACACCTTCGCCTGGACCGTGCTGTCCGCCCTGGCGGGCAAGGTCTCCTCCGCCGTGGACGAGGACAAGACCGTGTCGATCAGCCTCTACAAACAGCGCGGCGCGGGACCCGGGCCGGCGTGAGGAACGGGGACGGGCCGGTGCGGGACGAAGAGCGCGGCACACGGGAGCTGCCGGCCGAGAGCACTGCTTCGGACGATTCCCGACGCATGGCGGACGGCATCGACGGCATCCCCGAGCAGGCCCGGCCGCATCCGGAGGACGACTCCTCCGAGGCCGTGTTCCTGGACGACGACGGGCAGCGGAATCGGGAAGGTGCCGTGCAGAGCGCGCCTCGGGAGCGGCGGACCGGGGTCTCCCCCGTCCGGGCCGAGGCGACGGCTCGGGGAAGGGCAACGGGCGGGACGATGAGCGAGCACGAGCGAGACGAGAAGCCGGACGCGCAGAGCGCGCCACAGGCCACGCGGCACGATCCACAGGACCGCAGCGGCGCGCGGGCCCTGTTCGTCGAGCTGCGCAAGCTCAAGGAGGGCAGCGCCGAGTACGCGGAGCTGCGCAACCAGCTGGTCCGGATGCACCTGCCGCTCGTCGAACACCTCGCGCGGCGTTTCCGCAACCGCGGAGAGCCGTTGGACGATCTCACCCAGGTCGCCACCATCGGCCTGATCAAGTCGGTCGACCGCTTCGACCCGGACCGCGGCGTCGAGTTCTCGACGTACGCGACCCCTACGGTCGTCGGTGAGATCAAGCGGCACTTCCGCGACAAGGGCTGGGCGGTGCGCGTGCCGCGTCGGCTCCAGGAGCTGCGCCTCGCCCTCACCACGGCGACCGCGGAGCTCTCGCAGCAGCACGGCCGCTCCCCCACGGTCCACGAGCTCGCCGAGAAGCTGGCCATCTCGGAGGAGGAGGTCCTTGAGGGCCTGGAGTCCGCCAACGCCTACTCCACGCTGTCCCTGGACGTCCCCGACACCGACGACGAGTCCCCGGCCGTCGCCGACACCCTCGGCGCGGAGGACGAGGCGCTGGAGGGCGTGGAGTACCGGGAGTCACTCAAGCCGCTCCTGGAGGACCTCCCGCCGCGCGAGAAGCGGATCCTGCTGCTGCGTTTCTTCGGCAACATGACCCAGTCGCAGATCGCGCAGGAGGTCGGCATCTCCCAGATGCACGTGTCCCGGCTGCTGGCGCGCACGCTCGCGCAGCTGCGGGAGAAGCTGCTCGTGGAGGAGTAGCGGGCACTGATGAGTAGCGGCACTGAGGAGTAACGGCTACTTCTGTGCGTCCTGCTTCTCCACGTTTCCGGGCCCCCGGATCCCGAGGGCCCGGGTCGTCTCCGCGTTGACGAGCAGGACGAGCGCGGTGACGGCCACCACCGCCAACGCGATACCAGCCGGAATCACCGCGCTGTCGGCCTGCAGCAGGTTGTACGCCACCGGCAGCGCCATGATCTGCGTGACGACGGCCGGGCCCCGGCTCCAGCCGCGCCGGCCGAGCAGCCCGCGCGCGGCGAGCAACGGCAGCAGCGCGAGCACGATCAGCGTCACTCCGCCGGTCACGGCCTGCTGACGGTCGTCCGGGTCGCCCGTGAGGCCGAGGACGAGCATCCACCCGCCCCCGACGAGCAGCGCGAGCCCTTCCAGGGCGGCGAGCGCGGCGGCGTACGTCAGGCGCCGCGGGCGGGGGCCGACGGCCTCCGGGGCGGCGGGGGTCTCGGAACTGGCGGGGGTCTCACTGCTCACCCGAGAAGGGTAGCCCTCGCGCCCCACGCGCCCGTGTCGAGCCTCACGCCCCGATCTCTTACCCGATCCCTACCTCGGTCTGGGCCGAGTACCACCCAGTAGGTACGCTGCAACCCATGCGTGCACTTCTCGTGGTCAATCCGGCGGCAACCACCACAAGCGCACGTACGCGCGATGTGCTGATCCACGCGCTCGCGAGCGAGATGAAGCTCGAAGCGGTCACCACCGAGTACCGCGGCCACGCGCGCGACCTCGGCCGGCAGGCGACGGAGAGCAAGGACATAGATCTGGTCGTGGCCCTCGGCGGCGACGGCACGGTCAACGAGGTCGTCAACGGCCTGCTGCACGCCGGCCCCGACCCGGACCGCCTGCCCGGCCTCGCCGTGGTCCCCGGCGGCTCCACGAACGTCTTCGCCCGCGCCCTGGGCCTGCCCAACGACGCCGTCGAGGCCACCGGCGCCCTGCTGGACGCCCTGCGCGAGGGCAGCGAGCGCACGGTCGGCCTGGGTCTGACCTCCGGCACGCCCGGCACCGAGGACGAGTCCGTCCCGTCCCGCTGGTTCACCTTCAACGCGGGGCTCGGCTTCGACGCGGGTGTCGTCGGCCGGGTCGAGCAGCAGCGCGAGCGCGGCAGGAAGTCGACGCACGCGTTGTACGTGCGTCAGGTCGTCCGGCAGTTCCTCGGTGAGCAGAACCGGCGGCAGGGCACGATCACGCTGGAGCAGTCCGGCGAGGACCCGGTCACCGATCTGGTGGTCGCCATAGTCTCGAACACGTCCCCCTGGACGTATCTCGGCAATCGCCCGATGTACACGTCGCCTAAGGCCTCGTTCGATAAAGGCCTCGACGTACTCGGTCTCAGCCGTCTGTCCACGGCCGCGGTTGCCCGGTATGGCACCCAGTTGCTCACTTCGTCCCCGGAGCGGGGGCCCCACGGCAGGCACGCGACCTCGCTGCACGACGCGGACCAGTTCACCTTGCATTCGAAGGTGCCGCTGCCCCTCCAGATGGACGGCGACCACCTGGGACTGCGTACGAGTGTGACGTTCACAGGCGTACGCCGTGCACTGCGTGTGATTGTGTGAGCGGAACGGGCCAAAGTCCTTTCACTCGAACGTTTAGGCCAGGGTCCACCCCATGGAAGTACGGCTGTGACCTAGTCGACACCGAGGAATCAAAAAAAACTTTCCAGAAGGGGTTGTATCCGCCGTCGAGGTTTGCGAGTCTCTACATGGCGATCGGGACGGCCCGCAACACCAGCCTCCACAGATCACCGGAACCCCTCTTCAAACCACAGGACCACGCCAGCGAATCTGGCGGGTGGCCCTTCACTTGTTGAGGGATTCGTGAAAGCGTTCACATTCACAAGCAACTTGCACGTAATACCAAGGAGAGGTAGCAGCCATGGACTGGCGTCACAACGCCGTTTGCCGCGAGGAAGACCCCGAGCTCTTCTTCCCCATCGGCAACACCGGTCCTGCGCTGCTGCAGATCGAGGAAGCCAAGGCCGTCTGCCGTCGCTGCCCCGTTATGGATCAGTGTCTGCAGTGGGCGCTCGAGTCCGGCCAGGACTCCGGCGTCTGGGGTGGTCTCAGCGAGGACGAGCGTCGCGCGATGAAGCGCCGCGCCGCCCGCAACCGGGCTCGTCAGGCCTCCGCCTGACAACACCCACCCCGCTAACAGCCTGAGCTTGGCGGCGCGTACAGCGAGTACGCATCTCCCGCCCCCGAGCCGCAGCGCGCAGTACCCCCGATGCGCTTAGCAACAGAGCAGCAACGAGCTTTAGCCCCGGATCACCCAGTGATCCGGGGCTCAATGCTGTTCGGGGGTCTTCCGGCGCCGCGCCCACTTCGGCTACTTCTGCGCCCGTACCGGAATGTCCAGGATCACCTGCGTGCCGCGCTCCGGGGCCGGAACCATGTCGAAGGTTCCCCCCAACTCGCCCTCCACCAGCGTCCGTACGATCTGAAGGCCGAGATTGCCGGAGCGGTGCGGGTCGAAGCCCTCGGGCAGGCCGACGCCGTCGTCCTGGACGGTGACGAGCAGACGGGCATCCTTCGTCGTGCCGCCGCGGACCGCGGAGACCTCGACCGTGCCGGTTTCGCCCTCACGGAAGCCGTGTTCGAGGGCGTTCTGCAGGATCTCGGTCAGGACCATCGACAGCGGGGTGGCGACCTCCGCGTCCAGGATGCCGAAGCGGCCAGTGCGCCGGCCGGCAACCTTGCCCGGGGAGATCTCCGCGACCATCGCGAGGACGCGGTCGGCGATCTCGTCGAACTCCACCCGCTCGTCCAGGTTTTGAGACAGCGTCTCATGCACGATCGCGATCGAGCCGACCCGGCGCACGGCCTCCTCCAGCGCCTCACGGCCGCGCTCGGACTCGATCCGCCGGGCCTGGAGACGGAGCAGGGCGGCCACCGTCTGGAGGTTGTTCTTCACCCGGTGGTGGATCTCCCGGATGGTGGCGTCCTTGGTGATCAACTCGCGCTCGCGGCGACGCAGTTCGGTGACGTCACGCAGCAGGACCAGCGAACCGATGCGTGTGCCCTTGGGCTTGAGGGGGATCGCGCGGAACTGGATCACACCGTCGTGGGCCTCGATCTCGAACTCGCGCGGCGCCCAGCCGCTCGCGACCTTGGCCAGCGCCTCGTCCACCGGGCCCCGGGTCGGGGCGAGTTCGGCGGTGGTCTGGCCGAGGTGCTGGCCGACGAGGTCCGCGGCGAGGCCCATGCGATGGAAGGCCGACAGTGCGTTCGGGGACGCGTACTGCACGATGCCGTCCGCGTCGAGGCGGATCAGGCCGTCGCCGACGCGCGGCGAGGCGTCCATGTCGACCTGCTGGTTCGGGAACGGGAAGGAGCCCGCCGCGATCATCTGCGCCAGGTCCGAGGCGCTCTGCAGGTACGTGAGCTCCAGACGGCTCGGGGTGCGCACGGTGAGCAGGTTTGTATTGCGGGCGATCACGCCGAGGACGCGCCCGTCCCGCCGTACGGGGATCGACTCGACCCGGACCGGGACCTCCTCACGCCACTCCGGGTCGCCCTCGCGCACGATCCGGCCCTCGTCGAGGGCGACGTCCAGCATGGGGCGGCGGCCGCGCGGGACGAGGTGGCCGACCATGTCGTCCTGATAGGAGGTGGGGCCGGTGTTGGGCCGCATCTGGGCGACGGAGACGTACCGGGTGCCGTCGCGGGTGGGGACCCACAGGACCAGGTCGGCGAAGGAAAGGTCGGAGAGCAGCTGCCACTCCGAGACCAGCATGTGGAGCCACTCGAGGTCGGAGTCGTCGAGGGCCGTGTGCTGGCGTACGAGTTCGTTCATGGAGGGCACGTGTGCGAGCGTACCCGGCGGTTTGTGCGACCCCTAAAAACACCCGCGGGCCGCGGCGCCTGAGAGGGACCCTCAGCCCTCCCGGCACCGCAGCCCGGAGCAATATCGGCCGTGGGGTGTGCGGTCCCAGTCGGCCGAAGGATGAGGAGCCGGGGCAGTCAGGGCAGAGAGCACCGGGTCCTCGGTCCGCTCTCCTGTGCGGGGAAAGCGGAGGCTCGTTGTGTTGTCAACCTTCTCTACGCATTGTGGACTAGACCACTTGGTGTGTCCATGCGTCGGGGGGTGTTTGTTGTTGGGTTTTACGGTTGACGCATGGCAGCCTAGCCCGCCCGGGACACCCGCGGGGCCAGATGGTCACGACAATTTCCGCGAACGCTTCCGGTTCCTCCCGGCTCGCCCCGTCCCGCGCCTGTCGGGGCACGCCCTGCTTGCGGCGAGCGCGCAGCGACTCCTCCACCTCCGGGCTCGTGCAGTTGGTGGCCGCGTGGATGACGAGCCAGTCCGGGCGGGACCGGCCGAGGCGATTCTGTTAGATTGGTCTAAACCACATAGAGCAATCGCACCGACCTTTTCACCCCTCTTCGGCTCTCTCCAGAACGGCAGGCCCAGCGTGGAAGTTGTCATCGTTCCGGACGCCCGGTCGGGCGGCGAGCTCATCGCCGAGGCCATGGCGCAGCTCCTGCGGCGCAAGCCCGACGCGCTGCTGGGCGTGGCCACCGGCTCGACGCCGCTGCCCGTCTACCAGGCGCTGACGGGCAAGGTGCGCTCCGGCGCCGTGGACGCCTCGCGGGCGCGGATCGCCCAGCTCGACGAGTACGTGGGGCTGTCCGCCGACCATCCGGAGTCCTACCGCTCGGTACTGCGCCGCGAGGTGCTGGAGCCGCTCGGGATCGGGATGGACGCGTTCCTGGGGCCCGACGGCACGGCCGAGGACGTACAGGGGGCGTGCCAGGCCTACGACCGGGCGCTGGCCGAGGCCGGCGGTGTGGACCTCCAGCTGCTGGGGATCGGGACCGACGGGCACATCGGGTTCAACGAGCCCTGCTCCTCGCTCGCCTCGCGCACCCGGATCAAGACGCTGACGGAGCAGACCCGCGTGGACAACGCGCGCTTCTTCGACGGCGACATCGAGCAGGTGCCGCACCACGTCATCACCCAGGGCATCGGCACGATCCTGGAGGCGCGGCACCTGGTGCTGCTCGCGACCGGTGAGGGCAAGGCGGACGCGGTCGCCGCGACCGTGGAAGGGCCGGTCGCGGCGGTGTGCCCGGCCTCGGCACTCCAGCTCCACCCGCACGCGACGGTCGTGGTCGACGAGGCCGCCGCGTCCAAGCTGAAACTCGCGGACTACTTCCGGCACACGTACGCCCACAAGCCGGAGTGGCAGGGGATCTGACCGGCGCCTCGGACGTGCCGAAATGCGTGAAGGCGCCGGGCTCCCCGAAAGGGGCCGGCGCCTTCGTCGCAGGTACCCGTGCCGTGCGGTCTACTGCCCCGCGATGATCTCCGCCGCCGCCCGGCCGCACACGCGGGCCGCGCCGTGGGTGGCGATGTGGAGGGCGCCGCGGGGCGGGGCCTGGGGGACGCCCATCTCGACCACGATCGTGTCGGGGCGGGCCGCCAGCACGGCGTCGAGGGCCGTCGCCATCCACGGGTGGCGGTGCTCGTCGCGGACGACGGCGACGATCCGCCGCTCCCCCGCCGCCGCCAGCGCCACCCGCCCCGCGTCCTCGCCCGCGAAGCTGCCCGTCTCCGTGCCCGGCAGCAGGCGGGCCAGTTCGGCGGCCACGCCCCAGGGGGTCTCATCGCCGACGGCGATGTTCGCGACCGGGGAGAAGGCGGCGACGTACGGGGGTTCGGCGGGCGGCTCGTACGGCTGTGCGTTCGTCACCGTGAGCGCGCGTCGGGCGGCGACGAGCCCCACGTCGGCGCGGACCTCGCGCGCCTCCGCTGGAGCCGCCGCCGTCGTCCAGCGGGCCAGCGCGCGCACCCGTTCCGCCGCGTCCGCCAGCCGTTCCTCGGCGAGTTCGCCCGAGCGCACGGCCGTGACGAGGGCGTCGCGCAGGCGTCGTACGGTCTCGTCGTCGGCCAGGCCGCCGCCCACGCAGATCGCGTCGGCGCCGGCCGCGACGGCGAGGACGCTGCCGCGCTCGATGCCGTAGGTGGCGGCGATCGCCCGCATCTCCATGCCGTCGGTGACGATCAGGCCGTCGTAGCCGAGTTCGCCGCGCAGCAGGCCGGTGAGGATGCGGTGGGACAACGTTGCCGGGTGGTCGGGGTCCAGGGCGGGGACCAGGATGTGCGCGCTCATGACCGCCCGGGTGCCGGCGGCGATGGCCGCGCGGAACGGGGCCAGTTCGCGCTCCGCCAGCACCGCGGCGTCCGCGTCGATGCGGGGCACGGCGTGGTGGGAGTCGACGGCCGTGTCGCCGTGGCCCGGGAAGTGCTTGGTGCAGGCGGCGACGCCCGCGGCCTGGAGGCCGGTGACGTAGGCGGCGGCGTGCCGGGCGGCCAGGGCGGTGTCGGCGCCGAAGGAACGGACACCGATGACCGGGTTGGCGGGGTTGGAGTTGATGTCCGCGGAGGGCGCCCAGTTCAGGTTGACGCCACACCCCGCGAGCCGTCGTCCCAGCTCGAAGGCCACCTCCTGGGTCAGCTCGGTGTCGTCCACCGCGCCGAGCGCGTGGTTGCCGGGGAAGCTGGAACCCGTCCGCACCTCCAGGCGCGTGACGTCGCCGCCCTCCTCGTCGATCGCGACCAGCACGTCGTTCCGCTCGGCGCGCAACTGCGCGGTCAGGGCGGCCAGTTGCTCCGGCGAGGCGATGTTGCGGCCGAACAGGCCGACGGAGGCCAGGCCCTCACCGAGGCGCCGCAGCAGCCAGTCGGGGGCCGTGGTGCCGGGGAAGCCGGGCTGGAGGACCGTCAGGGCGTCACGGGTGAGCGTGTCGGTGCCGCTGGCGAATGTCGTCATCGGATGGCGTTATCCCTTCACGGCGCCGGCGGTCAGGCCGCTGACGGCCCTGCGCTGCAGGAAGACGAAGAGGATCAGGATCGGGATGGCGAAGAGCGAGGACGCCGCCATGGTCGCTCCCCAGTCGTCGCCGAAGGCGGTCTGGAAGCGGGACAGCCACAGCGGAAGCGTCTGGGACTCGGCCTCCTTGTTGAGGACCAGGACGAGCGGGAACTCGTTCCAGGCGGTGATGAAGCCGAACAGCGAGGTGGACATGAGGCCGGGGGCGAGCAGCGGCAGGATGACCCGGCGGAACGCCTGGCCGCGTGTGCAGCCGTCGACCAACGCCGCCTCCTCCAGCTCCCTGGGCACGGCGGCGACGAAGCCGCGCAGCGTGAGGATGGTGAAGGGCAGGATCATCATCATGTAGAAGGCAGTCAGCGGGACCAGGCTGTTCAGCATCGACGAGTCACGCACGATCATGTACACCGCGATGACCATGACTTCCCAGGGTGCCATCTGGGCCAGCATGAGGCCGACGACGAAGCCGCGCCGTCCCCGGAACCGCATCCGCGCCAGCGCGAAGGACCCGGCGAGCGCTGTCACCAGCGCGAAGACGACCGCGAGGACCGTGACGATCAGCGAGTTGCCGACATACGTCCAGAAGTGGTCGACGCCGGTCGCCGTCTTGAAGTGCTCGAAGGTGATGTCGGTCGGGAACCAGACCGGGTCGTCCGCGATGATGTCGCCGGTCGGCTTGAAGGCGGTGGCGAACATCCAGTACACGGGGAAGACGAAGCCGACGAACAGGACGGCGGCCGTGACGTTGGGCCACAGACGGCCGAAGAGCGAGCGCTTCACAGCTCGTCCTCCTCTTGCTTGAGCACGATCCGCAGGTAGTAGGCCGTGAGGCCGAGCAGGATCAGGATGGTCAGCACGGCGATCGCCGCGCCCATGCCGTAGTGCTGGTTGCCGACGCCCTCGATGTAGGCGTAGACGGGCAGGGTCTCGGTGAGCCGGTCCGGGCCGCCGCCGTTGATGGCGAAGACCTGCACGAACGCCTTGAAGATCCAGATGATCTCCAGGAACGTGGTCGCGTAGAGGAAGGGCCGCAGGAACGGCAGCGTGACCGTGGTGAAGCTCCTCCACACGCCGGCGCCGTCGAGGGCCGCTGCCTCGTACAGCTCACCGGGGATGGTGGTGGTGGCCGCGTACAGGTTGATCGCGACGAACGGGATCGACTGCCAGACGATCAGGAGGGTGACGACGAAGAACGTCGACAGCTGGCTGCTGGTCCAGCTGTAGTCGGCCATGGAGTGCCACCCGAGCTTGTCCAGCACCCAGTTGACGACCCCGAAGCGCTGGGCGAACAGCCACTGGTAGACGGTGGTCGCGGCGACCACGGGCATCGCCCAGGCCAGCACCAGGCCGACCATCAGGGTCACCCGCATGCGCCTGCCGAGGCGGGCGAGCAGCAGGCCGACCAGGGTGCCCAGGAGCATGACCAGGACGACGTTGACGGCCGTGAACAGCAGCGAACGGAGGGTGACCCGCCAGAAGTCCTCGCCGGTGAGGGCCTCTTTGTAGTTGCCGATGCCGTTCCACTCGGTGACATGCTGGATCAGCTGCCCCATGTTGAGGTTCTGGAACGACAGCAGCAGGTCCTTCAGCAGCGGCCAGCCGAGCAGCAGCACGGTGGCCGCGCAGGCCGGCAGCAGCAGGAGGTACGGGGCGAGCGCGCCGGTGCGCGACGCGGCTCGCGGTGGTGGCCTGCCGGGTCCTCCGTCGTCCGACTTGCGGACGTCCGCCGGACCGGAGGGCGGCCGTTCGGTCTGCACGGTCATGCTCGCCATCTCTTCTCTCGACCTGGTCGACGCCGGGAGCGGGGGCCACCGGGAGGGCGGCCCCCGCCTCCTTCAGAGCGCTACTGCTGCTGTGACAGGCGCTTGTTGAACTCGCTCTCGACCTGCTTGGCGGCTTCGGCCGGGGACTTACCGTTCAGGACGGCGGTCATGTAGGTCTTGATCGGGTTGGGGGCGTTCTCGACGGCGGCCCACTCCGGGATCAGCGGCGTGGTGCCACCGCCCGCGGCGGCAGGCGCGGCGGCCTCGGCGGCGGCGTTGCCCGTCAGGTTGGTCTGCAGCGACTCCTTGTTCGGGATGACGCCGTTGAGCTTGGCCAGCTCGCCCTCGTACTGGTCGGACAAGGCGATCTTCAGGAACTCGTTGGCGAGCGCCTGCTTCTTGCTGCCCGCGGCGACGGCGAGGTTGGAGCCGCCGAGGAAGACGCCCTCGGGCTTGTCGGCCGTGGCACCGGGGATGGTGAAGTAGCCGATCTCCTTCTCGATCGCCGGGTTGGCCTGGATGGCGGTGCCGGCTTCCCAGCCCATGCCGATGATCGCGCCGACGTTGCCCTTGGCGAAGACCTCGCCCTGCTGCGGAGTGGCCTCGTCCTTGTCCTTGGGCGCCTTGGACAGCGCCTGGAACTTCTTGTACGTCTCCATGGCGGCGGCGACCTTCGGGTCGGCGAGGTTGGAGACGTACTTGTCGCCGTCCTTCTTGACCAGCTCGGCGCCCTCGCCGACCGTCAGGCCGACGAAGTGGTACCAGTTCTGGCCGGGCAGGTAGATCGGCTCGTTCTTGGTCTTGTCGCCGATCTGCTTGAGGTCGGCGTAGAACTCGTCGCGCGTCTTCGGGAGGTCCTTGATGCCGGCGTCGGCCCAGACCTTCTTGTTGTAGATGACGACGCGGTTGGCGAAGTACCAGGGCGCCGCGTACTGCTTGCCGTCGAAGACGGAGGAGTTGTTGAGGGACTGCGTCCAGTCGGCGCCGATGGAGCTCTTCAGGTCCGCGAGGTCGGCCAGGCCGCCGGTCTTGGCGTAGGCCGGGGTCTGGGTGTTGCCGATCTCGAAGACGTCCGGCGGGTTCTCCTCCGACAGTGCGGTCGTCAGCTTCTGCTGGATGCCGTTCCACTGCTGGATCTCGAACTTGACCTTCGCCTGGGTCTTCTTCTCGAAGGCGGCGGTGACGTCCTTCTGCCACTGGTCCGGCGAGGAGCCGTCCATGACCCACACGGTGAGCGTCTGGCCCTTGTAACCGTCCGCCCCGGCCTTGCTGTCACCGCCGTCGTCGCTGCCCCCGCACGCCGCGATGGAGACCATCATGCCCGCGATACCGATCGCGGCTGTCAGCTTGCGCTTCACGCCACCCTCCTCAGGGATGCCCTCAAACCCCCCACGGTCCCTGCGGTGACCGTTGTGGTGGGTACCGCCCAGCGGGGCCGGGACTGGACCAATGGTGTAGACCAGTAGGGGGGAGCTTGGCCCAGACCAATAGGGCTGTCAAGGGTGTTCGAGGGGGCCCGAGTCGTCCGTTACGGGACCGCGATATGCAGGGACTTTTCATTTCGCAAGCGACCAGAACGGGCTGCCCTGTTCGCGTGTACCGCGACCGCCGGCCCGGCGCGCTGGACTAGACCAACATGGGCCCCGACGGTATACAGAGGGGATCACGGAACGTGCGAGGTCATCCGCAGGGGACACCCACACACGAAGCCGTGCCACGATGTGAGCCGCGGCCGACGGGTATGTCGGTCGCTTCGGCACCCGGAGCCGGGAAGGCAGAGCATGAGCACCGACGTCAGCAGTGCGGAGAACGAGGGTGGGGCGACCGTCCGTACCGCGCGTGTGCCCAAGTACTACCGCCTGAAGAAGCACCTGCTGGACATGACGGAGACGCAGGCGCCCGGCACGCCGGTCCCGCCCGAGCGGACCCTGGCGGCCGAGTTCGACACCTCGCGCACCACCGTCCGCCAGGCGCTCCAGGAACTCGTCGTCGAGGGCCGCCTCGAACGCATCCAGGGCAAGGGCACCTTCGTCGCCAAGCCGAAGGTCTCGCAGACGCTCCAACTCACCTCGTACACCGAGGACATGCGCGCCCAGGGCCTCGAGCCCACCTCGCAGCTCCTGGACATCGGCTACATCACCGCCGACGACACCCTCGCCGACCTCCTCGACATCACCGCCGGTGGCCGCGTCCTGCGCATCGAGCGCCTGCGCATGGCCAACGGCGAGCCGATGGCGATCGAGACCACCCACCTGTCGGCGAAGCGCTTCCCGGCGCTGCGCAGGTCCCTGGTGAAGTACACGTCCCTGTACACCGCCCTCGCCGAGGTCTACGACGTCCACCTCGCGGAGGCCGAGGAGACCATCGAGACCTCGCTGGCCACCCCGCGCGAGGCGGGCCTGCTCGGCACCGACGTGGGCCTGCCCATGCTGATGCTGTCCCGGCACTCGCTGGACAAGAACGGCCAGCCGGTGGAGTGGGTGCGGTCGGTGTACCGGGGGGACCGCTACAAGTTCGTGGCCCGGCTGAAGCGCCCGCAGGACTGACCGACTTGGCGCACGCGGTGTAGCACAACCGCCGCGCCTGCTCTCCCGGCGGGACTTCGAGCAGATACGGACGGACCGACAGGAACGGGACCCCCGACAGGGGTTCCGCTGCTGCTGATGACGCCTCCGACGCCCGCCGTGTGCCCGATATACGGACGAGGGGTTCCGTTTCTGCGACACCGTGACCTAGATTGCCTGCGCGTTAACGGTGATCAGTGAGGGGACGGACCCGCCAGATGTCAAATACACCAGAAGTGGACAGAGGGCCATTGGTGACGCCTGTCCGCGTCGTCATCGCCCTCTGCCTCGTCGCGCCCTTCGTGGCGATGCTGTGGGTCGGTTCGTTCGCGAAGACGGATCCGACACTCATCGGCATCCCGTTCTTCTACTGGTACCAGATGCTGTGGGTGCTCATCTCCACGGCGCTGACGATGACCGCGTACCAGCTGTGGCAGCGTGACCAGCGCGCCCGCGCCTCCCAGAAGGGTGGTGCGTCGAAGTGAAGGACGGAGTCAACGGCGTCGCGCTCGGCGTCTTCATCTTCTTCTTCGTGGCCGTCACGGTCGTGGGCTTCCTGGCCGCGCGCTGGCGCAGGGCCGAGAACGAGCACAGCCTCGACGAATGGGGCCTGGGCGGACGGTCGTTCGGCACCTGGATCACCTGGTTCCTGCTCGGCGGCGACCTGTACACGGCGTACACCTTCGTGGCGGTCCCGGCGGCGATCTACGCGGCGGGCGCGGCGGGCTTCTTCGCGGTGCCCTACACGATCCTGATCTACCCGCTGATCTTCACGTTCCTGCCGCGCCTGTGGTCGGTCTCGCACAAGCACGGGTACGTGACGACATCGGACTTCGTGCGCGGCCGCTTCGGCTCGAAGAGCCTGTCGCTGGCCGTCGCCGTGACCGGCATCCTCGCGACGATGCCGTACATCGCGCTCCAGCTCGTCGGCATCCAGGCGGTGCTGGACGTGATGGGCGTGGGCGGCGGCGAGAACACGAACTGGTTCGTGAAGGACCTCCCCCTCCTGATCGCCTTCGGCGTGCTGGCGGCGTACACGTACTCGTCGGGTCTGCGCGCCCCCGCCCTGATCGCGTTCGTGAAGGACGCGCTGATCTACATCGTCATCGCGGTGGCGATCATCTACATCCCGATCAAGCTCGGCGGCTTCGACGACATCTTCGCCAAGGCGGGTGAGGCGTTCAGCCAGACGAACCCGGCGACGGGCAAGCCGCGCGGCGCGGTGGTTCCCGGCGAGGCGAGCCAGTGGACCTACGCCACGCTGGCGCTGGGCTCCGCGCTGGCCCTCTTCATGTACCCGCACTCGATCACCGCGACGCTGTCCTCGAAGAGCCGTGACGTGATCCGCCGCAACACCACGATCCTGCCGCTGTACTCGTTGATGCTGGGCCTGCTGGCCCTGCTCGGCTTCATGGCGATCGCGGCGGGTGTGAAGGTGCAGAACGGCCAGCTGGCCATCCCGCAGCTGTTCGAGGACATGTTCCCGGACTGGTTCGCGGGCGTGGCCTTCGCGGCGATCGGCATCGGAGCGCTCGTCCCGGCGGCCATCATGTCCATCGCGGCCGCGAATCTCTTCACCCGCAACATCTACAAGGACTTCATCAAGCCGGACGCGACGCCGGAGCAGGAGACGAAGATCTCCAAGCTGGTCTCGCTCCTGGTGAAGGTGGGTGCTCTGGTCTTCGTCCTGACCATGGACAAGACGGTCGCGATCAACTTCCAGCTGCTGGGCGGCATCTGGATCCTGCAGACCTTCCCGGCCCTGGTCGGCGGCCTGTTCACCCGCTGGTTCCACCGCTGGGCGCTGCTCGCGGGCTGGGCGGTCGGCATGGTCTACGGCACGCTCGCCGCGTACGGTGTCGCCTCCCCCACGCAGAAGCACTTCGGCGGCTCGTCGAAGGAGATCCCGGGCATCGGCGAGATCGGCTACATCGGCCTGACGGCGTTCGTCCTGAACGTCGTCGTCACGGTGGTCCTCACCTTCGTCCTGAAGGCCGTGAAGGCTCCGGAGGGCATCGACGAGACGTCCCCGGCGGACTACACGGCGGACGCGGGCGACCCCGGCGTCCAGGTGGAACTGCCGCCGGCGACTGCGGGAGCAGCCCACTAGCAGACACGAGCATCAGCCAGGTACGAGCATCAGCGGGCCGTCGGAGAAAATCCGGCGGCCCGTTGTCGTACCCGTCCGGCACAATCGGCCTCATGGACATCTCGATCAGGCAGGCGAACCCCGCGGAATACACGGTGCTCGGCGAGATCACCGCCCAGGCCTACCTCCATGACGGTCTCCTCGAGTTCGGCGAGAGCGACGAGTACCTCGGCGAGCTGCGGGACGTCGGCAAGCGGGCGGCCGCCGCCGAGGTGCTGGTCGCCGTGGCGCACGACCGCGTCCTGGGCGGCGTGACCTTCGTCCCGTCCGGCGGGTCCATGGCCGACATAGCCGACTCCGGTGAGGCCGAGATCCGGATGCTCGCCGTCGACCGCGCGGCCCGCGGCCGGGGTGCCGGTGAGGCCCTCGTCCGCGCCTGCCTCGACCGCGCCCGAGCCGTCGAAGGCTGCGTGCGCGTGGTCCTGTCGACTCAGCGCACCATGCACTCCGCCCACAGGATCTACGAGCGGCTCGGCTTCACCCGCAGCCCCGAGCGCGACTGGAACCCGATTCCGCAGCTCGCCGACATCACTCTCCTCACCTACGAGTTGACGCTCTGACGCCGACCCGACACAACATCTGGGGGTGACGCCGCAGCCCGGCACAAGATGTATGCTCATGCTCGCTGTCGCCGCAGGGGAATCCGGTGCGAATCCGGAACTGTCCCGCAACGGTGTACTTGTGCATATCTGTGTACAGGAGTCAGTCCGAGGACCTGCCGACAGCGCGCCCGGCCGTCCGGTCCGGGTGCCCTGACGTCCGGGCCTCGTGGAATGGGCCGGTGGACGCGACGCCCCGTGCGCTCGTGTGCTGCCCCTGCCCTCCGCAAGGCCCCGTGCCGAGCGAGGGAGAGCCCCACGTGACCATCGCGCCAGCCGATCCGGTTTCAGCCACCCCGGCGATGGAGCCCGACGGTCCCGGTGCCGCGCTGCTGCGGACCCTGACCGAGCTGACCGCAGACCTCCCCGACGCCGACCCCGGCCGGGTCGCCGCCGCCGCGCTGCGCGGCCGGTCCGCGCGGGCGGACGAGACGGAGCTGCGCGAGCTGGCCACGGAGGCGGCCGCGGGGCTCATCTCCGACGATCCGGCCTACTCCAGGCTGGCCGCCCGGCTGCTGACCATCAGCATCGCCGCCGAAGCCGCCTCGCAGGGCGTGACGACATTCACCGAGTCCGTCGCCGTCGGACATCGGGAAGGACTCATCGCCGACCGTACGGCGGAGTTCGTGCGCATTCACGCCGACCGTCTCGACGCACTCGTCGACGCCACCGCCGACGACCGCTTCGGCTACTTCGGCCTGCGCACCCTGCACAGCCGCTATCTGCTCCGGCACCCGATCACCCGTCGCGCGATCGAGACGCCCCAGCACTTCATGCTGCGCGTCGCGAGCGGCCTGGCCGAGAACACTGCGCTCGATTCAGAAGCAGGCGCACGCGCGCTGGACGAAGTCGCCGCGCTCTACGGCCTCATGAGCCGCCTCGACTACCTCCCCTCCTCCCCCACGCTCTTCAACTCCGGCACGCGGCACCCCCAGATGTCGTCCTGCTACCTCCTCGACTCCCCGCTGGACGAGCTGGACTCCATCTACGACCGCTACCACCAGGTCGCCCGCCTCTCCAAGCACGCCGGCGGCATCGGCCTTTCGTACTCCCGGATCCGTTCCCGCGGTTCGCTGATCCGCGGCACGAACGGGCACTCCAACGGCATCGTCCCGTTCCTCAAGACCCTCGACGCCTCGGTCGCCGCGGTGAACCAGGGCGGCCGGCGCAAGGGCGCGGCCGCGGTCTACCTGGAGACCTGGCACTCCGACATCGAGGAGTTCCTGGAGCTGCGCGACAACACGGGTGAGGACGCCCGCCGTACGCACAACCTCAACCTCGCGCACTGGATCCCGGACGAGTTCATGCGCCGCGTGAACGCCGACGCCCAGTGGTCCCTCTTCTCCCCCGCCGACGTACCCGAGCTGGTCGACCTGTGGGGCGACGAGTTCGACGCGGCCTACCGCAGGGCGGAGGCGGCGGGACTGGCGAAGAAGACGATCGCCGCCCGCGACCTGTACGGCCGCATGATGCGCACCCTCGCGCAGACCGGCAACGGCTGGATGACCTTCAAGGACGCCGCGAACCGCACCGCCAACCAGACGGCCGAGCCGGGCCACGTCGTCCACTCCTCCAACCTCTGCACGGAGATCCTGGAGGTCACGGACGACGGGGAGACGGCGGTCTGCAACCTGGGCTCGGTCAACCTCGGCGCCTTCGTCGTCGACGGCGACATCGACTGGGAGCGGCTGGACGAGACCGTCCGCACCGCCGTCACCTTCCTCGACCGCGTGGTCGACATCAACTTCTACCCGACCGAGCAGGCGGGCCGCTCGAACGCCAAGTGGCGTCCGATCGGCCTGGGCGCGATGGGTCTGCAGGACGTCTTCTTCAAGCTGCGCCTGCCCTTCGACTCCCCGGCGGCCAAGCAGCTCTCCACCCGTATCGCCGAGCGCATCATGCTCGCCGCGTACGAGGCCTCCGCCGACCTGGCCGAGCGCAACGGCCCGCTGCCGGCCTGGGAGAAGACCCGTACCGCCCGGGGTGTCCTGCACCCCGACCACTACGACGTCGAGCTCACCTGGCCGGAGCGCTGGGCGGCCCTGCGCGAACGTGTCGCCGCCACCGGGATGCGCAACTCGCTCCTCCTCGCGATCGCGCCCACCGCCACCATCGCGTCCATCGCGGGCGTGTACGAGTGCATCGAGCCGCAGGTGTCCAACCTGTTCAAGCGCGAGACGCTGTCCGGCGAGTTCCTCCAGGTCAACTCGTACCTGGTGGACGAGCTGAAGAAGCTCGGCGTGTGGGACGCGCAGACCCGCGAGGCGCTGCGCGACTCGAACGGTTCGGTGCAGGGCTTCACCTGGGTCCCGCAGGACGTCCGCGATCTGTACCGCACGGCGTGGGAGATCCCGCAGCGCGGTCTGATCGACATGGCCGCCGCCCGGACCCCGTTCCTGGACCAGGCCCAGTCCCTGAACCTGTTCCTGGAGACGCCGACCATCGGCAAGCTCTCCTCGATGTACGCGTACGCCTGGAAGTCGGGCCTGAAGACGACGTACTACCTGCGCTCCCGCCCGGCGACCCGCATCGCCCGCGCGGCCCAGGCGCAAGCCACCATCCCCGTCCAGCAGGCGGCCGACCCCGACGCCGTCGCCTGCTCCCTTGAGAACCCCGAGTCCTGCGAGGCCTGCCAGTAATGAGCTCCACCCGTAACCAGAACCTCCTCGACCCGGGCTTCGAGCTGACCCTGCGCCCCATGCGCTACCCCGACTTCTACGAGCGCTACCGGGACGCCATCAAGAACACCTGGACTGTGGAGGAGGTGGACCTCCACTCGGATGTGGCAGATCTCGCGAAACTGTCACAGGGCGAGCAGCACATGATCGGCCGGCTGGTCGCGTTCTTCGCGACGGGCGACTCGATCGTCGCGAACAACCTCGTGCTGACGCTGTACAAGCACATCAACTCCCCCGAGGCGCGGCTGTACCTGAGCCGCCAGCTGTTCGAGGAGGCCGTCCACGTCCAGTTCTACCTGACGCTCCTGGACACCTACCTCCCCGACCCGGACGACCGCGCGGCCGCCTTCGCCGCCGTGGAGAACATCCCCTCCATCCGCGAGAAGGCCGAGTTCTGCTTCAAGTGGATCAACGAGGTCGAGAAGCTGGACCGCCTGGAGACCCAGGCCGACCGCCGCCGCTTCCTCCTCAACCTCATCTGCTTCGCCGCGTGCATCGAGGGCCTGTTCTTCTACGGCGCCTTCGCGTACGTCTACTGGTTCCGCAGCCGAGGTCTGCTGCACGGCCTGGCCACCGGCACCAACTGGGTGTTCCGCGACGAGACGATGCACATGAGCTTCGCCTTCGAGGTCGTCGACACCGTCCGCAAGGAGGAGCCGGAGCTGTTCGACGACCAGCTCCAGCAGCAGGTGACCGACATGCTGCGCGAGGCCGTCGAGGCCGAGCTGCAGTTCGGGCGCGACCTGTGCGGTGACGGTCTGCCGGGCATGAACACCGAGTCGATGCGGCAGTACCTGGAGTGCGTCGCCGACCAGCGCCTCCAGCGGCTCGGCTTCGCCCCGGTCTACGGCTCCGAGAACCCCTTCTCCTTCATGGAGTTGCAGGGCGTCCAGGAGCTGACCAACTTCTTCGAGCGGCGCCCGTCGGCGTACCAGGTCGCGGTGGAGGGCACCGTCGACCTGGACGAGGACTTCTGATCCCGTCCGGTCTCTCGGGACTCCTGGGCCTCCCTGATCTGTCGGTCGATGCGCCGGTCGCGCACGATGCCGATCAGTGAGGGGAGGGCCGGGAGGACCAGGATCCCGAGGACAGCAACCATTTCGACCAGGGCTTACCGGCGGACGTTCAGGGGCCCGGAGGCCGCCTGAACGTCGCCACCGTCACCTCTCCAGCGGCCTCAGCAGCAGTTTGTGCGGGCGCAGCGTGATGCCCACCCGGGTCGTGTCGTTCGAACCGGTCACCTGCTCGAAGCGGTACTTCGTCGCCACCGCCGCCGTGATCAGGCTCAGCTGCGCCATCGAGAAGTGGTCACTGGGGCACTTGCGATTGCCCACGCTGAACGGGCTCATGGCGTGCTTCGGTACGTCCTTGACCCGCTCGGGCAGCCAGCGGTCGGGGTCGAACTCCAGGTTGTGCGCGTAGGAACGCGCGTCGCGCTGGATCGCGTACGGGCTGTACACGATGTCCGCACCGGCCGGAATGCGATAGCCACCGAGTTCGGTGTCGGTCACCGCCCTCCGCGTCAATATCCATACGGCGGGGCGCAAACGCATAGCCTCGACGACGACATTGTTGGTGTGCGTGAGCTTGCGGACGTCCTCGAATCCGACGGGCCGGCCCCCGGTCACGGATTCGACCTCCGCCCGTACCTTGTCGGCGTGTTCGGGGTGTTCGGTGAGTGCCTGAAGCAACCACATGATCGTGGAGGCGACGGTTTCGCTGCCGGGGGTGAGTATCGCGACGACCTGGTCGTGGATCTCCTGTTCCCCGATGGGGTCGCCATTCTCGTCCTTCGCTTCCAGCAATGCCGTCAGCAAATCGTCAGGCCTTTGACCGGATGCCCGGCGCTCGGCCACGATCTCGTCGACGAGGAGATGCAAATCGGCCAGTGCGCGGTTGAATTCGCGGTTGGCCGGAAGCGGCAGCCGGTAGAGCGGTCCGAGCGGGACCACCATCCTGCGGTACATACCGCGGAAGACGGTGGCGAGCGCGACGCACAGCCGCTCGGCCCGCTCGTCCATGAAGTCTCCGCGCAGCAGACAGCGGGCGGCGATCCGCACGGCGACCCGGAAGGACTCGGAGGTGCAGTCGACGGTCTCGCCGGGCTGCCAGCGCTCGGTCAGCGCATGCGCCTCCTCCTCCATGATCGGCCCGTACGCGGGGATCGCGTCGAGGCGGAAGGCTGGCTGGATGGTGCGCCGCTGCCGCCGGTGCGTCGGGCCGTTGGCGGTGGCGACGCCCTCCTTGCCGAGCAAGCCTTCCAGCGACTCCCACAGCGGGCCGTCGATCTTGTAGTCGGGGCTGAGGGCCAGCGCGCCGGTGAGGGCGGGGGCGGTGACGGCGTAGACCGTCTTCGGGCCCAGTTTCAGGCGTACGACGTCGCCGTGGTCGCGCAGTCGCGACATGAACGCCAGCGGGTCGCGGACCAGCTTCCAGCCGTGGCCCAGGAGCGGTACACCGCCTCCCGCGAGTGGCGGCTCACGCAGCTCCGGCACCTGGAGTCCCGCGGGCTTCACAGAATCGACGGTCATTTCTCACCTGCCGCTTCGTTGTTGACGTACGGGGGCGTGGACCGGTCGTCCCAGCTGTCGACCATGTAACGGCCGGACTCGTGATGGAACCAGTAGACGGAACTGAACCAGTTCCGCATGTTTCCGAGGCAGGCCCGTACGGCGACACTCAGTTCTTTTCCCCGCACCGTGTCGTCGGCGAGTTCGTCGGCGAACCGTAAGGCGTCCCGTTCGGCGGCCAGGAATTCTGATATGCATTCCTCGATGCGCCGCCGGAGTTCCTCCACTGCCTCTTCGAGAGTCAGTCCCTCATGGGTGACGAGACTGATTCCGAGATTGTGCACCTCGTCGCCCGCGATTTCCTTCGGAAGCGAGCAGAGGTCGTTGTACCAGGCGGCGAATTCCTGACTCAGCAGCGCCGCCCGCCGATATGCCGGGTGTTTCCGCACGGCGTCCGGGAGTTCGCATCCCGCGCTCGGCTCCAGCAGGTCCGTCCATATCCAGTGCGCGAAGGTGAGGCGACGCAGCGCGAGATACCCCTCGACCGTGGGGACGATCCCCTGGGTGCGGTTGCGGAATTCCCGGTCGTACGCCTCGATCACCTCGTGGAAGTGCCGGGCGAACCGCGCGTTCCAGGTGCCGGGCAGGAACGAGTACAGCCGTCGCACACTGTCCGCGAGCCCCGCGACCAGGGGATCCCCGTGGTGCAGATGGTCCTCGGGGGAGTCCAGGGCCGCATGCAACCGGAACCTCAGCCGCCGCCAGTCGGCCGACCGGCCGTGGACGATGTCGCGGTCGTGGCGGTCGTCCCAGACGAAGAACCACGCGCTGTAGTCGGCTATGGCCTGCAGGACCTCGTCGGGGGCGCCGATGTAGTACCCCGCCATGAGGTCGGTGTAGCACAGGCCATCGGCATATTCCGCCACCTTGTCCGCCGGCATGAGCCGTTTTTCCAGCAGCCAGGTGCGCGTCTTCTCCTGAAGCTTTGGCCAATACTCGTGGAGTTTCCGGGGAAATGCGGCCTCGATCACCCGGAGAGAGAGCGAGGGTGGAACCGCGATCACTGTCGATGTGGTGCCGTACGTGGTGCTGTATGGGAAAGCAGGCACGAACTACCCCTCTCAGCCGCCGGTCAGCGCAACACCCCTCCCGTCGTGCCGGGCGTGCGCCGTTGCGTATCCCCGCACTTCCCATTCAGCACCACGACTGACCGTTCTGGGAATGGATTTGCTTCATTCGCTACCCCAACGTGCTGAGAATCCCCCTTGCGTGACTGGTTATGGATCACTACATGCGCGTATGGGATCGAACGTGCGACGGACAGACGAACGACGCCTGGTCAGGAAAGAACCTGACCAGGCGTCCCCGGAGTCGTTCTCCGGCTCAGTCGTTGGCGACCACCGGGTAGCGGGGCTCGTTCTCAGCCATCTGCCGCAGCGCGTCCTTGCGGTCGCGCTTGGAGAGACGGTCGATGTAGAGGTAGCCGTACAGGTGGTCGGTCTCGTGCTGCAAACACCGGGCAAAGTAGCCGGTACCGCGCACCTTGACGGGGTTGCCCTTCTCGTCCTGCCCGGTCACCTCGGCGTAGTCCGGGCGGGCGAGCGGCATGTACGCGGTCGGCACCGACAGGCAGCCCTCGTTGCTGTCGTCCAGGCGGCGCCTGTCCGCGGGCAGCTCGACGACCTTCGGGTTGCACACGACGCCGACGTGCCGGACGCCCTCGTCGTCGGGGCAGTCGTAGACGAAGACCTTCAGGTCGACGCCGATCTGGTTCGCGGCCAGGCCCACGCCCTCGGCGGTGCGCTGGCTGGCGAACATGTCCGCGACCAGTTGCTGGAGCTCGTCGCCGAAGTCGGTGACGTCCTTGCACTCCTTGTGCAGCACCGGGTTGCCGACGACCGTGATCGGCCGCGAGGTGCCGCGCTCGCGCCAGGCGGCCTCGCGCTCCTCCGCCTCCTCGGTGTCGATGACGAAGCCCTCGTCGTCCACGGGGAGCACGCCCGCGTGCTGCTGATCGGTGTCCTGCTGCGCCATGACCGACGTACGCCTTCCTGCAAGCCTGAGATTTCTGCGAGTACAGCCTAAAGGGGACGCCCGGTGAGGGACGGCTCAGCAGACCTCTTCGAGGTCCCGCCAGTCCCGCGAGTCCGGGCTGTCCGCCACCCAGCCGTCCAGCAGCCCCCTCACCAGTGAGGCCGGCGCGGCCACCCCGCACTCCCGCTCGGGCATCCACAGCTGCCCGTCGGTGCGGTGGCCGAGCGGCCCGGGGTGCCCGGGTTCGCTGTGGTCGTGCGGGTCGAGGTGCACACCGTCGCCCTCGTCGGACGGCATCCGCGACTCCGAGCACATCCGGCACAGCAGCCGTACGGAGGACGACCAGTCCTCGGCGGCGAAACCGGCGTCGGCGGCGAGCCGCTCCAGCGCGTCCCGGTCGGCCTCGGTGGCGGCCTCCAGCAGGACCACCCAGGTGGGCACGGGCGACGGCGCCCACAGTTCGATCTCGTCGAACACCGGATAGGAGTGCCCGGCCGACGTGGTCCGCTCCCCGTGCGGCACCCCGTCGTGCAGCACGACCTCGCCCCAGCGTCGCCCGGACGACGGCAGCGGAATGGACAGCACCTCGATCCGGGCGGGGTCGAGCCTGCGCCCCCACACGACCTCGGCCTCGCCCTCGGGCGACAGCCGTACGGCCGCGCTGCCGAGGTCCATGCCGACGGGCTCCCCGGACGCCGTGGCGCCCCCGGGCACGTGCAGCCCGTAGGCCTGCCAGGCCCGGCGCGCCAGCGGCCAGTCCTGCAGGGCGGTGGCAGCGATGCCGACGTTCCACCAGTCGGGGGCTCCGGTCTCCCGGTCGAGCAGGGCGACGGCCCTGAGCCCGGCCGTGCGGGCCTGTTCCCAGTCGTGCCGGAACTTGTGCAGCAGAGCGAGGTTGAACCAGGACTCGGACAGCCAGGGCTCCAGATCCGCGGCCCGCGTCAGCAGCGCGCCCGCGTCCTCGTACCGGCCGTCGCCGATCAGTGTGAACGCCCGATCGGTGGCCTGCCGCCAGGAGGCGGAGGGCCGGTGCCGTCCCTTTCCGAAGATCCTCACGATTCCCGCCTGCCAGTTCCAGTTCCGTGGAGTGGGCTGGGCTGGCTTGTGCCCCCGGACACCCTCTCCCTCGCATCCAACCACGTAGGGCTGGAGAGGCGCTCATTACCCATGGGTTACCCCACCAAGGGCAAGGTCAGACAGTCCCGTGACAGGACCCGCGCCAGCGCCTCCACGACCTCGGGCGCGTACTCTCCGGCCGTCCCCAGCCGCAGTTCCTCCAGCGCCGTCAGGGGCCCGCCGGGCCCGGCGTCGCGCGCCTTCTCCTCGTACGCGTTCACGGCCCGCACGATCCGCGCCGCCACCGGCTGCTCCCGGTAGGGGTCGGCCTGCCGCTCCACCACCACGGCGACGGCCCCGTCGACCCCCGTCTGCCGTACGACGGCCCCGCCGAGCAGCGCGATCCGCCGCTGCTGGGCGGCGGGCAGCACGGCGGTGGCGCCCGCCGGCACCGGGTCCACGAGGCTCAGCTGCCCGATGTCGTGCATGAGCGCCGCGTACTCCAGTACGTTCAGTTCGGGCTCCGACAGTCCCATGTCCCGCCCGACGGCCCGACTGAGCGCGGCGACGCGGCGCGCGTGCCCGGCGGGGGTGCAGCCGGCCGTCTCGGTGGCCCGGGCGAGCGAGGCGATGGTCTGCCGGTAGGTGGCGCGCACGGCCGCGTACCTACGCAGGGACACCTGGGTGAGCAGCAGGGGCAGACAGAAGACGGGCAGTGCCCACAGCCCCACCACGGCGACCGCGAGCGCCATCACCGCCCCCGTCGCGCACACGGCCGACCCGATCCCGAGCAGCGCCCGCAACTCGTCCCGCAGCAGCGGCCCGAACGGCCACCCCGTCCGGGAGCGGGCCAGGGCGGCCGCGAGCACGGCGTCGCACAGCGCGGTGAGCGCGAGCAGCGCGACCAGCAGCAGCGCGTAGGCGTGCCCGGGCCAGCCGTCGAACACGCCCTTGCCGTAGAGGGGTTGGAAGCACACGGCGGCGAACCCGACGGTGAGCACCCGCCGCGCCGGCTGGTCGAGCGCCGGCCCCTGCCCGCGCGCGATGTGCGGCACGCTGCCGAGCAGGGAGGCGGCGAGCACCACGGCGACGATCTGCGCGACGCCCGTGGGGGTACCCCCTGTTCGAGCGGAGTCGAGAGCCTGGGGGAGCGTCGGGTGCCCCCCGTTCTCACCGAGCAGGGCGTACGACAGCGCTCCCGCGGTGGCGAGGGGCGCGGCCTCCCTGCCCTCCGGCCCGCTCCACCGGGTCAGCTCACCGACGGCGACGAGGACCCCGAAGGCGAGGGCGGCTCCGCGGTCGTCGATGCCGGTCCAGAGGGTGACGGCGAGGCAGAGGGCGGCGAGGGTGAGGGCGGAGGCGTGGATGAGGGGGAGCGCCACCGGACGGTGGCGCAGGGTCATCGGTGTGCTCCTGGCCGACTGGAAACGGGGGGAGGCGGAGCGGGTGGGTGGACACGAGGGGACCGGCCCTCGTCCGCTGTGACCGACGGATGCCACCCGTACCGCCCGAGCGCCCGCACCAACGCCGTGACCATCAACGGGTCGAACTGAGCCCCCGCACACCGCTCGAGCTCCTCCAACGCCGCCGGCACCGGCCGTGCCCTCCGGTAGGACCGCGTGGATGTCATCGCGTCGAACGCGTCGGCGACCGCGACGACCCGAGCGAAGTCCGGGATCTGGCTTCCGACCAGTCCGTACGGATACCCGCTCCCGTCCAACCGCTCATGGTGATGCAGGATCGCCGACCGGGCCTCCCCGAGAAAACCGATGCCCCGCACGATTTCGTGCCCGTACTCGGGATGCAGCTCGATCACCCGCCGCTCCTCGGGAGTCAGCGGCCCGTCCTTGCGCAGGAGCCGCGTGGGGACGCCCAGCTTCCCCACGTCGTGCAGGATCCCGGCGAACCGGAGCACCTCGACCCGCTCGTCGTCCATGCCCAGCTCACGCGCGATCATCACGGACGCCTGTCCGACCCGCTCACTGTGTCCGCGGGTGTACTCGTCCTTGATGTCGACGGCCTGCACCAGCGCACGAATGGTCGCCTGGTGGGCGGCCCGTTCTTGGTGGTACTGCGCGAACACCCACCACGACACGCACATCGGCAGCAGCACGAGCAGCGCGGCGACAGGCCCGTACGGACTGCGCCACAGCACGGCCATCATCAGCCCGGCGAGCCCGTGCACGGCGGCCGGCACCAGTGACCGGAGGAACAGTCCGCGCCAGGCCCGCCGCACCGGCACGCGTTCGGCCAGCACGAGGATCCCGCCGTCCAGCACGGCCGGCACGAGCCAGAACGTCAGCACGGCCGCCCCGGCCGGCAGCAGTACGTGGGGAAAAGCGGACGCCGCCACCGCCTCCCGCCCGCCGAGCGCCCCGTGCACCCGGGCCGCGGCCCACACACCGAGCATCAGCTCGGCGGCACGCCACACCCGGCGCAGCAGGACAGGCCGGTCGGCCCGGGAGAGCAGCGCCCCCGGCAGCGCGACGAGCGCCGCGACCGGCGGGGGCAGCAGGAAGGCCCCGGCCAGCAGCACGGGGCGGAACGTTCCGGCGAAGCGGCGCGCGGCGACCCGCTCACCACCGGCGTACAGGGCTGCGAGCAGGACGACGGCCCACCAGGGGGTGCGGGCGGACGGCGGCGGGCCCAGACACAGCACCGCACCGAGGACGGCGCAGGCTACGACGTACGCACGTGCCCGCGCCGGTACCGCCGTCTCCATGACGTCCGCTCCTCCCCCGGCCACGACCGTGCCTGTACAGGCTCCGGAGCGTAGAGCGGCCGGGGATGAATCCACGGGCGTATGAGCCGCGGATTAGCCCGTTCGGATGACGGCAGCCGATCCCGGGCGCGGCGGGCGGGAGTTCAGGACTCCTGAGGCGTAGCCGTCACGTCGTGCTCGGGGACGGCCTGTCCGGAGCGGATCAGGTCGATGCGTCCCATGACCTTCGCCCGCAGATCCGTCGGCACGTCGTCATGCCCGCAGCACCGCTTGACCAGCTTCTTCACGGCCTGCTCCAGACCGTACTTCTCCAGGCACGGCGAGCATTCCTCGAAGTGGTGCTGGAACTTGTCGCGGTCGAGGGGCGGCATCTCGCTGTCGAGGAACTCGTACAGGTGGTCGAGGACCTCACTGCAGTCCGTCTCGTGCGGCTCTCCGCAGCTCATGAGCCCGAGCCTTTCGCTTCGTTCGACTCTCCGGCGCCGGCCGGGACCAGCCCACGCTCACGGGCGTAGTCCTCGAGCATGCCGCGCAGTTGACGGCGGCCCCGGTGCAGCCGGGACATCACCGTACCGATGGGTGTCCCCATGATGTCCGCGATCTCCTTGTACGCAAAGCCCTCTACATCCGCGAGATAGACGGCGATGCGGAACTCCTCGGGGATCGCCTGCAGCGCCTGCTTCACGTCCGAGTCGGGCAGGTGGTCCAGCGCCTGCGACTCGGCGGAGCGCAGACCCGTCGACATGTGCGACTCGGCACGCGCGAGCTGCCAGTCCTCGATCTCCTCGGCCGCACTGCGCTGGGGTTCGCGCTGCTTCTTGCGGTACGAGTTGATGAAGGTGTTGGTGAGGATGCGGTACAGCCACGCCTTGAGGTTGGTGCCCTCGCGGAACTGGTGGAAGGACGCGTACGCCTTCGCGTACGTCTCCTGCACCAGGTCCTCGGCGTCGGCCGGGTTGCGCGTCATGCGCAGGGCGGCCGAATACATCTGGTCGAGGAATTCGAGCGCGTCCCGCTCGAAGCGCGCGCTGCGCTCCGCGGACGACTCCGCGCTCATGCCCGGGCCCTCGGGCTGCTCCGCCTGGCCGTTGTCGGTCCCTGCGTCGGTCCCAGTGACCGGACCCACCTCCTCAAGTTCCTGGGCAGGACCGAAACCGGTCCCACTCGAATCGGAGGATAGACGACGACCGGTCCCTGCCGCCGCTCGAATAGGAGCGGTCTTGGCCGCATGCAGCACCGTCCAGTCCAGGTCAGTACGGCTGCTACGGCTCGGGCAGATGGTCGAACCCATGCGGCGGACTTCCTCTCCTAAGACGTCGGCGCTGGTGCCCCAGCACTTCTGTCCGCCTCAACAGCATCCGCCCGCGTAGCATTCCCAACCTTTACCCAAGTGACGCGGTCCACTGGACGACGGCATCTGTGATGATCTCCAGGGCCTGCTCCTGCGTGATCTCCGCGCGCTTGGGGACGGCGAACCCGTGATCGCCGTAGGGCACCTCGACCAGGTCGTACGCCCCTTCGGGGAACTCCGCCGGCTTCCCGAACGGGTCGTTCCCGCCCTGTACGACGAGGGTGGGCACCCCGGCTCCGAGCAGTTCGTCGGCGCGGGACTTCTCGGGCCTGCCCGGCGGGTGCAGCGGGAAGCTGAGCGCGAGCACGGCGGCGGCGCCCAGTTCCACGGCCGTACGGCAGGCCACGCGGGCGCCCGCGCTCCGGCCGCCCGAGATCACCGGCAGTCCTGACTCGGCCACGGCCGGCCAGATGCCGCGCCAGCCGACGTCCAGTGTCTTCGGCGCGGGCGCGACCTTCTTGCCCGCCACCCGCCAGGGCTGTTCGACGAGGGCGACGGTCACCCCGTGTCGCGGCAGGACCTGGGCAAGCGCCTGCAGGTCCCGCGCCTCGATGCCGCCGCCGGCGCCGTGGCTGACGGCGAGGACGAGCCGCGGCTTCTCGGCGTGCTGCCAGGCGATGCGCGCCGGACCGGCATCGGTCTCGATCTTCTGTGTCACTTCTGCCAGATCTGTCACATCAGAAGAGTGTGCCCTCTTCTGGGCCTTCCAGTTCCTTCAGCAGCTCCGGTCCGTTGTTGCGGACGTTGCTGACCGCGGTGGACACGGGGTAGGCGCGCATCAGTCCGGCGGGCGGCGGGGCGAGCAGTTCACGCAGGCCTTCGAGGTCCGTGCGGGACGGGTCGAGCCAGGCGTCCCAGCGGTCCGGGGTGAGCATCAGCGGCATCCGGGGGTGGATCTCGGCGAGCGCGTGCGGCCCCTCGGCCGGTGCCACCGCGAGCGGGGTCGTCTCCGCGTCCGTGGTGATGACGGAGCAGGTCACCCACCAGGCCTGCGGGTGGTCGTCGGGCAGGGTCCGGTCCCGCCAGAACTCGTACAGCCCGGCCATCGCGAAGACCGACCCGTCGGCCGGGAGCACGAAGTACGGCTGCTTGCGCGGCCGCTTCTTCTTCCCCTCGACCTCCAGGTCCCGCTCCTGCGTGCCGGTGACCCACTCGTAGTAGCCGTCGGCGGGCAGGATGCAGCGGCGGGCGGCGAAGGCACGACGGTACGACGGCTTCTCGTGGACGGTCTCCGCGCGCGCGTTGATCATCCGTGCACCACCCTCGGGCGACTTGGCCCAGGACGGTACGAGGCCCCACCTGAGCTTGCGCAGCTGGCGAACCGGGTGCTTCTCGGCAGCGTCCTTCAGGGGACGGTCGAGGACGGCGTAGACCTCTTTGGTCGGAGCCACGTTGTAGTCGGGCGCCAAGGTCTCCTCGGGCTCCCACTTCTCGACCTCAAAGATTCCTGCGAGATCCTCGGGCCCACGACTCGATGCATACCGTCCGCACATACGTGCCACACTGCCAGGCCCACCCGCCACCCGACCACCACCCCTCCACGATTGCGCTACGCGCAAGCCCCTATCGACTGCGACCAGAGGGAGCCACCGAAGAACATGGACAGCACCGCCGCCACCGCGCTGCCCGACCTCTGGGACCGCGTCTTCGGCACCCAGCCCGACCCCGATCTGTGGGTGGTGCTCGCCACCATGGTCGCGGCGCTCGCCATAGTCGTCCCGCACACTCTGTGGCGCATCTCGCGCAACGCGATCACCATCGCGCACGAGGGCGGCCACGGCCTGGTGGCGCTCGTGACCGGCCGCACCCTCACCGGCATACGGCTGCACTCCGACACCAGCGGCCTCACCGTCAGCCGGGGTAAGCCGTACGGCCTGGGCATGATCCTCACCGCGGCCTCCGGCTACACCGCTCCCCCGCTCCTCGGCCTGGGCGGCGCCGCACTGCTCGCCGCCGGTCACATCACGCTGCTGCTGTGGCTGGCCACCGCCCTGTTGGTCGCGATGCTGGTGATGATCCGCAACGCCTACGGGGCACTCACCGTGGTGCTGACCGGCGGTACGTTCCTGCTGGTGTCGTGGCTGGCCGGGCCCCAGGTGCAGGCGGCGTTCGCGTACGTGGTGGTGTGGTTCCTGCTGGTCGGCGGGGTGCGCCCGGCCTTCGAACTCCAGGCCAAGCGCTCCCGCGGGGGTGCCGGGGACTCGGACGCGGACCAGCTGTCGCGGCTGACGCACGTACCGGCGGGGCTGTGGCTGTTCCTGTTCCACGCGGTGTCCCTGTGCTCGCTGATCGGCGGGGGCAGGTGGCTGCTGGAGGTGTGACGGATGGCGGATGCGGCCGGCGTCCACGCATATATGCACGGCATTTCCCATGCTGAGGGTTCGCTCCGCTTTCACCGCTTTTGATCAAGATCTCCGGTCATCGCCAGCCACTAAAGTGGGGCGCATGACCGTGAACCCCGCACACACCGCCCTCTGGCCCGCCCCGCACGCGAGCGGAGCCGTCGACGCGACGGTCCACGTGCCCGGATCCAAGTCGGTCACCAACCGAGCCCTGGTGCTCGCCGCCCTCGCCTCCGAGCCGGGCTGGCTGCGCCGCCCGCTGCGCTCCCGCGACACCCTGCTGATGGCCGGTGCCCTGCGCGCGATGGGCGTCGGCATCGAGGAGACGGTGTCCTCCAGTTCCACCGTCGCCGGCGGCACCGGCGAGGCCTGGCGGGTGATCCCCGCGGGCCTGCACGGCCCGGCCACGATCGACGTGGGCAACGCGGGCACGGTGATGCGCTTCCTGCCGCCGGTCGCCGCGCTCGCCGACGGCCCCATCCGCTTCGACGGCGACCCGAGGTCGTACGAGCGTCCCCTGAACGGCGTGATCGACGCCCTGCGCGTCCTCGGCGCCCGGATCGACGACGACGGCCGGGGCGCGCTGCCGCTGACGGTGCACGGCGGCGGTGCGCTGGACGGCGGGCCGGTCGCGATCGACGCCTCGTCCTCGTCCCAGTTCGTCAGCGCCCTGCTGCTGTCGGGACCGCGCTTCAACCAGGGCGTGGAGGTCCGCCACACCGGAACCACGCTGCCGTCGATGCCCCACATCCGGATGACGGTGGACATGCTGCGCGCGGTCGGCGCCCAGGTGGACACCCCGGAGTCGGGCGGTGAGCCGAACGTCTGGCGGGTCACCCCGGGCGCCCTGCTCGGCCGCGACCTGACCATCGAGCCGGACCTGTCCAACGCGCAGCCGTTCCTGGCGGCGGCGCTGGTGACCGGCGGCCGGGTGGTCGTTCCGGACTGGCCGGCCCGCACCACCCAGCCCGGTGACCGGCTGCGCGAGATCTTCACCGAAATGGGCGGTACCTGCGAACTGACCGAGTACGGCCTCGTACTCACCGGATCGGGGGCCATCCACGGCATCGACGTGGACCTGGGCGAGGTCGGCGAGCTGACCCCGGGCATCGCCGCCGTCGCCGCCCTCGCGGACTCCCCCTCGACCCTGCGGGGCGTGGCCCATCTGCGCCTGCACGAGACGGACCGTCTGGCCGCGCTCACCAAGGAGATCAACGAGCTCGGCGGCGACGTCACCGAGACGGCCGACGGCCTGCACATCCGGCCCCGCCCCCTGCACGGCGGGATCTTCCACACCTACGAGGACCACCGCATGGCGACGGCCGGCGCGATCCTCGGCCTGGCAGTCGAGGGCGTGCAGATCGAGAACGTGGCGACGACGGCGAAGACCCTCCCGGACTTCCCCGAACTGTGGACCGGGATGCTCGGGGCATAGAGACTCAGGGATCAGGTCATGCGCCGCTACGGCAAGCACACCGACGAGGACGACATCCGCTCCCGCCCGAACCGCAAGGGCAACCGACCCCGTACGCACATCCGCCCCAAGCACGAGGACGCCGCCGAGGGCATGATCCTCACCGTCGACCGGGGCCGGCTGACCGTCCTGGTCGAGGACCGCGTCGTGATGGCGATGAAGGCCCGCGAACTGGGCCGTAAGGCGGCGATCGTCGGCGACCGGGTGGCCCTCGTCGGCGACCTGTCCGGCACGAAGGACACCCTCGCGCGCATCGTCCGCATCGAGGCGCGGACCTCGGTCCTGCGCCGCACCGCGGACGACGACGACCCGTACGAGCGCGTGGTCGTCGCCAACGCCGACCAGCTGGCCATCGTCACGGCCCTGGCCGACCCCGAACCCCGCCCGCGCCTGATCGACCGCTGCCTGGTGGCGGCGTTCGACGGCGGCCTGACGCCCCTCCTCGTGCTGACGAAGTCGGATCTGGCCCCACCGGACAAGCTCCTGGAGCTGTACGGCGACCTCGACATCCCGTACGTGGTCACCAGCCGCGAGGAGCTGGAGAACGGGACCGCCGTCGCACGGGTGCGCGAGCAGCTCGACGGGAAGATCACCGCGTTCGTCGGACACTCGGGCGTCGGCAAGACGACGCTGGTCAACGCGCTGGTTCCGGAGGAGCGACGGCGTTCGACCGGGCATGTGAACGCGGTGACGGGCCGCGGCCGGCACACCACCACCTCCGCCCTCGCCCTGCCGTTGGCGGACAGCGACGACGGCTGGGTGATCGACACCCCGGGCGTACGGTCGTTCGGCCTGCACCACGTGGATCCGTCCCGCGTCATCCACGCCTTCCCCGACCTGGAGCCGGGCACGGAGGGCTGCCCGCGCGCGTGCAGTCACGACGAGCCGGACTGCGCGCTGGACGCGTGGGTGGCCGAGGGGCACGCGGACCCGGCACGCCTGTACTCGCTGCGCCGGCTCCTGGCGACCCGGGAGCGGACGGAGGGCGACTGACCTCCCGTCGCGGAAGGCGACTGACCTCCACGTTGTTTGTCCGTGCCCGAGTCCGGCAAGTGCATAATCGCACCGAGCCGGATCCAAGCCCGAGCAAGACCGGCCAAACCAGACGAAGCCAGATGAAGCCAGACGAAGCAGTCACGGAACGCTGACAAGCGCTGACATACGGGAGGACAGCACATGGCGTGGCTGCTGGTAGTCGTCGCGGGGTTGCTCGAGACCGGCTTCGCCGTGTGTCTGAAGCTGTCGCACGGCTTCACCAGACTGTGGCCGACCGTCGCCTTCTGCGCCTTCGCGCTCGGCAGCTTCGGTCTGCTCACGCTGTCCCTGAAGAAGCTCGACGTGGGCCCCGCCTACGCCGTGTGGACCGGCATCGGCGCGGCGGGCACCGCGATCTACGGCATGGTCTTCCTCGGTGACCTGGTCTCGACGCTGAAGATCGTCTCGATCAGCCTGGTGATCATCGGCGTGATCGGCCTCCAGCTGTCCGGCTCGGCCCACTGACGCGTCGCGTCAGACGGTCAGCTGGCGGTGGAAGGCACCTCGCACAAGATCCGCGACCCCGCCCTCCCCCGGCGGTGCGGACACGCAGGACAGGGCGATACGGACGGCGAGCTCGCAGGAGCGGACCAGCTCCGCGGTGTCCGGCCTGGCGGTGCCGGGACCCGAGAGGGCGGCCACGGCGCGATCGCGGACGATCGCCACGAAGTCGCCGGGTGAGGGCAGCGGGCCGTCCGCTCGCCGCTGCGCCGGTACGGCCGAGGAGGAGGGCACCGCCTTCAGCGTCGGCGACGGCAGCCGTTCGTTCCAGCAGCCGGTGAGCATGGCCCGTACGAGCGCGTTCTGGCGGGCGGTCGACGCGGTCCACTCGACGGTCGCGGTGAGCCGTTCGTGGGCGTCGGTGTGCGTGGCGAGCGCGCGCTCGATCCCGGCGAGGAACCCGTCGGCCTCTCTCCTGACGAGCGCCCGGGCCAGCCCTTCCTTGCTCCCGAACTCGTTGTACAGCGTCTGCCGGGACACCCCGGCCGCCGCGGCGACATCCACCATCCGCACCGCGGACCACGGCCGGCGTGCCAGCGCCGTGTACGCGGCGTCCAGTAGGGATTCCCGCGCTGCAGGCATCATCGCCTCCCTGGGGCGAGCGGCTCTGCGCCCAGATTTGACGCGCACGGAGGCACTGTCAAGGGTTCGCGGGGGCGTCGGGGGGCGCTCGTCAGCCACCTCGCGCGGGCACGCCCCGGACCCGAACCCGCGCGCCCCCGTGTAGCCCCGCCCCCACCTCGGCAGATACGGTTCGTTGTATGCCGGACTACCTGGACGACCTCCGCCTCGCCCACGTCCTCGCCGACGCGGCCGACGCCGGGACGATGGACCGCTTCAAGGCCCTCGACCTCAAGGTCGAGACGAAGCCCGACATGACCCCGGTGAGTGAGGCGGACAAGGCAGCCGAGGAACTCATCCGCGGTCAGCTCCAGCGCGCCCGCCCCCGCGACGCGATCCTCGGCGAGGAGTACGGCATCGAGGGCACCGGCCCCCGCCGCTGGGTGATCGACCCGATCGACGGCACCAAGAACTACGTACGCGGCGTCCCCGTCTGGGCCACCCTCATCTCCCTGATGGAGGCGGCGGAGGGCGGCTACCAGCCCGTCGTCGGCGTCGTCTCCGCGCCCGCCCTCGGCCGCCGCTGGTGGGCCGCGAAGGGCCACGGCGCCTTCACCGGCCGCAGCCTGTCCTCGGCGTCCCGCCTGCACGTCTCGCGCGTCTCGAAGCTGAGCGACGCCTCCTTCGCATACTCCTCGCTGAGCGGCTGGGAGGAACAGGGCCGGCTGAACGGCTTCCTGGACCTCACCCGCGAGGTGTGGCGCACGCGCGCGTACGGCGACTTCTGGCCGTACATGATGGTCGCGGAAGGCTCCGTCGACATGTGCGCGGAACCCGAGCTCTCCCTCTGGGACATGGCGGCCACCGCGATCGTCGTGACGGAGGCCGGCGGTACCTTCACCGGCCTCGACGGCCGCCCGGGCCCGCACAGCGGCAACGCGGCCGCGTCGAACGGTCTGCTGCACGACGAGTTGCTGGGGTATGTCAACCAGCGCTACTGAACGACACAGATGAGCGCGTGCGCCCTCAATTGGCCTCGCACGCCCTCTTGTTGACCTCCGCTTTACCTGTCACGCTGCGAGCATCCCCACTTGTGAATTTGTGAATCCATGAACGAACGGGCCGAAGGTCCGCGAGTCCCGTGGATTCCCGTAGGAGGTGGCTCCATCCCATGCTCGTCCGCGACGCCATGAGCACGGTGGTCCTCACCATCGGCCCCGCCCACACCCTCCGCCAAGCGGCCGCCCTGATGTCCGCGCGCCGCGTCGGCGCCGCCCTGGTCCTCGACCCGGAGGCCGGCGGCATCGGCATCCTCACCGAGCGCGACATACTCAACTCCGTCGGCCTGGGCCAGAACCCGGACGCGGAACGCACCCACGCCCACACCACGAACAACGTCGTCTTCGCCACCCCGACCTGGACCCTGGAGGAGGCGGCCCGGGCCATGGCCCACGGCGGCTTCCGCCACCTGGTCGTCCTCGACCGCGGCGAGCCGGCCGGCATCGTCTCGGTCCGCGACATCATCCGCTGCTGGGCACCGGCCAGGCAGCACGCCGCCAGCCTGACGGGCTGATGCGCGACGGCGCCTGCACGGACAGGATCCGCACAGGCGCCGCATTGAACCGCAACCATCAATTGAGCAACCCCACGGCGAGCAACCAGGTCCGCGAGAGCGGCGCCGGTTCAGGCGCGAAGGGGGCGCAGGGCCTGGACCGCAGCCTCCAGCCGCTTGCCGAAGTCGCCGTCCGCCCGGCGGAAGTTGTCGATGGCCCGCTCGGCGATGTCGTCGCGCGAAACCTTGGCGATGAAGCCGGAGAGGTTCTCGATCAGACGGGTCTTCTCGTCCTCCGACATCAGCCGGTAGAGGTTGCCCGCCTGCACGAAGTCGTTGTCCTCGGCGTGGACGGGGGCCTCGTGGTTGCCGGTGGCGGCCGTGAAGCCGTTGAACGGCTGCCACAGCGGACGGTCCGTCTGGAACGGGCCGCCGAAGCTGTTCGGCTCGTAGTTCTTCGCGCCCTTGTGACGGCCGTCGTAGAGGAAGCCGTCACGGGAGTGGGTGCGCGCCTCGGTGGCGTGCGGGCGGTTCACCGGCAGGTGGTCGGCGTTGATGCCGACGCGGTAGCGGTGGGCGTCGCCGTACGCGAAGAGGCGGCCCTGGAGCATCTTGTCGGGTGACGGACCGATGCCGGGCACGAAGTGCGCGGGGCTGAAGATCGACTGCTCGACCTCGGCGAAGACGTTCTCCGGGTTGCGGTTGAGCTCCAGCTTGCCGATCTCGATCGGCGGGTAGTCCTCGTGCGGCCACACCTTGGTGAGGTCGAACGGGTTGAAGCGATAGGTCGCCGCGTCGGCCGCCGGCATGATCTGGACCTGCACGGTCCAGGTCGGGAAGTCACCGCGCTCGATGGACTCGCGCAGGTCGCGCTGGTGGCTGTCCGGGTCCTCACCGGCGAGCTTGTTGGCCTCGGCCTGGGTGAGGTTCTTGATGCCCTGGTCGGTCTTGAAGTGGTACTTGACCCAGAAGACCTCGCCGGCCTCGTTGTTCCACTGGTAGGTGTGCGAGCCGTAACCGTTCATGTGGCGGTACGAGGCCGGGATACCGCGGTCGCCGAACAGCCAGGTCACCTGGTGGGTGGACTCGGGAGACAGGCCCCAGAAGTCCCAGACGTTGTCCGCCTCCTGCGAGCCCGTGTACGGGTCGCGCTTCTGAGTGTGGATGAAGTCCGGGAACTTGATGGCGTCCTTGATGAAGAACACCGGGGTGTTGTTGCCGACGAGGTCGTAGTTGCCCTCTTCGGTGTAGAACTTCAGCGCCCAGCCACGGGGGTCGCGGACGGCGTCGGCCGCACCGAGGTTGCCGGCCACCGTCGAGAAGCGCAGGAACGTCTCGGTCCGCTTGCCGACCTCGGAGAGGAACCTGGCGCGCGTGTACCGCGTGACATCGGCGGTGACGGTGAAGGTGCCGTAGGCGCCCGCACCGCGTGCGTGCACGACGCGCTCCGGGATGCGCTCCCGGTTGAAGTGGGCCAGCTTCTCCATCAGCAGCTGGTCCTGGACGAGAACCGGGCCGCCGACGCCCGCGGTCTCGCTGTTCTGGTTGTCGGCCACCGGAGCACCGGCCTCCGTCGTAAGCGGTCCCTGCGTCACGTGCGCCTCCTGCGTCATTTCTGACGAGTCCTGTCTGGCAAGTCCTGTCGGACAAGTCCTACCCTTGGCCAATGTCGAATCTGATCCTACAATGGACAATGTCTAAGTCAAGCAGAGCTCCAAAGTCACACACGTTCGGGACCTGGTCCCCTTGCTGTTAGGCTGATCCGTATGAGTGACCTTCTGGAACGGCTGCGCGGACGCGGATGGCGTATGACCGCTCAGCGGCGCGTCGTGGCCGAGGTCCTCGACGGCGATCACGTCCACCTGACGGCCGACGAAGTGCACGTCAGGGCCGTGGCCAAACTGCCCGAGATCTCCCGGGCGACCGTCTACAACACGCTGGGCGAACTGGTCTCCCTCGGCGAGGTCCTCGAGGTCACGACCGACAAGCGCGCCAAGAGGTACGACCCGAACGCCCACCGCCCGCACCACCACTTGGTCTGTGCTCGGTGTGGCGCGATCCGCGACGTCCACCCCGGCGGCAACCCGCTGAGCGACCTCCCCGACTCGGAGCGCTTCGGCTTCACGGTCTCGGACGTCGAGGTGACGTACCGCGGCCTCTGCCCGAACTGCGCGGCGGCGTAGCGACGCTTCCCGAAGCCCCGGCAACCGATGGGTGCCGGGGCTTTCTGCTGCCGTTCCGCGATCCCACAAGCCGTCCAGGTGCGACAGGGCGCCACAGGAGCAACAGGCACAACAGCGGTGCAGCAGTGCAGCGGTGCAGGCAAAAACCGAGGGCCGGAACCCTTTCGGATTCCGGCCCTCGGCCTTCAGTAGCGGGGACAGGATTTGAACCTGCGACCTCTGGGTTATGAGCCCAGCGAGCTACCGAGCTGCTCCACCCCGCGTCGATGAATGCAACGTTACGTCAAGGATGCGGATGGAAGCAAATCGCTTATCGCGTGGGCTGTGGCCGACGTGGCTGCGGGCAATCGTGGATCCGCGGGGCTGCGGGCAGTCGTGCCGCTCGGGGCGGTACGGGCGGGCGCGGCGGCACCCCGCCGGCGCGGGCGAGCGACCCCACCCGCCCGCACCCGGCCCACGGCACCGCTCAGGCCGACAGCTCCTGCCGCAACGCATCCCGCAACCGAGCCGCACGCTCGGACACCTCGGCCGGCCCCAAGGACACCGCCCGATCGGCCCACCGCTGCCCCTCCGCAAGCTCCCCCCGACGCGCGTAGACCAGGGCCAGCCGAAGAGCCGCCCGCCCATGCCCCGCGTCAGCGGCCCGCGTCCACCACACGGCAGCCTCCGGCTCGCTGCCCTCCCGGGCCAGCAGCAGCCCCAGGTTGAACGCCCCGTTCCGCGACCCGGCCTCGGCCGCCGCCCGGTACCACCGGGCCGCCTCCACCACATCGCCCCGGTCGGCCGCGAGCATCCCGACCCGCACCTGTGCCCGCCGGTGCCCCTGGGAGGCCGCCCGCTCGTACCACTCCTCGCACTCGGTCTTCTCGTGCACATGCTCACCGAGCTCGTGCGCGGGCGTCGCGGGACGCCGTGCGTCCAGCACCGCGGCCAGCCGGTACGCGGCCTCGGCGCTGCCGCCGCCCGCCGCGCACCGCAGATGCCGCTCCGCCTCCCGCTCGTCACCGTCCCGCAGCCGGGCGATCCCGATCTGCAGCGCCGCTTCCGTGTGCCCGGCCGCCGCCGCCCGCTCGTACCACCGCAGCGCGGCCGCGTCCTCCTGCTCCGTGCCCCGCCCGGCGTACAGGATCCCCAGGTTGAACGCGGCGTCCACGCTCCCGGCCTCCGCCGCCTTGGAGAACCACGGCTCGGCCCCGGTCGCGTCCCCGCCTTGGAGCAGCAGGATCGCCAGCGCATTCGCGGCCTCCCGGTGCCCGGCGTAGGCGGCGCGCCGGTACCACTGCTCGGCCTGCGCGGTCCGCCCCTGCTCGGCGCAGAGCAGCCCTAGGTTGTAGGCGCCGTTGTCGTCGCCGGCGTCCATCGCGGCCCGGTACCAACGCTCGGCGGTCTGTGTCTCACCGCGCTCGGCGTGCAGTGCGCCCAGCGCGTTGGCCGCATTGCCGTCCCCGTCCTGGGCAGCCCGCAGCCACCACACGGCGGCGCTCTCGGTGTCCCCGGCGTCCCGCAGCAGGAAGCCGAGGGCGCAGGCGGCCCGCGCCTCCCCGTCCTTGGCGGACGTCAGGTACCAGCGACCCGCCTCCTTGAGCTCGCCCCGCTTCTCGAGGATCGCCCCAAGGTGCAGCGCGGCCCTGCGGTGTCCGCGCGCGGCGGCCTGTCGGTACCACTGCTCGGCCTCGTCCTCCGCCGATCCACCGACACCGACCGCGACACCGACACCGACACCGACACCGTTGTCACCGTCGGCCTCCTGCATGGTCCGCCGGTCCAGCGCCCGCGCCAGCCGGTACGCGGCCTCCCGGTGGCCCCGCTCGGCGGCCGCCCGCATCCACTGCTCGGCCCCACCGTCCCCGCGGTGCTCCAGCAGGTCGGCGAGGGCGTACGCGCCCAGGGCGTGCCCCTGCTCGGCGGACTGGCGCAGCCAGTACTCGGCGGCGGGCTCGTCGCCGCGCTCGCGGTGGTGCCGGCCGAGGGCGTGCGCGGCCGCGGCGGAACCGGCGACGGCGGCGATCCGCCACCATCCCGCGGCATCCTCGGCGTAGCCGCGCTGATGCAGAAGGACCCCCAGATTGTTGGCGGCGGCACGGTCACCGGCGGTGGTGGCGCCACGCAGATAGGGCTCGGCCGCGTCGAGATCGCCTCGGCGCAGCAGCATGGCCCCGAGGACGCTCATCGCCTCGACCTCGCCGGCTTCCACGGCGAGCCGCAGGCGCGCCTCCTCGGCGCTCTCGCCGGTCTCGTCCCGGTCGGAAGACTGCCCAAGGTCAGCCGACTGCGCAAACTCGGCAGACTGCACAAACCGCCCTGTCTCCAACAGAGTTGCCTTGTCCCCCATAACGTCCATCGTCGCACCACCTGCAACCTGGGTACACCTGGTATACCGCAGCCAGTGAGGTCACTTCAGCGTTTTGTCGACATGCCCACAGAGAGACAAGTCAAACACGGATTTCCCCAACTCCCCCCGTCGGCGCGGCCGTCTCGGGGGTCGGCACATGCGTTCGCACACCACGAAGGCCCGGATCCTTGGAGGATCCGGGCCTTCGCGTTCAGTAGCGGGGACAGGATTTGAACCTGCGACCTCTGGGTTATGAGCCCAGCGAGCTACCGAGCTGCTCCACCCCGCGCCGTTGTGTCTCAACCGTACCACGGCGCGGGGGGAGCTCTTTACTCAGCCGCAGCTCAGCCACTGTTCGGACTGCTACTGGGGCTGCCGCTCGGACTGCTACTGGCGGTGCTGCTCGGGCTCGGACTACTGCCGCTCCCACTGCTCCCGCTGGTCTTGTCCGCTTTCGTCTGCGCATCCTCGGCCCGCTTCAGCGCGTCCTCGAGATCCTTCTGCGCCTCGCCGTACGCCTGCCAGTCGCCCTTCTTCAGGGCCTCCTGTCCGGTCTCAAAGGCCTTCTGGGCGTCGTTCAGGGCCTCTTGGACCGTCGGGTTGGAGGACGTCGGCGGACTGGTCGTGCTCTCGTCCGGTGGCGTGGTGGTCGTACCCTCCGCTCCGAAGACCTTGTTGAGGGCCTCGTCGAGCGTGTCCTCGAACGCGGTGTTGCCTCCGTAGGTCACCAACACCTTGCGCAGCAGCGGGTACTTGAGTCCACCACCCCGTACGTAGACAGGCTCCACGTAGAGCAGTCCTCCGTCGAGCGGCACCGTCAGCAGGTTGCCGTACTCGACATCGGAGTCGCCGCCCTTCAGCAGCTTGATCGACTCAGCGATGTCCTGTTCGGAGTTGAACTGACTCTGGACCTGTTTGGGCCCGTTGACCGTTGTGTTGGTCGGCAGTTTCAGAATTCTGATCTTGCCGTAGTCGGGGGTGCCCGGCTCGGAGTCGACCGCCATGAACGCGCTGAGGTTGTCCCGGCCGTTGGGCGTGAACGTCGTCGTCAGCGAGAACGCCTGCGCCGTCTGGTCGGGCATCTTCATGCTCAGGTAGTACGGCGGAACGGCGTCGCCCGACTTGTTGGTCGGCTCGTCCGGCACCTGCCACACCTCGCTGCCGCTGAGGAAGGTCTGCGCGTCCTTCACGTGGTAGCGGGTGAGCAGCTCGCGCTGGACCTTGAACAGATCCTGCGGGTACCGCAGATGATCCATCAGGGAGTCCGGGATGGCCGTCCTGGGCTTCACCGTGCCCGGGAAAGCCTTCATCCAGGTCTTCAGGACCGGGTCCTCGGTGTCCCACTGGTACAGCTTGACGTCACCGGTGTACGCGTCGACGGTCGCCTTCACCGAGTTGCGGATGTAGTTGACCTGGTTCTGCTGGGCCACCACCGCGCGCGAGTTGTTGGTCGCGGTCAGCGAGTCCGCCGTCGTATCGCCCAGGGTCGTACGGGAGGCGTACGGGTATCCGTTGGTGGTCGTGTACGCATCGACGATCCACTGGATCTTGCCGTCCACGACCGCCGGGTAGGCGTCGCCGTCGATGGTCAGCCACGGGGCGACCGCCTCGACGCGCTCCTTGGGCGTGCGGTTGTACAGGATCCGCGAACCCTCGCCGATCGCACCGGAGTACAGGATCTGCGGCTCACCGAACGCCACCGCGTACGCGGCCCGGTTGACCGGGTTGGAGAGGTTGACCCCGCTCTTGCCTGCGTAGCTGGTGGTCTTCTCGCCGTTGTCGTCGGAGTAGTCGATCTCCTTCTGGGGACCGCCGACGATCGAATACGTGGTGGTCTTCTCGCCGTAGTAGATCCGCTGCTGGTACGTCCCGAGGTCACCGGTGGACGGCAGGTCGGACTCGGTGAAGACCGGGCGGCCCTCGGCGTCGGCCTCCGTGCCCTTGGCCGCGACCGCGCCATAGCCATGGGTGTAGCGGAAGTGGTCGTTGATCCAGTTGTTCTTCGGAATGCCGTTGAGGTTCAGCTCGCGCAGACCGATGACGGTGTCCTGGTCCTTGCCGTCCTTGGTGTAGCGGTCGACATCCAGATTCGTCGGAAACGCGTAGTAGTTCCGGATCTGCTGGAGTTGCTGGAACGTGGGCGAGACGACGTTCGGGTCCATGATGCGGACGCTCGCCGTGGAGTCGACGTCATCCCGCAGCTTGGTCTTGTCCGTGGTGTTGCTCTTGCCCGAATACTCGGTGACCTGGGTGCCGTCGATGCCGTACGCCTCGCGCGTCGCCTTGAGGTTCTTCTCGACGTACGGCGCTTCCTTGGCCTGCTCGTTGGGCTGGACCTGAAACTTCTGGACGATCGCCGGGTACAGGCCGCCGATGAGGATCGCGGAGAGCACCATCAGGCCGAAGCCGATCATGGGCAGCTGCCAGGTACGCCGCCACAAGGTGGCGAAGAACAGCAGAGCGCAGATGACGGCGATGCAGAACAGGATCGTCTTCGCCGGCAGATAGGCGTTCGCGTCGACGTACCTGAGGCCCGTCCAGTTGTCGGTCGCCTTGAAGTCGCTGGACTTCACCGCGAGGCCGTACCGGTCGAGCCAGTACGCGACCGCCTTGAGGGCGACGAAGATGCCCAGGAGTACCGACAGATGCCCGGTGGCCGCGGCCGTGGCGCGCGCGCCCGGGCTGGTGATACGCAGTCCGCCGTACAGGTAGTGGGTGAGCGCGGCGGCGATCAGGGACAGGATCGCGGCGGCGAAGCCGAAGCCCAGCAGGAAGCGGTACCAGGGCAGGTCGAAGGCGTAGAAGGAGACGTCGAGGTGGAACTGCGGGTCCTTCTGGTGGAAGGGCACGCCATTGACCCACATCAGCCAGGTCCGCCACTGACTCGACGCGGACGCACCCGCGATGAGGCCCACCAGGGCGGTGATACCGAACAGCAGCCACTTCTTGTACGGCGCGATGCCCATCCGGTAGCGGTCGAGGCTCTGCTGCTCCATCGACATGGCGCTCAGCGGCGGGCGCAGCCGGTGGGCCAGCCAGATGTTGAAGCCGACCGCCAGGGCCATCAGCAGGCCGAAGACGAAGAAGAGCCCGATCTTGGTCCACAGCGTCGTCGTGAACACGGACGAGTAGTTCACCGACCGATACCAGAGCCAGTCCGTCCAGAAACCCGCGAACATGGTGAACGCCATACCGAGAACGGCAAGGACGCCCAGCGTCATGAGCAGGGTCCGGACACGCCGGGACGGGCGGCCCACTCTGATCCGCGGCCCTGTCGGGCCTCCGCCGCGGTCCGGCATCTGGAAAGCCAAGGTGCGCACCTCGAAGTTCGCTGTCGATACGTCAGGTCCGCATTTTTGCGGGCCCTCCCCGGGGCCTCGTAATCGCAGGCCCACACCTATGCAACTTACTCACGCTTTACTCGGTTCCCGATTTCGGCCGGGAACGAGGCAGGATTGTGACCATGTCCAACACTCCCATGGCGGCGAGTCCGCTCACCCGGGCCGTACTCGAGATCGACGAGTACGCCTCCGGCCTCGGCTGGGACCAGCCCGCCCGCCTCTTCGCCCTCGTCGACACCGCACGGCTGCGGGCCCAGGAACCTTCGCTTGCGGCCCAGCTCGGCCTGGGTGAAGAACAGGAGACCACCGGTCTCACCCCGATCGAGCAGGACGAAATTCCAACGGACAAGCAGCTCGACGAGTTCCTCGCCACGATCGCCTGGCCCGACGCGGTGGTCGGCTGCGCGCTCACCGTGGAGCGCCTGATGCTGCCACCGTCCGCTGAGGCGCAGGTCCCGCAGGGCCTGAGCGACGCGAAGCTGGCGAAGTGGGTGGCCGAGCACCCGGAGCGCCAGGAGGTCCGTATGACGGTCGCGGTCCTGCGCGACGGCGCACGCGAGTCCGCTGTGCGCCTGCGCGAGAAGGACTCCCCGACGGAGGTCCTCACCGGCGCCGACCTGGTCCCTGGGCTGGCGGATGCGCTGACGGCGACGTTCGAGGACTGAGGTTCTCGTCACGTTCGGTGTAGTCGTGCACGGCACCGGGGGCGCCCTTCGCTTCAAGGGCGCCCCCAGCCACGTACGTGCTGCTCCGCGTCAGCCCTTGGTGGTGCACTTCGGCAGGTCGGCGGTGTTGCCGGAGTGGATGTCCTTCAGGGCGTCGAGGGCGTCGTCGATGGTGTTCACCTTGACCAGGCGCAGCCCCGCGGGGGTGTCCTTGGCGGCGGCCGCGCAGTTGTCGGCGGGCGTCAGGAAGTACTGGGCACCCTTGTCGCGGGCGCCGACGGTCTTCATCTCGATGCCGCCGATGGGCCCGACCGTGCCCTCGTCGTCGATGGTCCCGGTGCCGGCGACGAACTTTCCGCCGGTCAGGCTGCCCGGGGTGAGCTTGTCGTAGATGCCGAGCGCGAACATCAGACCGGCGCTCGGTCCGCCGACGTCGGCGAGCTTGATGTCGATGGTGAACGGGAACGTGTGATCGGTCCCGGCGGAGATCCCGACGATGGCCCGCTTCTCACCGCTGTCGTCGGACGTCGTGGTGGTGATCGTGACCTTCTCGGTCGTGGTCGCCGTCCGGTTCTCCTTCTCGGCGGCGGCCTGCTCCTTGGCGGGCACGATCGTGAAGACCACGTCGTCGCCGGGCTTGTGCTTCGTCACCAGCTTCGCGACGTCGGCGGGCTCCTTCACCGTCGTACCGTCGACGGCCTTGATCACGTCGCCGGCGTGCAGTTTGCCCTCGGCCGGGGAATCCTTGACGACCGTCGAGACGATCACCCACGCCTGCACCGGAATGTCGAGCTCCTTCAGAGCAGCGACCTTGGCGCTCTCCTGGGACTGGCTGAACTCCTCGGCGTTCTCCTGCGTGGACTGCTCCTCGGTCTTGCCGTCCGGGTAGAGCGTGCTGTGCGGCACGATCTTGTTGTCGTGCGCCAGCCAGCCGTACACGGCCTCGACAAGGTTCATCCGGTAGTCGGCACTGGTGACCCGCACCGTGGTCATGTTCAGGTTGCCGCTGGTCGGATACGTCTTGTGCCCGGAGATCTGCAGCACCGGCTCGCCACCGTGCTCGCCGAGGGTGTTCACCGTCGGCCCCGGGGACATCTCCGAGTACGGCACGGGGATGAACACTCCCGCGCACAGGAGCGCGATCAGCATCAGGGTGGAGGCGAGCATCGTCGCAGTGCGGCGTGGCATGCCTCGACAGTACGGGACGCTCCTGTCAGCACACCGTCAGGGCCACCCCGTCACGTACCGGTGTGCGACTTCTCCATCGCGGCACGGAAACGGGCGTACCCGTCCAGCTCTGGACCGTCGCCGCGCGCCTTCCTCGTCCGGTTGGCCCAACTGCCCCACAGACCGGCGCCGATCGCAGCCACAAGCGGAATCAGCAACCAGGCGAGAGCCCCCATGCCGACCTCCCAACCCCATTGAGCGACCGCAACTGACTGATCAGCAGTTAACCATCCGTACTGACAACGCTCACGGCAGGGGGCCGGTTACGCAACCGGACGGAGGACAAGGAATTCAGCAGGCCCCCGCCCTCCCGTCACCCGACCACCACCCCTCGACGACGGCACTACGCGCCGACCCGCCCTCCCGTCGCCCGACCACCACCCCTCGACGACGGCACTACGCGCCGACCCGCCCTCCCGTCGCCCGACCACCACCCCTCGACGACGGCGCTACGCGCCGACCCATTCCTCGGTGCCGTCGGAGAACTTCTGGTGCTTCCAGATGGGCGCTTCGTGCTTGAGGTCGTCGATCAGCTTCCGGCAGGCCTCGAAGGCCTCGCCCCGGTGCGGGCAGGACACGGCGACGACGACGGCGAGATCCCCGATCCTGAGGTCCCCGACGCGGTGCACCGCGGCCAGCGCCCGCACCGGGTACTCGGCGACGACCTTCTCCGCGATCCGCCGCATCTGCGCCTCGGCGCTGGGATGGCACGAGTACCCGAGCCGGTCGACGTCGGCGCCCCCGTCGTGATTGCGCACCGTCCCCACGAACAGTGCCGTCCCCCCGGCGGCATCGTCCCCGACGGCCCGGAAGACCTCGTCCACGGAGAGCGCGGTGTCGCGAACGGCGATCAGCTTGATGGGGTCCTGCGCCGCCTGCTCACCGGGATGATCGTTCGTTGATGCCATACCCCCATCGTGCCGCACGCCCAGGACCACGGGGAATAGCGTTTTCACCCGGCACACGCGTGTGGCGTTCGGAGTCTCCTACAGTGGTGTGCCATTGGCGGTGAGCCGATGGCGGTGAGCCGTTCGGGGATCTTCAGCCTCGTGGGGCGGCGGAGCCGAGAAAACCCGACACCCACCGCGCCCGGGCCTCAGATCCGCCGCCGAGCCTTCCGCGCCCGCCGCACGACCGCCGCCGCGCCCAGCAGAGCCACCGTCGCTCCCGCCGCACCCGCGGCCGTCGCGTCCTTCCGTCCCAGCCGCCGCCCGACGACCGTGCGCCTCCCGGAGACCTCGTCCAGAAGCTCCGCGAGCACCTCCTCGTTGGTCCACTGCGGCCGCCACCCCGCGTCATGGAGCCGGCTCCCGCTCACCACCCAGGGGTACATCGTGTACGCCAGGTCCCCCGCCGGGGACGGCGTGAGCCCGATCCGGTGCAGCCGGGCCGCCGCCCCCAGAGCGACCGCCGACGGAAGCTCCATCCGCCGGATCCCGCTCAGCTCCTCGACCTCCTCCTGCTCCAGCCACCCGTCGCAGCCGACGGCGAGCTCCCCGTCGACCTTCTCCAGGACGGCATACTCCAGAGCACTGCACAGGTCCTCGACATGACAAAACTGCCACGCGGGCCGAGACCCGGCCACGACAAGCAGCCGAGGCGACTCGAAATACCTGGTCAGCGCGGTGTCCGTCTCACCGACGAGCACTGCCGGCCGCACCACGGTGACATTGAGCCCCGGATGCGCTCGCGGAGCGCGCCGCGCCAGCCGCTCGATCTCCAACAGGTCGCCGACCCCTGTGGCCTCGGCGGTCGCGCGCAGCTCGGCGTCCTCCGACAGCGGCAGCTCGTTGTCCGGCAGCGCCCCGTAGACCATCGCGGAGGTGCACAGCACCACCCGGTGCACTCCGGCGGCCGCGGCAGCCGTCAGCACGGTCTGCGTCCCCCGGACGTTGTAAGCCGTACGAGCGGCTGTATCGCTGCCCAGGTCCAGGTCGAGCGCCAGGTGCACCACTACGTCCGCGCCCCGCAGCTTGTCCGCGATGGCCGGATCCCGCACGTCCAGAATGTGCCACTGCGCCTGCGCGCACTCGCCCCGGCGCTCGTCGATGGCGATGACCTGCTTGACCTCCTCCGATGCGGCGAGCCGCTCGGTGAGCAGCGCACCTACGCCGGATGCGGCGCCGGTGACCGCGACGACGGGGCCGCGGGCGGCGGCAGGGGTTGAGTGGTTTCGCGCTGCGCGAACCTGCGGATCTGGGGAACTCACCAGGTGTCTCCAGCGGTTGTCTTCATACGAGCGCGAGTGACGCGTACGTACCAGGTGGCATCCATCCTGCCGCAGGCACTCGGCCGGCGAAGCACCGAGGCCCGATCCGCCCGCGGTGTCTAGGCTGGGTGGTGTTGTCGGGCAGTCGTGCCGCCGGAAAGAACCGGTGGCCTTACCAGCCGAGGAATCCCGTGAGTGACACCCCATTCGGATTCGGCCTTCCGCCGGAGGAGCCGGAGAACGGCGACGAGGGCAAGAAGAAGGACCAGGAGAGCGGTGGTGGTCAGGGACCGGCCAACCCGTTCGGTTTCGGGCCCGGAGGCCCTGGTGGCCCCGGCGCGGACAATCCGCTCGCTGCCATGTTCGGTTCACTGAACCCCAACGACCTGGGCGCCGCGTTCCAGCAGCTGGGCCAGATGCTCTCGTACGAGGGCGGCCCGGTGAACTGGGACATGGCCAAGCAGATCGCCCGCCAGACGGTCGCCCAGGGCACCTCTGACGGGGTCAAGGACGCGAGCGTCGGTCCCGCCGAGCGGACCGCGGTCGAGGAGGCCGTCCGCCTGGCCGACCTGTGGCTGGACGACGCGACGTCCCTGCCGTCCGGTGCCGGCTCCGCGGTGGCGTGGTCCCGCGCGGAGTGGGTCGAGGCGACCCTGCCCGCGTGGAAGGAGCTCGTCGACCCGGTCGCCGAGCGCGTCGGCGCGGCGATGGGCGACGTCCTGCCCGAGGAGATGCAGGCCATGGCCGGCCCGCTGATCGGCATGATGCGCTCGATGGGCGGTGCCATGTTCGGTACGCAGATCGGGCAGGCCGTCGGCGTGCTCGCGGGCGAGGTCGTCGGCTCGACCGACATCGGCCTGCCGCTCGGGCCGACCGGCAAGGCCGCACTGCTGCCGGTGAACATCGAGACGTTCGGCAAGGACCTGGGCGTGCCGAAGGAGGAGGTGCGGCTGTATCTCGCCCTGCGTGAGGCCGCCCACCAGCGTCTGTTCGCGCACGTGCCGTGGCTGCGCTCGCACCTGTTCGGCGCGGTCGACGGGTACGCGCGCGGGATCAAGGTCGACACGGCCAAGCTGGAGGACGTGGTCGGCCAGTTCGACCCGCAGAACCCGGAGCAGCTTCAGGACGCCCTTCAGCAGGGCATGTTCCAGCCGGAGGACACGCCGGAGCAGAAGGCCGCTTTGGCCCGTCTGGAGACGGCCCTGGCGCTCGTCGAGGGATGGGTGGACGCGGTGGTCCACGCGGCCGCGAAGCCCCGCCTGTCGTCCGCGGACGCGCTGCGCGAGATGCTGCGCCGCCGTCGCGCCACGGGTGGCCCGGCCGAGCAGACGTTCGCCACGCTGATCGGCCTCGAGCTGCGCCCGCGCCGCCTGCGCGACGCGTCCCGGCTGTGGGCGTCCCTCACGGACGCACGTGGCGTCGACGGCCGTGACGCCCTGTGGGCCCACCCGGACATGCTGCCGACGGCCACCGACCTGGACGACCCGGACGGTTTCGTGCACCGCGAGCAGATGGACTTCTCCGAGTGGGACAAGATGCTGGGCGAGGCGGCGAGCAGCGGCTCGGGCGAGACACCGGACCTGAAGAAGCACGACGACACCAAGGACGACGACACCGAGTGAGCCTGTACGACGACGCGGTCCTCGTACTGAAGGAGTACGAGGAGCAGGAAGAGCTGCGCCAGGCCTACCTGGACCACCTTGCGGCGCACCCGGACGGCATGTGGAAGGCCTGCCACGCGGGCCACGTGACCGCGAGCGCCCTGGTGATCGACCCCGTGCACGGCCGGGCCCTGCTGACCCTGCACAAGAAGCTGCGCATGTGGCTGCAGATGGGCGGCCACTGCGAGCCCGGCGACGCCGGCCTGGCGGCGGCGGCACTGCGCGAGGCGACGGAGGAGTCGGGCATCGCGGGCCTGACACTGCTTCCGGGCGGCCCGGTGCGGCTGGACCGGCACCCGATCCCGCCGCCGTGCCACTGCCACTTCGACGTCCAGTACGCGGTCGTGGCACCTCCGGGCGCGCAGCACGCGATCAGCGACGAGTCGCTCGACGTGCGGTGGTTCGCGTACGACGAAGTGGCGAACGTGGCGGACGACTCCGTCGTACGACTTCTGGACGCGACCCGCGCCCGGCTCTGAACGCCCTGAACGTTCGAGGGGTGACCGCCATCGCGGTCACCCCTCGTTCGTACGTGCGGTCAGCTCCAGACGTTCCCCTGGTTCTGGCCCCGCGCCCCCTGCTGGCCCATGCCGAACTGCGCGGCGAGGCCCTGCCCGATCTGGGCGTTCTGGGGCGGCAGCAGCTCGCTGGGCTGGACGAGCGCGAAGCCGGTGCCCATGAAGCTGAGCTCCCAGCCCTCGCCGGTGCTTCCACGGCGCCGCCACACTCCGGAGGAGTGCGTCTGGGCCTGCATCTGCACGCGCAGGCCGGTGGACCAGGCGACGATCGCGTCGGCGTCGCAGTTGACGTACTTGTCGGGCGTGACCTGCATCATCAGCGGCGCGCCCGAGGTCATCAGGGCGACCTTGCCGCGGCCGGTGATGTTGAGCTGGTACTTCCCCGAGCCGGAGATGCCGTACAGGCTGTCGACGGCGATGACCTCGTGGTGCAGGGACGAGTCCATCGCGAGCACGTAGCTGCTGTCGACGGTCAGCCCGTCCTGCTCCACGTCCACGAGGTGGATGTACTGGGCGAGGTTGGCGAAGAACACCGTGCCCTGCCCGTGGCAGCGCATCAGGTCCAGGCCCTCACCGGTGTACGCACGCGAGCGTGACTGGTTGTTGCTCTGGTACTCGGCGTCGAACTCGACGAGGCCCTGGTAGGCGACCATGGTGCCCTTACGGGCCAAGATGTCGTCGTGGCCCTCCAGGGCGACGCGCAGCATCTGCTTGTTCTGCAGGCTCCAGCGTTCCTGGGTCTGCTGGTCATTGTGGGCGAAAAGCGGGCTCTGCATGGTGACTCTGGCTCCCCCTCAGCCCCGGACCCGGAGGCGGTCGGTGCTGTCCTCGCTGGGTTGGACGACGACGATGCCCTGGCCGGAGAAGGCCATCTGGTAGGCCTCGCCGCTGCCCCGGCCGATCAGTGACTGCGCCTTGAAGCTGCGCTTGCCCTTCACCTTGAGGTTCGGGGACCAGGCGACGAGCGCGTCGGGGTCGACGTACGTCTCGTCCTCGCCGCCGCCGCAGTCGACGACGATCGGGTTGCCCCGGGAGGTCAGCGCGACCCATCCCTGCCCGGAGATCTTCGTGTTCCACAGGCCCTGCCCGGCGAACTTCGCCAGCCCCTTGACCCGTTCGACGCCCCACGTCAGATGGGCGTCGAAGGCGAGCAGGTTCGTGGCGTTGACAGAGATGCCGTCGCCGTTGAGATTGATCACGACGACGTTCGCGCCGTAGTCGGCGAGGTAGAGCAGTCCGTCGCCGGAGGCCTTCATCAGGGGCGCGCCCTCGCCGGTGACCCAGTCGCGGGCGATCTGGCGCACGGCCGGCGGGTTGGGCTCGTACTGGACGAAGCCTTCATAGGCGACCATCGACCCCACGCGCGCGAGGAGGTCGTTTCCGGTCTGCATGGCGACCTTCAGCATGTGGTTGCCGTGGTTCTCCATGCGGGCGGTGACGGGCGCGGGAGCGTAGCCCGCGAGCGGCTGGTTCATGACGGGCTCCCTCAGACCTCGTACGGCTGAACGACGATGAAGTTGCCGGGGGCGCCCCGGAACTGCAGGTTGACGCTCTCGCCGGTGTCGCCCGGGTAGGCGTTGCGCCGCATCCGGACCTGGCTGGAGACGATCACCTGGGAGGCTGCCGACCAGGCGACCACCGCGTTGCAGTCGGCGAACGTGGTCGGGGTGACCGGCAGCACGACGGGCGTGCCGTGCGTCTTCACGACGATGGTGCCGGTGCCCTGGAACTGCATCGTGAACAGGGCACCCCCGGGAATGCCGTGTCCCTCGACGCGGCGGACCTCGTACTGGAGGCTCTCGTCGAAGGCGAGGACGCTCTCGGCGGAGACGCAGATCGCGTCGCCCTGGAGTTCGATCGGGTGCAGATGGGTGGAGTTCTCAGCGAGGAACACCTGGCCCTGGCCGGTACAGCGCATCAGCTGCATCTCCTGGCCGGTCGCGTTGCCCACGATCCGACCGGCGAACCCGGCGCCCTTGTAACTGAAGTCGACCTTGCCCTGGTACAGCACCATGCTGCCCTGCCGCGCCAGCACGGGCTGGCCACCGATGCCGAGATCGACGCGGATGAGCTTCTTGTTCTGCTGCGTCCAGCGCTGCCCGGTGGGCGTCTCCTTGAACTGCTGGAGCGCTGCGGTCACCCCGGCGCCGCCCTGGGGCACGCCCTGCGGCACTCCATAGGGGGCGGCCTGCTGGCCCGGGACCTGCCCGAACGGCGGCTGCTGGCCGTAGCCCGGAGGGGGGGTCGGCTGCCCGTAGCCGGGAGGCGGGGTCTGCCCGTAGCCGGGAGGCGCCGTCGGGGCCTGGGGTGCCTGGGGCTGCGCGTAGCCGGGCGGCATGGGTGCACTCGGGGCCTGCTGGCCGTACGGCTGCTGCGGCGGCTGGCCGTAGGGGGCGGGCGCGGGCGCCGGGGGCGGTACGGTGCCGCCGCCGGGCGGGGTCAGGGGCGCGACGATGGTCGGCGCGGCGTGCACCGAGGGCGCGGGAGCCGGGGGCGGTGGGGTGGCACCGGGCGGGGGCGCGAAGCCCTGCGCGGCGGGCTGGGGCTGTTGCGGCGCGGGGGCCGGAGCGGGCATGGGGGCCGGGGCGGCGGGGGCGGCGAAGGCGGGCGGGGCGAAGCCCGGAACGGCACCGGCCTGCGGCTGCTGCGGGACGGCGGGCGCCTCCTCCTCGAGGACCTCACCGCCGAAGTTCTTCAGCAGCGCGTCGAGCCCGCCGTCGAAGCCCTGTCCCACGGCCGCGAAGCGCCAGACGTCCTTCAGATAGAAGTCGCCCAGCATCACGGCCCGTTCGGTGGAGAACTCGGAGCCGTTGAAGGAGTACCGGGCCACTTCCTCGCCGCCCGCGACAATACGGATGTATCCGGGGCCGACCTGCGACATCTGCCCGGCGCCGTCGATCGTCGCCGTGAAGGACAGCTTCTGGATCTGCGGCGGGATCCGGTCGAGCGTGACCCGGAAGGACTCCGTGTCGCCCGCCTGGGTGCCCAGGAGCTGAACGGCCTCCTCAGGGGACTTCGGCTGGTTGAAGAAGATGAAGTACCGGTCGTCTGACAGTCGTTCGTCGGCGTCGAGGCCGAAGCAACTGATGTCGAAGCCCAGTCCGGGGCCGGTGATCTGCACGCCTACGTACAGATCGGTGCCCGCCGTGAGGTCACTGATCTTGGCCTTGTGGCCGCGTTGGAATTCCCTGGCCATGCGTAACGACCGTCCCCCATCCCGAATACGAGTGCGTCGCGCCAGGCTAACGGCAAATTCGGACACCGGACGAAGTCGGTACAGTCCCGGTACACAACCCGTGTTCAGCGCTGCCGGAAGCTCCGCCGCAGGGCGAGGTCACTCGCTGCGCGCACCGGGCAAATGAGGCAGACGGTCGGCGGCCACCACCCCTTCGAGATAGCCCCGGGCCCGCTCGGTACGCGGGTACGCCTCCAACATCCGCCAGAAACGCGGCCCGTGTCCGGGCACGAGCAGATGGGCCAGCTCGTGGAGGAGCACGTAGTCGACGACGTACTCGGGCATGCCCTGCAGCCGGTGCGACAGACGGATGCTGCCCTCGGCCGGCGTGCACGATCCCCAGCGCGTGTTCTGGTTGGTGACCCAGCGCACGGACGTGGGCCGGGCGCGGCCGTCGAAATACTGGGCCGACAGCCGTTCGGCGCGCTCGGCCAGCTCGCCGTCGCCGAGTACTCGCTTGGCGTCCTGGGCTGCCAGCTTGTCGAGCATGACAGTCACCCAGCGCTGTTCCTCCGCCTCGGACATCCGGGCGGGGATGAGCACGACGGTGCGATCGCCCTCACGGTACGCGGAGACCGTCCTGCGTCGACGGGCACTCCTTCGCACCTCGATCGCGCTCGCCCCTGAGCCGCTCGGCGGCTGGCTCGTCGTGCTGCGCTGTGGAGTTCCGGCACGGTGCAGTGGGTCGGCGGACACGCCCCGACGTTACCCGCTGCACACGGGGGAAGTCCCGACTCCGGGACGGTTCGGTTCCGATCCCCCACCTTGCGTTTGATTTGTACGACGAATATCCCCTGCCTGTGGACAACTTTCGGCGCCGCGCGGCCGGGCCGGGCATGCTGGCACTCGCCGGCGGAGCGTGGACCGATCTCCACCGGCGAAGGGGGACGTTCTGTACGTTCCGTGACTTCCCTCGCGTTCCTCCGACCACCTCCGGCTTCCTTCGACTTCCTTCGACTTCCTTCGACTTCCTTTCGGCTACGGGGGCCTGCAATGCATCCGATGGTGAAGCCCGCGCTGCGGCGCGGCTGGCGTGATCTCAACACCGTGCAGTTCGGGATGACCCCCGCGCACGCGATGACGCTCGGTCCGATGGACACGGCGACGGGCAGTTTCCTCGATCTGCTCAACGGCACGCGCGGCCTCGCACTCCTGCGTGAAGAAGGCCACCGCATGGGCCTGCCCGACGGACATGTCGACACTCTGGTGGCACGGCTGGCACACGCCGGGCTCCTCGACGACGCGAGAGGGGGCGGACCGCCCGCCGACACCCTGCGGGGCAAGAAGGAGGTCCTCGACCGGCTGCGCCCCGATCTGGCCTCGCTGTCGCTGACGACCTCCGCACCGGGCGACGCGATCGGGCACCTGGCCGCCCGCCGCTCTCTGCGGGTCCAGGTGAGGGGTGCCGGCCGGGTCGGCGCGGTCCTGGCCGGGCTGCTCTCCGGCGCAGGAGTCGGTGAGGTCGACGTGCGCGACGGCGGCCGCGTCGAACCCTGGGACGTGGCACCGGGCGGACTGCCCGCCGAGGCGATCGGGGAGCGCAGGGACGAGGCGGCTCGACGCGCCGCACGCAGGGCGGCACCGGACCGCCCACCGCGCCGTGCCGCCGGCTCGCCCGGAAACGCAGGCGAACAGGGCTTCTCCCTGGTGATCCTCGCCCCACGGGACGACGTCGCCGTGCACACACCCGCCCCGTCCGTCGCCGAACCCCTCATCGCCTCCGGTACGCCCCATCTGTACGCCGGGGTCGTGGAGGCGACCGGCGTCGTCGGCCCCCTCGTCCTTCCCGGCGAGACAGGCTGTGCCGGCTGCCTGCACGAGGGGCGCAGCGAACGGGACCCGACCTGGCCCCGCCTGGTCGCCCAGTGGCACTCCGGGAAGCCAGGCCAGGTCCGCGCCTGCGACCTGACGCTGGCCACGACCGTCGCCGGACTGGCGGCCGCCCACGCGCTCGCCTTCCTGGACGGCCGGATCCCCTCCACCGCGGGGGCTCGCTGGGAGGTCTCACTCCCCGGCCTCCAGTGGCATGCACGGCCCGTCTGGGCGCACTCTGCATGCCCGTGCGGGGCCGCGGAGAAAGGTAAGGGAGAACACACCGCTCAGGACGGGGCGTCGCACGAGACAATGGCGGAGCAACGGTCGTCAACGGAGTTATGCCTTACGGCAGGCGCGGCGCGGCCGGCTGGGACTTGGAGGGCGCATGTCTGATCTTCCCCGGAAGGCGGTCACCCGGACCGCCAAGCTCGCCGCGCTCCCGCTCGGCTTCGCCGGGCGGGCAACCTGGGGACTCGGCAAACGGATCGTGGGCGAGTCCGCCGACATCGTCGGCCGCGAGCTGCAGCAGCGCACGGCAGAGCAGTTGTTCAAGGTGCTCGGTGAGCTCAAAGGCGGGGCAATGAAGTTCGGACAGGCCCTGTCCGTCTTCGAGTCAGCGCTGCCCGAGGAGGTCGCCGGCCCTTACCGGGCCGCACTGACCAAGCTCCAGGAAGCAGCCCCGCCAATGCCCACACGAACCGTGCACACCGTCCTGGCGGCGCGGCTCGGCGACGACTGGCACGACCTGTTCGTGGAATTCGAGGACAAGCCATCCGCGGCGGCCTCGATCGGCCAGGTGCACCGGGCGGTGTGGCACGACGGCCGCGAGGTCGCGGTCAAGGTGCAGTACCCCGGAGCGGGCGAGGCCCTGCTGTCCGACCTCAACCAACTGAGCCGCTTCGCACGCCTGTTGGGACCTCTCATTCCCGGCATGGACATCAAGCCCTTGATCGCCGAACTCCGGGACCGCGTCTCCGAGGAGCTCGACTACGGGCTGGAGGCGCAGGCCCAGCAGGTCCACGCGGAGGAGTTCGCGGACGACCCGGACGTGGTGGTGCCGATGGTGGTCCACCAGTGCGACCAGGTCCTGATCACCGAGTGGATCGACGGCGTCCCGCTGTCCGAGGTGATCGCCGACGGCACGCAGGCCCAACGTGACCGCGCCGGCCAGTTGCTGGCCCGCTTCCTCTTCTCCGGCCCGGCCCGCACCGGCCTGCTGCACGCCGACCCGCACCCGGGAAACTTCCGCCTGCTGCCCGGCGGCCCGGACGGCGAGAACGACTGGCGCCTGGGCGTCCTCGACTTCGGCACGGTCGACCGCCTCCCGGGCGGCCTTCCGACGCCCATCGGCGACTCGCTCCGGATGACCCTCGACGGCGAGGCCGAGACCGTCTACGAGCTCCTGTGCGCCGAGGGCTTCGTCAAGGACTCCATCGAGCTGGACCCCGACGCGGTCCTCGACTACCTCCTGCCGATCATCGAGCCGGCCCGGGTCGAGGCGTTCACCTTCACCCGAGGCTGGATGCGCAGCCAGGCCACCCGCGTCGCCGACCCCCGCTCCCCCGCCTACCAACTCGGCAAGCGCCTCAACCTCCCCCCGGCATACCTCCTGATACACCGGGTGACCCTCAGCACGATCGGCGTCCTGTGCCAACTCGGCTCGACGGTACGCCTACGCGAGGAACTGGAGGAGTGGCTCCCAGGCTTCCTGCCGGAGGTGGAGGAGACGGAGGAGGCGGCTGCGGAAGCGTGAGCCCGCAGTGGGACGACGTCGTGCACCTCTTCGTGCTCCGAAGGGGAGACGGAGACGGCGACGGACGGCAGTCATCCGGTGCTCGGGTGTGACGTCGAGACCGATCAGGTGGTGCTGCTGGAGGGCCCTGGGGGACCGGCCTCACCACCAGGCCGAGTCCAGCCGCCCCTCGATCGCTCTGAGGTTGTCGCGGGCGCAGGTGTCGCAGAAGTAGTTGCGGGTCCCGTTCTCCACAGAACAGGTCCAGGTGGGCTGCGGGCCTTCGGCCGGTTTGCCGCAGCGGGCGCACACGAGGGGGCGTGGCTCCGTTGCGAAACCGCCGTTGTCACTGCCTCCGTGAAGACTCGTCACCCGGTGACGATATCGCCGCGCCCGGTGGATCGGCGATTACAACGCACCGCGGGGGCCGGTCCGTTCGCACGGACCAGCCCCCGCGGGGAACCAACGCTTCAGGTGTGGTCGGTTACTGCATGACCGCCATGGCGAGCGCCCGGCGGGCACGCAGCGAGGCACGCTCGGCCCGGCGCTGCATCCGGCGGGCGGTCGCCAGGCGCATGGCCCGGCGTTCCCGCTCCGCCTCCTGCAGCCGGTCGTGCATATGCGCACGAGCCAGGGCTTCTGGGATGAGTTGCATCTCTCGGGTCCTGTTCTGACGCGAGTCGGTCGCGCCGGTGGTGGTGAAGTCTGGGGTCGCGGAGCCCGTGGGCTCGCTGGTGGACGGCTTCATCGGGGCCTGCTTCTTGGGGTCGTTCGTGAGGGGGCGGTCGATCGTTCCTGCGGGGTTCATGCCGTGACCGGGTTCTTGCGCGGGCGGCCACGCGGCCGCTTCCGGGCGACGACGACACCCTGGACGAACAGCTCGCCACCCCAGACACCCCAGGGCTCACGCCGCTCCATGGCACCGGCGAGGCAGGCCTCGATCAGCGGGCAGGTGCGGCAGAGGGACTTGGCGTACTCGACGTCCGCCGGCGACTCAGCGAAGAAGACCTCCGGGTCGTAGGACCGGCAGGGGACGGGTACGCCGAGGTTCTCGATGGCGTCGTCGAGCGCGGTGAGCGCGGTGAGCGGGGTCAAGGTGGGGTCCTCCGTGAGGCCGGGCTTGGGGATCGCTTCGGAAGGCGGTACGGACGGGGCGTGCGCTTCGAGTTGCACGGTTGGTCTTCCTCGTCTGGTCGGTCCGGTCCTGTTGGACCGGGTGTCGGCTTGGTACCGGGTTCTTTTCTTGTCCCGAGGCCCCTTCGCTCCGTCATCCCCGTTCGAGGACAAACAGAAGGGCCGCGGATCCCGGATGGGGTTCCGCGGCCCTGAAGGCGCCGGCCTGATTGACGATCAGGCTGGATCACTCCAGGGTTCTGGCCCACGGAAGGCCCACATCAGGTGATGCTGCGTCGTCTGCTTCCGGAATCCGGCACCGGTCGCCGTAAAGGCATAGGCCTTGGCCTGTGCCGCTACTGCTGCTTCCAGTGCCTTGGTCGGTCGCTCATTGCGCTCACGGATGGGAAGACCCGCGAGAGACAGGGAGGACGCCGGACGCGCGGCAGGAATGCCGGACAGACCGGTGCCCAGGTTCGAAACGCCGAGCATGCACGCGGAGGCGACCGAGCGATCGGTCATTTTCACGGTGCTGGTGGAGCTGGTCTTGATGCTGATCACTGGAATCGCCTCCTCTCGGCGTCTCGGGGGACCGGGGGTGAGCCCAGTCCGACGGATATGTAAGTACAGCACGGAATCGGGGCCTCCGAGAAGGCCTCCGTTCCCGTGCCTAAGAACCTATGGGGATTGCTGGGGCATGCGCAAACTATTTTTTCGACGAGTTCGTATCAGTCCCCGTCGCCGTCCACGCCGGGCTCCCGGCCTGCGCAGATGGCCAGGACGTCGGCCCCGTAGCGGTTGAGTTTGCGGGCCCCGACGCCCGGGATCCGCGCCAGGTCGCCCGGATCGTCGGGAGCGGCCTCGGCGATCGCCATCAGGGTCTTGTCGGTGAAGACGCAGAACGCGGGCTGTCCACTGCTGCTCGCCTGCACCCCACGCCACTCGCGCAGCCGCTCGTAGAGGCCCTCGTCCATGTCCGAGGGGCAGTCCTCGCAGCGCATCAGCTTCATCTCGCCGGCGTCGGTCAGTGTGCGTCCGCAGACCCGGCAGCGGGCAGGGGTGCGGTGTCGGCGGCGCGGGACGGTGGCCTGTACCCCGCCGGTGAAGCCGCGCTCGATGCCGCCCGGGGCGCCCGGGCCGGTGCGGCCGACGGTGCTGGCCGAGCCGGGGCGCAGCCCGTCGAGGAAACGGCTGGGACGGCGGTTGGGGCGACCACCCGGCGAGCGGGAGAGCGCCCAGGAGACGTGCAACTGCTCGCGGGCGCGGGTGACGCCGACATAGAGCAAGCGGCGCTCTTCCTCGACCTGCTCGTCGGTCTTGGCGTAGGTGATCGGCATCATGCCCTCGGCGACACCGACCAGGAACACGACATCCCACTCGAGGCCCTTGGCCGAGTGCAGGGAGGCAAGGGTGACGCCCTGCACGGTGGGGGCATGCTGGGCGCTCGCACGCTCGTCGAGTTCGGTGACGAGGTCGCTCAGGGTGGCGCGGGGCTTGGCCGAGGCGAAGTCATGGGCGAGGTTCACCAGGGCGGCGAGCGATTCCCAGCGCTCCCTGACGGCGCCGGAGCCGGCCGGAGGCTGCGGGGTCCAGCCCTCGCCCGACAGCACGGCACGCACCTGGGAAGGCAGGTCGACGGCGTCGTCGAGGAGGGAGTCGTTGCCGCCGAAACGGGCCGCGCCGCGCAGGGCGACACCCGCTTTTCGTACCTCGGGGCGGTCGAAGAACCGCTCGGCACCGCGCAGCTGGTAGGGCACGCCGGCATCGGCGAGGGCCTGTTCGTATGTCTCCGACTGGGAGTTGGTACGGAACAGGATGGCGATCTCGCTGGCTGGGACACCGGCGCCGATGAGATCGCGGATGCGGCGGGCGGCACCCTCGGCCTCGGCGGGCTCGTCGGTGTACTCGGTGTAGAGGGGTTCCGGGCCCGGGTCGCGTTGGGAGATCAGTTCGAGGCGGTGATCGGCGGCGCGGCCGCGGGCCTGGGCGAGCAGGCCGTTGGCGAGGTGGACGACCTGGGGTGTGGAGCGGTAGTCGCGCACCAGTTTGACGACGGTGGCGCCGGGGTGGTGGGTGCGGAAGTCCAGGAGGTGGTCGGGGGTCGCTCCGGTGAAGGAGTAGATCGTCTGGCTGGCGTCACCGACCACACAGAGATTGTCCCGATCACCGAGCCACAGCTCCAGCAGGCGCTGCTGGAGGGGGCTGACGTCCTGGTACTCGTCGACGACGAAGTGCTGGTACTGGGCACGGACCTGCTCGGCGACGTCGTGCCGGTCCTGGAGGATGGCGACGGTCAGCAGCAGGACGTCCTCGAAGTCGATGACGGCCCGGTCGCGCTTGAGGTCCTCATAGGCGGCGTAGAGCTGGGCGATCTCGGCCGGGTCGCGGGGCGTCTCACGGCCGGCCTTGGCGGCGGCGACGGGATAGTCGGCGGGGACGGTCTGGGTGACCTTGGACCACTCGATCTCGGCGGTGGTGTCCCGCAGCTCGCCCCGGTCGAGGCGGATGCGGCAGGCTGCGGCCGCGTCAGCGACGAGCTGGACCTTGCGGTCGACGAGCCGGGGCATGGAGCCACCGATCGCTTTCGGCCAGAAAAACTGGAGCTGGCGCAGGGCGGCGGAGTGGAAGGTGCGGGCCTGGACGCCGACGGCACCGAGTTGGCGCAGCCGGCCGCGCATCTCTCCGGCGGCGCGGTTGGTGAAGGTGACGGCGAGCACGCTGGAGGGCTGGAGGACGCCGGCGCGTACGCCGTAGGCGATGCGGTGGGTGATGGCCCGGGTCTTGCCCGTGCCTGCGCCGGCCAGCACGCACACCGGACCGTGCAGGGCGGTGGCCACCTCGCGTTGCTCGGGGTCGAGCCCCTCGAGCACCGCGTCGGCCGAGTCCGGTACCTGCGGGAAGAGCGTGGAGTGCGTTGCTGCTGTCACACAGCCATGCTGCCAGGTCGCCCGGGACGGGTGAGCCGGTTGTCCACAGGCAGGCCCTCGCAGTCGTACTAATGCGGCAGGCGTCACGTCCCGCTCGATCGCCGGGCGGGGAATGGTGGCCCTTTCAAGTACGTTCTCCCCCTGCGAGCACCCGTCCCCCGAACGCCGAAGGAGCACGAGAGACATGCCGGGCACTGTGACGATGTACAGCACCACGTGGTGCGGCTACTGCACACGGCTGAAGAGCCAGCTGGACCGCGAGGGCATCACGTACAACGAGATCAACATCGAGCACGACCCGGATTCCGCGGCGTTCGTGGAGAAGGCGAATGGCGGAAACCAGACGGTCCCGACTGTGCTGTTCCCGGACGGTTCGACCCTCACGAACCCGTCGCTGGCGCAGGTCAAGCAGAAGATCGGCGCGTAACCGCTCCGGCGCTGTCAGAAGGGCGGTCCCTGAGATGCCTCAGGGACCGCCCTTCTTGTGTCCTGTCTCACACGAAGCTTCGCGTCGGCAGCGGCTTGCCGTACCAGAGCTCGATCAGGCGGGCGGCGATCGAGATGCCGTACGGAGGCAGTACCTCGCCGGACTCGAAGGCGGCGGCCAGTTCGTCGCGGGAGAACCAGCGGGCCTCGTGGATCTCGTCGCCGTCGACGTCGATCTCGGTCGACGTGGCGCGGGCCATGAAGCCCAGCATGAGGCTGGACGGGAACGGCCAGGGCTGGCTGGCGACGTACTCGACCTGGCCGACGGTGATGCCGACCTCCTCGTGGACCTCGCGGCGCACGGACTGCTCGATGGACTCGCCGGGCTCGACGAAGCCGGCCAGCGTCGAGAAGCGGCCTTCGGGCCAGTGGACCTGGCGGCCGAGGAGGATGCGGTCGTCCTCGTCGGTGACCGCCATGATCACGGCGGGGTCGGTGCGCGGGTAGTGCTCGGCGCCGCAGGCCGGGCAGCGGCGGATGTGGCCGGCCGCGGCGATCACCGTGCGCTCCCCGCAGCGGGAGCAGAAGCGGTGCAGGCGCTGCCAGTTCTCCAGGGCGACCGCGTGCGCCATCAGGCCCGCGTCCCGAGGTGACAGCAGCAGGCCGGCCTCGCGCAGGCCCGCGGGGCGCGCGGACTGGTCGATGCGGCCGGGCAGGGCGTCCTTCTGGAGGGCGAAGTAGCTGACGCCGTCCTCGTCGGTGCCCAGGAAGTAGCGGTGCGCCTCGGTGAGGGGGGCCTCGAATGAGGGCGTCATGACGACCTCGGTCCGGCCGTCGGGTGTCTCGTCGATGAGGACCTGGCCGCCGGAGACCACGAAGCAGCGGGTCGTGGGGTGGCTCCATGCCGCCGCGAGCCAGGCCTCGTCGAGCCGGTGGTGGGCGGCCCGGTCGATGCCGCTGGGCGCGGTGAGCGAGATGGGTCGGTCGGCGGTGTGGTCGGTCCAGGTGGTCACAGGTGCTTCCATCTCCCCCGGTGGAACGGTTCGTTTCGGCGGGCGGTTCAGCGGGACGTAGGGCAAGGGGTGACCGGGTCCGGCGGGGCCTTTCGGTGCGGGGCGGTCTTTCCAGTGTGCCCCGCGCACAGGCCCGTTCCGGGCGGCGTGGGGCGGTCAGGGCGCATGGCGCCAGTTCTCCGCGAGGTCGCCCCACAGGTACGCGCTGGTCTCGACGCCTTTGAGGAGCAGATCGAGCTCGACTTTCTCGTTCGGGGCGTGCCATCCGTCGGACGGGACGGAGATGCCCAGGAAGAGCACGGGGGCACCGAGGACTTCCTGAAGGTCGGCGGCCGGTCCCGAACCACCCTCACGGGTGAAGCGGACAGGCTTGTCGAAGGCGCGGCCCATGGCGCGCGCCACGGACTGCAGGGCGGGGTGGTCCAGCGGCGTAAGGCACGGGCGCGTGGCCGCGCCGAACGTGATCTCGTACCGGATCCCGGCGGGCACCTGCTCGGCGGCCCAGGCGCGGACGGCCTTCTCGATGTGGTCCGGGTCCTGGCCCGCGACCAGCCGGAACGAAAGCTTCACCAGCGCTGTGGACGGGATGATCGTCTTGCTGCCGGGGCCCTGGTAGCCGCCGCCGATGCCGTTGACCTCGGCGGTGGGGCGGGCCCAGATGCGTTCCAGGGTGGTGTGGCCGGCCTCGCCGTGGAGGGCGTACGACTTGGCGGTGCGCAGCCACTGCTGCTCGTCGAAGGGGAGCTCGGCGAAGAGCTCGCGTTCACGGTCGGTGAGTTCGACGATGCCGTCGTAGAAACCGGGGACCGCCACGCGTGCGTGCTCGTCGTGCAGGGCGGCGACGAGGCGGGCCGCGGCGGTGGCCGGGTTGGGCACGGCGCCGCCGAAGGAGCCGGAGTGGATGTCCTGGTCGGGTCCGTGGAGACGGATCTCGCACTCGGCGAGGCCGCGCATGCCGGTGCACACCGTGGGGGTGTCCTCGGCCCACATGCCCGTGTCGGAGACGATCACGGCGTCGGTGGAGAGCCGGCCCGCGTGTTCCTCGACGAGGGCGCGGAAGTGCGGGGAGCCGGACTCCTCCTCGCCCTCGATCAGCAGCTTGAGGTTGACGGCCGGGGCGGTCCGGCCGGTGGCGGCGAGGTGGGCGCGGACACCGAGTGTGTGGAAGAACACCTGGCCCTTGTCGTCGGCCGCCCCGCGCGCGTAGAGGCGGTTTTCGCGGACGACGGGCTCGAAGGGCTCGCTGTCCCAGCCGTCCTCGCGGGCGGCGGGCTGCACGTCGTGGTGGCCGTAGACGAGGACCGTGGGCGCCTCGGGGTCCTCGGAGGGCCACTCGGCGTAGACGGCCGGGGCCCCCGCGGTCTCCCAGACCTCGGCGGTGGGGAAGCCGGTCTCCTGGAGCTTCGCGGCGAGCCAGTCGGCGCTGCGCCGTACATCGGGCGCGTGGTCGGGCTGGGCCGACACGGACGGGATGCGCAGCCACTCGGCGAGGGCGTCGAGGAAGGCGTCGCGGTGGTGCTGGATGTACGTACGGACGGCGCTGTCCGGGGTCTGGCTCATGGTCACGAGCCTATCGGCACTCAGTGACATCCTCGCTGGGCTGTTCGTCACACGACGGCTCCTCCAGCAGCAGGCGCTCCAGTGCGGCCCGGTCGGGCAGCTCGTCCGGCCGTACGACCTCGCCGTCGCGCACGTACAGGAAAGCGGCCGTGACCGACTCCAGGGGCACGCCCTGCTGCTCGGCCCAGGCCAGCCGGTACAGGGCCAGCTGGAGCGGGTCGGCGGTGCGGGTGCGGTTGGTCTTCCAGTCGACGATCTCGTACGTCGTCCCGTCGCCGTCGCTCTGTTTGTAGACGGCGTCGATACGGCCCCGGACCACGCGGCCGCCGATCGCGAGCTGAAAGGGGGTCTCGATGCGGTAGGGCGTGCGGTGCGCGTACGCGGTGCGCTCGAAGGCGTCCTTGAGTGCCTGGAGGTCTCGTTCGTCGGCGATGTCGGCCTCGCTGCCGGGCAGGTCCTCCGGCTCCAGCATGGGCAGCGTCAGCTCCTCGAAGCGTGCCTCCACCCAGGCGTGGAAACGGGTGCCCCGGCGCGCGGCTGGTTGTGGGGGGCGTGGCATGGGGCGCGCGAGTTCCTGGGCGAATCCGTCCGGGTCGGCGGCCAGGCGCAGCAGCTGGGACGCGGTCAGCGTCATGGGCAGGGGAACGTCCCCGACGCTCTGCCGGGCGCGCAGGAGCTCACCGGTGAGGGCCCCGAGGTCGCGGTCCCAGGAGGCGACGGTACGGGCTTCCTCGGGGGTGAGGGGGTGGTGTTCGGGGGTCTGGCCGTACTCAGCCGGTGCGGGGTGCGGGCGGGCGCCCGTGTGCGGGACCGCGCGCTCCGCGCTCTGCGGGGCGGTCGCCTGGTGCGGGACCGTCGGCCGGTCCGTGGCCAATGCCTCCCAGTCCGAGGCGTCCTCGTCGAAGGGGTCGCTCTCCTCGAACCGCTCGTCGTAGAGAGGTTCGTCGTCCTCCGGCGGCACGGGCCAGTCCGGGTCGTCGAAGGTGTCGGGGTCGTGCGCGGCCGCAGGGTGGCCGTCCTCGTGGGAGGCGAGGGCCTCCAGGTGGGCCAGGACCGTCTCGGCCGCCGCGCGGCGGCGGGCGAGGGCGGCGTCGTCCAGGGGCAGGGGCCAGACCTGGTCGGCGGTCGCCAGGTGCAGGGCCGGGTTCTCCTCGCCCTCCTCGGGCTCGTCCGCCCATGCCTCGATCTCGCCGTGTCCGGCGGCGCAGTGGTCGTGGAGGGCCTGGAGGAAGTCGGAGGGGCCGCGGGGCTTCTTCTGGGTGGGGCCCCACCAGTGGCCGGAGCCGAGGAGCAGGGAGCGGGGGCGGGTGAAGGTGACGTAGCCGAGGCGGAGTTCCTCGGTGTGCTGGTGCTCCTTCATGGCCTCGTGGAAGGCCTTCATGCCGCGGGAGTCCCAGGACTCGACGTCGGGCAGAGTGTCGGCGTCGCCGCGCAGCCCGTGTGGCAGCACCTTGCCCTGGGCGGTCCACTTCTCGCGGCCCTGGGTACTGGGGAAAGTGCCGGTGACCAGGCCGGGGACGGCGACGACGTCCCACTCCAGGCCCTTGGACTTGTGCGCGGTGAGCACCTTGACGGTGTTCTCGCCGCCGGGGAGGGCGTTGTCGAGGCCCTTCTCGTACTGGGCGGCGGTACGCAGGAAGCCGAGGAAGGCCAGCAGGGTGGCCTCGCCGTCGCCCGCGGCGAAGGAGGCGGCGACGTCGAGGAAGTTCGACAGGGTCTCGCGGCGGCGGGCGGCCAGGGCGTGCGGGGACGCCGACAACTCCACCTCCAGGCCGGTGACCGCAAGGACCCGGTGCAGGACGTCCATGAGGGGGTCGGACAGGGAGCGGCGCAGGTCGCGCAGTTCGGCGGCCAGGCGGGCGAACCGCACACGCGCGTCGGGCGAGAAGGGCAGCCCGTCGTCGTCCCCTGCGCCGTTCAGCGGCGTCTCCAGGAACGTGTCGAGAGCGTCCGCGAGCGATATCACCTCGGACGGGTCGACCCCCTCGACGGCCTCGGCGAGCCTGCGATCGGGGTCGGCGTCTCCCACACGCGCGTGGGAGACGAGCAGTCGGGCACGGCGGCCCAGGAGGGCCAGGTCGCGTGGGCCGATGCGCCAGCGTGGGCCGGTCAGCAGGCGGACCAGGGAGGCGTTGGCGCCAGGGTCCTGGAGGACTTCGCAGACGGCGACGAGGTCGGCGACCTCGGGCAGGTGCAGCAGCCCGGAGAGGCCGACCACCTCAACGGGGACGTCCCGGGCGACGAGGGCGCCCTGGATCTGCGCGAAGTCGGTGGCCGTACGGCACAGGACGGCGATCTCGCCGGGTGCTGTCCCGGTCCGCATGAGGTGGGCGACGGAGTCGGCGATCCAGTCGATCTCCTCGGTGTGGGTGCGCAGCAGGGCGCAACGGACCATGCCGTCGCGTTCGGCGCCGGGTGCCGGGCGGAGGGCCTCCACGCCCGCGTGCATGGCGCGCAGGGGCTCGGCGAGTCCGTTGGCGAGGTCGAGGAGGCGGCCGCCGCTTCGGCGGTTCTCGCTGAGGGCCTGGCGGGTGGCGGGACGGCCGTCGGTGTGGGCGAAGTGTTCGGGGAAATCATCAAGGTTGGCGACGGAGGCGCCGCGCCAGCCGTAGATCGCCTGACAGGGGTCGCCGACGGCGGTCACCGGATGGCCCGTGCCGCCGCCGAACAGACCCGCGAGCAGGATGCGCTGGGCCACGGATGTGTCCTGGTACTCGTCGAGGAGCACCACGCGGAACTCGTCGCGCAGGATGCGGCCCACCTCAGGGAGCTGGGCGAGCCGTGCCGCGAGGGCGATCTGGTCGCCGAAGTCGAGCAGGTCGCGCTCGCGCTTGGCGGCCCGGTAGCGCAGGACCAGGCCGGCGAGCTCGCGGCGGGCGGCTGCTGTGTCGGGGACCTTGCGCAGCTCGGCGTTGGTGAGTTTGGCGCTCTCCAGGGCACGCAGCAGTTCGGCGTCCCACGCGCGCAGGTCCTCGGGCCGTACGAGGTGCTCGGCGAGCTCGCCGTCGAGGGCGAGGAGGTCGCTGACCAGGTCGGGGAAAGACCGGGTGAGTGCCGGGTACGAGCCGGGGGCCTCGCGCAGCACGCGCGCGGCGAGCTGGTAGCGGGTGGCGTCGGCGAGGAGGCGGGCGGTCGGTTCGAGCCCGATGCGCAGACCGTGGTCGGTCAGGAGGCGGCCGGCGAAGGAGTGGTACGTGGAGATCACGGGCTCGCCCGGGGGGTTGTCCGGGTCGATGACGTCGGGGTCGGTGACGCCTGCCTTGATCAGTGCCTTGCGGACGCGTTCGGCGAGTTCGCCGGCGGCCTTGTTGGTGAAGGTCAGGCCGAGGACCTGCTCGGGAGCGACCTGGCCGGTGCCGACCAGCCACAGCACTCGTGCGGCCATCACCGTCGTCTTGCCCGATCCGGCTCCGGCCACGATGACCTGCGGGGCGGGCGGCGCGGTGATGCAGGCCGTCTGCTCCGGGGTGAACGGGATACCGAGGAGCTCCTTGAGCTGCTCGGGATCGGTGATACGGGCGGGCATGTCGGAGAGGCTAGCCGCGGCCACTGACAGTCGGTGCCCGATCGCCGCTCAGGGATGGGAGAAGCGCAGGTCAGCACGCGTGGTGCGGTGTATCACAACGGCCGCGAGCGATCACGCGGGGTCACTCGACCACGTGTCGCCCCTCGGGACGCGCGCTGCACGACGCCTGGAAGGAACAGTGTGTGCAGTGCTGGCCGGCGGTGGGGGTGAACCGTTCGTCGAGGACCTTGCCGGCGGCCGTGGCCAGCAGGTCGCCGACCCACTCGCCCTCCGGTCCCTCCAGGGGCTCCTGCGCCTGCACCTTGGGCAGGGTCTCGCCGCCGTCCCGCTTCGCGGCGCCTTGGCGCAGCTGGACGAGTTCGGCGCCGCCCGGCTCGGGGCGCGCTCCGTCGAAGGCATCGTCGACGGCGCCCTCGCTGACGGCAAGCTGGTAGACGGCGAGCTGGGGATGGCGGGCCACCTCGGCCGCGCTGGGCGCCTGTTTGCCGGTCTTGAAGTCGACGACGTAGGCGCGGCCCTCGGCGTCCGTCTCGACGCGGTCCATCTGGCCGCGGATGCGCACCTCGTAGTCGCCTGCTCCGAGGGTGACGTCGAAGTCGTGCTCACTCGTCACGGGCGTACGTCCGGCGCGGTCCATGACGTGCCATTTCAGGAAGCGTTCGAGCGCCACGCGTGCGTTGTCCTTCTCCTGCGCCGACTTCCAGGGCGCGTCGAAGGCGAGCGCGTTCCACACGGAGTCGAGGCGCTCCATGAGGACGGCGAGATCGGCCGGCGTGTGCCCGGAGGCGACCTCGTCGGCGAGGACGTGCACGACGTTGCCGAAGCCCTGGGCGGCGGTCGCGGGTGTGTCTGCCTTCACCTCGCGGCCCAGGAACCACTGGAGGGCGCAGGTGTTGGCGAGCTGGTCGAGGGCGCTGCCGGACAGCACCACGGGCTGGTCGCGGTTGCGCAGCGGCACCTTGCTCTCGGTCGGCTCGAACATGCCCCACCAGCGGTAGGGGTGCGCGGACGGCACCAGCGGGCGGCCGTCCTCGTCGGCAAGGGCGGCGAGCCGGGCCAGACGGCGGGCGGCGGCCTCCCTGAGGGCCTGCGAGACGCGCGGATCGACCGTGGTGGCGCGCAGTTCGGCGACGAGTGCGGCGACGGACAGCGGGCGGCGGGGGCGGCCCGTGACGTCCTTGGGCTCCACGCCGATTTCGGTGAGGAAGCGGGAGGGCTGGTCACCGTCGTCGGCCGGGGCCTTCACAGCGGTGACGACAAGGCGTTCACGCGCGCGCGTGGCGGCCACGTAGAACAGGCGACGCTCCTCGGCGAGCAGTGCGCCCGGGCTGAGCGGTTCGGCGAGGCCGTCGCGGCCGATGCGGTCGGCCTCCAGCAGGGAGCCGCGGCGGCGCAGGTCGGGCCACAGCCCCTCCTGGACTCCGGCCACCACGACCAGGCGCCACTGCAGGCCCTTGGAGCGGTGCGCGGTCATCAGACGGACGGCGTCGGGGCGCACGGCGCGGCGCGTGAGCGTGTCGGCCGCGATGTCCTCGGCCTCGATCTCCTCCAGGAAGTTCAGGGCGCCCCGGCCCCCGGTGCGCTGCTCCGCGCGCGTGGCGGTCGCGAACAGCGCGCACACGGCGTCCAGGTCCCGGTCGGCGTTGCGGCCGGCCGCGCCGCCGCGCTGTGCGGACCGCTCCAGGCGCGTGGGCCACGGCGTGCCCTCCCACAGGTCCCACAACGCCTCCTCGGCGCTGCCGCCGCCCGCGAGGCGTTCTCGGGCCTTCCTGAGCAACGCGCCGAGGCGCTGGGCGCCGCGCGCGTACGCCGGGTCGTGCGTGACCAGGCGCTCGGGCTCGGCGAGCGCCCGCGCGAGCAGTTCGTCGGAGGGCGGCGGCACGGGGTTGCCCGCTGCCCGCTCCTCCTCCCGCAGGGCCCGTCCGAGGCGGCGCAGGTCGGCGGCGTCCATTCCGGCGAGGGGGGAGGTGAGCAGGGTCAGGGCGGCTTCGGTGTCGAGCCAGCAGGTGTCCGGCTCCGACTCTCGCCCCCGCTGCGATTCGGATTCCGGCTCCGACTCTCGCTCACGCTCCGGTTCCGATTCAGGCTCCTGCTCCCGCTCCGATTCCGGCTTTTGAGAATCGTCCATACGGCAGCCCTCGCCACGCCCCGCGGCTTCCGCCGTCGCCACCGCCCGCAGCGCCGTCAGCAGCGGTGCCACCGCCGGTTCGTGTCGCAGCGGCAGGTCGTCGCCGTCGATGTCGAGCGGGACGCCGGCGGCCGTGAGGGTGCGGCGGACGGACGGGATGCGGGACCCGGCACGCACCAGGACGGCCATCTCGCCCCACGGAACGCCGTCCTCCAAGTGCGCTCTGCGGAGGATGTCTGCGATGTTGTCCAGCTCCGTGCCAGGCGTCGGATACGTGTAGACCTCGACGCGCCCGCCCTGGTGGACCGGCGTGAGCTCGCGGTGGGCACGTACCTTCTCCGCCGGAAGGCGGGTCAGCGGCATGCGCCGGGTCAGCAGCCGGGTGGCGGCCAGCAGTGCGGCACCGGAGCGGCGGGAGGTGCGCAGGACCTCGACGGGGGCCGGGCGGCCGTCGGAGCGCGGGAAGGCCTGCGGGAAGTCGAGGATGCCGTTCAGGTCCGCGCCCCGGAAGGCGTAGATCGACTGGTCGGGGTCGCCGAAGGCGACGAGGGTGCGGCCGCCGCCGGCGAGGGCGTGCAGCAGCCGTAGCTGGGCGGGGTCGGTGTCCTGGTACTCGTCCACGAAAACGGCGTCGTACTGGGCGGCGAGCCGGCCGGCGATCTCGGGACGGCGGGCGAGGAGCACCGCGCGGTGGACCAGTTCCGCGTAGTCGAGCACGCCCTGGAGGTCGAGGACGTCGAGATACTCGGCGAGGAAGGCGGCCGCGGCCCGCCAGTCGGGGCGGCCGATACGGCGGGCGAAGGCCTCCAGGGCTTCGGGGCCCAGGCCCAGTTCGCGGCTGCGGGCGAGGACCGCGCGGACCTCGTCGGCGAAGCCACGGGTGGTCAGGCAGGCGCGCAGTTCGTCCGGCCAGCGCACATGGGCGAGGCCGAGGCGCTCCAGGTCGAGCTGGCCGGCGAGCAGTTCACGGACGGCGACGTCCTGCTCGGGTCCGGACAGCAGTCGCAGCGGCTCCACGAAGAGGTCGCTGTCCTGGTGGGCGCGGATCAGGGCGTAGCAGAACGAGTGGAAGGTGGTCGCCTGCGGCGCGTGGGCGGCGCCGGTGCGCAGCGCCATGCGGTCGCGCAGGTCGACGGCGGCCTTGCGGCTGAACGTCAGCACCAGGATCCGCGCGGGGTCGCCGCCCCGGGCGACGCGGTCCGCCACGGACTCGACGAGGGTGGTGGTCTTGCCGGTGCCCGGACCTGCGAGGACGAGCAGCGGGCCGGTCCTGTGGTCAACCACGGCACGCTGTGCGGCGTCCAGACGAGGGGGATCCGGTCGGTCCGGCGGGGTACGAACCAGTCGGTAAGCGCCACGACTCCCCTGCCGCACCTGGGGGTGCGGCAGGCGCCTGGTGGAGGAAGAGGAGCTCACGTGGTTCGCCGGTCCTGGTGGGTGTGCTGGGGGCTGTCACTGCCGGCGCGGAGCGCCGTCGTCGAGGAAATGGTCGTCGGGTCACGGGCAGGCGGGCCGCCACGTGTGGAGGGCGGTGACCGCGGGGTGAGGGGGACGCGTGCAGGCGACGCTACGCCGACGAATGGTGCGGAAGCAGGGCTTCCCCCTCTTCCCGCACGGCCCGCACGGCCCGCACGGCCCATGCGCCACGCATGTCCCTCGCCTCACGAACGTACGGCATGCCACAGATGTGCCCCGTTTCCCCCGTACGGGCCACAGGTTTCCCCCGAGCCCTTTCGGTGGCGGAAGCTGTCAGGTGTGACCCTCCGCACGTTCGCCGCCGTCCCACCGCGCCCGCTTCATGTCGAGGCGCGGCAGGTGGCCCTCGGCAGCCCTGCTCGCTTCCTTCAGCGGTGTGCCCTCCGCGCGGTAGTGGCCGAGCGCCTGCAACTCGTGGCCGGGCAGCAGAACTCCGTCGGCGCGCACGACTCGCCACCACGGGGCGACTCCTCCGTAGAGGGCCATCACGCGGCCGACCTGGCGCGGGCCACCCACCTCCAGCCACTCGGCGACGTCCCCATACGTCATGACGTGCCCCGGCGGGATCAGCTCGGCGACCTCGAGGACCCGCTCGGCGTACTCCGGCAGCGCGTCCGCGTACTCCGGGCGGTCGTCGTCCGGAAGGCTCTGCTCGCTCATTCACCCCATCCTGCCCCACCCCACCGACAGCGCGACGGCCGCGCGACTCTGCGTGACCCTCGCCCTGGAGCGATGCTTGGGGCAGACTGTGCGCCCCCGCATTTGCACCCTGATGCCCCCGTGTGTCGGTGGGGCATGCCACCATCGTGCGGGCGGTGACCGGTGATACGAGACCAAGAAGAGACGATGAAGCAGCAGGGTGTGCACCCCGAGGACGCGGAGGGTACCTCTGACGCCGCGTCGCGCCCGGACACCGCCGACGAACGCAAGAAGGCTGCCGACAACGGCAGGAAGACGGCCGGGAAGCGGCTCCCGTCGGACGCGGATCTTGCCGAGGAGGTGCACATCGACGAGGTCGAGGGCGACGAACCACTGCTCCCCGCGCGCGTGCACCGTCCTTCCGACCTGATGCGGCTGCTGGTGGGTGTACTCGCCATCGTCGTGCTGTTCGCGATCTCCGCGTTCGCCCACGGAACGACCTCGGGGCTCGAACAGGACATCAACAAGGGCACCGGTCAGGCACCCGATCTCCTGATCAAGATCGCGGGGCTGGCGTCCAGCATCGCGATCCTGCTGGTACCGGTCGCCTTCGCGATCGAACGGCTGATCAAGCGGGACGGGCTGCGCATCGCCGACGGCGTACTCGCGGCGGTCCTCGCGCACGGCGTGACCCTCGCCACCGACCTGTGGGTCGCCAAGGCCGCCCCCGGCTCGATCCAGGAGGCGCTCACCCAACCCTCCCCCGGCGACATCCACGCCCTGACCGACCCGGTGCACGGCTATCTCGCCCCCGTCATCGCGTACATGACGGCCGTCGGCATGTCCCGCAGACCGCGCTGGCGCTCCGTGCTGTGGATCGTGCTGCTCCTCGACGCGTTCTCCATGTTGGTCACCGGCTACACGACACCGTTCTCGATCATCCTGACGGTGCTGATCGGCTGGACCGTGGCCTACGGAACGCTGTACGCGGTCGGCTCGCCGAACGTCCGTCCCACGGGACGGACGTTGATGGCGGGCCTGCGGACGGTCGGCTTCCGCCCGGTGAGCGCGGCCCGTGAGGACACCTCCGAGGCGGCAGAGAACGGCGACCGCGGGCGGCGCTACTTCGTCACCCTGGAGGACGGTCCGCCGCTGGACGTCACGGTGGTCGACCGGGAGCAGCAGGCGCAGGGCTTCTTCTACCGCGCCTGGCGCAACCTGACACTGCGCGGATTCGCCACCCGCAGCAGCCTGCAGTCGCTGCGCCAGGCCCTCGAGCAGGAGGCGCTGCTCGCGTACGCGGCCATCGCGGCCGGCGCCAACGCCCCCAAGCTGATCGCGACCTCCGAACTCGGCCCCGACGCCGTGATGCTCGTCTACGAACACACCGGCGGCCGCACCCTCGACTCGCTGGCCGACGAGGAGATCACCGACGAGTTGCTGCACCACACCTGGCACCAGGTGCATGCGCTGCAGTCGCGGCGCATCGCGCACCGCAGGCTGTCGGGCGACGCGATTGTGGTGGATCGTTCCGGCGCGGTGGTCCTCACCGACCTGCGCGGCGGTGAGATCGCGGCCGGCGACCTGCTGCTGCGCATGGACGTCGCGCAGCTCCTGACGACGCTCGGCCTGCGAGCGGGAGCGGAGCGCGCGGTGGCCTCCGCGGTGGGCGTCCTCGGTCCCGACGCCGTCGCCGACTGCCTGCCGATGCTCCAGCCCATCGCCTTGACGCGCTCCACGCGCGCGACGCTGCGGAAACGGGCCCGGGAGCGCGCACAGCGCGAACGCGAGGCGGTCCTGGAAGCGTCCCGGCAGGCCAAGCAGGCCCGCTTGGAGGCGGCCGAGGACGAGGCCGCGCCCGTCGTACCCGACAGACCCGACAAGAAGGCCGTACGCGCGGAGCAGCGGGCCGAGAAGCGGGCCATCGACGAGGCCGTGGAGGAGGCGCGCGAGGAGGATCTGCTCACCCAGATCCGACACGCGGTGCTGCGGATCAGGCCGCAGGCGCCGGTCGAGCCGGCCCGCCTGGAGCGGGTGCGGCCACGCACGCTGATGAGCTTCATCGCGGGCGCCATCGGCGCGTACTTCCTGCTGACGCAGCTCACGCACATCGAGTTCGGGACCCTCTTCTCCAACGCCCAGTGGGGCTGGGTCATCGCAGCGGTGTTGTTCTCGGCCCTCAGCTACGTCGCCGCAGCGATGAGCCTGCTCGGCTTCGTGCCGGAGCGGGTGCCGTTCGTACGGACCGTGGGGGCGCAGGTCGCCGGCTCGTTCGTGAAGATCGTCGCGCCGGCCGCAGTGGGCGGTGTCGCCCTCAACACGCGTTTTCTGCAGCGCGCGGGCGTACGGCCCGGACTCGCGGTGGCCAGCGTGGGCGCGTCGCAGCTGTTCGGGCTCGGCTGCCACATCCTGATGCTGCTGTCCTTCGGCTATCTGACCGGCACCGAAAAGACACCGTCGCTGTCGCCGTCCCGGACGGTCATCGCGGGTCTGCTGACGGTGGCGGTGCTCGTGCTCGTGGTGACCTCGGTGCCGTTCCTGCGCAAGTTCGCCGTCACGCGCGTGAGGTCACTGTTCGCGGGCGTCGTACCGCGCATGCTCGACGTGCTGCAGCGGCCCCAGAAGCTGCTCACCGGTATCGGCGGCATGCTGCTGCTCACCGCCTGCTTCGTGATGTGCCTGGACGCGTCGATCCGCGCCTTCGGCGACGAGTCGACCTCGCTCAGCATCGCCAGCGTCGCTGTCGTCTTTCTCGCCGGAAACGCGCTCGGCTCCGCGGCGCCGACGCCCGGCGGTGTGGGCGCGGTCGAAGCGACCCTGACGGTCGGTCTGATCGCCGTCGGACTCCCGAAGGAGGTCGCCGCTCCTGCGGTGCTGCTGTACCGGCTGCTGACGCTGTGGCTACCGGTGCTGCCGGGGTGGCTGGCCTTCAACCATCTGTCGCGCAAGGGAGCGCTCTGACCGGTGGGGGCCGGCGTACCTCGTACGGACCGTGTCCCGCGCGCGCGAGCGGGCACGACCCCACGATGGAATCATGCCCAACCCCTCCCGGCTGCGCGCCGCCGCCCTGACCGCCACTGCCCTGCTGCTGTTCTCAGTGCTGGCGGGCTGCGACGACGACTCCAAGGACGGGGACCTGACGGCCCAGAAACTCAGCTGGGAGGACTGCCCGGCCCCGTCCCAGGCGGAGGGCGGCGGTGACGCCCCGTCGCCCCTGCCGGACGGCGACGAGTGGCAGTGCGCCACGATGAAGGCGCCCCTCGACTGGAACGACCCCAAGGGCGACACCATCAAGATCGCGCTGATCCGGGCGAAGGCGAGCGGCGCGGAGAGCAAGCGCATCGGCTCGCTCGTGTTCAACTTCGGCGGCCCCGGCGGCTCGGGCGTCACCGCACTGCCCGCCTTCGGCGAGGACTACACGGCCCTGCGCACCCGCTACGACCTGGTCAGCTTCGATCCGCGCGGGGTGGGCCGCAGCGCCGGCGTGAAGTGCGAGAACGACCAGCAGCTCGACCAGTACTTCCAGCAGGACGCCACCCCGGACGACGCCGCCGAGCGCACCGAGTTCCTGGACAACACCAAGCAGTTCAACGCCGCCTGCGAGAAGAACTCCAAGAAGATGCTGCCGCATGTGCGCACCACCGACGCGGCCCGCGACATGGACCTGATGCGCCAGGTGCTCGGCGACGACAAGCTGCACTACTTCGGCATCTCCTACGGCACCGAACTCGGCGGCGTCTACGCCCACTTGTTCCCGAAGAACGTGGGCCGCGCCGTCTTCGACGCGGTCGTCGACCCGACGCAGACGGCCGAGCAGGGCTCGCTCGGGCAGGCCAAGGGTTTCCAGCTCGCGCTCGACAACTTCGCCGAGGACTGCACCTCGAAGGTCGAGGACTGCCCGATCGGCGATACCGCTCAGGACGTCAAGGACCGCATCGCCGCCCTGCTCAAGAGCCTCGACAAGAAACCGATCCCCGGCATCCTGCCGCGCGAGCTGACCCAGACGGCCGCGACCAACGGCATCGCGCAGGCCCTGTACTCGAAGGATTTCTGGGAGTACCTCACCGAGGGCCTGGAAGAGGCGTACGCCGGTGACGGCAAGGTCCTGATGCTGCTGTCCGACTCGATGAACGGGCGCAGCGCGAACGGCGAGTACAGCAACCTCGCCGCGGCCAACGTCTCCATCAACTGCGCCGACGACAAGCCGCGATACACCGTCGACTACGTGGAGGGGAAGCTGCCCGAGTTCCGGGCCGCCTCCGCCCTGTTCGGCGACTTCCTGGCCTGGGGCATGGTCAACTGCACCGACTGGCCGGTGGCCGGCGCCGCCGACCACCCCGACGTCCGCGCGCCCGGAGCCGCGCCGATCCTCGTCGTGGGCAACACCGGTGACCCGGCCACGCCGTACGCGGGTGCGCGGAGGATGGTGGACGCGCTGGGCAAGGGAGTCGGTGTGGAGCTGACGTACAAGGGGCAGGGGCACGGCGCGTACGACAGCAAGAACAAGTGCGTGCAGAGCGCGGTGAACGGCTATCTGCTGGACGGGAAGGTGCCGGCGGCCGGGACCGTGTGCTCCTGATTCCCTCCCTGAACCCGGCAAACTGGCAGGTCAGACGGTTATCCACAGGCCTCGGTGAGCTTGGCGTGCTCCGCCTACTATGGCCTGACTGCCGTCCGCTGCTCGGTGCGGACGGCCTGCGAGGGGGGACACCGGATGGCGCGATTGGCACGGTGGACGGCGCTGGGCGCCGCCGCCGCACTGCTGGTGGCGGGCTGTAGCAGCGGCTCGTCATCCGGCAACGGCAAGAACAGCAAGGGAACGGGCAGGGCGAAGGCGTCGGCCACGGCGTCCTCACGCGACCCCTCCGGCACGGCGTCCGCGCTGCCCTCCTCGCTGACGTCCCAGAAGCTCGACTGGGGACGTTGCAAGGCCACGGCCGACTCGCCCGCACCGGGCGGCGACTGGCAGTGCGCGACGCTCAAGGTGCCGCTGGACTGGGCGAAACCGGACGGCAGGACGATCGGCCTGGCAATGATCCGGGCCAAGGCCCGCGGCCAGGATCGCATCGGCTCGCTCCTGTTCAACTTCGGCGGCCCCGGCGGCTCGGGCGTGTCCATGATGCCGTCGTACGCCTCCACGGTGTCCCAGCTGCGCCAGCGGTACGACCTGGTGAGCTGGGATCCGCGCGGAGTCGCTGCCAGTGGGGGCGTGCGCTGCCGTGGCGACAAGGAGATCCGGGCCGCCGAGGCGATCGACGCGACACCGGACACCCCGGCCGAGGAGCAGGCGTACTTCCAGGACTCCACCGACTTCGGCAAAGGCTGCGAGAAGGCCGCCGGGGACCTGATGGCGCACGTCTCGACCACCGACACCGCCCGGGACATGGACCTGATGCGCCAGGTCCTCGGCGACACGAAGATGCACTACTTCGGCATCTCCTACGGCACCGAACTCGGCGGCGTCTACGCCCACTTGTTCCCGAAGAACGTCGGGCGGCTGATCCTCGACGCGGTCGTCGACCCGAGCGCCGACACGGTGGGTCACGCCGAGAACCAGGCCAGGGGTTTCCAGCGCGCGCTGAACGACTACCTCGAGTCCATCGGCCAGGACCCGCAGAAGGGCACGCAGAAGATCGCTGACCTGCTGAAGCGGATCGACGCCAACCCGCTGCCGACGTCGTCGGGGCGGAAGCTGACGCAGACGCTGGCGATCACCGGCATCGTCCTGCCGCTCTACAGCGAGGCCGGCTGGCCGAGCCTGACCAGCGCCCTCAAGGATGCGGAGCAGGGGGACGGCTCGGAGCTGCTGACGCTCGCCGACGGCTACAACGAGCGGGACGGGTCAGGGCACTACGGCACGACGACCCACTCGCAACGCGTCATATCGTGCCTGGACGACAAGCAGCGGCCCACGCTGGAGGAGACGAAGAAGCTGCTGCCGGAGTTCGAGAAGATCTCACCCGTGTTCGGGGACTTCCTCGGCTGGGACACGGCCGGCTGGTGCCACGACTGGCCGGTGGCCGGGCAGTACGACACTCCGGAGGTGAGTGCGCCGGGTGCGTCGCCAGTCCTGGTGGTCGGCAACACGGGCGACCCTGCGACGCCGTACGAGGGCGCCCGCAGGATGGCGGACGAACTGGGCAAGGACGTAGGTGTGGTGCTCACCTGGAAGGGCGAGGGTCACGGGGCGTACGGGAGCGGGAGCGACTGTGTCGACTCCACTGTGAACACGTACCTGTTGAAGGGGACGATGCCGAAGGACGGCAAGGTCTGCTCATGACGACGGCGGGGGCTCCGGGCACCCGTGGTGCGCGAAGCCCCCGCCGTTGCGGTCTCGCCGCAGGTAGTGGCCCGGTGGCGGGACGCTGGGCCGTCCAAGGTCAGCCGAGGGCGACCGACAACGGCAGAAGCCCACAGCATCCGAACTGGTCAGAGCCGTGGGCTTCTTCTGTTCCGCTGGTCAGCGGAAGGGCTGACTTAGTAAACCGGCTTGTGCGGCTCGATCTGGTTGACCCAGCCGATCACGCCGCCGCCGACGTGCACGGCGTCCGCGAAGCCCGCGGACTTCAGCACGGCGAGGACCTCCGCACTGCGGACACCCGTCTTGCAGTGCAGGACGATCTTCTTGTCCTGCGGGAGGGCCTCCAGGGCGGTGCCCATGAGGAACTCGTTCTTCGGGATCAGCTTGGCGCCGGGGATCGAGACGATCTCGTACTCGTTGATCTCGCGGACGTCGATGATCTCGATGTTCTCGCCGTCGTCGATCCACTCCTTGAGCTGCTTGGGAGTGATCGTCGAACCGGCGGCCGCCTCCTGGGCCTCCTCGGAGACGACGCCGCAGAAGGCCTCGTAGTCGATGAGCTCGGTGACGGTCGGGTTCTCGCCGCAGACCGCGCAGTTGGGGTCCTTGCGGACCTTGACCTGGCGGTACTGCATCTCCAGGGCGTCGTAGATCATCAGACGGCCGACCAGGGGCTCACCGGTGCCGGTGAGGACCTTGATCGCCTCGGTGACCTGGATGGAGCCGATGGACGCGCACAGCACGCCCAGGACGCCGCCCTCGGCGCAGGAGGGGACCATGCCGGGCGGCGGGGGCTCCGGGTAGAGGCAGCGGTAGCAGGGGCCGTGCTCGGACCAGAAGACGGAGGCCTGGCCGTCGAAGCGGTAGATCGAGCCCCACACGTACGGCTTGTTCAGCAGCACGGCGGCGTCGTTGACCAGGTAGCGGGTCGCGAAGTTGTCCGTGCCGTCGACGATCAGGTCGTACTGGCTGAAAATGTCCATCACGTTCTCGGCTTCGAGCCGCTCTTCGTGAAGGATCACGTTCACGTACGGGTTGATGCCGAGGACCGAGTCGCGCGCCGACTCGGCCTTGGAGCGGCCGATGTCGGCCTGGCTGTGGATGATCTGGCGCTGCAGGTTCGACTCGTCGACCTCGTCGAACTCCACGATGCCGAGCGTGCCCACGCCCGCCGCGGCCAGGTACATCAGCGCCGGCGAGCCCAGGCCGCCGGCGCCCACACAGAGCACCTTGGCGTTCTTCAGCCGCTTCTGCCCGTCCATCCCGACGTCGGGGATGATCAGGTGGCGGGAGTACCTGCGGACCTCGTCTACGGTGAGCTCAGAGGCTGGCTCGACCAGGGGTGGCAACGACACGGGGACTCCGTTGGTCGGTCAATCACTACAGTTGTTCTCCCTGTAACACTGCCATGGCCTCCTTCATTCCGAGACACCCGTTCCGATCCGCGAGACGATTTCGTCCCAGTAGCCGGGCATGCCCTCCCAGGGGGCGTCGCGGCCGTCACGGTCCGTGCGGTCGGTGAAGTAGATCGTCGAGGCCCCCTGCCAGCGGGCGATGCGCAGCGCCTCGTCGAGGTGGCCGCGCGGGACACCGTGGACGAGGTGGCAGAAGCGCTCGGGCGGGTAGTCGGCGGTCCACTCGGCCACCTGCGACCAGCGGTAATCGCTCCAGGAGCCGGAGAACGTGACGAGCTGGTCGGCGTTCTCCGCGTAGCCCGGATACGGGTGGGTGCCATGGCCGAGGACGATGTGGGTGTCGTCGCGCAATCCACGGAGCGTGGTCACCGTGCGGCGCGTCTCGGGGAGTGCGGTGCGTTCGGTCGGGCAGCGGTTCAGCAGGAAGCCGTCGACCCGGTACCAGTCGAGGTACCGGTGTGCGTCGGAGATCATGTCGGCGAAGGGGCGGGCTCCGTAAGCGGTGTCGAGGTGGCCGAGGACCCGGACGCCCGCGTTGCGTACCCGGCCCGCCGCTTCCAGGCAGTGCGGATCGGGGCGGCTGCCGGGGCCGTCGGCGACGTTGAGCACGACCCAGTGCAGTGGTGTCCCGGGGCGGGTGAGTTCGCCCCATTCGGTCGGGGCGAGCAGGGGGTGTGCGTAGCCGGGGATGCCGAAACCGGTGCGGACGTCGGTGCTCGCGGAACCCGCCGTCGAGCTGGTCAGATACGGCATGCCGCCTCCATCCAGATGTCGGCGAGGGACTCCTCGAGGTTGATGCGGGGCCGCCAGCCGAGCCGGTCGCGTGCGGTGCGGACGTCGGCCTGCTGCCAGCTGCCGCAGCCGTCGGGGTACGGGTAGGCGAGCGGGGCCGCGTGGTCGGAGTCGGTGCGGGGGTGGCCGATGGTGGTCCTCAGGTGGTGGCCGCCGGGAGGCCCGTCGAGTTCGTGCAGGGCGCCGCCGTAGCCGGCTACGCGGGCGAGGATCGCGGCGGCGTCCCGCAGGCGCACGGCACGGCCCGAGCCGATGTTGATGACGCCCTGTGCGGCGGAGAGCGAGGCGGCGTGGACGGCGCGGGCCACGTCGCGCACGTCGATGAAGTCGCGCTGGGCGCCGAGACCGCCGAGCTTGAGTTCGCCGTCGCCGGACTGCATGGCGCGGCGCATGGCCTCGGCGAGGCGGCCGAGCGGGGAGCCCGCGGGAGTGCCGGGGCCGGCGGGAGAGAAGACCCGCAGCACGACGGCGTCCAGGCCGGAGCCGAGGACGAGTTCGGTGGCGGCGAGCTTGCTGACACCGTAGGGGCCGCCGGGGCGCGGGACGGCGTCCTCGGCCGTGGAGGAGCCGGCCTGGCTGGGGCCGTACTCGGCGCCGCAGCCGATCTGCACCAGGCGGGCGCCACAGCCGCTGCGGCGCAGGGCCTCGCAGACGGTGGCGACGGCGACGGTGTTGTGCCGCGTGAGCTCGCGGGCGCCGCCGCGGGTGGCGCCCGCGCAGTTGATGACGACCTGGGGGTGGACCGCGTCGAGGAAGCGGGTGAGCGCGCCGGGGCTGCCGGACGCGAGGTCGAAGCGGACGTCGGCGTCGTCGCCGCGGCCGAGCGCGGTGAGCTGGACGGCCGGGTCGGCGAGCAGTCGGTCGGCGACGAAGCGGCCGAGGTAGCCGTTGGCTCCGATCAGCAGGACCCTCATCGCGCGGCTCCCGGGGTGTGCGTTCCGGATGTTCCGGTGGCTCCGGACGCTCCGGATCGGGAGGTGGTCATCTCGTGTTCTCCTTCGAGGGGGTGGTGCGGTTGCCTCCGGCGCGGGGGCCGGTTCTCCGAGGGCGGATGGCGGATTGGGGTGTTCGGCGCGCGTCCGGCATGGGGGGTTTGCGTCGCGTGTCGTCGTCGCGGGGTCGGGGGTGCGCCCGAGCGGGGGCCACGCGTCACGGCGAGTCGTGAGGTTGGGCGTGAGCCGAGGCGCGGGTCAGGGTGCGGGTCGCGTGGACCAGCAGGGTCAGGGCCGCCGCGCCGCAGACGAGGGCCGGGAGACCGCCGGGGCCCCAGGCCTCCACCAGGGCCTCGACGGGCGCGGCCAGGAAGGCGCAGCCCGGGAGACGGCCCGCGAACACGGTGCTCAGGGCGGCCGCTTCGGCCATGGCCGTGGCACCGAGGACGACCACGGGGGCGTGGGTGAAGCCGTGGACGGTGAGGAGGCGGGCGAGCAGGAGGAGGGCGCCGAGGGTGAGGGCCTGGGCATAGGCGGCGGGCTCGCCCAGGGCCGCGGCGCACAGGGCCAGCAGGGCCGTCAGCGCGCACAGGTACAGGGCGAACGTGCCGAGCAGCAGCGGTTGTACGGAGGCGGCGAACTCCGCCAGGCCGCGGCTGGCCGTCAGTTTGCGGCGGGCTCGTACGGCGAAGAGGTGGGCGGTCCAGGCGGCTGGGGCGCAGGCCAGTGCGAGGGCCAGGACGGGGGCCGTGGCAAGGGGCCAGAGGCCGTCCGAGGTGCCGGTCGGCAGGCCGTCGGGGCCTCCTCCGACGGCGCCGCGCAGCAGGCCGTCCCCGAGGGCGACATAGACGAGGAGCCACCATGTCCAGGTGCTGGTGCCGGTCGTGTGCGAGCCGGAACGGGTGCGGCGCGCGGCGCTCAGCGGGCCGCGGCCGAGCGCCGCGCGCAGGCCGACGGCCACGGCGAGGACGCCCACGGCGGCCGTGATCAGGCGTGGTTGTCCCGTGGTGAGGCGCAGGCCGACCACTGTGGCGGCGCACAGCGCCCCTGGCAGAAGGGCGAGCAGGGCCCAGTCCGCGCGTAGCCGGGTGGTCACGAGGGCTGCTGGGTGCGGGGAATCCTCGCCGCTGCGGGGGACGCGCGCGTACATCTCCTCCGCGAGGGAGAAGACGTCCCGGTGGCGGAAGCGCGCGGCGGTCCGGTCGGTGACCCCGTGCGCCTCGAGACCTGCCGCGATCTCCAGGGGGTCCACGGCTCGTTCACACAGTTCCCGGTGACGGTGCATCAGGGTCTTGACGGGGTCGGCCGCGCCACGGCGGGGGGCGGCGGTCCCGCGGCCGGCGGTCGTTCCACCGGAACGCATGCCGCCGGCGGGTGCGTCGGGGGGCGCTCCGACACTCGGTGCTCCGGCGTGCGCGCCGGACTCGCCCAGTTCCTGTGCGCCCTGTGCGTCCGGTACGTCCACCTCCTGGGCGCCCTCCGCAGCCCCCAAGCCCTCCGCCTCGCTCTCCCCCACACCCCAGTCCTGTGACTCCGCATCCCGCGCGCCGGGACGGCCTGGTGTCCCGGGCCGGTCCAGTTCCCCCAGCCCGCTCATCGCGCCCCCTCCGCCGCGGCCCTCGCCACCACCGAGGAGGCGGCTCGCGCCGGAGCCGTCTCCCGCACCGGCGGTCCTGCCGCCCAGCCGGGGCCGCCACGGGCGGCGACACGGGCGACCGGTCCCGTCCAGCGGCCCGGCAGGTGAGCCTCGGCGGGGACGGCGAACGGCAATGGCTCGCCCGTGCGGTCGAGGGCGACCCGGTTGACCGGGCAGTGCGAGACGATCTCCAGGTAAATGCCGTGAAATGCCGCGATGTTCTGCTCGACGGTGAACAGTTCGAGCGCACGGGCGCGTGCCGCGGCGCCCAGGCGCGCACGGCGCTCGGGGTCACGCAGCAGCGTCACGCACGCCTCGGCGAGCGCCCTCGGATTGCGTGGGGGCACGACGAGTCCGGTACCGCCGATGACCTCCACCACCGCGCCGACGTCGGTGGAGACCGTGGCGCGGCCGCAGAACATGGCCTCGACGAGGCTGATGGGGAAGCCCTCGACGACGCTCGACAGGACGGTCACCGCACCCGACGCGTACGCCTCCGCGACCGTAGGGGCCTCCGGGCCGCCGATCTCCTCGAAGGACACCGGGTTGTCGCCCACGGTGTGCGGGCCCTCCGCCTCGTCGGGGAAGAGCTGCGCGGCCAGCGCCTTGCAGTGCCCGAGATACGCCTCGCCCTCGGCGCCGACGGCCGCGCCGACGATGCGCAGGCGCGTCTTCGGCTCCTCCTTACGGACCTCGGCGAAGGCGTGCAGCAGGGACATCAGGTCCTTGGCCGGTTCGATCCGGCCGACCCAGACCAGCGTGTCCGGGTCGGTGCACTCGGGCGCCTCTCCCACCTCCGCGAAGTGCGAGGCGTCCATGCCGGGGTAGACGGTGCGGACCTTGGCCCGGTCGGCGCCGCAGCGCTCCTGCCAGCGGCGGGCGTGCGCGTTGCCGGGCGTGACGCAGGCGGCCCGCCGGTAGACCTCGGCGGCGAGCCTGCCGTGGAAGGCGGCGAGCAGTGCTCGTACGGAGGGGGCGGCCTCGGCGGTCGGGCCGACGCCGGAGGCCAGGTAGTGCGTGCGCAGCCGGACCCCGTACTCGGTGACCAGCAGGGGGACGTCGAAGAAGTGGCGGGCGAGGAGTCCGGGCAGGGCCGCCGCGCCGCCGGACGCCGCGTGGCACAGGTCGGCCGAGCCGAGTCCGTCGTCCTCGTACCAGTCGAGCGAGAGGGGGCGCAGGGCATGTTCGAGGTGCGCGGCGACGGCGAGCAGATCGGGTACGCGCGCCTCGCGTGCCGGGCGCAGCGTGCCGGGCGCACGACAGGCGCGCTCCAGCACGCGTACGGCGCGCTCGGAGCGGAGTGCCCCCACCAGTCCGCCCTCGTCGCGGGCGAGCTCGGCGAGCCCGTACAGCGCACTGCTGAAACGGTCCGCCTCGGAGGCGCAGACCTCCCCGGATTCACCGGAGGAGTCCCCTGACGGCTGCTGCGCGCCCCCTACACCCCCTGTGCCCCCCGCGCACAACGCGGCCACAAGCTCCCCGTAGCACTCGGTGAACCGCCGGCGCGCGCGACGCCCGTAAACCACCCCGTCGTCGCCGGCCGTCCAGAGCGGTGCCGTACGCACGCGGCTGACCTGCGACGGAAGCTCGATCCAGCCCTCGTCCTCCTGACGCTCGCTGCGGCTGAGCGCGTAGATGTCGAACTCGTGCTGCCCGAGCCCGCGCACGAGCCGGTCGCACCAGAGCCTGGCGTCACCGCTCACATACGGATAGCCACCCTCCGTAAGCAGTCCGATGCGCACGAGTGCACCCCGATCTCCCGTATGGGGAGCCGCCGTTGGTTCGGCGGCTCACAGCGGGAAGAACGTATGCGGACAAGACGGTGGCGCGATGGACGGTTGTCCATCACGCCATCAAAAGGGGTGAACAGTCGTAACTTTCCCGCACAGGTCGCGTTCCGTCGCGCTAGGAGATTGTTCGGGCGCGCAACGTCACATACCGGCCAGCTCCTGTCGCGCGGCCCGGCGCCAGGCCGCGGCCTCCGGGTCGAGGAAGGCGGGCGTCAGTGACAGTGGATGTCGGCCATGCACAGCGTGGTCACACCGGTGAGCGCCGGCTCGATGGCGGCGCGGACGGACGCGCGACGAGACAACAGCACAGAAATACGAACGAACTTCCCGCTCACGCCAGCGTGACTCATGCGCCGCCTGTCAACTCTTGGGATAGGGCCAGGGGTTGGGCAGACAGTGGATTCCGTCGTGGTCGAGGAACTTGGTCTGCTGCTGCATGACCGGGGCGAGTTCACCGTTCTTGTCGCACGTCACGTGGCTGCGGCCGAGGCGGTGACCGACTTCGTGATTGATCAGCATCTGCCGGTAGGCGTGAATCTCGTCACCGTATGTCTTCGAGCCCTGCGCCCAACGATAGGCATTGATCATCACGCGCTCGGTGGAGGCGGAGTCGCAGGACACGTTGTCCTCGGTGGTGTCCAGGCCGGACTTGGCGCACCAGGTGGCGGTGGTGCCGGGGCTGGCGAGGGTGATCACGAAGTCGGGCTTACCGGAGTGGATCCGCTCGAAGGTGCGGGCGCCGTTGTGGGCCCAGCTCCGGTCGTCGTTGAGTGTCTTCTGCACGGCCTGCGCGAAGAGTTCGCCGTCGAGCCCGAGCCCCTGCTCCACGTCCACGCGGTACGTGTACTTCTGCCCTTTCCCGGGTGCCTTGTCGACACCGGGAACCGCGTCGAACTTTCCCGAGCCCTTGAGCGTGGCACTCAGCGCGTACTTCTCGGCCATCTTCTGCGCATACGTCAGCGTCGCCACCTCGGGCGAAGCGGAGGGGCTCGACGCGGCCGAGGGACGGGAGTCGCCGGCCTGGTCGGTGGCGGACTGCGACCGTACGGCGCTCTCGTCCTGACCGCCGGTGACCTGGCCGGCGACGACGACGGCCAGCACGGTGGTGACGGCGGCGGCCGCGATGCCGGTGAAGGTCCGGCCCTTGGCGCCCTTCTCGCGCGCGGGCTCGCCGGTCGGCGGCGCGTCGTCGTCATCGACGCCGGTGCCGGTGCCGGTGCCGGTGCCCGTGCTGGTCCCGGGTGCGTCCGTGGGCCGGTCGGTGACAGGGGCGTGCAGATCCGTGGCAAGTGGGGAGGCGGGGGCGGAGGCGTGGGGTGCGAAGACGTCGTCGTCCTGGGTGAAGGCGTCGAGGTAGTCCTGCCTCGGGCGCGTCGGAGGCGCCTGGCGCTGCCGCGGTATCGCGGCCCCCGGCGCACCCGGCCACCCGTAGCCCACCCCGTCGACCGTCTGCCCCCTCAACTCGCCCCAGCCGCCACCGGTTTCACGCTGCTCGGGGTGCCCACCACGAACGCGGGGGACACCGTGGGCGGGGGTGCCGTCCGGGAGACGGGGCACACCATGAGCGGGAGTGCCGTCCGGGAGACGGGGCACACCATGAGCGGGAGTGCCGTCCGGGAGACGGGGCACCCCGCGCACGGGCGTACCGTCAGCGAAACGCGGAACCGCCCGCGCGGGCGTACCCTCCGTCGCCGGCGCGGGTCGCGGCGGCGGCACCCTCTCCCCGGTGTCCCTCTCGCCCGCGCTCTTGGGCGCAGGACCGCGCCGGCTGTGGCGTCCCACCTCGCGCTTCAGCTCCCGGTACTCGTACGTCGGACGGACTCGGCGTCACCGTCGGAGACACCGGCGCTCCCGCCCCCGGAGCCCTCTGCATGCAGCAGAAGCTCGCCGAACGCCGTAGCCACCGTATCGGGGTACTCCATCATTGCCACGTGCCCGGCGTTCGGCAGGGTGAGCAGGCGGGAGTCGCGGAAGGCGCGGGCCGCCCGCTGGGCCATGCGGAAGCCGACGAGTTGGTCCCGGCCGCCGTAGACGAGGAGGGTCGGCGCGAGGACCCGTTCGGCCTGGCGCCACAGCCCGTGCTGGCCGCCCAGCGTGTACGCGTTGACCAGCCCGCGCGCGGACCGCGTCATCGCGTCCCAGAAGTACGGCAACCGCAGCCGCCGCTCCAGTTCCGCCACCGCGTGGCCGAACGCCTCCGGAGTGACCCGCCCGGGGTCCCCGTAGCAGAGCGCCATGACGCCGCGCACCCGCTGTTCCGCCGTCCACTCCCTGGTGAACCGGGTGAACAGCGCCGCCACGCCGGGAAACCCGAGCAGCCCCGTCGGCACCGCGGTGCGCTGCACCCGCAGCTCCGGTAGCGCGGGCGAAACAAGCGTGAGCGTCCGGACGAGGTCGGGCCGCACCGCGGCCACGCGCGTGGCGACCGCGCCGCCGAGCGAGTTGCCGAAGAGGTGTACGGGCCCGCGTCCGGCCGAGTCGAGGTAACGGATGACCGCGCGCGCGTGCCCCGTGACCGAGTAGTCACCGTCGTCCGGCGGCGGGGAGTCGCCGAAGCCGGGCAGGTCCAGCGCCTCGCTCTCGACGACCCCGTCGAGCAACGCCATCAGCGACGACCAGTTCTGGGAGGAACCACCGAGGCCATGGACGTACAGCGCCGGTGGCAGCCCCTCGCGCGCGGGTGGCCGCGACCGCACCGACAGCGTGATTCCCGGCAGCCCGACCAACCTGAGCCGCTCGCCCTCCGCGACCCTGACGGCGGCCGCTTCCGGAAGCAGATCGGTGGGTGGCACGGACGGCAACTCGGTCGACGACATGCGGCAATGTTACGAGACGATCACGCAGTGACTCATGTGTTCGCCGTCACAGATCGTGGGCGGATCGCATAGCGTCCGGATCGGGTGTCTCCTAGGCTCATAGAGAGGGCACCCGCATGTAGCCCCTGCTTATTGCAGGGACGTTCGAGGAAGGGAGCCCATCATGGCCGTTGACCCCACCGACCCCGAGGTGTTCGAGGAGTTCCAGGTCGACGATCCCCCGGAGATCGACGTCGAGGCCCCCGAGAACGACGCGGCGGAACAGTACGCGGACATCGCGCCTGAACGCGACGACTCCCTCGAGGACGTGGACCCGGCCCGCGCGAACGAGGCCGATCTCGTCGAGCAGGCACGCGTCGTGTCCCTGGACGAGGACGACTACCGCTGACAAGGAAGGCGGCCATCGGACAGCGCGCTGAGCAGGAACGGAGTTCCGGCCTGCCCGCTACCTACCTGTTCACACCGGTCTGCTCCGTTTTGATCGGCGTCCGGTCCGTGAAATTCTCCGCTCGCACCGCACACACCACGGTTACCGAAAAGTACGATGGCGGCGCGGCGCACACCGCAAGTGGACGACATTTGGGAGGCGGCGTGACAGCCATCGAGCAAACTGAGGCGGCGCGCCCGCGTGGCACTCGCCTGCCGCGCCGAGCCCGACGGAACCAGCTGCTGGGCGCCGCCCAGGAGGTCTTCGTCGCGCAGGGCTATCACGCGGCGGCGATGGACGACATCGCCGAGCGCGCCGGCGTCAGCAAGCCCGTGCTCTACCAGCACTTCCCGGGCAAGCTCGACCTCTACCTCGCCCTGCTGGACCAGCACTGCGAGTCGCTGATCCAGGCCGTACGAACCGCACTGGCGTCAACGACCGACAACAAGCAGCGCGTCCGGGCGACGATGGACGCCTACTTCGCGTACGTCGAGGACGACGGCGGCGCCTTCCGCCTGGTCTTCGAGTCTGACCTGACGAACGAGCCCGCCGTGCGCGAGCGCGTCGACAAGGTCACCACCGAGTGCGCCGAGGCGATCTGCGAGGTCATCGCCGTGGACACCGGCCTCTCGCGCGCCGAGTCGATGCTGCTGGCCTCCGGCCTGGGCGGCCTCGCCCAGGTGGTGGCCCGCTCCTGGCTGCACAGCGACCGCAGCGTCGCGCGCGACCAGGCGGTCCAGCTGCTGGCCTCGCTGGCCTGGCGGGGCATCGCGGGCTTCCCCCTGCACGGCAGCGATCACCACTGACCCGCCCTCGGCGGAGTAGGCGATCACCACTGACCCGCCCCCGGCGGAGTACCCGTGGCGCGCCCCCGTGCGGGTTTGTTCCCGGTCACTGTTCGCTCCTGGCGTTCTCGGCCGGAGCGTGTACGTCCCCTCACCGGGCTAATGTGTGCTGGGTACGGCGCGGAATGGTCGCGCACTTCACTGACCGTCGGAGGGACATAGCCGTGGAGGTCAAGATCGGCGTGCAGCACGCGCCCCGCGAGATCGTTCTGGAGAGCGGTCAGAGCGCCGAGGAGGTCGAGCGGGCGGTGGCCGAGGCACTGGCCGGGAAGTCGCAGCTGCTGAGCCTCGTGGACGAGCACGGCCGCAAGGTCCTGGTCCCGGCGGACCGCCTCGCCTACGTCGAGCTCGGCGAGCCGGCCCCGCGCAAGGTGGGCTTCGGCGCGCTGTAGTCCGCGCTCGTAGTCCGCACAGCGGTCGCAGAAAACGATCAGAGGGGCGGGGGGGGGGGCGGGGGCGGGGGGCGCGGGGGGGGTTTTTTTGAAACAGAGGACCAAAAACACACAAGGGGGGGGTTGGTT